>JAQUPD010000001.1:0-11013 GCA_028716785.1 Fidelibacterota bacterium
AATAGGGACCAATATGAACATTTTCACCAATAATAGCGGTTTCATGAATAATCGCTGTTTCATGAATCCCTCGTTCAGATTCTTGAAGGCCTCGTTCTTTTAAAAAGAGAGGAATCAATCGTCCCATGGCTTCCTGGGGATCTTTCACACGGATAAGGTTCGGGAAATCTGTTGAAAGATTGTGGTAAACAATCACAGCTGAAGCATTTGTTGTGTTTAAATATTTTTCATAGATAGGATTAGCAACAAACGTCAGATCACCAGGCTCGGCATATTGAATTTCCCGGATACCCGTAATTTTCACGTTCCCATCACCTTCCCATGAAGCATTTAGGAATGAAGAAATTTCCGAAAGAGTCCATTCAGATGGCATCGTCGACTATTTTTTTTGAGATTTTCGCAACTCGTATAAAACAGTGTTTGTTAAATCATGTTTATCATCAGCAAAGACAAGAGTTCCTTTGGATGCATCAATAATAAAATCATAGCCGCCATCAATACCCACACGCTGAATAGCCGTGTTAATTTTATCCATGACTGGGCCCAAATATTCATCTTGTTTTGCATAAATTTCGCCGTCAGGACCAAAGTATTTCATTTGATAATTTTGAAGTTCTTCCTGAATTTTTTGAATTTCCTGCTGTTTTTGTGTTTTCCATGCCTCCGTTGCGACAAAGCGTTTGCTTTCATATTCATCTAAAAGTTCCTGACCTTTTTGTTGCAACTTATAAAAATCTTCTTCCATGCGTTGACTTTCTGCTTCAAGTTTAGCGAGGGCATCTGCAGCTTCATCATATTCTCTTAGAATTTTTTCAGAATTAATGTATCCGATTTTGGATTGTGCTTGCAATCCGACAGTACTCGCCAACAAAAGGGCAACAGTCAAAATAATTGTCGAGCTTTTCACCCTGAAATCCTTTCTTTTTCTTCTATAATTTATTTCATTTTAGAAGGGCATCCCAAAGACAAAATGTGTTTTCCATCCATAGGGTTTGCCCTCTGGATCATAAGGATTATCAAAGCCATATCCAACATCAAAACCAAGCATGCCAATCATTGGCATAAAGATACGCGCGCCAACACCTGCACTTCGAACCATCCGATCCATTTTTATTTCATTGTATTCATTCCAAACCTGTCCTGTTTCACCAAAACCAAAAATATACATAGTTGGATTATCGGAAATAGGTATACGTAACTCGAGCGAATATTTCGCCAAGGCCTTTCCGCCTAGCATATAGCTGGCACTTTTTACAGGGCCAACGGTTCGATCTTCATAACCCCTTAGAGGCGTTGTATAGCTTACCATTCCAGCACCTCCCATATAAAACCTTTCATCGTAAGGAATTACAGCAAATTTTCCAAAGGAATTTATATTTCCAACCTCAAGGTTTTGATAGAGTACCAGTTTCCAAACAATGGGAGTCCACCACTTAATTTCAAAAATATTTTTAACAAATTCTTCATGACCTCCCAAGAGTCCCCCTGAAAGTTTTGTACTTAAACTGACTGCTGAACCTTCTGTGGGAAATTCAGGTCTGTTCCTGCTATCGCGGGAAATTGTTTGAACAATGCTATTTCCCCGTGTTTTTTTCAGTCCAGTAGGATTATGATATAAAAATGTATTCTGATCTTCAATGTTTGTATATATTTTCCGTGCTATATTAAAACTCCAATTGCCATAAAAATAGCTATCAGGCCAACGGAATCGTCGGCCAAAACGGAGAGAAACACCAATAACATTGATATCGTAAGGATATGTATAGTAACGGGAGGCGCCTCTGTCGGAATAGTAAAAATTAATGCCTACAGAATTAGGACGTCCCATAAGCCATGGTTCGTAAAAACCAAAATTCAAATAGTCATAGGAATCACCACGTTGATATTCCACAGATAACTGCTGTCCGCGACCCATGAGATTCATAATATCAATGCCAACACTGCCAATAAGTCCATCCAGTTCACTATACCCCATGGCCAAATTAGCGCGATCGCTGGACTTTTCTTCAACACTTATTTCAAGATCCACGTGTTTATCATCCACAGGAATAATATCGGGCATAACATTACTGAAATAATTTAGTCGGAAAATATCGCTTTGAGATCGAATAAGGGCTTCACGATTAAACACATCCCCTGGGAAAACCCTCATTTCTCTGCGGATTACATGATCTCGCGTTCGATCGTTTCCCACAATATTCACGCGACGAATATAGACTTTTTCATTTTCTTGAATAATAATATGGACATCAAGAGTATCTTTATCTCGGGGAGTAAGTTCAGGAATAATTTGGGCATAAAGGTATCCGTTATCCATATAGGGGCTTCGAACTCTCAAATCCACCCCCAGTTCAAAATCCTTTTCACTGAAAGGTTGCCCTTTTGCAATACCTACACTTTCGAGACTTTTCAGAAAAAAATCCGTCGTAAAAATTTTATTACCTTCTAAACTTATATCACCATAGTAGTAAGGATTCCCCTCTTCCAAGACAATTTCAAGCGTGATACGGGTAGTATCTTCATTAAATTTTAATTGTGATCCAAGAATACGGGCATCACGATAACCATGATCCCGATAAAATGTTAGAATATTTTGCTTATCCTCTTCAAATTTTTCTTCATCAAATTTTCCAGAAACATAAAAACGATACCATTTACGCGCTTTTATTTCTTTCATCTGTCGCTGAAGTGTCCAATCGCTAAAATTCTCATTCCCGATAAAATCTATATCCCGAATACGTACCTTTTTCCCCTCATTAATTTTTATGTCTAAATCGATATTATCTTCTTTCTCTTCAGCCGGATGCGTAGAAACATCGATTTTTGCATTAAAATATCCTTTTTCATCATACATTTTTTGCAAATCTCGAACAGCTTTATTAATAACATGAGGAGTAATGACTTGTCCGGGAATAAAAATAATATCTTTTTGGATATCCTTTGTTTTGATCTTTTCATTTCCTTGATATATGACCTTATTCAAGCGGGGATATTCTTCAACGCTGACAATAAGATAAACACCATCGGGTGTTTCTTTATCCACATAGATCTTAATATCACTAAAAAGTCTCATGCGCCAAAGTTTTTTAATGCCATCTTGAATTTGCACACCGTTCAAAACAGCTCCCTCAATAAAACCTGAATTAACTTTTATAATTGTTTCAGAAGCGGTTTTATTGCCAATAACGGTTACATTCAAGACCTTTATGGATTCCACCTGAGCAAAGGTAAGTGTTGAAAAAAAAAGGATCATCAAAGGTAGGAGAGTAATTTTTCGTTTCACAAGCACCTATTTGTTCAATTGTTCACTAACTTTACCAAAGCGACGTTCTCGTGAGAGATAGCTCTGTATAGCTTCAAAAAAATCATTTTTTCTAAAATCTGGCCAATAGGTTTGGGTTACATAAAATTCAGCATAGGCACTTTGCCAAAGGAGAAAATTGCTAAAACGCATTTCCCCGCCAGTTCGAATAAGCAAATCAGGGTCTGGCATATCAGCTGTATAAAGGCGGGAAGAGATGAGTGTTTCATTAACATCTTGGGGTAAAAGTGTCCCTTTGAAAACGTCCCAACAAAGTGAACGAACCGCTTCTGAAATTTCAAACCGACTCCCATAGCTCAAAGCAAGTGTCAAGGTTAATCCTGTGTTATTTTTTGTCAGCTCAATTCCTTCAAGCATCTGTTTTGCAGTTTCATCTGGCAAATCATTGATACATCCAATGACATTAAAACGGACATTGTTCCGGTTTAATTCTGAAATTTCTTCATGTAATGTTTTTACAAGGAGCGACATCAGTGCAGACACTTCAGATGCAGGGCGATTCCAGTTTTCTTTTGAGAAGGTATAAAGAGTAAGATACTTTACTCCCACTTCATGAGCAGCTTTTACGACATCTCTAACCGAGTTGATCCCCTCTATATGTCCGGAAATTCGGGGAAGTCCCCTCTCTTTTGCCCACCGACCATTTCCATCCATAATCACTGCCACATGCTTTGGCACTCTTGGATGTTTTTTCATGGTTTCAATGTTAAACGTCGACGCCAATCATACCTCATGTTTTAAGAAAAGAAAATTACTTTTCAGCCTTACGAAAGTCAAGCTGGAATACCTCAATTCTACGTTACCAGAGGGGATTTGTTCACTCTTTTTTTATCCGGGAAGGTCTTTTGTACATGAGATAGAAAGAATTATCGTCAAGGGCAAAACCCGTAATATATCGCCATCCTTCCAGACTTAATTCTTCAACTTCTTCATTTATGTCGTCAATAAAAATATGATCAATACGTTCAGAATCCATATCAATAGTAAGCCTATCAAAATCGGGACTATGGGAATAGACCCTAAAAATCTTATGATCCCATTGGATTAAGGGGGGCGTTTGTTTTTGATTTTTTTTAATGGAATGATCAGCCATTTTAATCCATACCAAGAATCCGTCGGCCTTCCGGAGAAATCATTTCCGGTGTCCATTGAGGATCCCATACAATTTCAACATGAGCATGGGAAATCTCGGGATGTTCTTCTAGTTTATTTTTTACATACGCCGCGATATTATGACTCATGGGACATCCCCGTGCTGTTAGCGTCATCACAATATTGACAACACTTCCTTGAATTTCAATATTGTAAACCAATCCTAAATCGAAAATACTTACGGGAATCTCAGGGTCGTAACATGTTTTTAATATTTCTTGTACTTTTTCTGGTGTTATGGTTCCCATTGCTTTTTGTCCTTATTGGTTTGAAAACTTTTTATTAAAGAAGTTGCAATTTCCCCAAAAATTTTAGCAGAGGGAGAATCAGCTAAGGATTCTACGATAGGGCATCCTGTATCCGAAGCCATCATTATCGATTCATCCAGAGGAAGGCGCCCCAAAAGGGGGACATTTAAGCGTTGGCTTTCCCGTTCTCCACCACCTTTGCCAAAGATATAGCTTTCTTTCCCACAGCTAGGACACTTAAAATAGCTCATATTTTCAATGATACCCAGAATTGGCGTATTCACTTTTCCAAACATATTTGCACTGCGTTTAACATCCGCCAAAGCAAGATCCTGAGGAGTTGTAATAATAATTGCACCATCTAATTTAAGTTGCTGAACCAGTGAAAGTTGAACATCTCCTGTCCCGGGAGGAAGATCAATGACCAAAATGTCCATGGGTTTCCAAACAACATCATTGAGAAATTGGGTTACCAACTTCATCACTAACGGGCCACGCCAGATAACGGGAGAATCTTGCTCAATAAAAAATCCCAATGATAAGACTTGAATGCCATATTTTTCTGCGGGATAAATCGTGTGATCATCGTCAGATTGAGGCACATGTGTAACACCAAAAAGAGTTGGTATACTGGGACCATAAACATCCAAATCAAGAAGCCCAACAGTCTTTCCCTGTTTTGCAAGAGCCAAGGATAAATTTGCAGCAATCGTTGATTTCCCAACACCCCCCTTCCCACTGGCAATTGCAACCACGTTATCAGCATATTCAAACTGCTTTTGATCATCAAAAGGATTTTTCTCCTTGGGTTCACCAGCGTTTTGGTGACGTTCTTGTTGAGATGATGCCGTATCAATGACGACCTGTGAAACAGATTCTCCTTTTTCTGACATAGCTTTAATTACCTGCTGTCGGAGGTTTTCAAGCTTTTGTTCATCCTGAGAAATCACTTTAAGTCGAATACTCCACCCATCTGCTCGCTTTTCAATATCCTTTACCATTCCAAAATCAACGATATTTCTAGAAAAACCTGGATACTTAACCGTTTTTATTATATCAAAGATTTCTTCTTTCTTCAAATATTACTCCTTTTTACGTGTTTAAATATAGACAATTATCTCGTTGAATAAAAATAGCATGAAATAAAAAAGGGATGCTACCATCCCTTTTTAAAAAAGATTGTGAGATTTTCTATTCACCTTCGCTAATTGCTCCTACAGGACATGCGGAAATACATGCCAGACAATCAATGCACGTGTCTTCATCACAAATAGCTTTATTGTTTTCATTTAAACTTAGGGATTCAGTAGGACATACCTCAATACAGTCTCCATGCCCTTCACATATATCATGATCAATAATAACAGCCATTCTAACCTCCTTTTTTATTCTATCTTTAATGATAAAGTAGTTTAAGAATTTAAAAAATCAACTGCAATTTAATTCTAATAAATTTTTAGATTATAATCATACTTATCGTCATAGTTGTTTTTAAATATTGATTGTCAATGATATAGTGTTTCAGTATTTTTTAATTCTATGGAAATTCTCAATAAAGAAATTCTTCACACCCTCCTTATGCAAGTTCAAAAGCCAGGAAGATATGTTGGAAATGAATTTAATCTCATAAAAAAAGATCCTGATAAAATGGATGTAACCTGTTGTTTGGCGTATCCAGACGTTTATGAAGTGGGGATGGCTTTTCAGGGTTTTCAGGAATTATATCATCTTATAAACAGTGTTGATACCTTTGCCGCAGAAAGGGTTTATGCCCCATGGACTGACATGGAAGCTGTTATGCGGAAGGAAAAAATTCCTCTTTTTTCTTTAGAAAACCAACGAGCCCTTTGTGATTTTGATGTTTTGGGATTTACTCTCCAATATGAAATGACCTATACCAACATTCTGAACATGTTAGATCTTTCCATGATACCGCTTTTTTCAGACATGCGGGATGAGAAATTTCCACTCATTATTGCAGGTGGATCGTGTTCTTTCAATCCCGAGCCTCTTGCACCTTTTATTGATCTTTTTGTGATTGGTGATGCCGAAGATATTATTCTTCCCTTTCTAAAAATCATTTCGGAAGGAAAGAGAAAAAAATGGTCCCGCAACACGTTATTAAACACCCTTGTCAAAAAAAATTCATCCTTTTATATCCCAGTGGTTTGGGATAAAAAGCCTTATCAAGTCCGTGCTCATAAAGTAACAGAGCTTCGACCCGAGTATTATCCGGAAAAGCCACTAATTCCCCTCATAGAGATAACTCATGACAGATTTGCCCTGGAAATTCAGCGGGGATGTACAGAAGGATGTCGTTTTTGTCAGGCAGGGATGATTTATCGCCCTGTTCGTGAGCGACATCCAGAAGATCTTTTCCAGCAAGCTATTCATACACTCCAAAATACTGGATATGAAGAAATGTCTCTCTTAAGTTTATCGACTTCAGATTACTCAGACCTTGAATCTGTCATAAAAAAACTTTTGCCTGTAATTCAAGCTTGTCATGTTTCTATGAGTTTCCCTTCGCTTCGGTTGGATTCTATTAATCCTAATCTTTTAGATGCCGCCTTAAGCGGGCGGCGATCAGGGCTTACCTTTGCGCCAGAAGCAGGAACAGAGCGATTGCGTCGGGTCATCAACAAAAATATCACAGATGAACAACTTTTTTCTGCTTTTACCCTTGCTTTAGAAAGAGGATGGAAAACAGTCAAGTTTTATTTTATGGTTGGATTGCCCACCGAAACGTATGATGATTTAGAGGGTATCGTTCGTCTCATCTATTCCTTATATAAAATCGGTCGTTCTTTTAAAAATATCAATATTCATATAACTCTCTCCAGTTTTATTCCTAAGCCAGCCACTCCTTTTCAATGGGAAGCTCAAATTCATCCCTCTGAACTCCAGGCACGCATTGATTATATAAAACAAAAGGTGCGTTTACCCGGTGTAAAAATAATGTCTCGGGATCCTCATTACACGCTTATTGAAGGCCTTTTAGCCCGGGGAGATCGACAAACGGCGTATGTGATTTATAACGTCTGGGAAAAAGGTGCTCGTTTTGATGCGTGGCAGGAATATTTTGAGTTTCACCGTTGGATAGATGCTTTCGAAGCGTGCCATATTCCTATTGATACCTATATTAATCCCCTTGATCCAGAAAGTCCTCTTCCCTGGGCACATATTGATTCAGGGGTAAGTGAGACTTATTTATTAAAAGAGCGAGAAAAAGCCCTTCAAGCTGAGATAACGCAGGATTGTCGGAATGGGTGTACCGGTTGTGAAGTATGTGACTTTAAAGAACTCCGAATGCGAACGGTAAAAGCAGGATCGTCGAGCCTGTTCAGCCCTCCTGATGAATTCTCCTCAAACCCATCTCTGCCCCAAATATCCCACCAAGGAAGCGATAAATATATTATGCGACTTGAATTTAGCAAAACAGGTCGCTTGCGCTATATAGGGCATCAAGACTTACTTCGTTTACTTCGCAGATCTTTAAATGTGCTTCATCTTCCTGTACGTTTTTCAGAAGGATTTAATCCACGTCCTAAAATTTCTCTGGGATATCCCATCCCCTTAGGATTTGAGGCGTATTCAGAATTTATAGATATCTCTTTTAATGCCCCCGTAATGAACCTGAAGGAAAAGCTTAATTCCGTTTTTCCTCTGGGATTGCGTATATTAGATGAATGGAATGTTGGATCTGATATCCCCTCAATTATGGAATATACGGCATATTTTGACTATGACATTCTTTTTTTAACTCCTGTGGATTTTCAGGGCATAGCAAAAAAATTGGACAACCTCAAAAAGCAAGATCACTGGTGGATTACGCGACAACATCCTAAAAAAGGAAAGAAAACCATTGATTTAAAACCTTTTGTGGATTTTTATACACTAAATAAAACACGCCAATCTGTCACAGTTCGGTTTCTTATAAAAAAGGGAGAAACGGGAAGGGTGGATGAATTTTTGCATCTTTTTTTTGAAGAATGTATCCCTCCTTATGAGGGGCACCGGTTAAAAACTGGATTAATAGAGAATGACGTGTTAAAAGAGCGCTAAAGTGGAGCTTTTAGATGAACAAAGAGATTTATATTAACGAAACAGCTACGGAGACGCGGATAGCTATCACGGAAGATGGAAATTTGGTAGAGTTGTACATTGAGACACCGGAAGAAAAAAGTAGTGTTGGAAACATTTATAATGGTGTTGTTCAGAACGTAATTCCTGGAATGCGAGCAGCGTTTATCAATATTGGACAAAAAGTAAATGCTTTTCTGCCCTTCTCGGAAATTGGTCATAACGAACAACTTCCAACTATTTTGGATGCTGATGAAAAAGAAGAGGGAGAAATTCCCATTCCCGTTCAATCTCCCGAAAAATTAAAAATTGGCGATCCAATTCTTGTTCAGGTTACAAAAGATTCTTGGGGTGAAAAGGGGCCTCGTGTTACGACAAACATTTCCATTCCTGGAAGATTTTTAGTATTAGTTCCCTACGCAAATTACATAGGAATTTCAAAAAAAATCCAATCTTATGCCCGTCGCAAAGAACTAAAAACGATAGCACGTTCTATCAAACCTGAAGGATTTGGACTTATTGTTCGGACTGTTGCTGAGGATAAAACTGATGAAGATTTAAAGCGGGATATGGATTATTTGATAGATAAATGGCAGGAGTTGCAAAAAAATCTAAAGCAAAGCAGTCCACCCTCTCTTGTTTATCGGGATATGGAAATTACATCATCCGTCATTCGTGATCTTTTTACCAATGAAGTAAGCCGGGTCTTGGTAGACAGCAAAAAAATGTTCAGAAAGATTCAAAATTATGCACATCAAGTGGCTCCAAATTTGGAAGATAGGATTTTTTTTCACAAAAATGGTTCAATTTTTGAAATTCATAACATATCAAAACAAATTGAACGCTCTTTAAGTCGACGAATTTGGTTGCGAGGTGGGGGATATATCATTATTGAACACACAGAGGCATTGGTATCGATTGATGTAAACAGTGGAAAATTTATTGGAAAAAAGAGTCAAGAAAGTAATAATCTCCGCATCAACATGGAAGCAGCCACAGAAATTGCCCGTCAATTGCGATTGCGAGATATTGGCGGACTTATTATCATTGATTTTATAGACATGGAGGATCGTGAAAATCGAAAAAAACTCGTAGAGTATTTTCGGAAGGAATTGCAAAAAGATCGGGCAAAAGTTTCAATTTCTGATGTATCTGAATTTGGTTTAGTTGAAATGACCCGCCAACGTGTTCGCACCTCCCTGTTTTTTAGCACCTCAGAAGAATGCCCTATGTGTCACGGCACGGGTCGAATTCCTTCTAAAGAGAGCGTGATTTCAAAAATTGACAACTGGATTCGACGTTATAGATTACATACAAAAGATAAATTTATTCGGATTACAGTCCACCCTGCTATTTTATCACATCTTTCATCTGGAGCTACTAAAAAACAATTCCGACATTTGCAGGTAAAAAACTTATTATGGATTGACTTTAAAAGTGATGACACCTTAAAATTTGATGAATTCAGAGTTTTTAGCAGAAGACTTAATAAAGACATCACAGATTTATATTAATTAAGTCATTTCTATTCCATCACATTTTCTCTTTTCTCTTTTGATTGATAATCTTGGATAGAAGCGTTTAATCGGATTTGCATAATAATTAAAAAGTAACGCACCATTTAGTAAAATTCAGTAAACCGTGACATTTAATTCCAATAAATATCATCGCCGATCTATTCGTTTAAAAGGATTCTATTATTCCAGCCCTGGGCATATTTTATCACCATATGTACACAAAACCGGGAATATTTGTTTGGGAAAATTGTGAATGGGAAAATGATTTTGAATAATGCGGGACAGATGGTGCAAACCGTATGGGATGAAATCCCGTCGTATTACACAGGTATCGATGTGGATGCATACGTCGTTATGCCCAACCATATCCATGGGATTATCATCATCGTAGGGGCAACCCCCTGTGGTTGCCCTGAAACAGGTCCGCGTGTCTATCCTGAAATAGGTCCGCATGTCTGTCATGAAATAGATCCCCATGCCTGTCCTGAAATAGATCCCCGTGTCTATCCTGAAACAGGTCCGCGTGTCTATCCTGAAATAGGTCCGCGTGTCTATCCTGAAATAGGTCCGCGTGCCTGTCCTGAAATAGGTCCCTGTGTATATCCTGAAATAGGGCAACCACAGGGGGTTGCCCCTACGATGACATTGCCCGGTATTGTGCATCGTTACAAAACCATGACGACAAAACGAT
>JAQUPD010000001.1:11113-223627 GCA_028716785.1 Fidelibacterota bacterium
ATACGGATGGTGCCAAATACCTGGGATGGATACCATTCACCGGTAAATTATGGTAACGCAATTATTATGAACATATTATCCGAAATCAAAATGAATTAAAACGCATTCGGGAATACATCATCAACAACCCGTTAAATTGGAAAACGGATGAAATGAAACAGGTCCCTGTGTCTATCCTGAAATAGGGCAACCACGGGGGGTTGCCCCTACGATGACATTGCCCGGTATTGTGCATCGTTACAAAACCATGACGACAAAACGATATACGGATGGTGCCAAATACCTGGGATGGATACCATTCACCGGTAAATTATGGTAACGCAATTATTATGAACATATTATCCGAAATCAAAATGAATTAAAACGCATTCGGGAATACATCATCAACAATCCGTTAAATTGGATAACAGATGAAGATTATGCCGGTTTGTAAAATTCTCGCCATCACCAAAGACGAGGATTATCTGGAAAACCCGGCCAAGCATCCAACGATGGCAATACAACATCAGATTTCTGCACATTATTTCTTACATTTTCATGGTAAAATAGGGAGTTCTATTTCTTTTGGGTGCTAATTTCTTTTTTATTATTTAACATGGTCAGAAACTCCTCTTCTGTAAGAATTTTTATTCCCAGTTCTTTGGCTTTATCCAATTTTGAACCTGCTCCAGGTCCGGCAACAACAAAATCTGTTTTTCGGCTCACACTTTCTGTTGCATTTCCACCACGAGTCCTAACAAGCTCCTTTGCCTCATCACGGGTAAATTTTGTAAGTGTCCCCGTAAATACCACTGTTTTTCCTTCAAAAATCTGAGGCACTTTTTGTTGCTTTTCTATCTTTGGATTAATCCCCACAGCTTGTAATGCTTTTATCAATTCTCGATTTCTTTCATCAGAAAAATATGTAACAATTCCCTCAGCCACTATAGGACCAATGCCTTCAATCGTATCAAGCTCATCCCGGGAAGCATTCATAAGTCTATCAAGGGAACTAAAATGCTCTGCTAATATTCGACTCAAATATTCTCCTGTATTTGGAATTCCCAGGGCATAAATAACTGCAGGTAAGGGTCGTGATTTTGATTGTTCAATCGATTTAAGCAAATTTGTTGCAGATTTTTCACCAAAACGCTCCAAGGCACATAGCTCTTCTTTTTTCAGTCTATAGAGATCAGCGGGCGATTTAATAAGATTTCCACGAATAAGTTGATCAATAATTTTTTCACCAAGTCCTTCAATATCCATCCCTTTTCTTGACGCAAAGTGTTCGATACTGGCTTTTAGTTGGGCAGGACACGATATATTCGTGCATCGAATGGCCACATTCTTTTCAAGGCGCAATGTTTTGCTTCCACAAACGGGGCATCTTTCTGGCAAATGATAGGGTTTACTGTTTTTGGGTCTTTTTTCAGAAATAACTTTTATTATCTTGGGAATAACATCGCCAGCCCGTTCAACAATCACTGTATCCCCTATGCGAATGTCTTTGCGATCAATTTCATCCTGATTGTGAAGCGTTGCACGACTGACGACGGCTCCACCAATTTCAACAGGTTCCAAAATAGCAACAGGGGTAATTACTCCTGTTCTTCCAACACTTGCTTCAATATCGATAATACGCGTTGTTTCTTGACGCGCTTTAAATTTTCCAGCAATTGCCCACCGAGGTGTTCGTGTTCGCATACCTAATTTTTCTTGAAGCGCTATTTCGTTAACTTTTATTACCACACCATCAATATCATAGTCAAGAGAATCCCGTTCTTTTTCCATTTGGTTGTAATAGGTTATAATTTCCTCATCGTGTGTTAATAAGCAAGCATAGGGATTGACGCGGAATCCCCATTTTTTCAATTGTTCCAAAAAATCCCAGTGGGTTTCAAAGGTCATTCCTGTAATTTCGCCTGGGGAATAAATAAAAATTTCCAGGGGCCGTTTTGCCGTTACAGATGGGTCCAATTGTCGCAAAGATCCTGCTGCAGCATTTCGAGGATTTGCAAAAAGAGGTTCTCCAGCTTTTTCGCGTTCTTGGTTCAGTTTCTCAAAATTTTTATGAGAAAGAATTACTTCACCCCGTACTTCTACAATCTCTGGAATATTTTCACCCCGTAGTTTTAAAGGCACTTGTCGAATTGTTTTTAAATTTTGCGTAATATCTTCACCCCGATACCCATCTCCCCGGGTAGCACCGGCAGTAAAAATTCCCTTTTCATAAATGAGTTCTACACCCAAACCATCCAGCTTTGGCTCCCCCACCCAGGTGACTGACGTGTTGTTACCGAGCTCTTTTTTTACCCGCCGGATAAATTCCCTTAATTCCATTTCGTTCATGGCATTTTCAAGACTCAGCATAGGTGTTCTATGGACAATAGTTCTGAATGCCTCCAAGGGCTCTGCACCAATTCGCTGAGTAGGTGAATCAGGTTGCCGATACTGCGGATATTTTTTTTCTAATTCTACAAGTTCTCGAAATAATCGATCATATTCTGCATCAGAAATAATAGGATCGTCCAACACGTAATACCGATAATTGTGTTCATTGATTTCACGCGTTAATTCTTCAATACGTTCTTTTACGCTTTTCATAAGTCCCTCTCATCATCTTATTTAAAAGTTAAACCTTTTTTATCCCTTATCTCAAGCTGTTTGGAATGTGAAAAAGCTTTTCTAAATTTTTATATGGATAAAGAGACACAACAAGCCATGCTTTTGGCAGGATTGGCTCTTCTTATGTGGTCTACTGTTGCCACCGCATTTAAACTTACCCTTCAATTTTGTACCCCCTATCAACTCTTGTTTGTCTCAGTCATTACAGCTGCTCTCATTTTAACACCTACTGGCTTTATGACATCCCGAAATAAAAAAATTGAAAAAAAGGGCATCTACCAGGCGTTGGGGACAGGACTTTTAATGCCTTTGTTATATTATACTGTTTTATTTATTGCCTATGATCGACTTCCCGCCCAATCGGCACAAATTATCAATTTTACTTGGCCTGTTTTTATGGCCATAGCAGCCATGATTTTAAATCGGGAACCTGTAAATTTTTATCGAATTCTTTTTTTATTTGTAAGTCTGACAGGCGCTGTCGTGGTTATTACACAAGGAACGTTTCGTTTGAGAGGAATTGATGATGGTTGGGGATCTTTTCTTGCATTTGGTTCTGCCCTTTTGTGGACGACTTTCTGGATGGTTCAATCCTCCAATCCTCTTCCCAGCGTTTTACGGATGGGACTTTTTTTTACAAGTGCTTCTTGTGTCATGATACTTTTGGCAGTGGGAGGATTCTCCCTTATCCCTACATCTCCTAAGGCATGGCTTGGTGGCATTTATGTGGGACTCTTTGAAATGAGTCTTCCCTTTTTAGTGTGGCAAAAAGCACTCGAAAAAACCCATTCTGTAGCAATAATTTCCAACGTTATCTATCTCTCCCCCTTTCTTTCCCTTATCTATATTCATACAATCTTAGGAGAAACAATCCATCGTTCAAGTCTTGCTGGACTTCTCCTTATTAGCATAGGATTACTTTTTCAGATCAATCTGCGGAACAAAAAAGAAAAAAATAATTGAGCTTGCCATTGGAAGAGACTTTTTTCAGATTATCCCACGGAGGATAGATGAACGATTATGATGAAAAAATAAGCCATTCGATTCATAAATTCAGTGACATTTTGGATATTTCAGAAGTGGTTTGGCATATTGCAAAAAAGAGCAAAATTCATGAAAGATTTACCTATGTATTCATTATTGACTCCATAGCTTCGGTCAGCAGCATTGAATTTGAGTTGGTACATGTTCAGGATACAAAGGATATGGTGGATACATTAATCCCAAAAACTGTTCACTCCTGCCATTCTGAAACATGGGGTAATGACAAGTGGTTTTCCTATCTGTGCACAACATGGATAGGATTATGTTGAAGTTTTTCTTTTACCATGGGGATCTCCCTTTGAGAACCTGGCAACAAATGATTGTCATTGATCATGATAATCATCCACGAAATCGACGAATTTATATACAGGTAATAAGTATTGAATAAGAATTTTTCCGATAAATCCGATAAAAATCAGGTGTTAGTAGGGATGAGCGGGGGTGTCGATAGTTCCATAGCCGCGTATCTTCTACAGAAAGCAGGATATGATGTAAAAGGGATTACCCTATCCCTGTCCGATTTATTAATTCCACTTTTTGGTAAGACAATTCATCCAAAAGATCATGTAGAACAGGCACAACGTATTTGCAACTTTTTTAATATTCCCCATGAAACTCTTGTTAGGAGTGATACTTTTAATGAAAAAGTTATTCAACCTTTTGTCCACGAATATTTTCAGGGACATACACCAAATCCGTGCGTAGAATGCAATCGGTATGTCAAATGGGATGAACTGTTAAAAAAAGCCGATGATGAAGGCGTATTTTATATTGCAACGGGGCACTATGCTCGAATCCAAAAAAACAGTAAAACAGGCCGTTATGAACTTTTAAAAGGAAAAGATCGTACCAAAGATCAGTCCTATTATTTATGGCAGTTAACCCAGGATCAGCTTAAGCGGACTCTTTTTCCTTTAGGGAATTTTACAAAAGAACATATCAAAGAGTTGGCCAAGGAGCTTGGACTCGAAAATGCACAACGTGAAGAGAGTCAGGACATTTGTTTCATCCCCGGTAACAATTATCGGGATTTTTTACACCGTTATGAACCTGAACGCTATCAAGCTATAGGGAAAGGCTATTTTGTCACTCACGATGGCATCCGTGTTGGAGAGCATCCCGGATATTTTCATTTTACCATTGGTCAACGACGAGGGCTTCATGTATCGTTAGGTTATCCAGTATATGTTGTAGGAATCCATCCTGAAAAAAATGAGGTGGTTGTGGGGACTAAAGACATGCTTAAGCAATTTACAGCACAGGTAACGCGTTTAAATTGGATATCCATTCCGCCGCCAGATTATCCTTTTGAGGCACATGTAAAAATTCGCTATCGTCATAAAGAGCTGAAAGCTATCTTAAATCCGTTGAGCCATGATAAAATAAGTATTAAATTTATTGATGAATCAGAAGCCGTAACACCTGGTCAGTCTGCTGTTTTTTATGCGGGCGAACGTGTTTTGGGTGGTGGCATAATTGAGGGAGCCTGAACAAACGATGGAATATGGTACCGATGAGCGAAAAGACAAAGTAAGCGTCAGAACCCTTCAAATGATGAAGAAGAAGGGGGAAAAAATTGCAGCTCTGACGGCGTATGACGCACTTTTTGCAGAATTTTTAGATGAATGGATGGATATTATTCTTGTGGGTGATAGCTTGGGGATGGTTATAGCTGGATATGACACCACCATTCCTGTCACGATGAACCAAATGGTTTTACACACCCAATATGTCCGCCGAGGGACGCGTCATGCCTTATTGGTTGCAGACATGCCTTTTTTATCCTATCAAGTTTCCCCTGAAGAAGCTGTTAAAAATGCAGGAAGACTTCTTAAGGAAGGGGGTGCTGAAGCTGTAAAGCTTGAAGGAGGAAAATATATTGTTGACGCTGTAAAACGGTGTGTGCAGGCAGGAATTCCTGTCATGGGTCATTTAGGACTTACACCCCAATCTATCCATGCTTTTGGGGGTTGGCAAACCCGCGCAAAAAAGGAGGCTGAAGCTCAACAGTTAAAAGAGGATGCCTTAATTCTCCAAGATGCTGGGATATTTTCCCTTGTTTTAGAAAAAATTCCAGCAACGCTGGCTGAAGAAGTGACCCAAAGCCTGAATATTCCGACAATTGGGATTGGGGCGGGGAATAAAACGGATGGACAAATTCTTGTGACGCAGGATATGTTGGGATTGTATGAAAAGATAAAACCTAAATTTGTCCGAAAATATACCGAATTATCTGGATTCATTCGAGAAGCGTTGAAACACTATCAAGAAGATGTAAAATCAGGTGCCTTCCCCTCTGAAGAGGAAAGTTTTTAATGGAAATTATTCAGAATGTTGATTCCCTCAGAAACCGTGTGGAATTTTTACGGAAGGAAAGAAAATACATTGGACTTGTCCCTACTATGGGATACTTTCATGATGGACACCTTAACTTAATGCGACTTTCTGTGTCTGAATGTGATGTAACGGTGGTCTCCAACTATGTAAATCCCGCTCAGTTTGACAGAAGGGATGATTTGGAAAGTTATCCTATCAATTTTGAACGCGATAAAGCATTGGCAGAAGAGATAGGTGTGGATATCATGTTTTATCCACAAACGCTTTATCAATCAGACCATAAAACATGGGTTACTGTGGAAAAACTTACCGATGTTTTGTGCGGTAGAAGTCGACCTGGACACTTTAAAGGTGTTGCCACGGTTGTTTGCAAATTATTTAATATTGTGAACCCCCATGTAGCCTATTTTGGCCAGAAAGATGCTCAACAAGCTGCTGTCATTGAACAAATGATAAAGGATTTGAACTTTGATATACGGCTTGTATTATCTCCTATCATCCGGGAACACGATGGCTTAGCCATGAGTTCAAGAAATGTCCAGCTGACGCCTGAACACCGAAAAAAAGCACCCGTTTTTTATGAACAGCTTCAGCTTATTGACAAAAAATTATTACCAGATTTATCAAACAAAGAAATGTTGATTGAGCAAGCAAAAAAAACATTGGAAAATATCCCCGGCGTAAGGGTTGACTACATAGAAGTTTTATCCTGGCCACATTTGGAAATTCCCGATAAAACATCCCATCGCCTTCTTATCGCTGGGGCTGTTTTTTTTGGTAACGTAAGATTAATTGATAACATTATAAAAGAATTATGAAAAGAACATTTTTAAAATCAAAAATTCATCGGGCTGTTATTACAGATGCAAATCTTAATTATAGTGGTAGCTTAGCTCTGGATGAAGAACTCATGAAAGCAGCTGATATTTTGGAATATGAATGGGTTCAAGTGGTAAACATCAACAATGGGCAACGTTTTGAAACCTACGTGATTAAAGGTGAAGCAGGAAAAAAGGGTGTATGTTTGAACGGTGCCGCTGCCCGATTGGGAGTTGTTGGCGATCGCATTATTATCATGTCTTATTGTCAACTCGATGAAGAGGAAATACCAGCACATCGCCCCAAAATTATTATTACCGATGACACGAACACAATCATAAAGGAGTAACTGTGGAGCATCCCCTCGCAGCGATTATCTTGGCAGCAGGAAAAGGGACACGGATGAAATCTGATCTTCCCAAGGTTTTGCATAAGGTTCTTGGAAAAACAATGGTGTCTCGTGTGATAGATCAGGCAAAAGCTGTAGGAGTTCAAAAGATTGTTGTTGTTGTTGGATATAAAAAAGAAATGGTCATGGAAAGTCTTAAAGATGCAGATGTCACCTTTGCAATCCAGGAAGAACAATTGGGAACCGCCCATGCTGTTATGCAATGTGAACCTTTTTTTGAAACGTGGGACGGCGATATTCTTATTTTGTCTGGTGATGTACCACTTCTTACAACACATACATTACAACAGCTAATAAAGCGACATATTGACAACAATGCGGATGCAACCATGTTAACAGCGATAGTGGAAAATCCCGAGGGGTATGGGCGAATCCTCCGTAATGACGATAACACATTGAAAGATATCGTCGAAGAAAAGGATGCGACGCCTGAAATCCGCCAAATAAAAGAGATAAATTCAGGCATTTATGTCTTTAAAAAAGAACCACTTTTTTCGTATCTTAAATATGTCGATAATAAGAATGCACAGGGTGAGTATTATCTCCCCGATGTATTGCCCATAATGGTCCGCAATAACAAAAAAATATATCTTCAAGTTGCGGATCAATGGGAAGAAGTTCAAGGTATAAATACGATAGAAGAACTCAAACAAACTGAAGAAAAGCTAAAGAGGATGCTATGAAAAAAGGATGTTTTATTATCGCTTGCTTTGTTTTTTTAAGCTTTTCATCTCTTCAGGCTGACCCTTTAATTTTTGAAAAACCTCCTTTCCCAGATAATGATAATGTGGGACTTCGTCTTAGAAATTCCCAAGAAACAGCAGCTTTTTTAAACTTAAAAAAACTGCAAATGAAACACTCATTTTCAATGTCTGTCGGCTCTTCTGGCATTGGTTCTGAATCTGTTATTTCTTATCACAATCAATTCATATATCCCGTGAATGCTCACCTTATGTTTTATGGTGATCTTATCCTTGCACAGCAAGCTTATGCTTCCAATCCTATCATGGAAAGATTAGGAAATAATTTTAATTCTATATACTACAATGCCAATATGGAATATATGTTTTCCGATAAAACAAAACTGGTTTTAGGAATTAGCAACATCCCAACGTACTTTTATTATCCATGGGGAATCAATCCTTATACCACAAGTAGGATATATAATCTATGGCCGTAAAATCGACTTACCATAAAAAATCCTCAAAAGGGAAAAAAAAGAAGAACGAGTCCGCATCACCCTTATTAAATGGAATTATTGTGGGATTGATGGTCGTTATTATAATTTTTCTCTATTCGATAATCCAAAAGCAAACCCTTACTCCTGCAGAAACAGATCTTACCGCAACAAGTCTGGATAATATCCCCACAGCCGTTTTAAGCTATCAGGAAAAATTAAAAGAGACCATGAATGTCCGCGTAGAAATCCTTAATGGTTGTGGTGTCTCAGGACTTGCAGCTCGGACAAAAGTTCTGCTTACCCGAGAGGGGGTGGATGTTATTAGTACAGGGAACGCACCTCATCAAAATTACGAAAAAACGCTTATTTATATACATGGCGATAATTTCAACAAAGCAGAAAAAATAAAAAAATTGCTGGGAATTACAACAGATCCTCTTATTGATGGATATACCCCTGATATTCCTTGTGATCTAACGATTATCTTAGGGCATGATTATACGGAATTAAGTATTTATTAACCAAGGAAGAGATTTTGGCAGACATAAAAAAAACTAAGAAGAAAAAATATACATCTCATGAAATTGCTCACCTTATTAGTCAAGCAGCCGACTCAAAAAAAGCAGAAGATATAGTTATTCTTGATATGAAGAAAGTGGCAGACTTTACAGATTATTTTGTGATTTGTCATGGTACAAGTAATATGCAGGTAAAAGCGATTTGTGATGCAATAGAAGAGACTCTTTTAAAATATGACATTAAATATTGGCACCGGGAAGGGTATGAAAATCAACAGTGGATTCTCCTGGATTATATTGATGTTGTATGCCATATCTTTAACCAGTCCAAAAGAAGTTATTACAATTTAGAAAAACTTTGGGCTGATGCAGACATTGAAAAAATAGAAAGTTGATCCATGATAGCCTATATTCAGTCGCTCCTATCCGAAATTCTTCGGGATATGTCTCTTGAACTTTCTGATTTTACGGTTGAGCATCCCTCAAACCCAGAATTTGGCGATGTTAGTACCAATATTGCTTTAAAACTAGCCCATGTTTTAAAAAAGAATCCTCTTCTTATTGCAGAGGATCTTAGGAAAGAAATTGAAGCACGACAAGAATCTATCATAAAAAAAATAGAGTGTGTTCCTCCTGGATTTATAAATTTTTTTGTTGCAGATGAATTCTATCAGTCGATGGTAGAAAGGCTCATAAATGAAGGCAGCAATTTCATGAAACCGACTCGTGAAGGAAAGAAGGTTCAAATAGAATTTGTAAGTGCTAATCCAACGGGACCTCTAACCATCGGACACGGTCGGCAAGCGGTATTGGGAGACACTATTGCTCGGATTTTTGAGTGGTATGGGAACGACGTGACACGGGAGTACTATTTCAACAATGCTGGTCGACAAATGCAGCGACTTGGAGAATCTGTTTATGCCCGTTGTAAACAATTGCTTGGAGAGGAATATCCTATCCCCGAGGGAGGATATGAGGGTGAATACATTAAAGAGATTGCCCAAGAATATTTAAAAGAAAAAAAGAATGTCCTTCCTAAGAATCCCCTGGATGAAGACATTATAAATTTCGCTGCAGATCGAATTTTTAGCATGATTCGTGAGACCTTAAAGCGTTTGGGGGTTATTCATGATGTTTTTACCAATGAAAGGGATTTGTATACTGAGGGAAAAATTGATGAAGTGCTTTCAATCCTCAGGAAAAAAGGATACCTCTACGATAAGGATGGAGCCATTTGGTTTAAAGCTACTCTTTTTGGTGCTGAAAAAGATCGTGTTTTTGTAAAACGGTCAGGAGAACCCACATATAGGCTTCCTGATATTGCTTATCATCGTGAGAAACTTCTTCGGGGATTTGATGTGATCATTGATATTTTTGGCGCCGATCACCATGCAACTTATCCAGATGTAAAAGCTGGATTGGAAGCCATGGGCTACGATACATCAAAAATTATCGTCCTTTTGCACCAATTTGTGACCCTTACCCGCGACGGAAAATTGGTAAAAATGTCCACCCGAAAAGCCAATTTTGTTACGTTAGACGAATTAATCGATTTAGTAGGTCCTGATGTTGTTCGATATTTTTATCTCATACGAAGTATGGATGCTCACTTAAATTTTGACTTAGAATTGGCACAAAAAGAGAGTGATGAAAATCCAGTTTTTTATCTCCAATATGCCCATGCACGCATGAGCAATATTCTTAAACACAGTCAGCAAAAAGGTATTGATTATTATCTTGATGGTGATATTCACCTTTTATCAGAGCCTGAAACGCTGGATGTTTTAAAAGTTGCTGCTGAATTTGGAGAAGTGATGGAGGTTTGCAGGAGGACCCTCGAGCCCATGCATTTAACGACGTATTTACAAAAATTAGCTACCACCTTTCATAAATTTTATGCTACGCACCGGGTTGTTACAGACGATCTTCTCCTTTCTAAAGCACGATTAAAAATGGTTTATGCCATAAAAACTCTTTTGGCAGAAGCCCTGGGAATTTTGGGAGTTACAGCCCCTGATGTAATGTAATCAAGGCATGGTTTTGATAGCTTCGACCGCTAAATTCACGTGATCCGTTGAAAGAATATCTGCACCCCGTTTGATTAAATCTTGATATACACTTGATCCCTGTCTTAATGCTTGATTATCTAAATTGTGCATCGTTCCT
This sequence comes from Fidelibacterota bacterium, assembly GCA_028716785.1. Lineage (GTDB taxonomy): Bacteria > Fidelibacterota > Fidelibacteria > Fidelibacterales > Fidelibacteraceae > Fidelibacter. Next base: position 22,191 of record JAQUPD010000001.1, read on the forward strand.
AAAATGCAGTATCGTTTCATATCGTGGAGCATGTTATAAACGATTGGATCCGGTTCTGAAACGCCGACAAACACTTTAAGATTTTCTTTAGGAATTTCATAGGTTTGTAATTGTTTAATAGATTCAATGGATCCTGCCGTGACGGAAAGCATGAGTTCAGGTTCTAGGTGATAATACTGCATCATGCGTTCAAAATTATAAACGATAACAACTGAAAAAGGGAGAGCATTTGCTTCTTGTAGTTCAGCAACAATCAGTGAGGGTTCTATGGGTTCTTTGATATCGAGGTGGAGTATTGCTTTATCTCGAGCCCATTCTAAAACTTCTTGAAGCGTTGGAATTTTATCGCCTGTAGGATTTTTCTTTTCATCCACCAATTCCAGGCTTTTTAGCGTTGCCAGAGGATAGTCCGAGACGTTTCCTTTTCCCGTCGTTGTTCTATCAAGGGTTTTGTCATGCATCAACACAGGGAATCCATCATGAGTAAGTCGCACATCACATTCAATAATAGCTGCACCGGCATCAATGGCTCTTTGAAAGGTCCGAATAGCATTTTCAGCATAACCGGGAACAGGTCCACCCCGATGGGCACTCACCAAAGGAATACGATCTGGCTTCCAAGTAAAATATTCACGCAATTCTTTAGCACTTTTAAAACCAACAGGTTGCTCTACGTCCGAGGATTTACCACATCCTTGCAAAAAGAAAAAACAACCCACCAAAAGAGTAATAAAAATTTTCCCGTGCTTCATAAGGACACCTTTATGTTATCTTTTACTAAAAATAGGAAGATAATTTTTGTCTCCTGATTTCTTTACACATAATTTTCATCTTACCGCTGAACAATTCTATGTATTGCTAGACCTAAGAGAGGCCAACTTCTCAGATTTTTTAACTTATCAGGATAAAGAAAAACATTGATGGTATATGTTCTTTCATCCTCATGAATACCTTTTTCATTGTCTCTCACAATCACCTGGACATATACTTTATTTTTGTGAATATCACTGAGAATCTTGCTCACATTTCCATGGATTATGGCATCTTTAATAGGTGATCAAAGACAAATTTTACGGATTGATCAGCAAAAGCATCTCAATCCCCCCGAATAACAATGTTAGTTTCTGGATAATTCATTGCCGCTAACTGTGCCATTTCTTTCAAATTTACATACTGTTCTTCTGATTCCAAGGCAGGAATTTCACTGAAATTTTTTATCTTAACAATAATTTTCAGAGTGATCATAATATCTTTGTTAAGCGTATCCCACTCTTTGTAAATCCTTTCAGAATCAGGATAGGGAATACATTTCTCAGTCCGGATGCCAACTTATTGACGTCATCACTCACCAAAAGGAGAAATCGTTTTAAAAATTGTGGTAAATAAGCATTTTTTTCCAAAAAACTTACGATACCCAATATCAAGAAAAATGGCTAAGCCCATATCATCCGTATATTGGTCATTCGTAAAAGCCTTAAAAGTAGGAAACGTTTTGAGAAGAGACCCCTTTTTCTATAGAGCTGCATTTTAAGATTAAGGTCTTGAATATCACCTTCCAAGACTTGTTGAAATAATTCCTTTTCTATTTGTAGACTTTTAGAATGGCAAATTTTCCCTATTCAAAATTTATAAGATCTTTTGAAGCATATCCTAACATATCAGCCAATACATCATTCACACGACGCCATGTATGATTTTTATCCACCACTGCAATCCCTATTTTATACACATGGAACAACCAATTCCATCATTTTTCAAGATTCTGATATTTCTGGTGTATTTCTTCCAACTCTTGTAACTTTTTCTGCTTCTTCTTTTTCTCGCAGGATTTCTTTGTAATAGGAGTGAATGATGGCGTCTTTTTGTTTAAGTCGCTTATAGGATTCCCGATTTTTTCGAGAGACAATACCAAGTCGCCAAATAAGAATAATAGCCATAAAAAAGAGGACTGTAACCCCTGCAAGAGAAAATTTTTGAATGGTGATGATATGAGATTGGTCACTAATGAGTTCCTCATTCTTGTTTGGATCTGATGGTACAGCATTGAGGATATCTCTTGGTTTTATCGATAAACCATCTGCATCTGTTTCACTCAACTCTTTTAATTTTTTGGCACTCTATCATAGAGTTCTGAGTTCAGAATATGATCCTCTCGCAATGGATAAGATCTGATATAGTCTTTATAACTTCCTCTGTCATATTCTTCGGCAATATTTGGCGGATGGACACAGCTGAACGGTGATCCGACTTTATGATGTGTCAATTGTTGCACTTAATCATTGAATCCTAGAACTAAAATAGTGATGAGCAGCGTTAAGAATATTCTGATTCATATCCCATGGCAATAATTGCTTTGTGCATCGCGATCGTATCGTGTTCAGCTTTTGCAGATAGATACAGATCGTAAGTAAGCTTCTTGAAATGCAATATCTGGAAAGTTATCGTGATATTCGTAGGACTTTTGTCGAGGTTCTGAAGGGAAATTTTTTGTTGCTAAATCCGTAAATCACAGAGAAGAGAATAGAGTAATCATTAAACCAAGAGTTACATAAAATTTCAGGTAATAATTTATCTTTATCATTCATTTTGCTCCACCACAAATGATACAGACAAAGATGGAAATAGATAAGCTTAAGCAGTCGTGAGATAAAATATCGTTTCTTTGAATGCATTGAAAAGACGTGTAAATTTTCCAAAAGAGCAGGAGATCGTGCATGAATTGGGAGATTGTGATTGGTTTGGAAGTTCACGTACAATTAAAAACACAGTCGAAAGCCTTTTGTGGGTGTAAAACAACTTATGGTTCACCACCAAATTCACAAACGTGTCCTGTTTGTCTTGGCTATCCTGGCGCCCTTCCCGTCTTAAATAGAGAAGTGGTAAATAGTGCCATTAAAGCAGGTTTAGCTACTCATAGTAAAATTCGTTATAGAAGCGGCTTTGCCCGAAAAAATTATTTTTATCCGGATCTTCCAAAAGGTTATCAAATCTCTCAATACACGGATCCCATTTGTTATGATGGCTATATTCAAATTCCTACAGAAGAGGGAAAAAAGAAAATTGGACTAATTCGCATTCACATGGAAGAAGATGCAGGGAAATCGATGCATACGGAGAATGGAACTCTTATTGATTTGAACCGGTGTGGTATTCCTCTTTTGGAAATCGTGAGTTGTCCGGATATTCGGAGTCCTCAAGAGGCGTATACTTATTTGACAACCTTAAAGCAAATCATCCGATACACAGGCATTTCAGATTGCAATATGGAAGAGGGATCGTTACGGTGTGATGCCAATTTATCTGTAAGGCCAATGGGGGAAAAAACGTTAGGGACGCGTACAGAATTAAAGAATATGAATTCTTTCCATGGTGTTGAAAAAGCTTTAGCATACGAAGCGAATCGCCAGATTACATGTCTTGAAGCAGGAGAACCTATTGAGCAACAAACCCTTTTGTGGAATGAGCAAACACAGCGTGCTGAGCCCATGCGCTCTAAAGAAGAAAGTCATGACTATCGTTATTTTCCAGAACCGGATCTTGTGGATGTTCAACTAACCGATGCCTGGATCCAAGATATTAAAGCAGTCATGCCAGAATTACCTGAAGAACGCTTATCTCGCTTTATAAAGCACTATGGACTTTCGGAAGAAGATAGTTTGGTACTAACGGCAGAACACGAAATTGCGGATTATTTTGAAGCAGCTGTTCAAGGATTTCAAGATATTTCTTTAATGAATCACTGGATTCGGGGAGAAATCCTCAGAATCCTCAAAGAAAAACAAATTTCTATTGATCAGTGCCCCATCTCACCGAAAGCACTTCGTGATCTTCTTACTTATTTGCTCAATAAAAAAATTACCCCTCAAACGGCAAAAACTGTTTTGGATAACATGGTTAAAACGGGAGAATCGGCGGATAAAATCATTGAGAAAAAGGGACTTCTTTCTATTACATCTTCAGAGGAATTGGATGCACTCATCCGAAACATTGTAGAAAAACATCCTGAAGAAGTTAAAAAGTACCGCCAAGGGAAAACACAGCTTTTGGGATTTTTTATGGGACAAGTTATGAAAGCCACAAAAGGCCGGGCAGATCAAAAAATAACGCGGCACATTTTGCAGCGTTACCTTGATGCAACAGAGGAGTAGATGAATGTTATTAGCTATTGATGTTGGCAATACTCAGACAGTTTTAGGGCTTATTCAGGAGAGAAAAATAGTCCGTTCATGGCGAATCATGACCGATTCCTCCCGAACAGAAGATGAACTTTGGGTTTTTGTTGGATTGCTCTGCAATGATGCACATATACCACTACCTGAGATTAAACGTGCCATTATTAGTTCCGTGGTTCCACAGATGAATGAAAATCTTCGGGCTATGTGTAGGGAATATTTGGATGTTGAACCTCTTTTTGTTACTCCTTTTCTTCCCTACAAACACAATTTTTTAGATGGACAATTTCATACATTGGGGGCTGATCGAATTTGCAACATGTATGCAGGATTAACTGAATTTTCCCTTCCATTGATTATTATTGATTTTGGCACTGCAACAACTGTGGATATTTTAAGTCCTCAGGGAAAATACCTTGGTGGGAGTATTGCACCGGGTATTTTAACGTCTTCGGCAAATTTATTCAAAGCTGCCGCACAATTACATGGAATTGATATGGAATTTCCCAGTAGTGTCATTGGCACCGATACATCCACGCAGCTACGGGCAGGTATTTTATGGGGCGCAGTGGATCAGATAGATGGAATGGTCCGGAGAATTGAAAAAGAATTAAAGATCTCTTTTCCATCTATTATATCAACGGGAGGCTTAGCAGAAAGGGTATCTTCCCGATCAGAAACCATTACAGAATGCATCCCCGATTTAACGCTTCGTGGACTCCTTGAAATTGCCAATGAATTTATTTCGGAATAGGGATATGATGATTTCTTTAATCACTGTACACGATGATTTATGTACCTCGTGTGGAATGTGTTCGGATGTTTGTCCTTCAGGAGCATTAACCATGAAGGATTCCTTTCCCTATGCACGTCATCCTTCTGCATGTATTTATTGCGGTCATTGTGTTGCTGTTTGTCCTGAAGATGCCTTACAGCATATAGGGGAGAAAAAGGGGGAATTTATCCTTAAAACACCTGATTCTAACAATCCCGTGGATTTTTTTGCCACGCGTCGTTCGATTCGTCGGTACACATCTCAGCCCATAGCTTCAGATATCCTTCAGCAACTCATTTCAATTGCAGAAACAGCACCCAGTGGACACAATGCGCGAAAGAGGCAATATCACATTGTCAAGACACAATATGCCATTGAAAAGTTAGAAAAAATAACAGCAAATCATTATCGTCGATTATTAAATATTTCACCGTTGATTTTAGGATTTTTATCGGTCGTATCTCCTCGGAAAGCAAAAAAAATGGCAAAAACATTTCAAGGGTTGAAGCGACTTGTTGCAGCAGCAGATAAAGGTCACAATCCTTTTTATCGAGGGGTACCCTGTGTCATCTTTTTAACAGCTCCCAAAAAACAGTACACAGGTAAGGATGACTGTCTGGCTGCCCAGCAAATACTTATGCTACGGGCTCATCAATTAGGATTAGGAACATGCAGTATTGGATTTGCGCTGCGAGCCCATAAGGCATTGGAAAAATATCTTAACATTCCAAAAAATAGACAAATTTATGCTGTAACTATCGTGGGATATCCCAAATATCATTATAAAAAGGCAATTTACAGACCCGTTGAAAAGTGCATTTTTTAGTCATTCCTATTATTTAGTGAGTTTTATGAAGGGACTTATCGAGATGAGGCTATAAATAATTTAATCCTTTTACCAAGCAAACATGGGTAATAATCTTAAAATTAGTATTTTGATAATCCAAAATGGTATAAAAAGTCATTTTATTCATAGAATTGAAATCATTGTTTGGAATGTATCTTTAAAAAGTAGTCATAACGTTTTAGAGACAATGGCATAATAAACATATATTATAAAATATAAGCTTGTTTTTGCCGTAGATAGGTGGTATTTTATCACGGGGGTTTCCAAAATAGGGTAAATATTATATAACAATTGAGCTTATAAAATATCCCTTATTTCTTTTAATTTCCAAAAGATTCTAGATGATAAATAAACCATCTAAATTTTTCTCTTTAAGATAAACAAGCGATAATCTCTTTAAAATTATCAACTTAATTAATATTTCATTATAATAATATCAATATAATCTTGCTTTTACCCAATGACGGTATCGTGAATTCACGTCATACGTGCAACTCAAATGAGGACGGAGAATGGAGACGGGAAATCATTTATCAACGTTCCTAATTCTGGTTTGAATCAGATGGTACAGCATTGCAGATATCTCCTGGTTTTATCGATAAACCATCTGCATCTGTTTCACACAACTCTTTTAATTCTTTGGTAAATATCATTGAGTTCTGAGTTCAGCCCATGATCCTCTCACAATGGATAAGATCTGATATAGTCTTCATGACGTTCTCTGTCATATCCTTTAGCAATCTTTGGGGGAAGGACATAGCTGAACGTTGAATTTGGTCACAAAATCCAAAATCTCTACACTTTGAGGTCTCTATACACATCCGTGGCAAGCCTCATCCCTCATTTCCAAGCATCAATGTCTTCAAACCTATTAATCATCCCATTCCTCCCTCTTCCCTTCTCTGTCTCCCGACTTTTTGAGGTGTCAAGTGTTGCACGTAATCGTTGAATCCGGGACTTAAAAAGGTGATAACGATTTCAGCGTAATGGTTTAATAAACATATAAATTACAATATAAACTTGTTTTCTTTGTGGATAGGTGGTACCTTTTTACGGGGGTCCCCTAATATAGGATTTATATTATATATCAATCAGACTAAAAATACACCTCTTCCTTCCTTTGATTTTGATGGTCACAAGATACAAAAGAGAACTCGTCTAAACATCCTTTTTACAACAAACAAGCCATAATCAACATCATTGCATTAAATTCTTTAATATTACTATATAAACTTTTTAACATTATCTTGCTTTTCTTCAATGTCCGTGGTATTTTATCCCCGGGGGGTTCTACATATTACACATTTCATATATTACTTATAGACTTTAAAGATATCTTTTTACTTTCCCTTTTGAATGTTTTATTCCAACGGACTAAAAAATTTATTAAACAGCACCATTTAAAGGATATCATGACATATAACTCATATTCTTTCCAAAACTTCTGTGCAAGAGAACTCTTTCACTAAACAATTATTGCGAGATTAATCTTTTAAAACTGACATCTGAAATTAACATCCCCATATCCCCAACCTTTCTTTCTCACCCTATTCCTCACTCATTAAATCTCTTTAAAACTGTCAATATACTCTCGCATAGATGGTTTTAGCTCACTATAATCCAACTCGTTCCAATGAATCGCTTGAACAATAACTGTTATTTGTTCTTCTACAGGTGTTTTTCGATTAATCACAATTACCAAATCCTCCCGGATACGACAAAAGCCACCCTTCACTGTCCCCATAGCTTTTTCAATGTTAATTCCTATGGATATTAAAAATTTTTCCAGTTCTTCTAAAATTTTTTGAGGTTTCATTACAAAAGATCTTCCTTCCCGATGGCTGTTAATGCCTCTACGATTTCTTTGACAGATTCTGATTCGTTTCGTGGAATGAGCAAGATAACCCCCTTATCTGCAATAACAATTAAATTGTGAATCTTTCTAGCAAAAACTTGTGCGCTTGATGAATAAATATAATTACCAGATGATTCAAGCAGGTATCCATCACCCCGCAAAACATTCCCATATTTATCTTTCTTTTCAAGACTATACACAGCATCCCAACTGCCGACATCACTCCATCCAAATTTTCCCCGAATAACTTTTACATGTTTTGCCTTCTCCATCACGCCATAATCAATGGAAACAGGTTTGATTGTCCGCCAAAGGTTTTGCAAGTTTTCATCATATTCATGAGTCCCAAAGGATTTTGACAAAACATCAATAATTTCATAGAGATCAGGTAAATACTTTTCAATTTCTTTTAAAATCACCCGTGCTTTCCAAATAAACATGCCGCTATTCCAAAGGAATTCACCCGTGCGGAGAAAACGCTTTGCCGTTTCAAGATTTGGTTTTTCAGCAAATGTTTTGGATTTGTACACTCGAGTACTCTCTGGCACAGGATCTTTCTCCACTTGAATATATCCATAGCCCGTTGCAGGCCGAGACGGTTCAATACCAAATGTGATAAGCACGTCTTTCTCTGATGCAATCTGCACGCCCTCGTTCAAACAATCAATAAAATCATTTTCATCCTGAATGAGATGATCAGCAGGAAAAAGTCCCATAACAGCTTCAGGATCCTTTTTGTATAACGCTATCGCCGCTAAGCCAATTGCAGGTGCTGTGTTTTTTCCTGAAGGTTCAATGATAAAATTTCCCCATGTTAAATCAGAATTTTGAGTCAAAATCATTTCTGCTTGCTCATAATTTGTAATGATAAACAGTCGTTCAAGAGGCGATACTTTTTGCAATCTTTTAATGGTAAGATTGACCATAGACTCATCACCTATGATATCTAAGAGCTGTTTTGGACTGTTTTTTCGACTTCTTGGCCAAAAGCGTTTTCCTACTCCTCCTGCCATGATAACGCTATAATAATGATCATTCATTCTTTTACTTCTCCCTCTCGATTATGTTTTACTTTTTCTGTAAATGTTTTCAAGGATATGCGTCACTCAGATTCCCTATTTACCGTTATTTCTGTATCCCATCGGGCGCGAATCTGAATATTTTGTAATAAAGGTCTGGCAATTTCTGGGGGTTGATAAGGATCCATCCAACCATAATCCTGCCGACTATTCTTGTTCTTATCAAGATAATACCATAACGAATATTCACCCGCTAAAACATTTTCAAAAATGCATGTCCCCGGCGTTTCCAGTGTGTTTTGATATCGCCTTGGTTCCCCTGTTAGGATAAATCCTACCTTGTCTTCAAAGCTTTCTGGTACATGCAAGATAAAACGCCCCCCTTCTCTTTCTGCTTGATACTTGATTGACAATGTATCGGACCAACGAATGACTGAAGGATAGTCTTCAGGTAAGGGGACATTAACAACAAGTCGGCCACTAAAATCCGTTATTCCCCAACGTTTATCAGGGATAAATCTTCCTGGGAACTGTGAAATCATATAGTGTTCAAGGGTGTCACTCGTTGTTAAAAGAGTAACGTTTAAGGTGTCACATTTAATAGGGGGCTCAAGAATCAAGGTATTATCCTGCCATAAAAGCTTTCCTACTGTATCGTTAAACGTTGTTACTAACAACGTATCTAAAAAGGGGCCTCCAACAACACCCAAGGTATCTTTTAATGTAGTGATATACAAAGAATAAATAGAGTCTTTTATCATGGGATGATAAATATAAACGTCATTCCCCTCACTTCGAAAGGTATCAGCTGGAAAATCGTTGATAATAAAAGACGTTGGAGAATTTTCTGCTGATATCTGTTTTGTAAACTTTAAGGCGGTCATTGTGGGGAAGAGATTTTTGCCTGTGATATAGTTTACAGGGACAAAATTTCCACGAACAATGCCAAGATCAATGACACTACGTGTTGAATCTGTCATAGTGACAATCAATGTTTCGGGCAGAGCTAAATCATCAAAAGTAGGTGAGTACGATTTGCTTTTATCGTGATCAACAATTCCTGAGAGTGTATAGACTCCTGGAGGAATCGCTTGAAATTGGTATTTTCCTTCTTTATCCACTTCCGTAAGATAACTTAAGTGGTTAAAAACAGAATCCGGTCGCCACTCTCCTTCTGCTAAACCAATTAAAACGCGATCTTTTGGAGTAAAATTTGGTACAGAACCTGTGATACTTCCTTGAGGAATATAACTCCCTGTGGAAAAAGTATAGACAATAGGTTCTTCCAAATTATTTCCTCGGAGATCTTGAATGCTTCTGTTAAAAATTAATGAGTAGACCTTTTCGTTATCCCATTGAGTTTTTGGAGAAATGGTAACTCTGTTTCGACGAATTTTTAAGGAAATCTCCGTTGTATTTAGGGGGAAGAGTGTTAAACTTATCTGAACGTTGGATGGATTAATTGTTTCTGAAAAGGTAAAGGTTATTGATTGATCAACCGGAACATTTAACGCTTCATTCTCTGGGTATATAGATACCAACTCAGGTGGTGTTTTATCCTCTGGTCCCCCACTGGGTGGCGCCTGGGCTGCACATCCTGCTAAAAAGAGAACAAGAATAAAACACCAAATATGTTTATTTTTTATCATAACGATAGTCCTTTAACTCGTAAGGAAGGTGCTTGCCCCATTGTATAGACTCTTTAGAAATAAGGCATGTATAGACTGCTATTTTCAACCCTTTTTCCGTTGCTTTCCTTAAAGATAATGAAAAAGCTGGATCTCGTTCCCAATGAGGTGTAAAAAGAGAGGCATCACTTCGTTGAACGACAAAATAAACCGAGGTTTCTAAGCCTTGAGAGGCTAGATATGAAAGCAATTCAACATGAGACCTTCCTCGATCTGTAACAGCATCAGGGAAACAGGTAGTACCATCTTCCTCAACCAATGTTACACTTTTAACTTCCATAAAAACTTGTTTCCCAGCAGGAGAGAGTAGCTCAAAATCCAATCGATGGTTTTTTATTGGCACTTCAGGACGAACAAGTTGATAATGCTCAAATCCTGGAAGACAATAATGTTGGAGGCTTTTAAAAACGAGCATATTGGGATAACGTGTGTTAATGGAAACATAGCCTCGAGGTGTGTTTACAAGATGAACTGTATAGTGTGTTTTTCGGTTCTTGAGTTGAGAGTGTTCCAAAAAAAGCAGTGAATTGGGAAGGAGAAGTTCTTTAAGTCGACCCGGATCAGGTAAGTGGGCATTAATCACGTTATTATCCACCTTGCATCGAACTAAAAAACGGTTAGGCCGTTCCATAGACGCGCAGGAATAAGGATTGGAAGATTAACGTGGCAATGAAAATCATTCATCCTTTTTTCCAACAGGCGCCATATAAATTACAAATTCTTCCACACCATCCACATCCACCAATTTATCAGCTTTTTGTTGATGATATGCGGCGATAGCACATGTACCACAATTAATAGATTCAGCCGCCAAATAGAGATTTTGACACATATGTCCGGCATCGAGTGCAATAAGTTTAGGACTCACTGGCCCAAAGCGCCATTCTGTTCGATAAGGAATGGCTGTCCAAATAAATAAAAGCGGTGCATGAGCACAAAACGTTTTGCCGAGACAGGCTTCTTGTATTTGTTCCTCGTAGTTTGGAATAAGCCGTAAATAGCATATTTCATGATTAAAGGGCTGATATAAATAAAGACCTGGCATAACTCCATCCACATTTTTTACTGCCAGGTACGTTTCAAAAGGATGTCTGCATCCACCAGAAGGAACTGTTCGAAAAGCTGATTCACCTTCTTTACGGATACCTCGAATTCCTGCTGTTGCCCACAGCAAAAACGAAAGTTCTTGTAGCGTAAGGGACTCATCGCGGAATTTTCGACGACTGGCTCGATGATAAATCACATCGCGCAAAGGTATATTCCCTAAATCTAAAAGCTCTACAGGTGGCAATTTTACATACTGAATGGCATCATTCATTGTTTTCTGCAAAGGAGGTGGCGGCTCCCCACATCCCTGGGGTGTTTTAGATTGATCTAACGTGATCCATTCGTCTGCTCTTAACCAATGATACATTTCTTTTAATTTTTTCATCTTTTATGCCATATTTCTAATGATTTTAAATATTAATTTAGTCATTTTCATCCTGTTTAGAAACACTCTGTCCATGTGATTTTCTTCTGGATTCCCGGGCTTTTGCATTCATGTCACTGTGATCTTCTTCAATAGGATACGTTTGACAAAAGGTTTCATAAAAAGTTGAAAACCTGTCTTCTAAAATCGCTTGTCTGGCTGATGTAACAAGATTTAGAAAAAAAGTGATGTTATGAAGGGTATTTAACCGTAATCCAGTAATTTCACCATTTCTATAGAGATGATGGAGATATGCTTTAGTATGATTTTGACAGGCTATGCAGGGACATTGGGGATCGGGAGGAGTAAAATCCAAGGCATATTTTGCACTTTTTATGTTTATTTTTCCCTGCCATGTATAGAGCGTTCCATTGCGGGCATTTCTGGTGGGAAGCACACAATCCATCATATCTACTCCCCGAGCAATGGAATGAATTATATCTTCCGGTTTTCCAACACCCATTAAATAACGTGGTTTGTGTGATGGAAGGACGTCACAAACCTTTTTGGTTATGTCATACATCTTCACTTTGGGTTCACCGACTGCTAACCCTCCAATTGCATATCCATCAAAATCAAGGCCTGTAAGCGTTTGGATACTTTCCATGCGCAAGTCTTCATAAATAGATCCTTGAATGATCGCAAACAACGCTTGCGCGTGTCCCCACAATGGTTTGGTTTTATCAAAGGTTTTTTTTGACAAATATTCCCAACGGTGTGTCCGATCAAGCGATTCTTTTGCTCTGTCATAATCACAGGGATAAGCTGTACACTCATCAAAGGCCATAATAATATCACTCCCAAGAACTCGTTGGATTTTTATAGATTTTTCAGGTGATAGCGTGTGCAGACTCCCATCAATATGAGATCGAAAAGTTATTTCATCCCCCTCAATTTTTCGCATGTTTGCCTGTGAAAAAATCTGAAATCCCCCTGAATCTGTGAGGATTGGGCGGTTCCAGTTCATAAATCGATGGAGTCCTCCTGCTTCTTTGATAACTTCCATGCCTGGACGCAAGTAAAGATGGTAGGTATTCCCTAAAATAATTTGAGCTTTAGCTTGGATAAGTTCTTCATTTGTCAGAGCTTTTACCGTTCCATACGTACCCACAGGCATAAAAATAGGTGTCTCAACAACACCATGATCTGTAACAATTTTCCCAGCCCTGGCAGAATAAGATGAAGATGTTCGGTATAATTCAAACTTCACGATGGTCTCCTTGTAAATCGTTTATAGCAATGCCTAAAAAAGCTGAGTAGCGAGGGATTGAATATCTCGGACATATTTAAGTTGGATTGAATAAGTTAGCGCTTTTAATGCTTTTTGGGATGTTTTTGGCACATAAATTTCTTCAAATCCCATGCGCTCTGCTTCTGTTACTCGCCGTTCACTATGACTTACACTGCGAATTTCACCTGTTAGACCAACCTCACCCACAAATACAGCCTTTGAAGGAATGGGAATATTTTTCAAACTGCTGATAATGGCAATAAGAACCGGCAAATCCATGGCTGGTTCAAGAAATTTGAGTCCACCTACCACATTAACAAAGACATCATACATGCCGATGGAAATTCCCAATTGTCGTTCTACTACTGCAAGTAGCATGGCCAGTCGACGATTATCAATACCATTTGCATTCCGCTGTGGAGTTCCAAATGTCGCTCTCGCAGTCAGGGCTTGCACTTCTACCAAAAGTGGACGCGTGCTTTCAAGTCCACACGCAACAACAGATCCTGAAGCCCCTTCTCGACGTTCACTGAGAAAAATGTCACTAGGGTTTCCTACCGACACCAAGCCAGTGCTTTTCATTTCAAAAATCCCAACTTCATTTGTACTACCAAAACGATTTTTCACAGATCGCAAAATCCGAAAAAAGTTATTTTGGTCTCCCTCCATGTATAAAACAGTATCAACAAGATGTTCCAACATTTTAGGTCCTGCAATGCCCCCACTTTTTGTAATGTGGCCAATTAGAATAATTGTGATATTAAATTGTTTTCCAAAATTCATAAGAGAAGTTGCACATTCACGAATTTGTGTGATGGATCCTGGTAATGCCTCCACATCTCGTGTATAAAGGGTTTGAATAGAATCAAACACAACAAAATCGGGCTTTTCATCCGCTAATCCATTAAGAATTGTGTTCAGTTCAACATTATTACTTAAAACAAAACGATTATTATCAATAGCAAGCCTTCGAGCTCGGAGTGTTAATTGACGGACAGATTCTTCCCCGCTAAAATAAATTGCCTTTAATGTGTGTTTCTTTAAGAGTTCATTGACAAATTGGAGAGCCAACGTAGATTTCCCAATTCCTGGGTCTCCTCCCAATAAAACCACGCTCCCTTCTAAAAAGCCGCCACCCAAAACACGATCCAATTCTGGAATACCCGTAGCATAACGACGGGCATTTTCTTGGACATTGATAGGATAAAACGTGGGTTTGCCTGCAGGGGATGTCCGCTTTTTTACAAAAGATTCTGAGGGAGCAACTTTCTCCTCCAAGGTGTTCCATTCCTCACACCGGGAACATTGCCCCATCCATTTTGGATATTCTGCACCACAATTTGAGCAGACATATGTGATTTTTGATTTTTTTACCATTCCTCATCGATCCTTTCAGCTTAGCACTAATTTATGAAAAAAGCACAGGGGCAAAAAGAAATTCAAAAAATGAAAGGCAAAGGGGAAGAGTTGAAAATCCTTAAGAACTGCGATAGAATCTTAACCTCTTTACCAGATTTATCTTTTAAAGAAAAATCGATTATTCATTTGACTAACAATTGAATTTTTTGCATTTTCTTGTCAAATGCACTGTGTGGAATGCAAAAACACGTGGGTCCATGCATGAATCAACTGACGCCACGATGGGAATGGCGAATCTTTGCAAAAGATCTTTCATCCATTACAAAATCACTGACCGATTTTCCTTCAATCACCTTTCAAAAAAGCCATGAAATTTATTTAATCTCTGAACAGTGCACCAAAAACATCAAAATTCGCCATAACATGCTGGATATTAAAAAGTTGCTTGCTGTAAATAAATGTGGCTTTGAGCAGTGGATCCCTTCCCTTAAAGCCCCATTTCCTTTGCAGGAGGATGTTCTTGCGTCCCTTTTTCAAGCATTATCCATCCCTCATCAACCCAAAAAAGCTTCTCAACTTTCAATGTCTGACCTTTTAGAAAGGATCAAGAGTTACGATCACATTACATTAATTTTTATCGAAAAAGCCCGGAAACGATTTGTCCTTTATGATTGTTTTGCTGAGTATTCTCATATAGTATGTAATGGTTCTCCATGCGAAACGATTGCTCTAGAACATGAAGATGATAATCTTTTATACCAAAGCCTGCAAAAAATGGGATGGGATTCCTTAAAAAACAAAAATTATCTTTCCTTTTTAAAAGAATTGATTAAAGTTAAAACATCAGGAGAAGGCAGAAATGAGTTTTGAAATAGAGCGAAAATTTTTAGTGAAAGAAAATAGTTGGCGTGCAAAAGGAGAAGGCATTTTATATCGGCAAGGATATCTCTCGTTAAAAAAAGAACATGTAGTAAGAGTCCGAATTATTGGTGATAAAGGGTATTTAACAATCAAAAGCAAGTCACAGGGAGCCTCGAGGATAGAATTTGAATATGAAATTCCTTTTCAAGATGCTCAATATATGCTTGAGCATTTATGTGAAAAACCGTTAATTGAAAAAAAACGATATAAAATTGAAGAAAAGGGTCTTTTATGGGAGATAGATGAATTTTTTAACGAAAATGAAGGGCTCATTTTAGCTGAAGTTGAGATATCCTCAGAGAATCAGCCCATTGATTTGCCTGCGTGGATTGATAAAGAAGTTACAGGTCAACCAAAATATTACAATTCTAATCTTATAAAAAATCCTTATAAAACGTGGAAATCTGTTAAAAAATTCCAAGAGCCAAAAATATCTCCTCCTTAGAAAACTTAACCATAGACAAATTACTATAGTTTAAAAGAAGTGCTGTGTTAAACGCAGTGATTTTAAAATGTTTGAGAAATCATCTTCCCTCGCAAAATAAGAAAAGATTTTTCTCAGCTTTTTAAACCCCATATTTCCTAACATGGATTTATTCTCTCTCACCGAATGAATATCAAGGGAAATAGAATATAAACTTCTTTTATATAACCATGTTTAATAGTTATTTAAGATAGCTTATTTTTTGTGCCGCTTCGAATTCGGGTGTTTTTATTTTTACAAAATATATTCCTGAAGCAAAGCCTGAGGCATTCCATTCCAGTGTATATGTCCCCGCTTGGTCGTGGCTATGTGTTTCCTGATAAATTTGTCGACCTATAATATCAAAAATAAAAAGGTGGACATCGGTGGCTTTGGGAAGGGTATACATGATATGAACCGTAGGATTAAAGGGATTGGGAAATGCTGGATGCAGTTGCCATCCTTCGGCGAGGGGGTTAAAGCAATCGATGCCATTGAGAATTTGTTCTATCACATCACTTTCATTGCTTAGGCGATCCAAAGCAGAGATAGCGTACTGATAGTTTTCAAAATCCGTATCTGTATAGGTTAAAGGTTCTGAGGCGGGAATTACAGCCAAGAGATGAGAATTATCATCCCGATTCAGGGATTCCCCGAGAGGCCATTTATAGAGTAGGTAGCGATACGTAGTGTCGTCATGTGCTTCTGTCATCTCACCAGCCTGCCAGATAAGGATTGCATCGGATTCATTCAAGGTAACGATAAAATTGACAGGTGCAGGGGGCAGAATAGAATCTTTCCATGTCATGGCGGGTGGAATAGCGGGATGAGCGTAAAAATAATTTTTAAGGGAATCTCTAAAGCCTAATGGATTGCCACCTGGCATAAAGGCATAGCGGAAAAATACCGATCCTAACGCAGCATCTGTTTGCCAATTAAGGCGAATTTGACGAGGCATTTCATCTGTCGTCCAATTTGTAATTTTATAAGCAGCATGGCCTACATAAAGGTGACGATCATTTTTTGCGGCTTGACCAGCCCACCAAGGCATTAGTTTTCCATAATCCTGTCCACCCTCAAAAGGCCAATAGAGTTGAGGCGTAATATAATCAATCCAATGCTCATTTAACCATGTAACAGCATCACAATAAATAACACTGTATGCATCGAGTCCTACAATACCCGGAGGAACGCCATTTTTCCAAATGCCAAAGGGACTCATACCAAATTTAATGCGGGGATTAATAGCCTGAAGGGTATCATGAATTCCTTTTATGAGCAAATTAACATTATCTCTTCGCCAATCGTGAATATTTGAAAAACCCCTGTTTTCTTCGTTAAACGTAGCAGCATCCTCATTACTCATGCCCGAATAAGGATAAAAATAGTCATCCATGTGCACGCCATCAATATCATAGCGGGTTGCTACATCCACAATAACTGAAAGGACATAATTTCTTACGACTTCTTTGCCAGGATCTAAAATATAAGAGACTTCTTTGCTTTCAGAAAATTCTCGTTCATCCAATGATTTATAACCAAGTCCTTCCTGTTTACTTCCTATAGCTAAAATCCATTCAGGATGAGTATTAAAAACATGGTTTACTGACGTTCCTGCATTTCCCTTTCGTGCCCGATAAGGATTAAACCAGGCATGAACTTCAATGCCTCGTTTATGAGCTTCTTCTATAACAAAAGCCAAAGGGTCGTAATAGGGATCTGGCGCTTTTCCTTCTGTACCTGTTAACCAATTCGACCATGGCTCAATTTTGGAATCATAAAAAGCATCACAAGCTGGCCGTACCTGAAATATTATGGCATTAAAATGATAAGATTCTAAGGTATTTAAAATGGTTATTAACTGATTTTTTTGAGATGAAACGTTTGAAGAAGATGGCCAGTCCAAACGTTCCACTGTTGCTACCCACACTGCTCTAAATTCTTCTTTGGGAGCAGCTTTTATCCCTTGAAATACCAATAAGACACTTAAGATTAGAAAAGAGGCTTTTTTCATCATTGGAATCCTTTTGTTACACAGTCAGTAATTTTTCTAGTCAGTAAATTAAAGGTTTCTTTTCATGAGTGCTTTAATTTTATTTACAAAAGGGATAGATTGTTGCTTTAAGGGATAGAATTTTTTTACAAAATTTTCACCAAGTGGCTGATTTTAACCATAATCACATGATCACTGGGAGAAGCAAATAAATGGTTTATATCACGCGTAACGTTAAAATTCCCCTGATGTGTAAAATCATTCAATCCCTGGGACCATACAAGATAAAACGTTGAGCCTGTTATATATTCCCACCGAAGGACAAAATTTGAACGGAATTGTTTGAAATTAAAATCTGTCTGTCCCTCAAAAGTGTATTCTGCTGAGCCGTCACGATCCAGATCCAAGGTAAATTCTTCGTTCACTTCATCAAAGACAATTCGGTCATTCATATTTTCAAACCGTTCTTGGAAATCTTTTGCCATGGGATTAGTCACTCGTTTATAATTGGAATAATCACCGGCTGTTAAATAAGGCTGGGCATAATATTGCAAACTCAATTTTGGGGTGAGTGTCCAATCTACCCGAAACGTAAGATTCAAGGTTTCCTGATACATATCCGCCCAGATATATTGGGTGTCCAGACCGTCAGTTTCTGCTTTCCCAATCCACGACCAAGTATCATCCAGCACATTAAAACTGACCTCGGTGCTTATATGAAAGTTATTCAACGGGCGATAGGTCAATTCCTGGCCAACTTCAAAACCAGTTACGTTATCCTTATCCTTAAAATAGTATCCGAATATACTCCAGATAACTTTTTCCCGTCCATCCGATTCAAAGGAAGTCCACATATTCCAATTACGGGGCGTTCTCATTGCCGGGCCTCCTCTATTCAAAGAGGGAGATACACCATAATCACTCACGTTGATGCCCAATCCATGAATCCAATTGTTCAGAAATACCCCAGTGTAATTCACGTTTCCGCCAAAGTCTTTCCGTATTCCTGAATAGTCATAAGTTATCCATACATTATAATTCACGGATATCTCTTTATAAACTTGACCTGGTGTCCAATCTTGATACTGAAGCCAGAGAAAATTCATCATTTCATCGACAGATTTGTAATATCCGAGATCGTTAACTTCGAAGCCCGGACTTGCCACGACAAGGCCGGTTCCCCCTTGGTAATGTCCCCTGTTTTTCAGGAGGATAGCTTTTGCCGAATAGCCACTCAGGGATTCTCGAGTAGGATCATAGGTCAAGTGATCAGCATCGGGCCGTTGAAAATAGCGAGAGGGATGCATTTGTGTTTTTTGGATCGCTGTAGTATCCCCCCTAACATGACTGAAGGCCAGATGACCAATAAAAGAATAGTTGTTATCAGCAAAGCGGTGATTAATATCCATTCCTCCTGTGTAAGCTGACGAATGAAGTGTTGTAACACCCGTACCGTTTAATTTTCGATTTACAGATGTTAAAATTCCTCCCACTGTTGTATTGCCATCGTGATAGTCTTTTTGGATTCTTACGAGGCCGTAATTGGTCAGGGGTTCTACAACAGAATGATCTTTTGTTCCATCTTCATAATAAACCGTTGCTGTTTCTTCTGCGGTTAACGCCTCCATAACACCAATAGAAATGCCGGAAGCTGTTTTACCTGTCACTTTGGCAGCACCCAGGATATTCGTTTCGTTGGGACACTGAATTTCAACCACTTCCTTAGTATCGTCTGTTTGGACTGGCACTAAGGGAGTCCGTCCAATGCGGCGAGTATAAAAGAGGGTGTTATAAGCCATGTCACCATCTCCAAACCCAAGTGGAAACTGCAGGATATTCGCACCTTCCATAAAAAAAGCCCGCTTTTCATGAAAATAAGTTTCAAAGTTTGTGAGATTATAATCAGCCGGATCAGCTTCCACCTGACCAAAATCAGGATTGATCGTGGCATTCAGAGTAAGGCCGATGGGACTCGAATAGCGAATATCACCTCCAACGCGAGCTAGAAGATCATAGGTTTCAGGGTGATGATCTGTTTTTAGGTTCTCAGAAATATCCGCCCGACCTACACCGTATGGAATTACATACACAGGATTTGTGGATTGTACATTTTTTAAACCGGTAAGCGTCCCATAATTGGATACTATCCCATTGCTTGATTTAGGCCAGTGATTCCATAAAGAGACTTCATTGTCACAATTGGGAGCTTCTCGGTAAAAATGGAATCCCCATTCCATATCTGGGGATGCGGTAAATCGCAGTTCACTAAAAGGAATACGCCACTCAGCTGTCCACCCTTCATCATCTATATGAGCCGAACCATCCCATACAGCATCCCAGTCCCAATCTACATTCTCATCGTCATATCGGCGAATATCATGAAGTACCCCGGCAGCATTCACACCAAATTCAAAAGCCGTTCTGTTGTCATGATAGGAATCGATAGAGACATACATCCAGTCCGAATGGGTATATTCATCCCGCCGGCTCAACAAGGCTTTGATATCTGATGGATTAGGATCATAAGCTCGTGCACCGATGTACAGATATTCATCATCATATAAAACCTTAAATTGTGTTTTACAAGAAGCTGGTTCACCGTCATACGGAGCATGCTGTGTAAAATCTGATTGCCAACTTCCCCATTCCCATGCCGCCTCATCCAACTTTCCATCCACATGAATGGTCATATCTTGTGGAAGATAAATGGCTTCAACAATTCTGTTTTGCTTAGAATAATCTGTCTCTTGTGCCATTATCGAAACAAGACTAACAATTAATCCAAAAAAAATTTGACGAACTTTTCTCACATGTTAATCCTTCTTTTTCCACCTTTAACACACCTCAGAGAGATTATATCCAAAAAGGTTGTCCGTAAAATTTATGCCTCTTTGGCTTTTCTGTGAAATAGAAAACCTTTCCCTTCAATAAGAAGTCCCTTTTACAGAACTTTTGTTTGAAGTCACTTCTTTTTCATTTAATTTCCCAGAAGTTAAGCAATAAGTAATGGGTAGAAAGATGAAAACACACAAGGTATTATTCTTAGCAATTTTCTTTGCCTTTATGGGGTGTAGTGAAAAAGAAATGATTCACGAAACAAAAAGTTATCCTGATACACTTTCCCTCTCCTGGAAACATGTAGAAAATCAGTATAAGGGAAAGATGATGCATCTTGGCCTTTTAACAATTCACAACCCGTCAGACGTTCCTTTACCGCGGGATGGATGGTCACTTTATTTTAACCGGTTTCGTCGACTTATAGTTGATGAACTCCCCGATGTTTTAGATGGATGTCATATTAATGGTGATTTCTATATGCTAAAGCCAAAATCCTCCTTTGCCCCCATTCCTCCAGGAGGAAAGGTTGTTTTACCTATTGTTGCAAACTATTGGACTCTCAATTATACAGATTTACCAATGGGGAATTATTTCGTGTTTAGGTATCCTGATGGGCATGAGGAATTTTTACCGGTTTCTTTAACGTATGAACCTTTTGATACATTGCGAATTCATCGGACCTCTTACGATAAACTTCCCGTTGAAAATCCCACCCTTCGTTTTAAGCGTAATAAAAAACAGCTCTGTGAAACCATGAATCCTCTTGAAACAAATAAGCCCTTAATAACACCTACTCCTTTTGAAATTCAGTGGATGGATAACCCCGTTCATCTTTCAGGGCCTGTAACTGTGATTGCCGATAAAAGTCTTGAAAACGAGAAAATCTATCTTGAAACCGTGTTACAAAAACTCCTTCAAAGCAATGACTCAACAGATTCAAAATCTCAAATAACCCTGAAATTAGATCCAGAATTAACACATCCTGAAGCGTATAGACTCGTTTGGACAGCTGATAATGTCCTTGAAATTACAGGTTCTGATCCTGCAGGTGTTTTTTATGGTATTCAAACATTGCGGGGACTTTTCCCTCCTGAGGCAGAACTCCATGGAGTTGATGAGATGATTATTCAAGGAGTTATTATCACCGATTATCCTCGCTTTGGATATCGAGGTATCCATGTGGATGTGGCGAGAAGTTTCCGAAATACTTCTGAAATAAAAAAATTCCTTGAGGTCATTTCCTTTTATAAGCTAAACACCCTTCACTTTCATTTAACCGATGATGAAGGGTGGCGAATTGAAATTCCTGGGTTACCGGAATTGACAAAAATTGGTGCTTTTCGTGGACACACCTACGATGAAAGAGATCATCTATATCCTTCTTTAGGAAGTGGCCCTTTTGCCAATGATCTCACCTCTAACGGAAATGGATTTTACAGCCGTGAAGACTTTATAGAAATCCTGAAAGTTGCCAATAGCTACCATATAAAAGTCATTCCTGAATTCGATTTACCTGGCCATTCCCACGCTGCTGTTCAATGTATGAGAGTTCGCTATGAGCGCCTCATGTCCCAGGGCGATTCTATAGCTGCCATGGAATATTATCTTTTGGATCCCAATGATACATCACAGGTGGAATCTGTCCAAAAATGGACAAACAATGTGGTGAATGTCTGTATGGAATCAACATATCATTTTTGTGAAAAAGTTTTTGATGAAATCATTGCCATGTACAAAGATGCTAACGTACCCTTGGACATTATTCATATTGGAGGCGATGAAGTTCCCCAAGGTTCCTGGAATGGCTCTCCCCTTTGCCAGGCATTTTTAATGGAGCATCCAGACTATGAGAACGCTGATGATTTAGCCCGCTATTTTTCTATCCGCCTGAATGACATGTTGCGTCAAAAAGGACTAAAAACAGCTGGCTGGGAGGAAATTGCCAGTAAAATCGAAGAGAATAAACGAGTCCCTGATATGCGGATGAAAGAGAGAAAACCCATTGCATACATTTGGAACAGCGTTTGGGGTTGGGGTGCCGAAAATCTAAGCTACCAACTGGCAAATGAAGGATTTCCCGTGGTTTTAGCTAATGTTACAAACTTCTATTTAGATTTAGCCTACAACAAAGATCCCGATGAAAGGGGACTCTACTGGGGGGCATTTGTGGATACTCGAAAAGCCTGGGAATTTACACCCTTCGATGTCCGAAACTGCACTGAAATGGATTTATATGGAGAAAAAATTGACCTCTCACAGGCCAAAGATTTTATCCCCCTCACACCCGAAGGACAACAACATATTCTTGGTTTACAAGGCTGCTTGTGGGCAGAAAATTTTCAAGATATGGATAAATTCGAGTATATGGCATTCCCCAAAATTCTTGGTCTGGCCGAACGAGCATGGAGTGCACAACCTATTTGGGAAATCAATAAAAATGGTGATTTGCAGCGTAAAGACTGGACGATCTTTGCTTATAAAGTTGGTTATTTTGAACTTCCCCGTTTAGATGCTTGGAATGTTCATTATCGAATTCCTCTTCCAGGATGGGTAGTTGAACATGATACCTTATATGCAAATATCCGTTTCCCAGGATTAACCCTTCGTTATACACGTGATGGTTCATTACCAACGGAAAATTCTCCTGAATATACTCAACCAGTTATGGTAGAAGGAGCTGTAAAAGTGACCGCTTTTACAAAATTTCATCAACGCCAAAGTCGTTGATGGTATGCGGCGTTACAAGAAATACTCTTTACCAAAAAAGAGATTCTTTCTTTTAGAATGATAATTTTTTCTATGACAATCAGAAACATGGCAAAGACCTCAATAAAAAGATGATGCCAAACGTAAAATGAGGATTTATCCTCTAAAATGCGTCAATCCACGAAAAGGTCTTTCCCCTCTTATGAGGATTTTCATCAAGAGAAGTATTCCTACTATTTAAAGGTCTACATGACAATTTTTTTAAAGAAATATAGAAATTGATAAGAATTTTTAAGAAAATTT
The DNA here is from genome assembly GCA_028716785.1 of Fidelibacterota bacterium. Lineage (GTDB taxonomy): Bacteria > Fidelibacterota > Fidelibacteria > Fidelibacterales > Fidelibacteraceae > Fidelibacter. The sequence continues at coordinate 45,832 of JAQUPD010000001.1, forward strand.
ATGGTTTTAAAACAAAGATAGTCCCAACGATGAACCCAAAAAGTGAAAGGTATTTGGAAAAGATATGAGAAAAAAGAGAATTTCCCTGATTGTAATTCCTATTATCTTCGTTTTCCTTTTTGTCTTACTTTTTATTACCCGGAATACTGTAAACAAACAACCTCGCAATATTATCCTTATGATTGGCGATGGCATGGGAATAAGTCAGATTACTACAGGACGTATTTATCGACATCCCATGCACATGGAACGTTTTAACATCATGGGACTGGCAACCACCTATTCAAAAAAACAATTTATCACAGATTCTGCAGCTGGTGCAACGGCTTTAAGTACGGGCTATAAGGTTGAAAATGGTGTTATTGCTATGTCTCTGGATGGAGAAAGATATCCAACCATTGCAGAACGAGCAAAAGAGCTCGGGAAAAGTGCAGGAGTTGTTGCAACAACAGGGATCACCCATGCAACGCCGGCTGCCTTTATCTCTCATGTAGAAAGTCGTAACATGCAAGATGTTATAGCTGAACAAATTGCCAATAACACCTGGGATGTTCTCTTTGGTAGTGGCTGGGGATATTTTGTCCCGCAACATGTAGAAGGAAGTCTGCGCAATGATGACAAAAATCCACTCGAAATCCTTCAACAAAAAATGCAAGTTGCTTTAACACCAGAAGAATTTAAGAATCTTGCCAACATTCCTGCTGCTGCTCTACTTCATCGGACTAATAATTTCCCCAAGGCATCTGATAATTTTGAAATAACGCTGGAAATGATGACTCATAAGGCCTTAAAGATTCTCTCAAAAAATAATAAAGGATTTTTCCTTATGGTAGAAGGATCCCAAATTGATTGGGGTGGTCATGAAAATGACATGATCTATATCCGTGATGAAATGCTGGCCTTTGATGATGCCGTAGGCGTGGTTTTGGACTTTGCAGAAAAGGATAAAAATACCCTTGTTATTATCACTGCTGATCACGAAACGGGAGGCATGTCGCTTTTAAGTGGCGATTTTGAAAACCATGAATTGATTGGTTATCATTTTGCCACAAAAGGACACACGGCAACTATGGTTCCAGTCTTTAGTTATGGCCCCTATGCTGAACGTTTTGGAGGCATACAAGATAATACTGACATCGGAAAAATGATGCTTTCTTTGTGGAAATGAAACGTCCGCAAAAACTTTTTTTCAAATACATATCATTATTACATAGCTTTCTATAGAATGGCAAATTCTTTAAATAGCATTTGCTTACTTTTAAAAGTTTTTACCGTTGAAAAATCTTTCTTACTTTTTCATAAACATAAACAAGTTTATTATCAACGTTGTTAAGGTGGGATGGGAGTATGATTTCCCATTTATTTTAAGTATGTTAAAAGTGTAATAGGCTATACTTACAAGCTGTAAAAATCTCGGGAAAATGTCGAATGATACCGGATAAAAAACTCGAAGAGATATTGATAGATCTGGGGTTACCTGTCGATTATGGAGAAAAAAGACAGTTACCCCGTTATGAAGAATGTTCTATTTTAATAAAAATTGGCATGAATCCTTATAACCAGGCTGTTTATTTACGTCCTGAAGTAGCCGAGGTATGGGAAACAATGAGAAAAGCTGCTGAAAAATCACACATCATTCTGTTACCATTATCTGGGTTTCGTAGTATTCACATGCAAGCTGACATCATTCGGTCCAAACAAAAAGCAGGGAGAACGCTTGATGACATTATGAGGTCTAATGCGCCACCTGGTTATAGTCAGCACCATACAGGATGTGCCATAGATATTGTTACACCGGATGTGCTTGTTCCTGAAGAAGTCTTTGATACAACACCTGCTTTTTTATGGCTAAAAACACATGCCCATACGTTTGGATTTGTTATGTCGTATCCTAAAAATAATCGGGAAGGCTTTATATATGAACCATGGCATTGGTTCTATCAGTTAGAAACAGAAATGTCTGAACACTCCTGAAAGGTCTAACCTTTCAAAAACGTCTATTCTTCTCGTGACTCAACATATAACTTTAAAAGAGAGATTGATAGATGAAAAAAATTCTCGTCATCGTTTCATGGTTACTCATGACATCCTTATATGCCAATGATACAACATTGGTTTGGGTTAATGCTGAAACACTTACACGATATGGACAAGCAGATGATGAAGCTCTTGTGGGATATTCGAGAATTCCTGATTCTCTTGGCGAAGCGATTCGTCCAGAGTTAGCCAAACTTGGAAAACATTCCAGTGGCATAATCATTGCTTTTGAAACGTCATCACCAAACATTAGCGTTCGCTGGAAGGTTTTATTTGGAACGCACATGCCTCACATGGCTTTAACGGGTATTCAAGGAGTTGATTTATACGCTGTAGATGTCCCCCATAAAGCATGGAATTATGTGGGAACAGCCAAATGGTGGGACTTAGATACCACGTGGCATACATCGGTGTTGCTGGAGAATGGAGAAAAACTCCTTCGCACGTATGCACTTTTTCTTCCTTTATATGATGGTATTGATTCCCTTTTTATTGGTGTTCCTGAAACATATGCTGTATCTAAAACAGAACTTTTTCATCCTCAGCCATTGCCTATTATTATGTATGGAACATCCATCACACAGGGAGGATGTGCATCACGACCTGGCATGGCATATCCTGCAATTTTATCCCGTCAACTGCATCAAGAAGTCTTAAATTTTGGCTTTTCAGGAAATGGTAGACTGGATCTTGAGATGGCAGATTATCTTGCCACCCTTCCAGCATCCCTCCTTGTTATTGATGCCCTACCAAATGTTGATCCAGAAGAAAGTGAACAAAAACTTTTGGATTTTATTTACCGTTTCCGGGCATCATCGTCGGCTCCCATTCTTGTAGTTCCTTCTATCCGCTATAGCCATGCTGATGATAATCTTGAAATCGGAAACGCTCATAAGAAAAAAGATGAAGCCTACCTAAATGTCCAAAAAGTGTGCAAAGCTGAGAAGATAGAAAAGATTACCTTTATTCCTTTAAACGATATATGTTTTCTGGATGATGATGGAACCGTTGACGGTGTTCATCTTACAGATCTTGGCATGGAGCGTCATGCAGATGCACTTTATCCCTGGATTAAAAAATCCGTGAAATAATCATTTTATACAGGACGTTATTCTGACCATTTGATTTTTAGCAAGGCACCTGTAAATTTACGCCATGTTTCAGGGGTATGTATGAAAAAAATTGTGGTTAAATTTGGGGGATCAAATTTACAAACCGATGAAGATCTAGGACGTCTTTTAAACATTATTGAAGCGTATCATCAGCCTCTTATTATTGTGATCAGTGCTTTTTATGGCATCACCAATTATTTACAAGATTTAATTTGGAAGGTTCAATACGACCAACATTCTGTCCATGCTGGAATTCAATTTATCCGCCGTCTGAAACAAAACATCCTAATTAAGAATGTCTCCAAGAAAGAGTCTCAAGATCGCATTCTTCAAAAAATCGATCATTTAGTTGAAGAATTAGAGCGTTATCTTATGGGAATACATTTAATTGGAGAAATTCCAAAGCAAACAGAAGAGTTAATCCTGAGCTATGGGGAACGATTGAGTTCGCTTCTTTTGACGGAAATTTTAAACGAAAAGGGCTTAAACGCTATTGAAAAAAAGCCAGAAGATATAAAGCTCATAACAACGGGGAATTTTGGTAATGCTGAAATTGATTACAAGGCTTCTCGTGTGGCAGAAAATCTCTCCTTTGATACTCTTACTGTCATTCCAGGATTTTATGGAATCTCATCCACAGGAAAGGTAACTCTTTTGGGGCGTGGAGGCAGTGATTATTCTGCAGCTGCCATAGCACGGTGTATGAAAGCAGACTATTTGGATATATGGAAAGACGTCAATGGTTTTATGAGTGGCGATCCAAAAATTGTAAAATCGCCACGAAATTTGGAGCGGCTTACCTATACAGAAGCTGCAGAATTGGCATATTTTGGTGCAAAGATTCTTCATCCTCGCACTGTTGAACCGTTAATAGAGCCAGGAATTCCTATACGGATATTTGATGTATCTTCCTGCGAAAACACACAAAAACCACGAACGATTATAAGTCATGAGAGTCAAGTTTATCAAACCGTTATAAAGAGTGTCACATTTTCTGATGATTTTGGAATCCTTCAGCTTGAGGGACCGGGTGTAGGGATGAAACCAGGCATTTTAGCCCACGTTACCCAAGCCCTTGATAAAGCAACCATAAATATTAAGTCTGTCATTACTGCACAAACCTCCATTAACATTCTTCTTTCTCTTCACGATTTGGATACAGCCTATGAAGTAACCCGCAAGGTTATTTCGAGTGTTGTGAGTGGTTTAAAAATTTTCAAGGATATTTCATTGATTGCTGTTGTAGGTCACGGGATTCTAGAAACGCCAGGTGTCGCAGCGCGTATCTTTGGTGCTGTAAGTCGTAAAAACATCAACATCAAAATTATTTCAGTTGGAGCCTCCCCCGTTGCGGCATACTTCATTGTGGATAAATCTGATCGGGATCGAGCAGTTAAGACAATTCATGAAGAATTTTTCCCTTAAGGATACCGATCATTCGTTGATTTTCTTCCTTAAAGAGCTTCTCTAAAAAATCATTGCGAAATTTTAGGACTAAAATTCTCCTTGCATCCTTTTATAAAGAAGCATCTTTAAATTGAGAATAAAAGGTCAAGAAGAGTACACTAATAATAGACCCATTGAAGAAGAGATGCACAAAGAAGGCCAGCGTATGTCCCCAATACGTACCCAGCGATTCCCAGCATCACACCAACAGAGGCTAAAGCGGGATGAAAGGCTGAAGCAACAATAGGAGCACTAGCAGCGCCTCCAATATTCGCCTGAGAACCAACAGCCATAAAGAAAAGCGGTGAGCGCGTTAGTTTCATGGCACATAAAAGTATAACGATATGAAATAAAAGCCATGTAAAACCCATAGCAAACAGGTAAGGATATTTGATAACCTCGTGAAGGTCAGCATTGGCACCAATAACGCCAATAAGCAAATAAAGCATTACTGTACCAAGTTTCGAGGCACCAACCCCCTCAAATCGTTTAATGGGAGTAAAGGAAAAAATCACCCCTAGCGTTGTGATGATAATAACTCTCCATGTTGAATGAGAAATAATATTCCCGAGTTCAGGAAGAATATTACCCATTTGATAAGCGATCCAGGAGCAACCAAACGAAAGGGCTAACATAATCATATAATCAGTGGTTGTGGGTGTTCGGGCTACAGATTTTTGAAACATCACAATTTTATTTTTTAATTCCGTTATGGCCGAATTATCAGCCCCAAGCCACGTGTCAATTTTATCACTTTTTCCAGCAAGATATAGTAAAATACCCAACCAGATATTAGCAATCAAAACATCCACAACTACCATCATTGCCATCATGGTTGATGTTGCATTTACCGATTGACCAATAGCAATAAAATTAGCACCCCCGCCAATCCAACTTCCAGCGAGTGCTGCCATTCCTTTCCAGATATCTAGCGGTAAATGATCTTTGAAAATCCATAAACTAATGGGACCGCCAATAACAATTCCCACGGTTCCAGATAAAAACATAATTAATGCTTTGGGGCCGAGTTTAAGAATCCCATTTATATCAACAGCTAACGTTAAAAGTAAGAGACTTGCGGGTAAAACAAAGGTTTTAATCGAAGTGTAAATGGGTGTTTCCGTTGGAATTATGCCAGCTGTTGATAATAACGTTGGTAAAAAATAGGCAAAGACGAGGGGAGGAATTACATTGAAAAATTTTCGTCCCCACCGGGTATGATCCTGAAGAGAAAAAATAAGTGCTGGAACAATAAATAAGACAGCAAGGATTCCAAACGGATGGCTAATCAGAACATCATGCATGAATTCTCCTTATTTTTTGCATGCCATTTAAAATGCTTGGAGAAAATTTACAATCTCTCGCGTGAATTACCAAGAAAGAGGGAATAAGAGTTTGAAATGGATAAAAAAAAGTCTACAATAAATTGATAATCAGTTTAAATATAACTCACTAAACAAAAAGAGGAGGAGATATGGATCTTCATCTTCACGGCAAAAAAGCGATTGTTTTGGCAGGGACAAAGGGAATTGGGTATGCAATTGCAGAGTGTTTAGTAAAAGAAGGAGCAACTGTGGCTATTGGCAGCCGTAATTTGCAAAATATTCATGCTGCTGAAAAAAAATTGATGAAATTAGGGGATGTTATCGGATTTCAAGTCGATGTTTCTACCGATTTTACCTCTACGCTTGAATGGGTTTTCAATCAGCTTATGGGGATTGATATTCTCGTGGTAAATTGCGGAGGTCCTGTAAAAGGAACCTTTGAGCAAGTTGATGATGAAGCTTGGCAAAAGGGGTTGGATTCCACTCTGTTTTCTGCAATTAGAAGCATTCGCTGGGCAGCTGAAAAGATGAAAAAAAACAAATCGGGTGGACGAATACTTGTGGTAACAAGTATGAGTGCCAAACAACCCATGCCTGATCTTGTCATTAGCAATGTCATACGAAGTGGACTCACATCCATGACGAAAACACTTGCTCATGAACTGGGTCCTTATAAGATAGCCATCAACAATCTTCTTCCCGGATTTGTCGAAACAGATCGTTTAAAGTCCCTTTCCGATACGCCTGATATTCGAAAAGCCTGGCTTGATCGGACAGCTTTAAAACGGTTTGCTGATCCAGCAGAATTGGGACGAGTAGGGGCGTTCCTTTGTTCTGAAGCTGCTTCATATATCACGGGGACAGATATTTTGGTGGATGGTGGTGCTGTTCATGGAATTTAGATGTAGCAAATTGGCAAAATAAAAGATATTTCAAGAGATTAGATATTTTTTAACGATAAGAAACATAAAATCTTATGAACCCTCAAGGATACTATAAGATCGTCTCATAGAAAAGTTAATCTTACGTTCTTCATCACATAGAGGAATAAAAGATATTATAATTATTCTCTTTCTACCAGATTTATCCTTCAAAATATAGCTATCAGGTTAAAAAATTGAAGATTGGAAATTAATAAATGTCTTAAAAGGATTCTCTATCCTTTACACTTTAGAATTCCTCTTAACCAAAATAGTATCACTATCACACACTATATATAATTGGTAATTATTAATATAAATCTATCTTGAGATTTTTTACCAGAGGGTGTGTTATTTTCTCTGTGTTGAAGACTCAATGTTTTTCAACTTCAGGTAAACTACACCTGAAAGGAGAACAATGAGCCTGAGAAAGATACGATGATTGAAGATGTCATAAAACGCTTCATTGAAGACGGACCGGAAAAGTTTTTTAAAAGCCTAGTAATGCTTTATCATCAGGCAATACAGATAGAAGACGTAAGGTTCTCCGTGCTTGTCATTATAAGCGCAGACAGGCTGTTGAACTATTTTCATACAAAAAGCAAAGAGCAAATTTTGGAGTACAGTGACCCCGCAGCGAAGCGTGGCAGGGGTCGGTGCACTCCATAGTTACATTAGAAACGCATCGCCGTCATTCTTGTGAAATGACACGAAAAATGGCTCTCAAGACGAATAGACTTAAACGTTGATATCGATAAATGGGTGGAATAAAACAAGGCTATGCCTTCTACAGAAAAGGGTGCTAAATCCTTAAAATCCCCTTTAATAAGACAATAAACATTAAAAATTTAATTTTTGTTGTAGTATTTCTATCCCCTTTTGATAGAAAACAATATGTTCATATAATACTCGTAAACACATTAATAGGCACTACACTTGTCAGAGGCTATTTTTCTGGTGGACTTTTATGAGTCCATGGAAAGTACCATTTAACTGCCCTTTAACATATAAAAAACCATCTCTATAAGAGAATACATTTTTTATAAAAGAGAAACCTTCTTTGTAACGTCTCTTTTTATAATTTATCAGAAAGAAAATCGGAGGATACATGATAGAACATTTGACAAAGCAAACATTTCTTTCCAAAGTTTTCAATTATGAAAAACATACTGAGTGGAAATACGAAGGAGATGTTCCCGCAATTATTGATTTCTATGCAGATTGGTGTCAACCCTGTAAAATGGTTGCGCCTATTTTGGAAGATTTAAGTAAAGAATATGGTGACAAACTTCATATTTATAAGATAAATACAGAAGAGGAGCAAGAATTAGCCGCCGTGTTTGGAATTCGAAGCATTCCTTCTTTGCTCTTCATACCCCTTAATGCTCAACCACAAATGGCTGTTGGAGCTTTACCCCGTGAATCGCTTGTCAAAGCAATTGATGAGGTTTTGGGCGTTAAGCTCCCCGCATAAATCATGAACCAAAGGGAACCTGGCAATCTTTGTCGGTTTTCTATCCAAGCTTCCCTATAAGGTCATATTCTGTGGCATCTGTAATCGTCACATCATAAAAACACCCTTGGGTAAGGGCTTGTGGGATGATTACTTCATTATCAATTCCCGGCGAATCCCCTGGAGTCCGCCCATAAGATGTGTTATTGATTTTGTCAACCTCATCAATAATTACCTGTACGTTCGTACCCACTTTCTCCTGATTTTTTATCAGCGAAATTTCTTGTTGTACCGTTAGCAGTGTATTATATCGCTCTCTTTTAATAGCTTTTGATACATCATCAGGAATTTTCGCTGCAGGAGTTAATTCTTCATGACTGTATATAAAAACTCCAAGTCTTTCAAAACGAAAGATTTTGATAAATTCCAACATTTCTTTGAATTCATCATCTGTTTCCGTAGGATACCCTGTAATTAAGGTTGTCCGTAAGGTAAGATTGGAGATCGTTTCCCGTGCTTTTTCTAACACACGTTTGATTTCATCCCCCGTTTGTCCTCGTTGCATAAGATTTAAAATTCGTGTATTAATATGCTGAATAGGCAAATCTAAATAAGGTACAATCCGTCTAGACCGTGCCATCACTTCAAAAAGTCCAGGTGGAATATGAGCAGGATGGCCATAATGAATCCGAATCCAGGGAATATCCAAGCTTTCCATTTCCTCCATGAGGTCTGTAAGAGTAACCCGGGGGGACAAATCGACACCATAAAGGGTAGAATCTTGGGCAATAAGAATTATTTCCTTAACACCTTGCTGAATCAAAAACTCCGCTTCACGCATAATGGATAAAATAGTCCGACTCTTTTGTCTTCCTCGGATAAGCGGTATAGAACAAAAGGAACAGCGATTGCTGCATCCTTCTGAGATTTTTAAATATGCATAGTGTCGGGGAGTCATTAACGAGCGGACAGCAATGGGGTCGTGTTGATACGTTGGATCATTTGAAAGATAGCGAATTACCTCTTGCATTTTATCAACGCCAAAAAAAGCATCTACTTCCGGGAGTGCCTTTTTAAGTTCTTTTTCATATATCTCAGGAAGGCATCCAACAAGGATGAGCTTTTCCAACTTTCCTTTCTTTTTTAATTCTGCAGCTTCAAGAGTAACTTCAATGTTCTCTTCCCGGGCATCCTCAATAAAACCACACGTATTAATAATAATGGTCTCAGCATCTAAAGGATTATCAACGATTTCTAATCCAGCTTTTTCTAATCCTCCTTTTAAAATCTCACTATCCACAAGATTTTTGGAACATCCCATAGTGATAAGATATATTTTCATTAAAATCCTTTCAACCGTGTGGCACTATAAGGTTAAACTGACTTTATAAAATTTCCTTTTAATCCATCTTGCCAAAGAGAGAATCCACATAGAGATCTACATCAAAGGGTAGAAGATCGTCAATTTTTTCACCCAATCCCACAAATTTAACTGGCAACCCCATTTTTTCGTGGATTGCTGTAAGCACCCCTCCCTTTGCTGTTCCATCCAATTTTGTCACAACTAAACCTGTTAAGGGCAAAATTTTTCCAAATTCCCGAGCTTGAACAATACCATTTTGTCCAACCGTTCCATCTAGGATGAGTAAACTTTCGTGAGGCGCATCAGGAATAAGTTTTTGTATCACGCGTACAATTTTCCTCAATTCTTCCATAAGATTGGCTTTGTTGTGAAGCCTACCTGCCGTATCAATTAAAAGAAGATCCGTTTGATCATGAAGACCTTTCTGAACACCCTCATAAATAATTCCAGAAGGATTTTTTGCATCAGGATTTTTAATAAAATCTGCACCTGCGCGCTGAGCCCATAACTCCAGCTGTTCAATAGCTGCTGCTCGATACGTATCACCAGCAATAATGAGAGATTTTTTTCCCTGCTGCGCAAAAAAATAGGCAAGTTTACCTAAAGTCGTTGTTTTTCCTGACCCGTTTACGCCTACAACAAGAAGTACAAAGGGTTTATGAGAATCAATGGGAATTTCAGGATTATTCCTGGCAAAACGCTCTCGAAATTCTTCTCGTAGAATATTACTTAAATCTTGATAATTAGTAATAGGCAACTTTCGCGAAGCTTCTTCTATTTTTCGCAATAAGGATTCGGTTACCGTTATGCCAAAATCGGATTGATATAAAAAAGCCTCTATCTGTTCCAAAAAATTTTTATTAATCTTTATCTCCTTCCCAAAAAGCGATAACAGTCCTTCTTTTAAACGATTTCTGGAAAGTTCAAACCCGATGTTAAATTTTTCTTCTTTTTGTTTGGATACTTTTAGGGTTTCCTCTTTTTTATTTGAGGATTTCTTTTTAGAAAAACGCATAAAATACCTCTTTTTATGAGTCTGTTTCAGACTTATCAGGAGCTCTTTTTATCAATGTAACAAGTTCATAAATATAAATCACCCAACTATAAAGCATAAGTCCTGTGGCAAGGTACACAACAACAGTAGCAATTTCACGCCATGCCGGATTAAACCACAAGAAAAGGCTTAACGCTGCCACTGTTATAAAAATTTTTCCTGGTACATTAGCACTGGTTGTGATATTTTTTACATTGTGTAAATAAAGTGTTAGGATAGATATAGTAAAATCCCTTGCAGCTAAACCATATAAAAACCATAAGGGAAAATCCAGCTTATCCACCAAAATAATTAAAATTGCAAAACCTACGATTTTATCTGCTAATGGATCCAAAAATTTCCCATAATCCGAAACATCATTATATTTTCTGGCTAAAAAACCATCTAACCAATCTGAAATCACTGCCATTGAAAGCCAAAAGATTGCGTTTGGTGTATTACTCTGACTAATTGCTCGTACAATGGGGATAGCCATAAACGCTCTGCTCAGACTGATAATATTTGAGAGTGTAAAAAAATAAGGAAATTTGTTAGTTTGTCTCGCTTTCTTCTCACTCTTTTTCATTATTTTTTCCTGAGAATGATGTATCATAAATATTTGCTTTGACTTAAAAGATACCCATAACTACAAAAATTCACAACTGTTTAAAACGATCAGAAGGGATAGGGTGTAAAATTTAAAAATAGAAATGGATCATTTTTTGGATTTCCAGTGTTTGAACCATGGAACGAATATCTCCGAAAGATTGAATGTGAAGATCTTTAAATAAAATAAGCGAGTCACAGGTAGCTAAAAGATCTGAAATTCTGTGAGAAATAATAAAAATTCGCGTGTTTTGTGCTTGTTGCTTAACAATCTTATAAAAACACTCCCGATATCTTGCATTTAAGGCAGTTGTTGGTTCATCATAAACAGCTGTTTGAGCGACTGTTGCAGCGGTAAGAGCAATTGCAAGCCGTTGTCTTTCTCCCTCAGAAAAATCCGTAAGAAAATCATCTTTCCGAGATTCAAAAGGAAAATCAAACATCGCTATATACCTAAAAAAGTCTTTCTCCTGAAAATGACGACCAACTTCATATCGAGAATCTCTATACATATCCACGATAGATTTTACGGTGTTGCCCGTAAAAAGACGGGTAAGATCTTGTGAAAGATAAGCAGAAAATCCATAGTTGCTAAATATATTGAGATGTCTATACTTATAATCTACAAGCAGTTTAATAAAGGTAGATTTACCACTTCCCACAGGGCCACATATACCTGTCACACAATAGGGTGTAAGATTAATAATGTTCTTGTTAATTAATGTCTTTTTTTCACAAATGGGATATGTGAACGGTTGGATAATCATTTATTTATCGCATTCAAATATTTTTGAATTGTTTCGGCTTCGAGTCTTGAAATATCATGGTTTTCCTGGATAAACTGAGGATAGTTATTTGCGTCAAGCATATATTTTAATTGATGACCCATAAAGTGTAAAACCGTATCTACAAACCGATATTCGTCAGGAAATTGAGAGGCAACTAGAAAAGCAGAATCGTTACCGTATTGATGAATCCAGGAATACATTTTTTCAATCATGGGATAATCAAGATGACTCGTTGGTTCATCCAAAAGGATAAGGTCGGCGGGAATAAGGAGCGTTGCTGCTAGCATCACTGTTTGCAATTCACCAAACGACAAATCATATAATTTGCTTTTTAACAGAGAATCCAACCTAAAAAATTCCGCAATTTTAGTGCTTTTTTTCTCTACATCATTGTCTGAAAACCCATATTGAATGAGTGGAAATTTTAATTCAGATTCTACTGTTGACATGATCATTTGGTGCATCGGATTCTGAAGCAATAAAGCAGTTTGAAAGGTGGGGAGCGTTCCTTCAAGGTGATTTTTTGGAATAAATCCTGCCAAAGCTTTTAAAAAACTTGTTTTACCACATCCTGAATCCCCTAAAAGAAGATAAATTTTCCCTTTCTGAAATGTTAAAGGAGGAATATAAACCGATATGTTAGGTGAAAGGTTTATCCGGAGCTTAGATAACGTGATCATTTTTCAGGATTTTAATAATTTTATCAGAAGCTCCTAAAGAACGAGTAATATACCCACGGGCAATTTGTGAAATTTTTTCATAGTGATCTTTATCGGCCAAGAGTGATGATGCAATCCCATAAAGCTCATCGGAATTACGAATCACAAAAACAGCACCCTCATGGATAAGTGCCTGAGCTTCTAGGGAATTTTGGTTGCGTGGTCCAATAAATGTGGGAACTCCCGCCACAGCAGGTTCCATCACGTTGTGAAGTCCATTTGTTCCAAAACCTCCTCCAACATAGGCAAGCGTTGCAGAAAAATATAAAGAGGCTAAATCACCAATAGTATCGACAAAAATATTTTTGGGATTGGTTTTTGGCATAAGCTGACTATAAAGAACGGTATCGGTAAAATACTTACAAGTTTCTTCATAATTCCCATTAGCTGGTTCATGAGGAACAACAACGACATGCAAATCGGGATATTTGTTTTCTAATTTTTGCATGGCTGGAAAAACCACAGAAATATCTTCCCGATGCAAAGATCCTAGAATAAAAATAGGCTTATCATTCCAGGCAATAGGGAGTAAATGTTTATTTTTGTTTTTTCTATAGCGTTCTTCAACTCCATCGTAACGTGTATCTCCAGTAATAATAACATTTTCCATATTAGAGAGAAGTTTTCGCAAATTTGCATAATCTTCTATAGAAACAGCAAAAATACGCCTATAAATTTTATAAAGTCGACGATAAAACCGAATGGTATAAAACTGAAGTTTGCTACTGGATGGCCTTAAACGAGCTGATATAAGATATTGAGGAATATTCCGATTATCAGCCTGAATCATCAAATTCCCCCACATATCATAACTTGTATTTATAATGGCGCTTGGACAAAGAATGTCCAAAAACTTTCTAATTGTCCAGGGAAGATCAAAAGGAAGATAAAAAACAACATCGACTAACTCTCTATCTTTAAAATTCATAAAGCCACTGGGAGAAACAAAAGAAAGAGCAATCCGTGTTTTTGCACTGTTTTCACGTATTTTTTTTATAAGTGGCTTTGCCTGTTCGTATTCGCCTAAAGAAGCACAATTAATTAAAATCACAGAATGTTGCTCAGTGATCGATTCTCGCCAATGAGCAATATCCCTTAAAACATTTTTTCGTCCTACAATCCCTTGCCTTATTTTAGGCGAGAAAAAACCAGAAAGATAAAGAAACGGTGCAGCAATTAAAAGAAGAGTATTATAAATAAATAACATAATTTTCTACTATTTCTTGTTGTAAATTCATGGCGAAATATAAAAAATATAACGAATTAATACACTCGATTTTCATGTGTATTTTTTATATCCTCATTTGTTTGTAACACATAATATATTTCACAGATTATAGATTCTGCATCAATACTTTGCATGCAAAGATGATGTTTTTTAGGACAAACGTCATGCCCAAGATGTCCACATGGACGACACAAAAGATGACTAGGAGGTTCAATCAAAATAGGGGAATTTAGGGGAGTAAAGCCATACTCAGGTACTGTTTGACCAAAAATAACAAGTGTTTTCAATCCTAACATGGCAGCTAAATGTGCAGGTCCTGAATCATTTCCCACAAAAATGATTCCCTGAGAAATAAAAAGCATCAGCTCGCATAATGAAAGTCGACCTGTAAGATCGATGATCGTTTCACTTTTTCCCTCTTGACTCATTTTACGTGCCCATTCGGATTCTTCAGCACCATTTCCAATAATCACAATCTTTTCAAATTTCCGATAAACATCATCAATTACTTTTTCCCACGTTTCAAAAGGAAGCATTTTTGAGGGCTTGCTGGCACCGGGTGCTAAAATGAGACTCTTTTGAGACGTTTTTAAAACGGTGTAAATCTCTTTATTTTTCTCCTGAATACAGGTCTCAGAAGGTAAATAAAGAAAAGAGCTCGGAATAGAAGGCGTTTCACACTCTAACACTTTAAGATATTTTTGAGTCACATGAAGATAAGGAGGCTTGTAAATTTTAAATTTTGTCAAAAGAAAACGCTTGAAAATTCCTTTCTTTATGCGTGAAACCTGAGGGAATCCCCTTGTAAGAAAAATACTTCGAATATTTTTATGGAGATCCAAAATTCGATGATAGTGTTTCCCCCGTATTTTACGGCGAAGGGCTAAAAGGGAAGGATAATCCTCAAGACAATAAATTTTCCGAATTGCGGGATGAGATTCGATGAGGGGCTTATAAGTTTTTTTTATTATGTAATCAACTGATTTAGGTCCGTAATCAGCTAATAACTGATCTAAAACAGGAGTTGTTAAGGCAATATCACCAATGGAAGAAAGGCGAAGAATCAAAAAACGAGATTTTCTTTCAGGCATGGAACAAATTTACAGTGACCACCTATAGAGTTCCATGGAAATATCAGCAGGTCTCGAATTCATGAGAAAATCTTTGTAAATTTGACATCAAAAAATAGGATATCTATGGAAAAAGTATTTGAATTCTTGACTCCTGAGCGCGCTTTTAAACTTGCAAAGACAGTGGGTACCCCCACATATATTTATGATGAAGGTGAATTATGCCATGCTGCTAAAGATGTTTTAAATTTTCCTCATGCTTTTGGTTTTAAAGCAAGGTACGCTATAAAAGCAAATCCAAATGCTTATATATTACGTCTTTTTGATAAGCTGGGACTTCATTTTGATGCCAGCTCAGGCTATGAAGCTGAACGGGCTATGCTCGTTGGCATCAATCCGGAAAAAATTCAAATCACCGCGCAGGAATATCCCAAAAACTTAAAATATCTTCTTGAAAAAGGCGTTTTGTTTAATGCCACTTCCTGCCTTCAGCTTGAGATGTTTGGCAATGAATTTCCAGGAAAAGAGGTAAGTATCCGCGTAAATCCAGGGATTGGATCAGGACACAATAATCGAACAAATGTTGGCGGATTATCCAGTAGTTTCGGAATCTGGCATGAATGGATTCCTGAGGTAAAAAAAATTGCAGAAAAATATGGCTTAACTGTTACTAAACTCCATACACATATTGGTTCTGGAAGTGACCCAAAAACATGGGAAAAAGTTGTGAATTTAAGCTTAAATGCTGTAAAAAAGTTTCCCCATGTCCATACACTAAATCTTGGTGGAGGGTATAAAATAGCCCGAACAGCTACAGAAAAAAGTACCGATCTTCTCGTCATTGGTCTTACTGTAAAAAAGGCTTTCGAAACTTTCTACAAAGAAACAGGCCGAAAACTTGATCTTGAAATTGAACCAGGCACCTATCTTGTTGCAAAAGCGGGGATTTTACTGTCAAAAATTATCGATAAAGTCTCTACAGGAAAAGATGGCTATACGTTTTTAAAACTGGATACAGGCATGAATGATATGACCCGCACTACTCTTTATGGCGCAATTCATCCTGTGAAAATATATCCAGCCAACGGTATCCTACCAAAAGAAAAAGAAACGGTTGTTGTTGTAGGTCATTGCTGTGAAAGTGGCGATATTTTTACCCCTGTTCCCGGCGATCCCGAAGGAATTTTACCCATCGAACTTCCAAAATCTCGCGTGGGTGATTTGCTTGCATTTGGTGTTGCAGGCGCCTATTGCGCATCCATGTCCCTCATAAACTATAATTCGTTCCCACAAATCCCTGAAGTCCTCATTGCTCTCGATGGAAAATTTATACTCCTTCGAAAACGCCAGTCACTACAGGATATGATTGCCCTAGAATGTGAGGAAGTGCTTGATTTAACATAAATGATTTATAATCCTAAAAAGATTAAATCTTATTACCAATGTGTGGGTCTCAAGCCATTATCTTCTTTACCGAGATATGTTATTATAATGAGGTCTTACGTAACGAAATAATAAATAAGGAATCCTAATCCCAAAATAGAAAAGGAGAACGACTTGGGAGAAAAAACACAAAATCATGAAACTCACAAAGTAATCATCATTGGATCGGGGCCTGCAGGACTAACAGCAGCAATTTATGCCGGTCGAGCAGGATTAGAACCACTTGTCTTTGAAGGGCAAGAGCCTGGCGGACAGTTGATGACAACAACAGACATTGAAAATTATCCAGGATTTCCTGATGGAATAACAGGTTCTGAAATGATGGACTTATTTCGCGAACAAGCCGTTAAATTTGGTGCAAAACCCTTTTTTAAAACAGTTACGAATGTCGATTTTTCGAGGCATCCCTTTCTCATTTGGACGGATGATAACACGGAGTATCATGCAATGTCTGTGATTATTGCCACGGGAGCTTCTGCAAAATATTTAGGACTCAAATCAGAACAAAAACTTCGGGGATATGGTGTAAGTGCTTGTGCTATCTGCGATGGTTTCTTTTATAAAGATAAAGAAATTGTGGTGATCGGCGGAGGCGATACGGCCATGGAAGAAGCTCTCTTTTTAACACATTTTGGCAAAAAAGTCACCGTTATTCACCGGCGAGATAAGTTCAGAGCCTCAAAAATTATGGCTGAACGCGTAATAAAACATCCTAAAATTGACATCAAATGGGATAGTGTTGTAGAGGATATATTAGGTGAACAAAATCAACAAGGTGTTACAGGAGTCCGTATAAAAAATGTAAAAACCGGCCAAACAGAAATCATTCCCTGTTCTGGCGTTTTTGTTGCTATAGGACACAAACCCAATTCAGATCCTTTTAAAGGTCAGTTAGATATGGATGACGCTGGCTACATTATTACAAAACCCGGAACAACTGTGACAAGTGTTGATGGAATTTTTGCCTGTGGAAATGTCCAGGATAAAGTCTATCGACAGGCAGTAACAGCGGCTGGATCAGGGTGTGCTGCAGCCATCGATGTCGATCGGTGGTTAAACACCTTGGAGGCCTAAAGGCGTTTTTTCACTCTTTACGCTTCTCTCTAAAAGATCTGTAAATGATTACCCAGACTTTAAAAATTCTTTACCTTTTAATTTTAACGTTTTACAAAAAAACATTAATCATCACAGTTAAGGTGTTTTTAGGGGATAATAAGTTATGGTTTAGGACTGTTTTAATGATTAGCATAAGATAAATCTTAATATTTGGGGATTTTTGAGTTACAAATTCAGTGTAACACCCTCTTCATCCAGAGTTTCCCGAAGAGAGCCATCATGACGTTGAAGTCGCTTTTCTGCTTCTTCAAAGGGAATATTTAAAGAGGCCATCACAAGAGCTACTTTTACACGTCCCCCAGCTTTTATTAAAAGGTCCATGGCTTTATTATACTCAATGCCCGTACAATGTTTGATAATACGCGCACCGCGATCCCAAAGCTTTTTGTTTGTTGTCATTAAATCTACCATAAGATTTCCATAAGTTTTATGCATAAGAACCATGGAAGTTGTGGTAATCATGTTCAAAATGAGTTTTGTAGCAGTTCCAGCCTTCATGCGTGTTGAGCCTGTAATGACTTCTGGGCCTACAATCGTTTTGATTAATATGTCTACATAGTCTGGCTTTTTATATTCATTACAAATAAGTAATCCCGTAGTTGCCCCAATTTCTTTTGCTCGTTTTAAAGCACCATGGACATAGGCAGCCATCCCGCTTGTTGTAATTCCGAGAATACAATCTTTGTTGGTAATACCTCGTTCATCCACAATAGCCACGCCTTCTTCATATTCATCCTCTGCGCCTTCAACAGCTGTTATGAGGGCTGCCAATCCCCCACACATAATTCCTTGAACTAACGAATGAGGGGCTGAATAAGTTGGGGGGATTTCTGAGGCATCTAAAACACCCAAACGACCACTTGTTCCAGCACCGACATAATAAAGTTTTCCATCCATCCGAAAACTTTCCACAACTTTATAGACAAATTCTTCAATAGCAGGAATCGCTTTTTCCACAGCAAACGGAACTCCTTGATCTTCACGATTGATACACTGAAGAATCTCACAGGCATTCATTTTATCAATGTTCATTGTAGCTGGATTTTGCATTTCAGTAAATTTGTCACTTATAGCCATAGTGCTTCCTTTATCATTTCATGGCGAAATTTTACAAGTTAATCCTAAATATTCCAATATTGGATTAAATCATTAATGCTTTTAATGCAGCTTGATTCTTTTCAGGTCGGACTTGGAATTCTTTTAGTGTTTTCTCATCTTTTTTTAACATCACTATAAGAGAATCCCGATCCCGTCCCTTGCTATACCGACCAAGAATTTCTCCTGCCCGCTGAAGATCTTGGTCGATATATGTTCCTGACAACACACCAATTGCTCCGATCACATCTTTACACTCTAACCTGGGCATATGGGCAGCCATTTTCAAAAGGGTTTCATGCTCTTCTTCGTTGCGTGAAACAATAAATTTTAAGGTATCTGACAATCTAAAATGCCTACCAACGCGTAACAACGCCCGATCCAGGGGAGTAATTGATTCTTTTCCTTTAACGTGAAAAAGATCTTTCATTCTCGAGGTATATCCTTTATCTATAAGGAAACAGTTTGCTCCCCCTCCTACCGATAAATCCATGAGTCCCCATTGATTTGCCAGTTCCATTTGTCGCTTTCGACTTCTTCCTTTTATTCCTTCCAACCGTGTCCGATCTACCAATCCCTCTTTTTCTGGAATAGTAGGTGGTAAGCATTTGGCAGAGAGTGGCCGCAAAAGTCGTCCTTCTAATCCACTTTCACGCTCTGAAATTTTTAATTGATGCGATAATTGACTGTTAGGCCGTTGTCCAATCACTTCTCCCGTAAAAACAAAAGAAGCCTTTTCTTCACGCATAACACGTCCAGCCGTTTTTAACATAAGAATCCGACAATCCAAACAGGGATTTAAATGTTTCCCATAACCATAGCGTGGATATTTGACCATTTCCCAGTATTCATCATGAATGGAAACAATTTTTAAAGGAAAACCAACTTTTTCGGCAATTTTATGAATAGAGAGTCTTTTGGAATAAGCATTTAATTTTTCTTCTCCTTTAAAAAGGGACGAAAATCCTGTATCAATAAGAAGTCCTAAAATATTAAGATTTTGCTCCATCATAAGGCGGATTGCCAATAAGGAATCAAGTCCACCCGAGATGAGTCCAATTCCATCATACAAGAGCTATCCTTTCAATTCAATTTTTTGCACCAACCATTTGTCTAAAATAGATTCCATGGTTTATAACGTCAATGCGTGTTCTTTTCATAAAGGGTATACTTTTTTTTGAATTCCCGAAAGGAAGTTTCATCTTTTTGAACGGAATCAAGAAGTGCGTCAAAAGATATTGTTTTTTCTAAAGCAGAAAAGAGCGACTCATTTCCCCACAAGCGATGCAGCCATTCGGGGCGAGTTACTTGAAAGTTATCAGGATATAAATCACGCAATGTCTTTAACAAAACAACTCCAAACGTTACCGATTGAAACGCTTTAGGGTCTGTCACGGTTAGCGAAATCCCTTCGATTTCCTTATCCTTATATTTAGGATTTGTTGCTTTTCCAGGAAGATCAACAGGGGTAAAAGCAATCGGTTCAATGTTTAATCCCTCAATATTTTCCGCTTTCAAAGCTTCTGCTAATTCATTTCCCTTGATAAAATCAGCACCAATCCACTCAAAAGCATAGTGTGTTCCACGGCCTTCAGAAACATTAGTTGCTTCCAAAAGGCACAGACCTGGATAAAGAAGTGCTGCATTCATGGTATTAATGTTTGGGGAAGGATTAATCCATTTCAATCCTGTTTCTTGCCAAAACATGGTGGAATTCCAATGTTTTATGGGAAGAATGGTAAGGTCCAAAGAATCAGCGTTATTTATCCATCCCTCTCCCTTTATCATACGCGCCAATTCTCCTATAGTAAGTCCATGCCTGATTGGAATGGGATATTGGCCAACAAAAGACTGCCATTTCATGTCAAGCAAGGGTCCCTCTACCCAGCCACCAAGGGGATTTGGACGATCCAAAATAAGCACAGGAATACCATTTTCAGCCCCAGCTTCCATGACATTCCCCATGGTTGAAATATATGTATAAAAACGAGCACCAATATCCTGAATATCAAAAATCAAAAGATCTACATCTGCTAACATAGCTGGTGTTGGTTTTCGTGTGGTGCCATAAATACTATAAATTTTTGCGCCTGTAGCAGAATCTATTCCTTCTGTGATAAGTTCCCCTGCTTCTGCTGTCCCTCGAAAACCATGTTCTGGAGCAAAAATAGCGGTTAAAGTTACATTTTCCATAGAATTAATAACATCAGACAGATGTTCCCCTTTATGATTATAAGCCGTGTGATTTGTCACAATTCCAACTTTTTTGTTTAAAAGAAATTCGTTCTCTTCCTCCGTTAAAACATCAAGACCTGTGAGGACAAAATTTTCATGATACTCTTCACACGTGGAAAATCCAAAAAGAATCATCAAAAAAAGTATACTTAGCCACTTTCTTTTCATTGAAATCACCCCTTAATTATTTATTTTACGAAGTTTCACAAGTAAATTTATCATGATATGCAGTAGAAAAACATAACAAATATTGCGCAAAAAATACATGGAGGGAACGCACATGAGTCAACAAACAACTACACATGGTATTATCATTGTACCTGTAAAAACAAGATATCAACTTCGTAAATTTATTATGTTTCCGTGGAAAATTTACAAAAAGGATCCCAATTGGGTTCCACCTCTTATTTCTGAACAAAAAAAATTTTTTAATAAAAAAAAGAACCCCTATTTAAAACATTCAGAGGCTCAGCTTTTTTTAGCCTATCGTTCCCAACAAGTCATTGGAAGAATTTCTGCTCATACAAATACACGTCACAATCAATTTCACCATGACAGGACGGGGTTTATTGGTTTTTTTGAATGCATCAACAGTCGTCGAGCTGCCCAAGCCCTGTTTAACGCAGCAGAATTGTGGTTAAAAGAAAGGGGATGTGATAAAATATGGGGACCTGAAAATTTTTCTATCAATGATACGGTTGGGCTACTGATTCAAGGGTTCGATTCCGCCCCTGTTTTTGAAATGACATATAATCCCAAATATTATATTCGGCTATTTGAAGAGTCTGGTTTTAAAAAAATTCAAGATTTATATGCTTGGCGAATCGATGTTAAAGAAAAACCACCTCAAAAAGTTATTGATGTCGCATTACTTGCTAGAACGATGCCAGGTTTGGTTGTTAGAAAAATTAATATGAAACATGTCTACGAGGAAGCAGAAAAAATAATTACCATTTATAATGATGCTTGGAAAAAAAATTGGGGTGCTGTGCCGCTGACACCCGAAGAATCAAAAAAAATTATTAAAGATCTTTTAAGAGTTGCTGATCCAAATTATTTATTCGTTGCTGAAATTAATGGTCAAGTTGTAGGAACGGCAATATGCCTACCAAATATGAATGAACAGCTTATACATTTAAATGGTCGCCTTTTATCGCCCAGAACCATCCGAATGATGATTCGCCATAAAAACAAATTTAAATCTTGCCGGGTTCTTATTATGGGGGTTCTAGAAGAATTCAGACACTTTGGCATTGATAGTCTTATGTATTATAATTTGTTTTTGCAAGCAGCAAAGGATGGATTAGAGTGGGGAGAAATGTCATGGGTTCTTGAATCAAATACTGTAATGAATCATGTTATTGCTGCTCTTGGAGCAGAACGCTACAAAACTTATAGAATTTATGAAAGGATGATAGGTTCATGACGCGCATTTTTTTGACAGGTGGAACAGGATTCATTGGTCAACATTTAACACCTCTTTTATTGGAAAACGGCTATGATGTTTCTCTCTTAATTCATCGTAAACAATATGCAGGTCCTCATCATCCTAACCTTTCAACTGTTCAAGGAGATATTCGAGATCCAAATTCTTTATACAATCTTTTGGAAAAGGTGGATGCTATCATCCATCTTGCTGGCTCTATTAGTGAAACAACCTTATACCGCTATATCAAGTATAACGCCGAAACAACTCAACTTTTAGCAGAAACAGCCTCCAGATTTCCCTCAATAAAGCAATTCATTTATATCAGTTCCCAGGCAGCTGCGGGCCCATCAAAACCAGGACATCCTATATCAGAAGTCCATTCTGCGAATCCTGTAAGTGAATATGGAAAATCAAAACTCATGGCTGAAAGTCGCTTATTGCTTTCTCCAGGAAATTTTCAAAAAACCATTATCCGTCCCCCTGTTGTTTATGGTCCTGGGGACCCAAGCTTTTTAACAATTTTTCAGGTTGCTCACCATCAAATTCGACCCATTATCCGTCATGGCATCCAAGAATTATCCCTAATTCACGTGGCAGATTTGTGTTCTATGATCGTTGGGCTTCTTTTAAATCCACGGCTCACCCATGATGATATCTTTTTTGTCAATGATGGAAAAGATATTCACACGGTGGATGAACTTTTTACCCTTTTACAAAAGGCAACAGGAAAAAGAGGAATTCCTCTTCCTATTCCCATAGAAATAATGGCTGGTTCTGCTTATTTTCTGGAACTTATTGGCACACTTAGAGGAAAAGCACCTCTTTATAACATGAGCAAGTATAAAGAATTAAAGCAACCCTCTTGGTGTTGTAAAAGTGAAAAAATCCTCGGTTTTCTTGAATATACCATAAAATATCCCTTGGAGATTGGTCTCAAAGATACCTACACTTGGTATAGACAACATCGATGGTTATAAAAATATGAGAAAAGTTGCTGCCTTTTTTGTTTGTTTTTTGATTCCCCTTTTTCTTCTAGGCGAAAAAATTTATACAGTTCGCTTAGATGGTGTTATTAATCCAGCATCTTCTCGTTATATAGAAAATAGTCTTAAACATGCGGTTGAAGATTCAGCGATTTGCTTTATCCTGGAAATGGATACGCCGGGTGGACTCATGACTGCCATGAAAGACATTGTTAAACTGGAACTCAATGCCACTATACCTTTTATTGTTTATATTGCACCATCTGGAGCCCAAGCAGCCTCAGCGGGTGTTTTTATTACTCTGGCAGCTCATTATGCTGCTATGGCGCCTGGTACAAATATTGGAGCAGCTCATCCTGTATCCATAGGAGGCGGCACTCCTGGCGAAGTAAGTCAGGATAGTTTGGGTATAATGGAAGAAAAAACACTCAATGATGCCGTAGCCTATATCCGCTCTCTGGCAGAAACACGTAACCGTAATGCAGATTGGGCTGAAGATGCAGTTCGAAAATCAGTATCTATTACAGCAAATGAAGCTGTTGAGCTCAATGTGGTTGATACTCTTGCTGAAAATTTGGATGATCTCCTAAAAATTCTTAACGGAAAAACCTTTCAGGTTCAGAAGGATTCCATAACACTACCAATCAATCTTTCTCAAAAACCAGTTGTTTACCATGAAATGTCTTGGATGGACCGTTTATTGGATGTGCTCAGTAATCCTAATATTGCCTATATATTTTTAATGCTTGGAATTTATGGACTCTTTTTTGAAATTACTCATCCCGGCTCAATTTTTCCTGGTGTATTAGGCGTATTTTTCCTCATCATTGCTTTCTTCTCCCTCCAAATGCTGCCTGTTAATTATGCCGGAATCGCTCTTATTATTTTAGGAATTATTCTCCTTATCTTAGAGGTAAATATTGTAAGTTTTGGATTATTAACTATAGGAGGACTTGCTGCCATGCTCATCGGGTCAACCATGTTGATTGATTCGCCAGATCCGTTGCTCAGAATTTCAAGGGGAATTATCTATCCAATTGTTCTTTTGACTGCAATTTTTATTCTCGTTACTGTCCGGTTAGTTATTAAGGCCATAAAAAATCCTCCTATTACAGGATATGAAGGGCTTAAAGGACTTATAGGCACAGCAGAAACTGATATTACACCAGAAAATGGAACCGTTTTTGTTAATGGCGAACTCTGGAAAGCCATTTCAGATTCTTCCATCCCCAAGGGATGTAAAGTAAAAATCCTTGATGTTGATCATATGGTTTTAAAAGTAACAAAAGTTTAAAGGAGGCATATCATGTCTACATTTTTACCAACCTTAGTAATTATTATTTTAGTCATTCTTTTTCTTTCTTCAGCTATTCATGTTCTTAAAGAATATGAACGAGGCGTAATTTTTCGACTAGGTCGACTTATCAAGACTAAAGGCCCCGGGTTAATTATTGTTATTCCCTTCGTTGATAAACTGGTAAAAGTATCTCTCCGCACTGTTGTAATGGATGTCCCAGAGCAAGATATTATCACAAAAGATAATGTCTCTGTAAAAGTAAATGCTGTTGTCTATTTCAGAGTCATTAGCCCAGAAAAAGCTGTGGTACAAGTTGAAGATTACTACTTTGCAACTTCTCAACTTTCACAAACAACACTACGATCTATTTTAGGTCAAAGCGAACTCGATGAGTTACTTTCAGAGAGAGAAAAAATAAATCACTCCTTACAGGAAATTATCGACCGTCAGACGGATCCTTGGGGCATTAAAGTAGCCATGGTTGAAATTAAACATGTTGATTTACCAGTTGAAATGCAGCGATCTATGGCAAAACAAGCAGAAGCTGAACGAGAAAGACGAGCAAAAATTATTGCTGCTGAAGGAGAATTTCAAGCCGCTCAAAAACTCAGTGATGCTGCAGAAATTATCGACAGACACCCCTCCGCCATTCAATTAAGATATTTACAAACCTTAACGGAAATTTCTAGTGAAAATAATACAACAACCATTTTCCCCGTACCCTTGGATATTTTTGAACCCTTTAGACGATTTTTTGAACGAGAACAAATGGATAATCAAACCACCACGTCAAAAGAATAAGTGGAATCTAAGATCCCATTTGATAACATAATCTCTGAAACAAACGAACCCAGACTTCAATTTCTCCAGGATTTATCCCATCTCGGATATTTTTTGTTAAGTACACTGATAAATATTCAAAGGTAAGTCTTATCTTTGAACTCCACGGGTAAATCTATATGTTTTGTGAATTCAACTAAAAGTTATAATTCCTTTCCTTCATTAACAAAAATAAGAATCTTTAGGATGTAAGTAGCTGTCACAGAAGATGTCTTGCTTCATAAGGAAATGGAATTTTCGTTCCTTTTAAGTAAGGATAAATTTTTACGATTTTCGGCAGTTTGATCTAGCCTTTTTGCCGTTCTTCAAGTCGTTGTTCCATTTTACCTTCAAATACTTCTTTAGGTGTCAGATAGAACAGAGCGCTATGCAAGCGTTCCTCGTTATAAAACCGAATATATTCAGCGATTTGTTCTCGGGCATTGTCAAGGATTGATAACTTTGCTTTCTAATAGCTTCTGTTTTATTAGCACTATGGAATCATTAAATTTTACCGTTACTTTGAGGATAAAATACAGAAGTCCTAAACTGTTTCAAACCAAAATTCCCTAAGTATTCTTTAAATTCCTCGGCAACAAACTGTTTTCTATTATCGCTGATTAAACAGGAGTAAACACCTTTTCAATAAAATCTGAAAATTGCTTAGACTTAGCAGGATTTGTCTTTTGTAATACATTATGTAAAATATTAAATTAAAATATAATGATGGAGAAATAAGCTTTCTAAATCGATCTATAAAATGAGATGAAAATAGGATTTATAAATAACACGATGTTTTAACAAAGGATGAGACTTCAAATTGAGTACAACAACGATAAGGGATCTTTCAAGAAAAATCATTATGAATCTTGACACGTTCATGAAAATTTGCAAAATAATAAATTCTGAAAATTTCAGACTCCTCATCTTTTGAAAACATATAAGAGGGTAAATGGCGTGAAGAAAATTATCTTTAAACATACATTTGTATCGTGAATGATTAAATAAAGTGAGGTTATTGTGGAATTAGAATTTCGACGAATTAGTTTATGGCCTTTGTTTAAAATTTCATTTTTAGTCTCTGTTGTTTTATTTCTTCTCTTATTAATCTTTATGGGAAATCTTATTTTTGAAACCATGCAGCAATCGATGAATGAATTAGGAATAGGTGGAAATGCTCTATCCAATAATTTATCCTTTTTTACTTTTTTAAGCTTGGCAATCTCAAACGCCTTTTTTTTCAGTCTCCTTACCACTGTGGCAGGTGTTCTTTATAATGTTTTTGCCCATTGGGTAGGAGGTATAAAAGTAACAGTGAATGATCCTTATGAATCCTATATTGACGACTATAATGTCCCGGAGAATCCCACGGATGAAACATCCCTTCCCAATACATCAGATCTGGATACCCATAAAGAATGAGTGAGTTGCCCGTTCGCGTTCGTTTTGCACCAAGTCCAACAGGCTATTTGCACATTGGTGGAGCAAGAACTGCTCTCTTTAATTATTTATATGCTCGAAATAAAGGGGGTACCTATCTTTTACGGATTGAAGATACCGATATTGATCGTTCGTTAATAACGATGATTGATTATATTTTAGACGCCCTTGCATGGCTTGGACTTTTACCTGATGAGCCCTATGTTTTGCAATCGGAAAATCGTGCCAATCATCTTCTTGCCATTGAGAAGTTATTGAAAGAGAAAAAAGCATATCGCTGTTTTTGCTCAAAAGAGACCCTTGATCGAGAGAAAGAACTGGCTAAAAAGGAAAACAAGCCATACCGTTATCCGGGTACCTGTCGCACCCTTTCAGATGCAGAAATTGACCAAAAAGTACGTCAAAACATTCCTTATACTGTTCGTCTCCACGTTCCTGATGAGGGAGTAACATGCTTTAAAGATATGGTTTTTAAAACGATTGAGATCCAAAATAAAGAGATTGATGATTTTATTATCATGCGGTCAGATTCAACACCTGTGTACCAATTAGCTGTTGTTGTAGATGATGCCATGATGGGAATTACCCATGTCATTCGGGGAGAAGATCATTTATCCAACACGCCAAAACAGATCCTTCTCTACCGTGCATTGGGATATCCAATTCCTCAATTTGCCCATGTCCCCTTGATACTTGCTCCTGATGGAAAACGGCTAAGCAAACGACATGGTGCAACATCCGTTCATGAATTCCGTGAAATGGGCTTTATACCCGATGGTTTTATCAATGGTTTAATTCATTTAGGCTGGGGAAAATCAGGAAATCAAACACTTTTTACTCGTGAAGAACTTATTCAACTCTTTAAAATACAGGACATCTCCAAAAAAAGTGCCATTTTTGATCTTCAAAAAATGATTTGGATTAATGGCCAACATCTTTCTCGAAAACAGGCTGAAGAACTCTTCCCGATGGTTGTCGAGGTATGGAAAAAAGCTAATCTTCTTACTGAAGAAGAGGCCCAAAGTCGTAAAGAATATCTTTACAAAGCAATTGATTTGTTAAAAACGCGAATGAAATTATTGCAAGATTTTGTTACTTTTGGCGCCTATATCTTAAAAGATCCCGAAACGTATGATTCTGAAGCTGTTAAAAAATACTGGACACATCCAACCATTCTAAAAATGCTTAAGGAATATTATACCCAACTTGAAACATTAGAGCCTTTTATGCCTTCCTTACTTGAAGAAACGTTGCGATCACTTACCGAGCAAGCTGGTGAAAAAGCCGCGACCCTTATTCATGCTGTTCGACTTGCAATAACGGGCTTTTCTGTGAGTCCGAGTCTTTTTGATTTACTCTCATTGCTTGGCAAGGAAACCGTCCTAAGAAGATTAGAAAAATCAATCACCTATCTTTCTACAAATTTTCCCGAACACCTTATTGAAAAGAGAGATACTTAGAAAACGCACAGCACCATAATTTTGATTGAAAAATAATCTTGACTCTTTTTTGAGTCTTTAAAATTCCTTGTCATTTTTTCAATTTTTTTTGTATAATTCTTCGCTTTTTGATGGCGAAGTAGCTCAGTTGGTTAGAGCAGCGGAATCATAATCCGCGTGTCCGGGGTTCGAGTCCCTGCTTCGCTACACTAAAAAAAATAATGATACAGCAATGTTAACATGATCATTTAAGAGGTAATATTAAAAGAGGATCAACATTTAATTGAACCTCTTTTAAAAATTTATTTTTAAAAACATAGTAGAAGTTTTATGACTTATCGTTTTTTTCGTTTATCCTCTTCAGGAACTATAAGAACTTCAAGATCGTCAACTTTTTTCTGCAGCGCTTCAAGGTCACGGCTTATTTTTTGAATTTGTTGATTTGTTGTAATTTGATTTTGATTAACCATCGCGCGTAAGCTTGTAGTCACTTTTCGTAAGGCTTCGAGTTGTGTTTCCATATTAGTAGTATTATTTTCAACAACAGCACCTAACGAATCAACGCGCGTATTTAATAAAAAGACATCTTGGCTATGAATCTTTTTTAATTCCTCAACTTTGCTATATAAATCCTTGATATCATTTTGATTTTGGCGGATATGTTTTGCTCTTCCAACAAATTTTACCTCTAAATCATTGAGTTGATCTGTAAATTTCTGATAATTTTTTTCAATACTTTGTGCTTTTTCATTCATCGAATTAATTCGGGCATCAATGGTTGTTTGATAATAATACATTGCGCCCAGACCCGCAAAGAGGGCAACCCATAATACAGACATCAAAAATTTCTTCATTCCTTACTCCCACTATTTACAGCTTCTATATTCTTTCATTTAAGCTATTGAACGTACATAAAATGTAATTCAAAATCAACAATACAGAAATAAAAAAATGCATTAAAATAAAAAAGCCCCGATAACGGGGCTTTTTAAATGGCTAATAGATACCACTATTTAAGCAATGTCATCTTACGAGTAATTGTTTGGCCATCAACGGTAAGTCTATAGAGATAGGTTCCAGAAGCTGCATGTGCACCATTCCATGTTGACGTATAATCTCCTGCTTGACGATATTCATCGACCAATGTTTCAACTAACTTTCCATTAATATCATAAATAGAGAGATTTACATTGGCTCCTTGAGTCAGGTTAAAATGAATAGTTGTAGTTGGGTTAAAGGGATTTGGATAATTTGCTTTGAGTGTAAAGGATTTAGGGCCAAAAATACCTTCAGTTTCCCATACGCCATCCGGTGATTTTACAAATTTGTAGATACCATTATTATCCCATGTGTTGAAATATGTAACATAAGCGGTATTTTCATCAGCAAAGTCAATACCACGAGGTAAAATTGTCCAATTAAGTGTTTGTGCAGAATCAGGTACCATAGAGTCAACAAAGGCTTTTTCAACAGGATCCCATGCCACATGTGAGCAAGGAGTAAATGGAACAGAGCTTGTTGGATGTACACCAAACCAAATTAACCCATCGGGAGACCATGCCGCAGATTCGCAATTTAACCCATGGATTGTATCAGCTGGGGCATATATACCATCCAGACCTTCATCACTATGAAAAATAACAATACCAACAGTTGTATAGGTAATAAAGTAAATGTCTTTTGCGTCTTCAGAAACTTCAATTGTTCTTGAATATCCCGAAATTAATTCACCTGGAACCACCGCATCAATCTCAAACCCATCTGGATCATACGCTTTTATGGGTTGACCACCGGCAACAACCATATTTAAGAAAAAGTTACCTACCGCATCTGTCGCAACTTTTGTAATCGAACTACCTGGACCAAAAGGCTCTTTGACAAGTAATTTTGCTGTATAATCGTCTTTATCAAGCACATAAAAGGCATCATACATTGATACAATTACATCACCATCAGGGGTGGTACCGAGTCCTCGAAGTGCATACCAAAATGTATCAATTTCATAGCCAAAATAACTTTCCTCGGGATCAAAAGGTCCAAAGGTTTTTATGATTTTTTCAACAGTTCCATCAGGATTAAACACCAGAAGTCTTTGACATGCTCTAAAACTATCTGCCGCAGCGACATAGATAGAATCCGTTTTATAGTATGACCCATACCAAATTCTTCCATTGCCGTCAACAGCCACACCATGACCATAAGATTCAACAGAATCGGGAGGAAACACTGTCCCGCTGTCCCACCCTGCAAAAGCCATGGTAGCCGTTAGTAAAACAGCAATAACGACTAACATTTTTTTCATTTCATTCTCCTTTTTTGGTTTACCATTTCTTATTATTATTGAGGACGTCCATAATAAGGTGCTCCTTTAACATCCAGGCTAATCCGGATTACCCGTGGTGTTGGAGCATTTTCATCCGTCCTCTCGCTTCTTCTTACCATATACAGGATCTTTTCATTCCCAAAATTCATATGAACTCCCTTTGTAAAAAGGGCAGGTGTTGGATAATTATAAATCGCTTTTGCAGTTCCATCGCTCAAATCAACATGGATAAGAGGAACACCATAATCATCCCCACTCACAAAAGCATCACCATTTTCATCCAGAACCATAAAAACAGGGATTGTTTCTTTAAAGCCTGTATTATTCCAATTTACAACCAGTTCTTTGTCACTCACTAAACCATTCCCTTGAATAGCATGTTTATATATTCCGTACTTTGGAATTGTTTGATCACTTCCGGTATATTCTGCTAACGTATAAATGTCATTATTAAAAACTTTAAGAGACATAACGGTATAATCTTCATAGAAGTCATCATTTTCAACAATTGTGACTCCATCTGCAAGAAGGGCAAAAATTTTCTTCCCCATTCCTGCAGCGTACATGATACCATTAGCATCCCAATCGATAGCAGAAACACGATCGCTAAATTTTACCCCTGTTTTTCGCGATCCCCCACCTGCTGGAAAATAATAGAGTGTTGAAAAGTTTCTTGCATAGATCAAATCCCCATTCGGAGCAAATTTTAAATCAGTCATATTAGTATGGCTGCTGCTTCCATAAATAATCATGGAATCATGTTTCGTAGGTAAAAGTTTATAGACTTTGGTATCAGCAGACGTTACATAAACATTTTCATCTTTATCAACAGCAACAGCTAAAGGGAGCGTTTGATCTGAAAAGGCACCATATTCTACAGCTGGTTTTTCCAGAGTATAGGGGACACTATTTCCATCCTCATCCTTATATTTTCCAAACAAATATGCACCCTGAACAGAAATTTTTACTTCTACAGAGTCAATGGACCATTGTGCGGGATCTTTAATGATTTTGGGGGCATACACTGCCATTTTTTGGGGATTTGCCGTTAAATCGCATTTAGCAGGTTCTGGGAATCCAATTCCCGCATTAAAGAATACAACATTTTCAGAGATAGTTTCAGAAAAGTTTGTCCCATATATTTCAACAAGTCCAACTGCTTCATAAGAATTCCCAGCCGGGTTAACGAATGCAATAATTGGTGTGGGCTTTCCCGGATCATTGGGATCAAAAACGCTATCCGGGTAATCTGTATCTTCACATCCTGTCAGACCAAATATTGCTAAAAGCAATATTATCAAGCCTAGTGTTAATCCCTTTTTTGTCATCATTAGTCTCCTTCATGTAATATTAGTATCATTCTTGTCAAATGTCAATTATTTATACTTCTATCTTATTTTATGGGTTAAAATGTAAACCCCAAGGTGAATCGTTGGACATAATCAAAAACACCAAAAGGGGTATAGGAGTAATTAAAGGAAAATCCAAATTTTTGAATGCCAACGCCAAAGGTAATGTCTTGCTCATCGCTAACAAACATATATCCACCTCTGAGAAAAAAGGTTTTCATAAACGCATATTCCAAGCCAAGATTAACTTGTTCAGGATAGGAGCGCGGGTGTGTAGCATCGACATAAGCCCATAACTCCTGTCCTTTTGGTTTCTCAGGCATAAGGTCAAGCAGATCCATGGTAATTCCAATGGTAAATGTGAGAGGTAACTGAAAGTTTTCCCGTTCATAATTAATCTCTTGAGAAAAATTTTGAAAGGTCATGCCAAACATTAAACTTTTATAACCAGTTTTAAACTGTGTTCCAAAATCGAGGGAGGTAGCATACGTTTTATTTTTTTTCACAACAAGACTATCGCCCTTGGGAACAATACTTTTTCCCAACTGTTGACCCGAATATTTAACGCTACCGCCGACAGAGAATTTATCTGAAAGAGCAATCGCATATCCTATTCCTCCAGAAAAGGCTGAAGGATACATAAGTTCCGTATCAATAAATCCTTGTTCATTCTGCCAAGCCATTGTTCCTTGGACTTCTCCATAGTCAACAGATTGAGCAGTAATTCCAAACACACCGATTCGGCCGCCATACGGTCTAAAAGCAAGGGCATAGGTATTATGTTGAATATTATCAATCCATTCATTTTGACTTGCTGTAAATTCAAGAGTCTTATCTAATCGAGCCATACCAGCAGGATTGAAAAAGAGAGAGTTCACACCATTTTCAAGGGTTGTGGCTGCATTTCCTAAGGCACTGCTTCGCGCATCATTAGTCACACTCAGAAATTGAAAGCCTGTTTGACCAAGCTTTTTATCCTCGCCATAAAGCCCAGTAATGATACTTACCAGCAAAAAGGTAATAAAGCAGCTTTTCAGATGAATTTGTTTTCTTATCATAATCGTTACCTGACAATAATGATTTTACGGGTTGCTGTTTCTCCCTTACGGTATAAAATTTCGCCCGTAAAGGGATCTTCCTGGTCTTCCGTCACTTCAAAGTGTGCAATATAGATACCACTTACAACAACTTGACGTGAAGAGCTCAGTGACTTCCAGGTTTCATCACCGCTACCATCATCATGATAAATTGTTTCAATCAAATCACCTCTTTCAGAAAAGATACGAATAATACAGTTCCCTGGAATATTCAAAAACATAATTTTATCATCTTCACCGGTATATTGAAGTTGTTCAGCTCGAATGTTAAAAGGATTTGGAACAACGCGAATTGCCTTCAAACTTTCACCCGCCTGACGCTTTAAATAGGCAGGTTCTGATGTTTTCGTATAAAAGCGAGAACTTTCAAGGGGACCTGTTGGGTTAAATTTACCATCACTATTAAGACTACCGTCCGAGTAAGCCGTGATATAATAATAATATGAAAAACCGCGAGCAGGACTTTCATCTTGATAATCTTGAGTACCTGGGGGCAGGTCAGCAATGAGATCAAAAATAGTATCTGGTTTTGTAATAGCACGATAAATTCTATAACCTCCAAAATCGCTTTTACGATCATCAGGTGAGGGAGTCCATGTCAAATCAATACGATCTCCCTTTGATTCCACATTAAAAATCTCTGGGGGTCTTGGTGCTTGAGGAATTTGATATCCAGAAGAAAAATTTCTCAATGCCCTGCTCATTGTAAGCAAAAAGGAATCTCTTCCTGTAAATACCCACGTGTTTTTATAGATATCTTTATCAGTTGTTGTTGAACCATTTGGAAGAACAAAGGGTCCTTTATCATTTGGATTTTTATATGCTTGTAGCCAGCGGCGCCCAATATCTTCACACATGGGTCTACTTAACCCATTAATTGCTTCTACTTCAACAATTTTAATGGAATCTCCTGGGGGAATATCAAAGGGACCATAGGTAATCCAGATGTTTGTGCCACCGCCATCCCCATGAATCGTTGAGGGGTCAACTCTGTCTATAATGGATGTAACATTGTCTTCATAGAAACGGTTACCGCCCCCCTTTCCACTGCCGCCATAGGGAACACCGGATAGATGTTCGTATGCTAGAATCATTTTATCTTGATCAGCCGGTTTTAAGTCACCCGTTGATGGAAATGTATCTCCCGCATGCCATCCCATCATGGTTGGTTGTTGTGGATCATCGCTGTGATCAGACGCTGATTTATCCACATGTAAAACTCCCGTTCCTACATAATGAGGTGCTGTTAAACGTCCATTGGCTGTTGCATGAGGTCCACCAATATTATCATATGCCCACCCATCTATCTGACCTAAAAAGGAATACCCACAACGAATCCATTCTAACTGGCTAATGGGTGTATCCTCGGTAAGTGTTGCTATATTGGTATAATTATAAGGCATGGGATTAGGATCATTGGGTCTAAACTGAGTTCTGCTTACCCATGAATATTGTCCCCATGAAATACCGCCCGCTCCCAGGCTCATATAGGCATCTCGACTGCATGAATATCGAGTTCCCCATCCTACGCGAAAGTCTTTAATCGTTTCATTTAGCACCCTTTCACTATCGTAGCCAACATATCCCGTATTTGTAAAAACAAGTTCTTTAATGAAATAGTTATCGTGATACTGTTGGCTAAAAGCATACACACGCATCGTCATGGTAATGCCGGCAGTTGTATTTACAATATTTTCAACAATCCGATCTGGAATCTGATTAGGATTAATTGTGTCGATTTCTCCTTCATAGATTGTACTCAGATTGTTCCCATCAACATAGATAGTAGGGGGCATAAATTTTGCTGTTTGCTTTAAACGAACAGGAAAAAGAGAGATATCCACATTGGCTTGTACAATAGTCGAAGCCCACTTTTCCCAATGATAGCCAGAGGCATCGGTAAAATCATCAACACCAAGCCAGGCTCTTTGGATTACATCATTATCCTGATAGTTATAATCTGCAGGCCAAATCATTCCTTCATAGTAGACATTATTCCAGGCTCGTTTTGAAAAGTACGAATTAAAATGAGTCTGCAATGAACCAATTCTTACATATCGCCTGTCTGTAGCAGCAACCTGTGAGAAAGCTTGTCCTACCACACAAAAAACCAGAATAATAATTGTCGTAATTTTTAACGTATATTTCATAGTTCAACTCTCTTAAAAAACGATTTTGATTCCAAATTTCAAAGCTCTTGGGTTTGCAAAGGTATTAAACTCAAGATTTGGCATATCAATATATGCTTTATCATCCAATGCTTTTTTAACATCTTCAGGATCAATTTTTTTCCAGACTTCAACCATCGTACCAGGATTATTGGGATCTTCTATTTCTACTCTTTGAACATATCGATCGTTTGATGAAATATTATCGGTTGAAGAAAATAACTCTGGAAATTCTCTAACAAGTGTTGTGGTATTTCCAACGTAATACCATGTTTTATCGGCATTAATACTTGAGGAAAGATGTTCCAAATACCGCATGGGTTGAAATTCTGTATTCCAATCTCTGTATGATCCCAGATTATCATCGCCAGTAATTCCGTTATATCCAAGTTCTTCATAGACTTTCGCACTAAAATGAAGGGATTCCCGATAATCATTATAATCATACGTATCTGCAATACCATTATAACTTAAGAATTTAGAATTCAATAAATTCGATACATCCATATAGAATTGGACATCGAATTTATCAAAGTTGAACGATTTTGTAAGTCTAAGATCTAAATTATAGGTATTAACCCATCTTACATTATTTACAAGGCCAGGAACACTTGTAGGATTCCATGTTGTTTTACTTCCAGCCGTCCAGGTAAAGAGAAAACTTGCACTCCAGCCTCCCAATGGATATAGACGACCAGCAGCAGGTCCAAATTGATTGGGTGTATGGAAATCAATATTAGCTCTTGTATAGGGTTGAGGATTAAGTTTTTCTTGGTAAGGATTATCTCTCAGATACTCACGCATTGCATTGGGATCTTGGTAGTACATCTGATATCCAAACCATCCATAAGAACGAACCATATAGGTATAATTCACAAAACCTGTAATCCATGTACCCCATCGTTTATCAAGGGTGAGCTCAATTCCGCGGATGTCTTCATAATTATTATTTGCAGGTTTTGAATAACGAACAGAACTGTTAACATTTTGATAAGTAATCCAACCAATTTGACTCGTGACATCTTTATAATAAGCAGCAATATTTACAAGAAACATATTGAGGATATTGTGAGAATACCCAATTTCATAAGCAACTGTCTTTTCAAATTTTAAATTTGGATCACCAATTGATGTAACCAAACCATTATATTCACGTTGTAACCGGAAACGGTATGTTGATTCAGGTTCAGAACGAAAATGTCCATAGTTAAAATAGAGTTTTGAATTTTCCGTAATAGGATGGGAAATACCAAGTCTGGGACTTAAAGCAACAATCGGTTTAGAATCTTCCCGAGGTGCTTGTTCCTCAATTAAGTGACCATTCCCTTGTTTAAAGAAATCATCATAAGGGTCAAGGAGATATTTATCCGTATTAGCATCAGAATAATCCAAACGGAGACCAACATTGGCAATAAATCCTTGAAATTCCATTTTATCTTGGATATAAGCACCAAGACGATAGGGGTAGACTTGATAAACTTGTTCGCGGTTCCAGGTAGTCATGCTGGGACAATAGGTAAAAGATTTAATATCATAATCATTTATAACGAGTTCAATGCCTGTTCGAATTTGATGGGTGCGAGTAATTTGGTTTGTGTAATCAAATCGTGTGGTATAGGTAGTAACCACAGAATTATCTCTTCCAAGGTTCATCCAGCCGCCCGTTCGGATATTATCGCCAATAGAACCCGTGCTATATCCCCAATATCCATAAGGCGCTTCATCCATAAAATACCCAGGAAAAATCTCTACTGTTTTACTTGTATCTCTCAAATCACCTTGATGGGTATTATAAACATTCTTATTCATTTGAAGGGTCACTTCATAGTATGAATTATTATCAATAATATGGTTTAATTTTCCACCGATAATTGTTCGATAAATCGATGCTGGGCTGTAATAGTAGGGAACGTAGAGTGATTCTTTTGTTTTTGCAAGGCTGGCAACTGTGTAATCAGAACGAACCACATCGCCTGTTGGTGTTGTTGTCCAATTATAGGTAGAAACAGAATGTACCTCACCATACATACTATTGATTGTCAATTTTGTTTTATTTGAAATATCGGATGTTAATTTTAGGCGTGTAATATTTTCATCATAATCATCACGGGCTAAGGGAATGTAAAACATTTCCTGAAGATCACGATAGGAAAGATTGAAACGAAGATCGCCTAACTTTTTACTAACTACGGGAACTGGGCCACTTATAGAAAAATCACCTACATAATCTGGTTTTTTTATGTCTCCCTGCCGCCGATGGTTATATCGATACACACGCTGAGCACCTGTTGGCGAAAGATCATTGTCTGGATTTTCATCAGAGAGGGTTTCTTGTGAAATTGCGATCCATCCTTTAAAAGAAGGATATTGTCGCCGCATAAAACGATCCCATGGTTCATAATTTTGTTCTGGAATTGGATTTGTACCATACCAACATACTTCATCATCAAGATAGGGACGATTATGATATGACATAGGATCATAAGGTGACATTCCAAAGTGTTTTGGTGCGGGTGGTTTAATTTGAAAGGAAAGAGCTCCATTATAGGAATCTTTACTTCCTTCAGTTGTTACAACATTGATAACACCCGAACGAATATTTCCATATTCAGCATTAAAACCGCCCGTTTGAACTTGTATCTCTTTTACGGTGCTCAAACTTACAGCGGAATAGGGATTATGAGACCGTTCATCATTCATGACAATACCATCAACGATAAATGATGTTTGACGTGAAGCACCACCACGGATAGTTAATCCCTGCACACCTGCTTGCAGACTTATAACATCTGTTACTTCATTTATGGGTAACGCTTCAATTTGTTCTGAATTAATGTTGAGTTGGCTATTAGAAATATCGCGAATAACCACAGGTGTCTCAGCCATAACAACAATTTCAGACAAACCAATAGCCTGAGTACGTAATTTTACATCAATAATCGTTGTAAGTCCCATATTTACATTAACATTTTGGACTCTTACTCTTTCGTATCCTATCATGGATACATTTAATTGATAGGTCCCTGGTGGAACATTCAAGATAGTATAATAGCCATCTTCATCTGTCGCAGCTCCCAACATGGTTCCTTCAACAATAACATTGGCACCTGGTAACGGATTTCCTTCTTCACTTGTAACCCGACCCGTAATTTTACCGGTTGTGGCCGCTTGTATCAGGACAGGTAAGAAAAGAAGTCCTGCTACAAAAATAATAATTTTTTTATTGAAAATCCTGCTCATTAGGATACTCCTCTATAGAGATATTCTTAAGGTAAATCTCTGAATATCATCAAAAGTTTTCATAAAAGAATAGCTGTAATCAAATACAACACCAAGGGCTTTTATACCAAATCCAAAACTCGAGCTTCTTTCATCTCTGTTTTGTTCATAGCCATATCGAAGAAAGAATTTTCTAACAAAGCTATATTCAATACCAAGATTTAGATATTCTGGATAAGCACGGGGATGTGCCCAATCAATATACACATCAACATTGTGATTTGGCATTTCCACAGGGATAAAATTCATAACATTTGCAGTAATACCAATCGTAAATGTTAAAGGTAATTCAAAACTTTCTTCAATATACTTTATTTCATTGGAAAAATTCCGGACAGTCATTCCAAATTTTACATCTCGAAAACCTGTATTAAAAAGTGTCCCAAAGTCAAAAGCAACAGCATTTGATTTATATTTTTTAGTTATCAATGAATCAATCATTTGTACATTACTTTTACCAAACTGTTGGGCAGTATATTTTATTTGTCCACCTACAGAAAACTTTGTAGACAAAGCGTTAGCATATCCCACACCAATTAGAAATGCCGAAGGATTAAAAACGTGGGTATCTACCCATCCCCTATCATTTGACCACACCATTGTCCCTTGCATTTCCCCGTAATCTACAGCATGGGCAGAAATTCCAAATACACCATATCGATTTTGTGCAGGATTGAAAGCTATGCTAAAGGTATTGTGTTTTATGTCAGCAATCCACGTATTTTGACTGGCCATAGCATCAACCGTTGATGGCATAATAGCCATTGTTGCAGGATTATAAAACAGAGAAGCAGATCCCATTTCAACTGTTGTCATGGCGCCAGCTAGAGCTGCTGCTCGCGCATCAGAATTTACCGACATGAACTGATACCCCGTTTGAGCCAGTTTCTTATAAGCACCCATTGATTGTGACGCGCAGAAAAACAGCAAAATTAGCACGCAAACATTATATTTTTTCATGATATCTGTTCCTCCGGAGTTATTTATTGATAATCACAGCATTAAACGATGATCCAAGTGTCTGCTCCAATTTTTGAATTCCTACAAGATATTTCCCACCAGATTGAAGTTCATAGACATATCTTGACTTAACAACAGGTTGAGCAATACGATTCGAAATTGTGAATATCCCGGATGAAAGTTCAAGAGGAATTGTTTCATCCAAAATTTCAAGGGAATCCGAGACAGAGATATCAACATCATAGACTTTTGTTCGAACATAATCGCTAAAATAAAAGACAACTTCTCCAGTATTTACCCCTTCCAAAACAAAATAAGTCATTGGTGAAGTTGCACCGATCAACTGTTTTGTATAGGTT
Source organism: Fidelibacterota bacterium (assembly GCA_028716785.1). Lineage (GTDB taxonomy): Bacteria > Fidelibacterota > Fidelibacteria > Fidelibacterales > Fidelibacteraceae > Fidelibacter. The sequence continues at coordinate 85,763 of JAQUPD010000001.1, forward strand.
TCTACTTCTTCGTACACTTCTGTTGAATCCACTGTAAATGTAGTATCATTAACAAAGGTTGTATCGTAAACAACAAGGGTGTCAATTCGTGTTAAAAGTTCATTAGCAGTAAAAATATAATTATCATTAAGTATAAGAACTTTATAAAGAGAATCAAGTTCAAGGGTATCTGGATTACTGTTGAGTATTACTTTGCCGCTAAATTTTTTATCTATTGTTGCACGGAATGATGTTGCGGCTATTTCATCAAAGGGTTCCATCTCATACGTTTCATCCTCAAAATCATCAAGAACATCGCAGCCAATCATAAATGCGAGCATTGTTATACTTATGAGCAGAACCAATTTCATCATAAGATTTTTATTCATTTTTAATCTCCTCATTTTCTATATTAGCGAATTACTACAAATTTGCGATATACCATATTGCCTTCCGGATCTTCAAATGTTGCGATATACACACCGCTCACAACAATTTGTCTTGAAGAAGTAATCAGATCCCAGCGATGTTCGCCACTTCCGGAATGATCTATTTCATTGATTAAATCGCCGCGTTCCGTAAAAATTTTAATTTTGCACTCCTCAGGAAGGTTCACAAACATAATTTTATTCGGTTCTCCGGCATACTGGTAATTTATATTAGAAATGTTATAAGGATTCGGAACAACGCGTATTTCACTCATATCAAGAGCGGGAGGCTTTTGAAGGGTTGCAGGGGTATTTGTCCGGGTAAGATGAGGGCTGCTATAAAGGGACACACCAGGTTGGATAGTATTTCGACTTCCATCATCATAGGAAATGATAAAATAGTAATAACTTTGCCCACGAACGGCACTATAATCAAAAAATTCATTTGCTAATGAACCTTCTGTTTTGTTCAGGTCCCCAATTTCAACATAGGTTGAATCCCATCGATCACCCTGGGCGCGATAAATTCTATAGCCTTCAAACCAAGTTTCCCCTTCATCTTCACTTGGCTCCCAGTATAAAGCAATTCTGTTTCCTTGTGACAAGACTTCAAAGAAGGGTGGGGCTGCTGGGGGATATTCATTTCCAAGATCAAGATTTTTATTCCGGTAAAGATCGATGGCTCTGCGAAAAGCTTGGACAATCGAATCCCGGCCTGTATAAACCCATTTATTTTTATAAAGATTAGCGTCATCTTTTGTGTTAACAGTTTTTGTTGTTCCATCGGGGAAAGTAAGTGTTTTTGTTTCACTATTCGCCACCACATCAAACCAATTTCTTCCCACTTCTGCCCGAAGGTCACCTTCTCGTCCAAAAGGAGATCGTTTTAAACCACCAGCTGCTTCAGCAAAAACAATTTTTACACTTTCGCCTGGAGCTAATGTATATGGTCCAAAAGCAAATGTTTGAGAATATCCTCCTGCAGGATTTTGAAATTCATTAGGATTTGCAAATCCAACCTGAATAGCATGACTTCCCGCAACAAGATGACCAACGCTAAGAAGCTTCAAATATTCATTTTGCATGCGTGTAGCACTAAACTGATCATTTGGTTGCGTTTCTTGAGCATTTGATTCAACAAAAGGAGTACTCGAAGGTTGATTAATATTATCTGTAGGATCAGAGGGAGATTTATCTGCATGAATCGTTACAGCTCCCATATATTGCCAAGCACCAAGACGTCCATCAGGATTCCATCCCCGATAGTTGGGGGAACCAATATTATCATAGACATCTCTTAATTCACTGTGATAGCCATGCCACGTTACAAAAAACCGCATAATATTATCGGGGCTTACCCCAGCTTCGGGATCAATCAATTGGTCTACACCGGTTTTTGTGTCTAAAATAGTCGTCTTATAACGATCGTCACTTTCCCAAGTATTTTCAAAATTTGGGCTATTCGGTTTTGTCCCTAGGACATCATTCATGGTATTAATGCCCCATCGCATATCCCGAGGTGTACCCCAACCTGGTCTGCCGAGCCAATCGCTGGCTACTGCGGTTTCTACGGTTCCTTCTCCGGCAATAGCATTTCGGAATTGCCAGTGAAAATAAACACCCTCCAACGTTCGGTCACCAAATGTATCACCATTAATATTCCATATTCCTGTATTTGTAAACGTGTATTCATAAATAAAAAAGTTATCATAGTACTGTTGGGTATATGCATAAATTTTCCGTGTAAAAGAAATACCAATAGAGGTATTGCATTCATTATATATCATTCTATCAGCTGGGAGCCCAAAATCAAGTTCATCAACCACGTCATCATAAAAAAGATCTGTAGCCATCAATCCATCTACGAGAACGACAGGAGCGTTATACCGACCGACCATTTTTAATTCCACAGGCATAATTTCGTTGGTCTGAGAACCAGCGACTGGGCGAGGACCTGTATGAACAACTTTATAGGGGTAACGTTGATTGGCTATTGGATCGTCAAAATCTTTTACACCGATCCAGATTGCTTTTGCAGCTTGCATATCTTGATGATCATACCATGCAGGCCACCGAAATCCAAACTGTTGTTCAGACCCATAAGCCTCTTCTGGTTCAGACCCATGTGCCTGATAAAAATTATGCAGATTACTGACCTTTATCCATTTTGCCTCGACTTGAGCATACACGGGTGTCATAAGGCAAAAGAAAAGAAAGATCAGTATGAGTGCTGTCCATTTCTTTGAGGTTTTATTCATCATTCATTTCCTTTTTTTTTCGTTACCTTATTAGAAATCGTAAGAAATCCGGATGCCAAAGTAAACATCCCGAGGGGCTAGAAAGAGGAAAGACTCATTGACGGGATTAAAAATATAGGCTTTGTCATCCAAGACATTTTGGACTGTACTCTTTTCAACGCGGGTCCATTGATTATCAACATACTGGACATACCGTTCTGTATCAGAAATATTTTCAGTAATATTATCATCTGGAAAAAGTTGTTGAAGGTCTGCAATATCCCCGATATAATAGTATATTTTTGGATCAGGCTGGATAAGACCGGTAGCACGTGATGTATATTTCATCGGTTGATAAGGAACATCAGGATCACGATAATATCCCATCTTGTCATTGCCAGTGATATGTTTAAGTCCTAATTCTTCATAAACACTGGCTTTAAAATGAAGTGATTCCTGATACATATCATACACACCAGGAACCAGATAAGAATCACCAAGAGCCGCAGTCGACAATGTTTTTCTATTAAGAATATTATAGATATCAGCAACAATCTGGACTCTAAAGTTATTAAAAATAAAAGACTTGGAACCTCTCATATCAAGTCCCCAACTATCTACCCATCGCACATTGTTTATGATAGAAGGATTATTGCCATAAGAGAAGTATCCGCCCTTTCGCCACGTGCCTGTAAAGGCAATCTGCCAATTTGCAAGAGGAGCAAGACCATTCATATCAGGACCAAAGTAATAAGGAGTTTTAAAAGCTATATTATATTTAATTCGTGGTAATGCTACTGGTTTATAGGGTTTTTGAAGATTAATATTTCTTTCTATATCTCGTTGAACGGCAGGGTTTTCATTATAGGTTGTTACACTAAAATTCCCCGATGAATAGACAGAATATTCATAATTGACAAAACCTGTTACCCAATCGCCTATCCGTTTTCTGAGTTCGACTTCAAATCCTCGAATATCCTGATATAAAATATTGCTGTATTGATAATAATCGACAACGCCACCTACGCCCTGATAATGGACAGTGGTTGCTTGGTCAGATTTATCTTTATAATAGGCTGCAATGTGAATGAGGTATTGTTCAAAAAGAGAATGGTCATAGCCTAGCTCGTAAGCAATTGTTTTCTCCATAGGGAGTTCAGGGTCGCCAAGATAATAAAGGGATCCACCATAAACACGGCGAACACCAAAAAGTTGATCGGGTGAAAAGCGTTGTCTCATGTGGCCATAATTAAAATAGAGTTTAGAATTCACTGTAATGGGATGTGATATTCCAATACGCGGCATGAGTGTAAAAAGTCCTTTTGCCCGTTTCATTGGCAAATTATCTTCTGGGGTAACTTCCCGAGATGCTAATATCTTTAAGTTTTTGTCAAAGGGTTCATAATCATACCAATCAGTATTGGGGTTAAAATATTCCGCTCTTAAGCCAACAGTTGCAATCCATCCTTCAAATTCCATTTTATCCTGAATATAAGCCCCGAGTTGCCATGGTGATTTTTCCCATTTTGTCCATGGACGACCTGCAGGAAGAGCTGGATTGATTGCTCCATAATTCATTTTATAATTAAAATATTCAAACTGAAGTCCTGTTTTAATTTGGTTGTTCCTGTTTACTTGAGAAATAAAATCCCACCGTGCTTTAAAAGCCCAGGTTTTGGTTGAATCACGGGCATTGCTTTTAGCACCCATCATAAAGCCATCGATACCTGTTGTTAATTGTGTGTCAAATCCCCAAGGTGCTTCATCGACTAAATATTGATCCTCTCCTTCTGTTCCGGGTAAAATATTATATCGTGGCGTAAAATCCCGTGGAGGAATAGGTCTTGTTAAATATTCCGTTGCTCTATATTCAATAAGGGCTTCATGATAAGATTTCCCACTTAATTGCTGTGTTACTTTTGCCGAAACCACATCATTCCAGATATCTGTCTTACAATAGTATGAGGGATAAAAGATTTTTGCCCTTTGCTGAGAACTACTTCCAAAAGCTCCTGCAACATCCCAAATAGGATCAGAAAAATAAGAAGGGAGACCAGTTTCACTGGATGAAGAAGCCTTGGTTTCTTTATGAAAAGCAGTCAGCTGAAATTTAATACGTTCAGTAATATCTGATGTTACCTTCGTTGATAAAGACCATTCATTATAAGCATCTCTTGAAAGTGGAATTAAATACATGGATTTTTCTTTTCGAAAAGAGGTATAAAACCGGAGATTGCCAAGATATTGACTGACGAAAGGAACAGGTCCTCCTAACCCAAAATCAATATTATAATCGGGTTCTGTAATATCCCCTTGCCGACGACGTTGCCATTTAAAAAGTTGTTGAGCTCCTGTGGGAGAGAGATCATCAGAAGGATTATCATTCGATAAAAGATCACTGGAAGTCTGATTCCATCCTTGAAAAGAAGGATACATTTTACGGATATGTTCGTCCCAGGGGTAGTAATACTCCCCATCGCCATTTCGGTCAACAAAGGGTTCTCCCGGATCCCAATATCCATCTTTATTGACGTCAGTAAATGTTTCAGGTTCTGTCCCCCACCAGGCAACATCGTCATCCAGCCATGGACGCATATAAATAGACATCGGATCATAGATTGACATGCCAAAATGTTTGGGTGCAGGGGGACTATATTTTATGATAGCATCAAAAGAATATCTATCAGGCCGACCTTCTTTTGTCACTACATTAACCACACCTGCTTGGAGGTCACTATACTCTGCATTAAAACCTCCAGACTGAATCATAATTTCTTGAACGGAACTCAAAGGAACACCTGTAACAGGCTGACCTGTTCGATCATCTTTTAAAGAGACACCATCCATCAGATATGCTAGTTCATCTACGCCGCCCTGCCGGACTTCAAGACCACTAACACCTGCTTGCATACCAATAACATCTTCAAGGCTTGACGCCGGTAAATCTTCAATTTGTTCAGAACTCAAGTTTGTCTGGCTGGAAGCAACATCTACTCGCAGTACTTTTCTCTCTGCAACGACTGTAATAGTTTCACCTTGGAATGCTTGAGGCTTCAACGCAAAATCCACGTTTGTTGTTAAATCAATTTCTACACGAACGCCTGCTTGTGTTAATGAGGCATATCCTATATATGATGCCGTTACTGAATAAACTCCTGGGGGAACATTGAGGATTACATAAAACCCCTCTTCATTCGCTGCAGCACCGTAAACAGTCCCATTTACTATAACATTCGCTCCCGCTAAAGGATTTCCGTTTTGATCGGTAACTGTTCCCATAATCTTACCTGATGTTTGACCATAGGCAAGACCACACAGCAACGTTAATAACAGTAAACCTCTAAAAAATTTCATATATAAGCTCCTTTTTTTTCAGAGTTCCTACATAAAAATACGATTAATTTGTAAAACATGTATAACCTCTATCAATTTGTCGTCTTTTTCTCCTCTTATGCTTATCCCTCAATGATATCTTTATGATTGGACAGAATATTTCACAGTTGATAATGCCTTACCATTACTTTTTAGTTCTTTTGAAATAAATGTTACAGAAAAAACAATATGATGTCAAGATACAAAATGATAAAAAAATAACTTTTTTAATAATTTTACAAAATGCATTGTTAACTCATTTTATACTGACTATGTTTTAACTATTTAATTTTGTATTTTTAAAGAGGAGGATATGCCAATGATAAATAAACATATTTTGACTATTTTTTGTTGTTTGCTCTTATTTCCTTTATTTATAATAGCAGCTGAAGATGTAACCTTTAACGAGGTAGATAAAATTATCGAAGCAGCAATTAGCGATAGTGCCTGGCCAGGTGCTGTATTAGTTGTCGGGAATCGTGATGGCATTATTTATGAAAAGGCCTATGGGTATCATACTTATCAAAAAGAGGAAAAGACAAAAAGTGATGATATTTTCGATCTTGCTTCCATTACAAAAGTCATGGCAACAACACCTGCTGTTATGAAATTGTATGAAGAGGACAAAATATCTTTAGATGACCCCATTGTTAAATATATCCCTGAATTTACAGGTAGTACAGAAACCGCCACTTTAATGAAAGAGTTGGTCTCTATTCGACACTTGTTGACTCATACGAGTGGTTTACCCGCTTATAAAAGTTTCTACTATGAAAAAGAAACTCCCGAGAGCATATTATCATCTATTTTAAAGACAGATTTGGATACGTTTCCGGGTGTCCGGTATGAATATTCCTGTCTTGGATTTATAACCTTAGGAGAAATGGTAAAACGGGTCTCTGGACTTCCATTAAATGAATATGTTGAAAAAAACATTTACACGCCTTTAGGCATGAATAATACGTGTTATCTTCCCCCAGAAGAATGGAGAGATCGAATTGTTCCTACCGAATACTCTGAAAAAGAAAATGGTTTTATTCGTGGGCATGTTCATGATGAAATTGCTGCAGGGTTGGGTGGTGTTTCAGGAAATGCAGGATTATTTTCAACGGGTAACGATATGGCAATATATGCCGAAATGTTTTTAAACAAGGGGACCTACAAAGGCACGCAAATTTTTAACCCTGAAACGGTAGAGCTTTTTACCAAAAGAGCAAATCTTCTTTTAGGAAATTCCCGCTGCTTAGGTTGGGACAGTCCACAAGGGGAAGCATCTGCCGGTGTCTATGCAAGTCCAAATAGTTTTGGTCATACCGGTTTCACAGGCACAACCATGTGGATTGATCCTGACAATAATCTCTATGTTATTTTACTCACAAATGCAGTTCACCCTCATCGACGATATAAATCTCCCAACTACTTTGACTGGCGGCAGATTGTTCATTCAAAAGTCTATGAAAATTTAGGGATAACGGAAAAAAATCCTGAATGTGAATGGAAAGAGCGTTGGCAAGACCCAAAAGTGCGCGATCAATTTAAAGAAAAAACATTTTGGCAAAAGGTTTTTAACCGTTAAAAAACCAGAGGAATGACCTATTGCATGGCATTATTGTCTGGTGGATAGCGGGTATAAATCGACTGAAAAACCTGACATTTTTGAAGTTTTAGCACAATTTGGTCAAATATAAGTGAGGCATCGGGTGCGGTATAATATTTATAAAAAACAGATCTTGCTTTTGCGTATTCACCACTATAAAAGAGGGTAATAACCACTTCCATTAACTGAGAAAATAGATCTACATCTGGAGAACTCCCTTCAATTGGCTTATAAAGTGGGGATGAATTTTGAAGGATCTGGTAGGGTGCATGAATATCTTGTAAAAGAATCTCTTTAAACTCTGGATTTGCAGGATAAAATCCATTCGTATCATAGCGAAATATAATGGGAATAAGAGGAGAAACGGCATGACTCAATATCAAAAAGTAATCAAACGTGAGAAGAGATTGAATCCATTCTGCAATTCCATCATCATTTAAATCTTGAATTTTTACGGGATATCCCACAGGATAATCTGACGATTTAAAAAAGAGTCGAAGCGAATCCCCAACCATATCAAAAATGGTATATGTCCAACAACAATGGGCTCCTCCGCTAAATTGTTCAACCATAAACATAGAATCTTCGTTATGGGGTATAGGTAAAAATGCACTTTGTGTCATTTGGCGATGAAATCCTTGATTAAAAAGCGCCAGAGTATCTTGACTTTTCAGGAGTATTGCATACCAAACGTGTCCATCATCGGACACTTTTTTAAAGGTATAATTTTTCCACCTTATGGTATCGGGAAGGTATTTTATTTCTTCATAGGATTGACCTAAAAGGCATTGAAGGTTAAGGCATAAGATCAGTGATAAATATAGTGTTTTTTTGAGTATGGTTTTCACATCATCCTGCCTAAAATATAATACTTATCCTAAAACGGCAAGAAGAATACCCGCGGCAACGGCTGAACCAATCACACCAGCAACATTTGGACCCATAGCATGCATTAGCAAGTAATTTGTTTTATCATATTCTGTCCCTACATGTTGAACTACTCGAGCTGAGTCGGGGACAGCACTGACTCCTGCGGCACCAATTAACGGATTAATTTTATTTCCCTTTTTTAAAAAAAGATTCATGAATTTTGCAAACAGTACGCCGCTTGCAGTTGCCACCATAAATGAAGCAGCTCCCAAGATAAAAATCATAATAGATTGTTTTGTTAAAAATGTCGTTGCTTGGGTTGAGGCTCCCACGGTCAAGCCTAAAAGTATAGTTACAGAATCTACAATAGGGCCTCGTGCTGCATTTGCTAAGCGTTCAGTAACTCCGCTTTCTTTGAGTAAATTTCCAAAGAAAAACATACCAAGAAGAGGTAAAGCTCCAGGAGAAATAAACGTTGTAGCAATAAATCCCAAAACAGGAAAAAGGATTTTTTCAATTTTTTTTACTTGTCGAGCGGGTTTCATGTGAATTTTACGTTCTTTTTCAGACGTTAAGAGTTTCATGATAGGTGGTTGAATGAGAGGAACTAATGCCATATAAGAATAGGCAGCAATTGCAATAGCACCTATCAAGTGAGGGGCAAGTTTTGAGGAGAGAAAAATGGCCGTTGGTCCATCGGCACCTCCTATAATGCCAATAGCAGCTGCTTCTTGAATTGAAAACCCTAAAAATTTTGCAACAAGAAATGTTAGAAAAATACCCATTTGCGCTGCAGCACCAAGCATCACAAGTTTTGGATTTGACAAAAGGGCGGAAAAATCTGTCATTGCTCCAATGCCCAGAAATATCAAGGGGGGATAAATTCCATTAAGAACTCCATAATACAAATAATTGAGGACAGACCCTTTCTCATAGATTCCAATTTGTAATCCACCCTCTTCTAGAAAAGGAATATTACCAACAATAATTCCAAAACCAATAGGTATAAGGAGCAAAGGCTCATAGTTTTTTGCTGCTCCTAAATAAATACATACACCCCCTATAACAATCATAAATACATGACCAATCGTAATATTTGCAAATCCAGAATAACGTATAAATTCAAAGACAATATCCATTAATCCTCCAGAGTAATAATCACTTCACCTTCCAATACAGAACTCCCTGGCTGTACATTTACCGTTTTTACCACACCATCTGAAGAAGCCAAAATATTATTTTCCATTTTCATAGCTTCCATTTTAGCAACAACCTGGCCTATTTTGACTATATCTCCTGGTTTTACCAAGATAGCTAAAATAATCCCTGGAATCGGCGCTTTAATATATTGACTCCCTACGTGTTCAGTTGGTTTATGAGTCCGCTCTACCTTCTCTGAATCCAATGGTGCTGCATCTTTCCTCACCAATCGAGGTGTTTTTTGTTCAGGTCGAGATTCTAAAATTTCCACCTCATAATCCACACCGTTACATTCAACAACCGCCGTATTATCGGTTATGGATTTTACCGTTATTTCATAAGGATTCCTGTTAATAAGAAATTTTATTTTTTTCATGCGTTATTTTCCTGTCCGTTTAATTTCCACAACGGGTCGTCTTAATCCATAGATTTTGCTTGACCATGGTGAATATGGTTTTACTAACCGCTCAAACGTAAGTTTTGCCCTTTCTTCTTCCATACTCTGCCGTTGTACGAGATAAAGAGCCATCATAATAGCCATAGCCGTTTCATCAGGGATTTTGCCTTCTTTTATTTTCATCTCATCTTTTGATTGTCCTTTTTGTTCCGCTAAAATCTTTTTTTTATGGCGATATTCAAAAAAATGCTTAAGAATTGCATTTACCAACGCCACAAAAAGGTAAACAACAAAGAGAGCCACTATTACAATGAGAAAACCCCAGATGGTTATTTTAAGAATAAGATTTCGTTCTCCTTCTGACACCGCTGAAAAAAGGGGTCTTGAGTAGAGCAAAAGGAATCCGTAAGTGATATACTTGAACATAATCACCTCCTAAAGGGGAATATTCCCATGTTTTTTTAGGGGATTTGTCAGTTTTTTTGTCACGAGACTTTCAAAAGCTCGAATGATGCGAAACCGCGTATTTTTAGGCTCGATCACATCATCTATAAATCCAAGGCTTGCCGCAATAAAGGGATTGGAAAACTTTTCTGTATATTCTTCAATCAATTCCTTCATGCGCTCATCGGAAGGATTATTTTCCAATTCTTTTTGATAGAGAATTTGTACAGCTCCTTCAGCACCCATCACGGCAATTTCTGCTGTTGGCCAGGCATAATTTACATCTCCCCGCAAATGTTTTGAGCTCATAACATCATAGGCTCCACCATAAGCCTTTCGTGTAATAAGGGTAACCTTGGGGACCGTTGCTTCGGCATATGCATAGATAAGCTTAGCCCCTTCACTAATAATACCACGATATTCCTGGGCTGTGCCTGGTAAAAAACCCGGGACATCTACAAGGGTAAGAATAGGAATGTTAAACGCGTCGCAGAATCGAACAAAACGGGCAGCTTTTTTGCTTGCGTTAATATCCAGCACCCCTGCAAGATAATTGGGTTGATTGGCAACAATGCCTACCGAGCGACCATTGAATCTGGCATATCCTGTAATAATATTAGGAGCGAAATGACGAGAGACTTCCAGAAATTCCTCATCATCAACAATTCGGTAAATAATATCTTTCATGTCGTAAGGTTGATTAGATGCATCAGGAATAATATCCGCCAGTTCTTCATCTATCCTGTTTATGGGATCATTTGTTGAAAATAAGGGGGGTTCTTCCAAATTATTTTGAGGAATATAACTAAGGAGTTTACGGATGATTCCCAATGCTTCTTCTTCGTTTTCAGCCGAAAATTGCGCCACGCCCGATTTTGAAGCATGCACCATTGCACCGCCCAATTGTTCCTCATTAACATTCTCATTTGTTACAGTTTTTACCACTTTAGGACCCGTTATAAACATATAGGATGTTAACTCAGTCATAATAATAAAATCTGTAAGCGCAGGCGAATAAACGGCTCCCCCAGCACAAGGGCCTAAAATTGCTGAAATTTGGGGAATTACACCAGAAGCTTCAACATTTCTCTGGAAAATTTCAGCATACCCAGCAAGAGACATAATTCCTTCCTGTATCCTGGCACCCCCTGAATCGTTGAGACCAATAACTGGTGCACCCATTTTCATGGCCATATCCATGATTTTACATATTTTATTTGCGAATGTCTCACTCAAGCTTCCCCCAAACACCGTAAAATCCTGAGAAAAAACATAGACAAGTCTGCCGTCAATCGTTCCGTAACCTGTGACCACACCATCCCCTAAAATTTTCTTTTTATCCATGTCAAAATCCTGGCAACGATGGGTAACAAAGGCATCAAATTCCTCAAATGAATCTTTATCTAAGAGTAAATCAATTCGTTCACGGGCAGTTAATTTTCCTTTTTCATGTTGTTTGTCAATTCTTGCTTTACCGCCTCCCTCCAACGCTTTTTGTCGCATTTCCTGAAGTTTTTTTAAATTATCATGCATAGACATAATGTGTTTTCTCCCTTACTTATAGGAATCTTAAGGTTTTTTATGTTCTTGTGTTAATTCTGTAAGGACACCAAAAGTTGATTTGGGATGAAGAAATCCAATAAGGTGGCCATCTGCACCAAAGCGCGGTTCATTATCTATCAGCCGAATTCCCATTCCTTCCGCTTTTTTAAGGGATATTTTACAATCGTCTACAGAATAGGCTATATGGTGAAATCCCTCGCCCCGTTTTTCAATAAATTTCGCCACAGGACTTTCAGGGGAGATGGGCTCTAAAAGTTCAATGCGCGTATCACCTACTTTAAACATAGCAACATGCACGCCTTGATCTTCAACAGTTTCTTTTCCTAAAAAAGAAAGCCCTAAAACATCACGATAGTAGGGAATTTGCTCATCCAAGGAACAGACTGCAATTCCAATATGTGATATACCCTTTACCATTTTTCCCTCTTCTTTCTTTTTTTCTTTGTGTTTGTTGTGGCTACAATAAAATTTGCCGTTCATCATTTACTTTTCTTTGTGAGCAGAAATATTTTTTAAAAAGTACGTCATCATTTGTTCTGCCCCCACAGTAGGTAACAACTCTCCTGATTCTATTTTCTTTTTGAGTGTTTCAATATAGGATTGAATTCCCGAATGGGTATAGAACCACGTGCGTATTTTTTCTTCAATCATGCTATAGAACCAATTAACAGCTTGTTCTTTCCGCCGTTTCTGAAAAACTCCTTCAGCTATCATCTTTTCTTTGAACTCCCAAATCATGTCCCGAATTTCAGGAATACCAAAACCTGTTAAAGCAGAGCATGCAAGCACCCGACATGTCCACCCTTTTGTAGAAGGTTTTAAGTAGTTTAGGGCGGTTTCCAATTGTTTTCGTGTAAGTTCAGCTTTTTCTTTATTATCGCCATCTGCCTTATTGATTACTATAGCATCGGCGAGTTCAATCACGCCTTTTTTCATCCCTTGCAATTCATCGCCTGCACCAGAAATTTGCAGGAGGAGAAAAAAATCTACCATTGAGCGGACCGTTATTTCGCTTTGTCCAACACCCACTGTTTCAACCAAAATCACATCATAGCCTGCCGCTTCACACACTGTAATTGCTTCACGGGTTTTTGATGCAACTCCCCCTAAAGTTCCCCCGGAAGGAGAGGGACGTATAAAGGCATGTTCATGGCGAGAAAGTTTTTCCATGCGGGTTTTATCCCCTAAAATACTCCCTTTTGTCAGCGAGGAACTGGGATCGACTGCTAAAACAGCAACGTGATGGCCATCCTCAATGACCTTGAGTCCGAAAGTTTCAATAAAGGTGCTCTTCCCTGCGCCTGGAACACCTGAAATACCAATTCTAAGGGATTTTTCAGCATGGGGTAATAAGCGGTGAAGAACCTGGGTTGCCATTTCTCGATGGTGGGGTGCCTGACTTTCAATCAAGGTAATTGTTTGCGCCAAAAGGGAACGATCACCGTTTAACACACCTGTTACATAGTCATCAATTGAAAGATTTTTTCGGCGTATTCGTTTGGATGTTTTGGGTTCTGAGTGTGATAACGTACTTCCTCGGACAATTTTTACCGCAAAGGCTTCATGGTTACCTGGAGGTGCCCAATCGGGACGATAACTTTTCTCTTCCACGCCAGCTTCTTGATGCAAATTCTGTGCGTGTTTACGATCTTGTTGTGATTCTTTATGCTTCATTCATGTCCAAGTCGTTCATTGATTTCTTTCATGACCTTCATGGCAGCTTCAGGAATCTTTGTCCCCGGCCCAAAAATCGCAGCTGCTCCTTGCTGATAGAGAACCTCATAATCTTGTGAAGGAATAACGCCCCCAACAATAACAATAATATCCTCACGTCCAAGGCGTTTCAAGGCTTCCATTAACTGAGGAAGTAAGGATTTGTGTCCACCTGCCAGAGAACTCATTCCAATAACATGGACATCATTTTCCACGGCTTGTCGTGCTGTTTCTTCCGGCGTTTGAAAGAGAGGACCCATATCGACATCAAAGCCCATATCGGCAAAGGCTGTAGCGACAACTTTTGCACCTCGATCATGGCCATCTTGTCCCATTTTTGCTATAAGAATCCGAGGTCGTCGCCCTTCCCGGGTTTCAAATTCATCTGCCAAGGTTCTAACCTTTTGCACAAGATTCTCTTCGTCGTTGGCATATTCACTGCTATATACACCTGATATTGATCGTGTCACAGCTTGATACCTTCCACATACTTTTTCTATTGAATATGAAATTTCTCCCAAGGTTGCCCTGTATCTAGCGGCGTTAACACATAATTCCAGCAAATTACCCTTTTTGGTCTCTGCACATGTTGTAAGTGCATCAAGGGCTTGTTGAACCTTTTTCTCATCTCGTTTTGCACGAACTTCACGAAGTCTTCGAATTTGTGCTTGACGCACCGAGGTATTATCCACCTCAAGAATTTCAATGGGGTCTTTTTCTTCAGGCTGATATTTATTAACCCCCACAATTGTTTCCTGCCCTGAATCGATGCGTGCCTGTTGTCGTGCAGCTGCTTCTTCAATATGCATTTGGGGGATCCCTGCTTCAATCGCTTTTGTCATCCCGCCATATTTCTCAATTTCAAGGAGGTGTTCCCAACCTTTTCGAAGAAGTTCATGGGTTAATGTTTCAACAAAATAGGAGCCACCCCAGGGATCAATCACTTTAGTTATCCATGTTTCTTCTTGTAAATAGAGTTGAGTATTTCGGGCAATTCGTGCAGAAAAATCCGTAGGCAACGCAATGGCTTCATCCAAGGCATTTGTATGGAGAGACTGCGTATGACCAAGAGCTGCTGCCATTGCTTCAAGACATGTTCGTGCTACATTATTATAGGGATCTTGTTCCGTAAGGCTCCAACCAGATGTTTGGGAGTGAGTCCGAAGGGACATAGATTTAGGATTTTGGGGACTAAATTGTTTCATGAGTTTTGCCCACATAAGTCGAGCTGCTCGTAATTTGGCAATTTCCATAAAATAGTTCATCCCTTCTGCCCAGAAAAAGGAGAGTCGCGGTGCAAAAGTATCAATTTCTAGTCCTGCCCGTATGCCGGTTCTCACGTATTCAAGGCCATCCGCCAGCGTATAGGCCATTTCCAAATCAGCCGTTGCACCCGCTTCTTGCATGTGATAGCCAGAGATACTAATGCTGTTAAATTTTGGCATCTTTTGTGAGGTATAAATAAAAATATCGGCAACTATCCGCATTGACATTTCAGGAGGATAAATATACGTATTGCGAACCATATACTCTTTCAGGATATCATTCTGAATGGTCCCGCTTAATTGTTCAGGACAAACGCCTTGTTCTTCTGCGGCAACGATATAAAACGCCATAATTGGCAAAACCGCGCCATTCATGGTCATTGAGACAGACATTTTATCGAGAGGAATTCCATCAAAGAGAATTTTCATATCTTCCACGGAATCAATGGCAACGCCTGCTTTTCCCACATCACTTATAACCCTGGAATGATCAGAATCATATCCCCGATGGGTTGGAAGATCAAAAGCAACTGAAAGTCCCATTTGTCCTGCAGCTAAATTTCGTCGATAAAAAGCATTGCTTTCTTCTGCTGTTGAAAATCCTGCATACTGACGAACCGTCCAAGGGCGCCCAACATACATGGTAGAATAGGGTCCCCGCAAAAAGGGTGGCAAACCTGGATAGTAATCAAGATGTTCACATTCTTCTATATCAAACTCATCATAGAGAGGTTTTATGGAAATTTTTTCCATCGTTTTCCATACCGCTTCTTGGACAGATAGACCTGTTCTTTTTTCAAAAGCCTTTTCCCATTCTTCCCGGCTTCTATGGGGAGTATCACCTTGTAAATCTATCGTAGTAAAATCAGGTTTAGGCATTTTTATCACCCTTCGCTATTTTCCACAGATCTTCATAAACGTCAACAGCATCAGCCCCTAAATATAAGAATCGATAAACACCCGCTCTTTCCAAAAGATCAAGACTCTCTTTGGGTTTGCCAGCCACAATTACTTTGAGCGGCGATTTTAGAGCCTGTAACTTCTCGATAAAAGGAGGGACAATTTCTGGGTATGTTTCATCGGTGGAACAAAGAACAGCCACAAAGCAACCGCTTTTCGAAGCCGTTATTGCAGCTTCTTCGGGAGATGACTGATTGGGTGTTGTAAGAATATCAAATCCCCCTGGTTCTAAAAATCCTCGACAAAAATCAGCACGTATTTTATGTTGGCTCGGGGAACCCATCGTCACTAGAAGAATTTTGGGTCTGCCTTCAGGACTTTCTTCTGCCTCCCACCCTCGATCTCGAAAATGTTCAAACATGGAAGATGCCCGAAAAAGGGGGATGGGAGAGATTCTGATAGGATTTTCGGCAGTATAACGAAGATTTTTTGCAATATCCCCAAGCGTTGCACCTGTTAACATAGCTTGGGTACCGGTTGAAATATGTAGAGCATCTTTTTCTCTCAACATGTTTAGAAGATGAGTCACATGAAGATTGTTTTTTTCTTTTTGCGCATGCCGATAGGCCTTTAAGGCAGCTGATCGTTTTTGCTGTATTTCTTCATGATTCACGGGGTGATATTGGAGTTTTTTCTGCTTGATATCAGCATACACATTGATACCAACAATCCCCTTCTTTCGTTTTCGAATATCTTTTTCCCGTGCTTCTCGAACAGCCATAACTTCCTGAAATATCCAGCCTGACGAAAGTGCCTTAAGAAGGCCTCCTTGTCTTTCTGTTTCCTGAAAATATTTCCAGCTTTCCTTTGCAAGTTGCCAGGTAAGGGACTCGATAAAATAAGAGCCTCCTGCAGGATCAATAATCCGATCCAGATGACTCTCTTCACAAAGAATCAGCTGAATATTTCGGGCAATTCGGCGAGAAAAAAGGGTTGGTTCTTCCACGGCTATTTCATCAAAGCGGTTTGTATGCAAGCTATCAACACCCCCAAGAATTGCTGACAGTGCCTCGGTTGTTGTACGAAGCATATTTACATAGGGATCATACAGCGTTTGGTTCCATAATGAAGGCCTGGCATGCCATGTGATTGTGGCGGCTCTTCTTTCAAGATTATATTCCTTCAAAACCTTTTTTACTAACAGTCGAGCAGCACGAAATTTTGCAATTTCCATAAAAAAGAATGGTCCTACGCCCAAGGTTACTTGGAGATTTTGAATAGTTATTTCAGGAGAAATCTTTTTTTCTTCCAGCTGGGTTATCCATTCAAGGAGGGTAGAGAGCATCCACGCCAATTCTTGAACAGCACTTGCGCCTCCATTATGGTAAGCAAGAGTTGAAATCCCAAGTCCTTTCAGGTGGGGAGTATTATTTGTAAGCCATGTTATTCCTTCAGCAATTTCCTGAAAGAGAGTTGAAAAATCCATCGGTAAAAAACCGTATCGTGCCAAAAAATCAAAGGGATCTTGTGTTATTACCCCCCGAATAGATGATCCATCAATGCCCTGTTTTTCAAGATAGGCATTAAAAAGTGTTAAAAAAGGAAGGGCTGAAAAACCGCCATCAATCTGAAGGGTAATGGCAGACAGGTCAACGCCTTTTAATGCTGTTTCCAGACCTTGAAGGTCTGAAATAGAAAGTCCTTCTGCTCCAACATCTTCTGTTTTAGCTTCGTCAGCATCCAGCCCCAAGCGTGTGGCTATGTCTAATTTTAACTGGACACCCGTTTGTCCCCTTTGCAAATCATGAAGGAGTGCTTTATTAAAGACTTCTGGTAATGCAAAAGAAAGTTCTTGACTCACGACCCAGGGATTTTCTATATATCCTTCGGGTGTTTTTCCACGAAGTTCATGCTCCATTCCAGGGTACATATCGGTGAGAATTTCCTTTCGATGGCTTCGAATGTACAAGGGATTTAAAGAGAATCCTTCATAGGTAGGAGTACACAATTTTTTTTCAAAAGATGACCCCTTTAAAAAGGGCGTTATTTCCTCAAGCCATTCTTCATACGAAGGCACAGGAAAATCCTTTTTCAGCGAAAATTCTTTATCTAAATTAATCAGGGGATCTTTTTTTGAAGCTGTCATTTTATTTCCTCACACCTATCAAATAATAATTCCATCTTCCAGAATTGCTCCTTTTTTAACAACGACGATACCATCTCGAATCCAATATTGGCTTTCTTCTTTGTAATCGATGCTATTTTTATTGAGAATTTGGACATCATTTCCAATGTGGACATTTTTATCAATAATTGCATTTTTAATAATACAGTTTCGACCAATTCCCAAGGGGATATCCGTCTCGATATCTTCCTCAAAAAAATCATTCCCCATAATGTATGAGGATTCAATAGTTGTTCCAAAATCAATGATACTCCGAATTCCAATAACCGATTTTCGGATGGATGTTGCTTTAATTGCTGATCCTTCGCCCAACACAGAGGAAACGATACAAGAATCCATAATATGACTTCCTGGCAGCATACGGGCATGGGTATAAATTGGCATCAGGGGATCCTGAAAAGAGAAGGGTGGCTTTTTGGACGTGAGGGCAATATTTGCATAATAAAAGGATCGAATCGTTCCAATATCTTCCCAATAGCCATTAAAAAAGTAAGCTTGAACATGATATCCCTTTTCAATGGCAGAGGGTATAATATCGCCACCAAAGTCATCGCCACGAATATCCGTTAGGGCTTTGCGCAGAATTTTTTTACTGAAGACATAAATGCCCATGGATCCCCAATAGGGTTTTTCAGGATCACCTGTCTCACTGGTCATTTCGTCCAAAATTTTATCATCTTTGGGTTTTTCTGCAAAACGAATGATCCGTCCGCTTGAATTTACTTTTAAAACGCCAAACTCTCTGGCATCATCTCGGGTAATTGCTTTTACAGAAACGGTAATATCGGCTGTATTAAAGCGATGGTGATTAACAAATTTACCATAATTCATGCGATACAGATGATCGCCTGCAAGAATCAGGTATTCTGTAAAATCCCATTTTTCAAAGTGATGAAGATTATGGCGTACAGCATCAGCAGTTCCTTGGTACCAATTGGCATTTTCAAACGACTGGGATGCTGCAAGGACTTCCAAAAAACCTTGAGAAAAAGCATCAAATTTATAGGTACTATTTAGGTGACGGTGAAGGGACTCACTGTTAAATTGCGTAAGGACATAAATTCTTCGAAGATTAGAATTCAGGCAATTGCTGATGGGAATATCAATCAATCGGTATTTTCCCCCGATGGGTACAGCAGGTTTTGAACGCACACTGGTAAGTGGTGCTAAGCGCGTCCCCCTTCCACCTCCTAAAATGAGCGATAAAACATGTCTCATAGTTGCCTCACACCTTATAAAATATTAAACCAATAATCTGCCAACCAGAGTTCTATCCATGTAAATCCACCCCCAAGCAGAGCACCAAGAATTGTTTGCATAGGTGTATGTGCTTTCAGCCGGACTCTCGACCAACAGAGAAAGGGGACAAAAAGCCAGAGAAAGTCATGTTGGTGACCAAAAATAAAGGTAGTGGCGGATAAATATCCCGCAATTCCGGCACAGTGGACACTGATTTTCCATCGGAGAGTAATTATCCCATAAATAACGGTGTTTATACAAATCGCACCTAACATGGCAATAAACACGGGAGGCAAACCAATTTTTAATGAGATGAAAAAGCTAATAAGATAAACGATTGAAAAAATGATATAGGGAACAATTCGCTGAGACCGTTCAGGAATATCCATATGGGATGTCTTCCCCTTTTTTATCATATACCTAATAATCAAAACAGGCAAAACAAAGGAAGAAAGAGATCCTACAAGAATAATTCCTATCGTATCTCTCCTATCATAGTGCATTGCAGCAACAAGATAAATAATAAATAAAAGACTAAACCATAAGGGATTAAAGATAAGAGAAATCCCGCGCGCTATTAAGTCATCATTATATTTACGCGATTTTGTCATTCGTGGGGAATATACAAAATTCAACCCTCAGGTTCAGGTCTATTCCACATCCTTTTGAAAAAACTCATAAAGAGACGGATCGTTAATATAGTAGTTTGAGAAGCGGATAGACATGGTGCCAGATTTTTCATCATTGGGTAGACCAATGCGCTGTTTTCGGGGATTGGGAACCTGTTTATTTTCGTCCGATGATATCATTTCTACTTCGACCGAAGAAGGGAGGAAAAGATCAGGTTGGACCTTTTTTTGTCGAAAACGAATCTTAACGGTATTTCCAGGAGGATCTGTGATAAAAATGTCACGGATATACCATGAAATCGTGTCCATAGACACAATCCATTTCAGCTGTCCCACGGAAGGATCCTCAACATAAATATTCATTGCTACTCCGCCGGCAATCATTTCAACATCTGGAAGGATTGTCACTGAAGAATCCATAAGAACATGGTGGAGATTAATCAAAATAACTTCTGGAGGAATAACGTCTTTTAAGCCTCCACTGATATCCACTTTATCGGGCGATACATACCGAAGTTTTCCCTTTTGATCTGCTAAAGTTAGTCCGGGCATTCGCGAACTTACCAGAAGGTCGGCAGAAAGGGTGGTTATTTGATTCATCTTCTCATTGTATCGTACAAGGTAAGAGCGCGCATCCAACGCATAAACACTTACAACAAAAAAATTGCTTAAGATAAAAAGCCTTAGAAGAAAACGTTTCATCGTTCACTCACTTTTTCTGGTGATTCTGCCTTGTCTACCGGATGGACTGTCCAATGTTGTTCAGGGAAAAATTCCTCTGTACTTCCATCAGGTTTTTGAAGCACAACTCGTTTAATAAAAGCATTAGCAATCATTGCTTTGCACATGTTACAAATGAATTCATGGCCATACACATACATGGTCCCATCCGCTGTTGAGTGTCCATTTCGGGCTGCGAGAACAATGGCATTGGATTCGGCATGGGAGCCAACAGCCCGACAAAGTTCCAGGTTTGTGCCCGATTGAATATTATGTGTTTCACGATAACAAAAGCCGTATTCCAGACTGTTTTTTTGAAAGCTTGGAGCACCATTATAGCCTGTCGATATGATATCCTTATTGTGGACAATCACAGCACCCACTTGTTTCCTTAGGCAAGATGACCGTCGGGAAACCACTTTCGCAATTTCCAAAAAATACTCATCCCATGTGGGACGTTCAGGTCGTTTATTCATCGTTTTTCCTTATTGTTTCAATGGTTAGTTTTCCAGTTTTGAACTCCAAGGTATATCGCAAAAAATCGTGGGCTGCATAACTTCGGGGAAAAATATCCCGCAGCTCTTTTTCTATAACATTTGTATCACCATAGCGTTCCGAAAAATGTGTGGCAATCAAATACTTTACTTCATTTTCTTTTGCCGCTGTTGCAGCATATTTGGTAGTAAGATGTTTATATTGCAAGGCAAGTTCGGCATCATCTTTTAAATAGGTTGTTTCACACAACACAAGATCAGCATCTTTCATCAAAGTCTTTAGATGGTTGCCAGGAGCAGTATCGGCCACATAGGCAAAGATTTGTGGAGGGACTTCTTTTGAAACATGATCTTGAGTTACAATCCCCTTTGGCGTTTGAAGTTTTCCATTTTTTTGCAGGATTCCAACAGATTTCCCTGAAATTTCTAATGCCTGGAGTTTTTCTTTATCAAACCGATATCCTTTTGGTTTTACTAGACGATAGCCATAGGTAGGAATACGGTGTTGAAGGGCTACGGCTTCAATATGGAGCTTTCCTGCCTGCGCTATAACGCCCTCTTTAACAATTGGAATTTTTTGGAGAATAAGATCATTTTGAAATTCTGAACAGCTTAAGAGCTTTGTAAGATACGCTTCCCCCTCTTGAGGATAAATAAGCATAATAGGATAAGGAACCCGTGCAAGAGCTAATCGCTGGATAACTCCAGGGAGTCCAAGACAATGATCCCCATGAAAATGTGAAAGACAAATTATCCGGACCGACGGGACAGACAATCCTCCTAAAATAAACTGCCGTTGAATTCCCTCTCCTGGATCAAAAAGAATGGCTTGGTCTTCCCACCGAAGAAAATATCCCCCATGGTTCCGAGTTTCTGTTGGTAACTGGGAAGCTGTTCCCAGGATGTTCAATTCCATAGACATCGTTTGGTTTGAATGTAATGGGTTTTAAACAGATTTAAAATATTGGACATTATTTTCTTGCTATTCCGAAGGATTCCATGAAAATTTTACCATGGCTGATTCAACGCTTCAGATAATTCACTATCTTGCATCTCGTTATTGTGCTGGTCGGCGGACAGGAACAGAAGGATCTATAAACGCCCGAAAGTATATAATTCGTCAAATGCAGGATTTGGGAATTCTTCCTTTTTACGGGGAAGAATATATTCAACCACTTTTGAATTTACCAGGGGGGATTGAGGGCGCTAATATTTTAGGTTATATTCCGGGAAGGGGACACTTAAAAAATCGTTATATCATGATAGAAGCTCACTACGATCATTTGGGCTTGCAGGAAGAAGATCTGGGTTATTTTCCTGGTGCCGATGACAATGCTGCAGCCATAGGGATAATCCTTAAAGCGGCAGGACTTTTTCATGCAACCCCTCCAGAAGCAAAGAATTGGCGATCTATCCTTGTGGCATTTTTTGATGCAGAAGAGCCCCCCTTCTTTAATTCTCCCTACATGGGTATTGAACATTTTTGTCATGAAAATTCTGATGTTCTTCAAACCATTGATTTGGCTATATTTCTGGATCTTATTGGACATGGATTAGGATCAGGGACGCATGAAAAAATTATGGACTCCTTTTTTCTCACAGGTGCTGAAAAATGTTATGTCTATTCTATTTTAACAGATTTAGAAACGGCTATTGAAGGAATTTATCCACGGCAAATGGGCATCCACGCTGTTCCTCCATCAGGAAATTATCTTGCATTTAAAAAGCGAGAGCGCCCTTTTATCTTTGCAACGTGTGGAAGAAATCACTTTTATCACACCCTCTTCGATTCTGCAGAAAAATTGGATTATCCAAAAATAAACCGATTAGCTCTCTACTTCTCCCATCTTCTTTGCGCTTTATCTACTGCAACACCTTCTTATTTTGTGTATAATCCAAAGGGTGCCGCCGATGCCGAATCCCTCAAATCCTTAAAAGCCCTCTTCCAGGTTATGGATCCCAATACTCCAAATTTGACAAATATCCTTAAGTTTATTGAAAAAGCTGAAAAAATCTGTGAAATCCAGGGAAATCTTCCCCCCAATGAACAATCAAAATTCCTTCATCTGGTTTCACTTATTGAACATTATGTGTCCTGAAACACAACAATCCTAAGAGGTAAGAAATTTTTTGATAACAACAAGTATTTTCACAAAATTAGACAATTGAACACAACAGCATCATAAGGAGAAAATTATGAAAGCTAAAAAAGGTCTTAGTGTTTTACTTATTCTCATTTTGTGTATTCCCTTTAACACATTAAAAGCCCAGAGTTTGGAAGAAACATTGCGACAATTGCTGGGTGAGAATGCCAAAGGTTATGTAAAACCTATCGTCAATGCCCTTGGTGTTGGAATAAATAGCGGATTGTACCGAAAGGCTTCAACACAAACGGCAACAATCCCTCTGCCTCTTGGTTTTGATCTTGGTATTATCATGAATGTTATCCCAATCCCCGATTCATACATGACATTTGAGTATTCTTTGATGGAAAACAGCGTCACATTCCCTTTAAGTACAATCGAAGCGCTTATTGCTCTCCCCGAAGATAAACGTCCTGACGATGTTACTCTCTATTTTAATGAAATTTATGATAACGGCGGGATTACAGAAACACCCACAATTGCAAGTGATGAAGAGGGCGTTCACCTTACAACACGGTCAGAAGATGAAGTATATATGGCTCTTCGAACCCATTTGATAGAAGATCAAGGAATGTCTGCTACTGATGTTGATACCTACCTTCAGCCCCATATCATGAACTTTCTTGATCAAAATCTTGATGTGCTTGCTCCTAATTTTCCCTTTCCCGATGGATTAAATCTAAGCATTGTGCCGACCGCAAATATTCAGGCAAACGTCCGAATTCCTTTTGGCATTGAACTTCAAGCCCGCTATATTCCAAAAATTAAAATCAACGATGATTTAGGCAACTTCACCATGTATGGTGCTGGCCTTCGCAAAGACTTGCCAGTTCCTATTGTTGATGTCTCAGTTGGTGCCTTCTATCAAATCGCAAAAGTTGGGACTATTATTGAAGCCACAAATATTAACTACCATGCAGAGATTGGGAAATCACTTCCTATTATAAGTCCTTATGTTGGGATTGGTTACGATCAATCCACCATTGATGTAAATTACACCATCCCAGCAGGAATAATCCCTGGGATAAATGAAGAACAGAAAATAGCCTTATCTATGGATGGGGATAATCATCTTCGCTTTACGGGCGGTTTTACGCTTAAAGTTATTCCCTTCACCTTTATCAATGCAGAAGTTGCCTGGGTTGAGGATTATTTTATCGCCACAGCGGGCTTGGGATTTATTTTTAAATAGAAAATTAATTAAAATTTTTTATGAATAGGGCAGCCAAACTGCCCCTTTTTACTGTTTTTTTCGATAAGTAGTCTCTTCTTTACGATCAATCAATTCAATACCTGCTTTTAATAAGGTATCTCGGATTGCATCGGCTTTAGACCACTCTCGATTTTTACGCGCTTTATTTCGTTCTTCGATTAACGCTTCTATAGTTTTTGTATCCAGCGTTGGGGCACTGTTTTTTTCCTCCCAGAAAATAATGCCTAACACGTTATCTATTTTTTTAAAAGCATCAAGAATAATCTGGCGATCCCTTGAAGTAAAAAGAGATGTTGTCTTTAAACGATTCACAGATCGAATCATTTCATAGAGAGCCGCCAGAGCAGAAGAGATATTCAAATCATCATCCATGGCCATTTCAAATTTTTCAAGCATCTGAGATATTTCTTTTTTCACAGGTTCGTGGGGTAACCCTTCTTGATGAATGTTTTCCAGTTCAAACAAAAAATCATCAATCCGTTTCAAAGCCTTCTCAGATTGCTCTAAAAGGGAAAAGCCAAAATTTAGTTTTTGACGATAGTGGGTAGAAAGAAGGGTATAGCGAATAACTCGAGGTGAATAACCTTTTTTCATTAAACCATGAATATAAATAATATTTCCCAAAGACTTGCTCATTTTTTCGCCTTCCCACAGAAGGTGTTCACAATGTAACCAGTAGTGAGCAAAGGGTTTCCCTGTTGCGCTTTCACTTTGGGCAATTTCATTTTCGTGGTGAGGAAAAATATTATCAACGCCTCCTGTGTGAATATCAAAGGTCTCTCCTAAATATTTCATAGACATGGCAGAGCACTCAATATGCCAGCCTGGCCGCCCTTTTCCTAAAGGGGTTTCCCAGTATATATCCCCATCTTCCGGTTTCCATGCTTTCCACAAAGCAAAATCGTGAACAGATTCTTTTTCATATTCGTCACTCTCCACCCGGTTACCAACACGAAGATTCTCTGTATCTAAATTTTGCAAGCGACCATAGCGAGGAAAGGTTGAAATTTTAAAGAAAATATTACCATCTGCTGTCCGATAAGCAAAACCCTTGTCCAACAGTCGCTGAACTAATGCGACCATGTCATCAATATGTTCCGTTGCCAAAGGAAAAACTTCCGCTTTGTCAATCTTTAAGGTATTAAGGTCATGAAAAAAAGCGTCAATATAGGGCTGCGTATACTCTTTCAGAGGAATTCTTTCCTCATAACACCGACGGATAATTTTATCATCCACATCTGTCAGGTTCATTACTTGTTTTACAGCATAGCCTTTATATTTTAAATACCTTTTTAGTTGATCTTCAAAAAGATAGGCTCTGAAATTTCCAATATGGGCATAGTTATACACTGTTGGGCCACAGGTATACATTTTTACAATGCCTTCATTTAAAGGTATAAATAGCTCTTTTTTTCGCGTAAGGGTATTGTAAAATATTAGGCTCATCGTAACTTCTTTTTGTGAAAACGAGTTAAGGCATCATTTACAATCCATGCGATCAGTTCGGGGAATGACATACCGTGGACTTTTGCAGATTTAGGTAATAAACTTGTCGCCGTCATTCCTGGTAGAGTATTTGCTTCTAAAAAATAGATGTCTTTTTCGTCTTTTACTCGAAAATCAATACGCGCATAACTTTCAAGTCCCAAAATATTCCACACGGCAAGAGCTTGTTCTTTAAGCTGATTCGTAAGAACGTGCGAAAGCGGTGCAGGTACAAGATAGTGGCTTTTCCCAGAGATATACTTCGTCTCAAAGGTATACACCCCTCCTTCGGGAACAATTTCAATAAGGGGAAAGGGGATTCCGCCCACAATGGGAACGGTGAGTTCCTGACCTGGAATATATTCCTCAATTAAAAGAGTCGTATCATATTTTAAAGCATCCTTGAGGAATGGCTTCAGATCACAGGGCTCCATAAGGACATGGAGACCAACGGAAGACCCAGCATTATTAGGCTTTATCACGAGGGGAAACTGAAGCGATTTTTGATCTATTTTTTCAGGATCAGAAATTTGAATTACATCAGCACTTTTAACACCAACCGTTTTGGCAAGGGTTTTTGAAAGGAACTTATCCATAGCTAGGGCAGAGGCCAAAGGCCCTGAACCAGTATAGGGAATATCTGCCATTTCCAAAACAGCCGGGATAATGCCATTTTCCCCACTTCCACCATGAAGAGCATTAAAAATTACATCGATTTTCATCGTTTTTAATTCACGGATATGTTCGATAAAGACACTTTCATCTCTCGTAACCATATTCTCAAAGTGATCATCGGCAACATTGGATGTTTCCAACGATTCCCGAAAAGAATCCATGGTGTCCCAAGGAGTTGAAGGATCAACATAGATCACAGAATGTCCCAACGATTCCAATGCCTTTCCCACGGCCATGCCTGTTGCAAGGGAAACATTTCTTTCAGAAGAAGCACCCCCGAGTAAAATACAAAGATTCATGGAATATCCTTTACAAGAAACGATACAGCGCTTTCAAGATTGTCAACAACCATAAATTTAGCACCTTTTTCTTTCAGTTTCTCCTCGGTTCTTTTTCCCTTTCCTGTTCGGACAAGGATAAAGGGGATCCCTGCATTGTTGGCCATTTCATAATCCGTTAAAGCATCGCCTATCATGATTGATTCCTTCAGAGATAGTTGATACTCTTTGACCGCCTTTTGAAGCATCCCTGTTTTTGGCTTTCGGCATGAACATTCTTCCTCCGGAAGATGAGGACAATAATAATAATCTGTGATTTTTCCCCCGGTGGATTCAGTATATGTTATAACCTTTTGGAACATTTTCTCTACAGTTTTTTCATCAAAAAATCGACGATTAATGCCAGATTGATTACTTATAATAAAAATTCGAATTCCCTTTTCAGTCAATTTACGAATGGCTTCCGGCACAAAAGGATAAACAATTATTTCTTCTTCAGATCGGAGGTACTCATCCTTATCTTCTTTATCTTCATTTAAAACACCATCTCTATCCAGAAAAACTGTCTGTATCTTCATGGATGAAATTTAAGAGGAAGGAAGATAAAAATCAGCCGAATATCCTTGAAGAAATGAAATAATAATCAGTAATTTGATATATGATTCATTTTTCTTTCCCTTCCAAAGTAATCATAGTGAG
This sequence comes from Fidelibacterota bacterium, assembly GCA_028716785.1. Lineage (GTDB taxonomy): Bacteria > Fidelibacterota > Fidelibacteria > Fidelibacterales > Fidelibacteraceae > Fidelibacter. The sequence goes on from JAQUPD010000001.1 coordinate 113,489, forward strand.
TTTTCTCCTATGGATTTCTGGGATAAAAGCAGGTGAACAACACACCATAATCAATGGGACTTTTTTAGGTGGACCGGAACGAAATTATTATGGAAATGAGGCCCCCTCGCAGTTAAAACTTTATTGGTCACACTCTTTAGGTAAAGGAAAAACAACCCTTTCACGCAATGCACAGACTCGTACCTGGCAAGGATGCGGATGGACAGGCCAACCCTTATTAGTCAAAACACAGGATACTCTTTTTCTCATTCAAGGGGCATACGATTATCATCTGAAAAAAATTCGTGCTCAAGATGGGAAAATCGTATGGCAGTATGCTTTTGATGATGTCATTAAAGGCACAGGCACCCTTTATTCTCACCCCAATACTGAACAACTCATCCTTCTTCAAGGAAGTCGTCTGGGATATAATACCTATCTTGATGCACCCTTTGTGACAAGTTACAGAGCCATTGATTTTGATACGGGTAATGAATTATGGAAATATAACGTTCCCTTCTATAACAGTTATAGTCGTGATGTTGATGGTTCAGCTCTTATTGTAGATAGTCTAGCATATCTCGGCTTGGAAAATGGTCAATTTATTGTTTTTGATCCGCGCCCAGAAAAGGGCATCATTCGCGATGGTTTTTTACAGCCTTCTCTTTTAGAAACCCATCCCCTATATTCTCCAAAGGATAAGGAAACCCATGGTTTAAATTTAGTGACAGAAAGTTCCCCCTGTTTATTGGGAGATCATATTTACATCACAGCAGGTTCAGGACATGTTTATGGATACAACTTGCAAACACGGAGCATTGATTGGGATTTTTATATCGGGAGTGACATGGATGGTTCGCCAGTTGTAACATCGGATAGTTGTTTACTCATAACACTTGAAAAACAATACATCCCGGGAAAAGGCGGAGTAATGAAAATCAATCCACAAAAATCGCCGACAGCTGAGTGTGTTGAATGGTTTTTACCCACAGGAAATTCACAGATAGCAGAATGGATGGGGGGTATTATAGGAAGTGCCGCAGTCAATGATAAAACACGTCCTGAAGACTACCCTCATGTTGCTATTGTTAGTGCCCTTGATAGCGTGATGTATCTTATCGATTATAAAAAAATATCTGAGAAAAAAGTGTTGGGACCCGATAGCATTACTCTCTATCACAAACCAATCGTCTTGGATTCTGTGGTTATTGGTCCTTCAATTTCAACGCCTATTATTGTACAAGATAAAATTATTGCTGCCAGTTATTGGGGGATTTATCTTTTTACTTATACATCTAAAGGAAGCATAAAACGCTTAGATACTCAACCTTTTGGGTGTGAAGCAACGCCTGTTGTTTATAATAAAAAAATTTATATTGGTTCACGCAATGGTTATTTATATTGTTTTGGGGACTAAAGAGATTCGTCTGTCCAAATATATTCAATAGGATTCATAGGGTTATTATTATAACGTACTTCGTAGTGTAGGTGGGGGCCTGTTGATCGACCGGAATTACCAACATAGCCAATAAGTTCGCCACGGCGGACTGTCTGACCTTTTTGAACATTCATTCGACTTAAATGGGCATAGATGGTTGAATATCCATAACCATGTTCAATTTTAACGGTATACCCATATCCTCCGTTATATCGTGCATAAACAACCCTTCCTCCAGCAGTGGCATAGGTATGTGTCCCAGATTTACATGCAATATCAATTCCCTGATGAAAGGTTCGTTCGCCATTAAAAGGATCACGCCGATAACCGTAATGTGATGAAACGTAACCTATTTTTGTAGGTGATATGGAGGGAATACTTTCCAAACGATCTTTTTGTGCCTGGAGCGTTTCAAAAAGCGCCTCATAGCTCATAAGTTCAAGCTTAACCGTTTGAGAAAGAGCTTTTAGATTCAAATCCATCGTTTCAAAAGCGGCTTTTTTATCGTCTTCCAGATTATTTAGATTTAACTCTCGAGTTACTCGGCCTCCCATGCCCATTTTTCGAATATCCTGATCAATTTCAGGCAAATTTGCATAGAGACGCAGTGCTTTATCTTTTTCAACAATAACATCGATTTGATTTTTAAGGGTTGAAATTCGGGTTTGCATTTCAGAAAGAATTGCATCTAAATCGTCGTTATTTGCAGTTACTGCTTTAATTTTTTCATCATAATAAATACCCGCAAAATATTGTGCAGTCCCATAAATAGTTAAAGATAAAACAAGAAAAACCAAGCACACAAGCTGAATCATACGGCGAATAGGAATGACTGTTTCGCGCATTTCTGAAGCGTTTTCATAAAAGATAAGAAACCGCTTATGATGATTTTTCTTTGAGTGCGATGCCATACTTTTATAGTTTAAGTATGATTTTCATTTCATTCAAGGATTAACCTAAAAATTTTTGCAAAAGTCTGGCGCGACTAATATGACGAAGTTTTTGAATTCCTTTTTCTTTAATTTGTCTTACCCGTTCTCGAGTAAGATGCATCTCTTCACCAATTTCTTCGAGGGTCATTTTGGAATAATTTTCCAATCCGTAATACATTTTTATAATCTTTTGCTCCCGTTCTGTAAGACTTTTCAAAACATCATGGAGTTCATATTTTAAGGATTCATCCATTAAATCCTGATCGGGTTCTTCCGCTTCTTTATCCTCAATGATATCCAAAAAAAAAGAGTCACTCTCGTCCACCACCGGCGCATCAACAGAAAGGGGTGATGCACTAAGCTGTAATGTTTTTTCCAGCATTACCTGATTTATATTCATATTTTGTGCTAATTCGTTAAAATTTGGTTCCCGCTCATATTGTTGTTCAAGATGTTCTAATTCCCGGGCATATTTATTCATAACAGACACCATGGTGAGTGGAATACGAATAGTACGGGATTGCTCAGCCAATGCCTGGAGAATAGTTTGTTTAATCCACCAAACAGCATACGAAATAAACTTAAATCCTCGACTTTCATCAAAGCGATGAGCAGCTTTAATAAGCCCTAAATTTCCAATATTAATCAGATCCTCCAGAGGAATTCCCCGATTTTGATACTTTTTTGCAATGGAAACCACAAAACGAAGATTGGCACAAAGCATTTGATTGAGCGCTTTTTTATCACCCTGTTTTATTAAGCGACTGAGTCGAATCTCTTCTTCCGGCGAAAGGGGTTCTGTTTCAGCAATTTCTTTAAGATAGGTGGATAATTTAGGGCTCACCCCATCCTTCCGCATTCCATAAGAGATATTTTTTTTATTCTTCGTCATCCCTTAAAAAATATTTATCTCTCTTTTTTTTCATCAACAATATCGGGAACATCACCAGCAATGATATCTGCCGGATTTTCTTCTTCTGGAGATGATTCCTCTTCTGGCACTTTCCCGATTTTCGATATTTCATCCTTTATATCCTGAATCTTTTTTTCGTAACCCTTAATCTGATCAATGATCTCCTGAAACTCATTATCAGTAGAAAAATCTAATGTGTTATGCTCCTTTATCTCTTGATAAACCTTCTTACCTAGTTTTTCATAACCCTTCGTTAAATCTCTCCTTGCTTGATATAAATCATAATTCAATCGGGCTTTTTGAGTAAGATTTTCAGCTTTTTCAGCGGTGGTTTTTACAGCATCTTCTACTTTTGGACCATTTCTGTTCCACCAATCATCAAAAAATTTTTTTACATCATCATAGATTTTTGCCATTTTTCGCCTCCTTGATCTTCAATCTTTATATATTGAGTTATAATACTACCATGAATTTACTAACCTTACAATAATTATTTTTATCGATAAATTGCTTTCATCACTTGTTGACGGTAATTTTAACCACTTTTGGAGATAAGATATGCTGATACTGGAAAACGTCACAAAATCCTTTGATAAAATAAAAGCGGTCCAAAATATTTCTTTCAACGTTCATCGTGGCTCCATTTATGGCCTCTTGGGTCCTAATGGTGCCGGAAAAACAACCATAATACGAATGATTATGAATGTCATCCAACCTGATTCTGGTAAAATTATCATCGAGAATACTGCTTTCCGTAAAGTAAGGGTGCGTAATTTAGGCTATTTACCTGAAGATCGAGGGCTCTATCAAAAACGAAAGGTTCGTGAAGTAATCCATTTTTTTGGGCAGTTAAAGGGACTCTCTCTAAAAGAAGCGGCAGACCATTGTAATTACTGGCTTAATCGTTTTGAGATGGCTGATCAAGGAGAACGAAAAATCGGAGAATTATCCAAAGGGAATCAACAGAAAATTCAATTTATTGTGGCTTCAATAACCTTTCCAGATCTTCTAATTCTTGATGAGCCTTTTACGGGATTAGATCCAGTAAACCAACTTATTTTGAAGGATATTATTAAGGAATTTCGTGACAAAGGAAAAACGGTCATCCTCAGTACACACCAAATGGAACAAGTTGAAAAATTGTGTGATCATCTCTGCTTAATTAATAAAGGAAACGTTGTTTTAGAAGGGGCTTTAGAAAAAATAAAAGAAATGTATGGTGATGAGCAGCTTGAAATTCGATTTCGCAATGTCCCCCATAACATTCCTCAAGAATTGTTTATATCCTATCGATGGAATAACAAAACTCTTTATGGATATTTGCAACCAACTGTCCCCTTTAAAAAGGCTGTTTGTTATTTCACTGAAAACTTTGAAATAGAGGGTATATCCCACTATTCGCCGTCGTTGGAAGATATTTTTATTAAATTGGTTGAGGCATAGAATGGGGAAAAATACGTGGATAATTCTTCAGTGGGAATATCTTCACAGAATTCGGTCTAAGACGTTTTTGCTTTCTATTCTTTTGCCTTTTATTATTTTTGCTCTAGCTCTGGGTCCTCAATTGCTAGCTACTAAAAGCGAAACAGAACCTGAATATTTAGTTCTTATCTGCAACAATAAAGCCTTAGCAGATACTATTGAGAGCACCTTTACCCGCAACTATCGTCTTGAAAATAATAGACCGCGATATCTTTTTTCACACCACAATTCTCAACTTTTTGAAGAAACCGATACCCTAATTTACCAAATTATTCACCAACAAATCGCTGATGCTGTGCTAAAAGTAACCCTTACCAATTTCGATTCTGTCCAAGCAGAAATTTACTATGAAACCCTAGGCCTCGATCAAATTAATCGCATTCATAATGGACTTCAGGATGCCGTGGAATCCTATCGAATGGAAAAATTAAGGCTGAACAAAAATCTCCTTGAGTATATCCGAATGCCTGTTTCTCTCGAAGAATTTCAATTGACTCAAGAGGGCATATATTCAGGGAATCAACTTCTTCTTCGATATATCACTCCCTTTGTTTTTATGTTTGTCCTTATTTTGGGCATTATCACTACATCCCAAAGTATTATTTCAAGCATTATTGAAGAGCGAACTCATAGAATCGTAGAGATTCTTTTATCTACCGTTAAACCTGCTGAAATTATGGCAGGAAAAATTCTAGGTATGGGCTTTTTGGGGTTGACTCAAATTTTTATTTACTTCGTTATCCTTTTTTTTCTTGGAAATCATTTTTTCCCCGATGACTTTGCAGCTGAAATCGTAAAGACAAATTATCTGATGTGGTATTTTATCTTTTTTATTTTAGGATATCTTATGTTTAGTACACTTTATGTAGCCTTAGGTGCGTTATTTGATAATGAACGAGATGCCCAGCAACTGGGGGGTGTTTTATCCCTCATTGCTTTGATTCCCATTTATTTTATCTCCTTTATGATGGAACACCCAGAAAGTAATCTAACAACTATTTTATCCTATATACCTTTAATTACGCCCTTTTTAATGATTCTTCATATTGGTATTATGTCCCCCTCTTTTGGACACATTTTAGGAATGGCACTTTATCTTCTTGTCTGGATTGTTCTCTTAATAAAAGTGTCATCGCGAATCTTCCGCTTATCCATTTTAATGTATGGGAAACGCCCAACTTTTCAGGAAATTCTTCACTGGAATCGGAATATCTCTCCGTAACGAAACAAAACAGGTGCGAACTAAATTATGAAATAGTATCTTAATCACTTAGAAAACAAATAAAATTAGGAGCAGAACAAAATGGCCAAAAACATCATTGAGGTAAACGATGAGACTTTTGAAAAAGAGGTTTTAAAGAGTGACATTCCCGTTGTTGTTGACTTTTGGGCAGAGTGGTGCATGCCCTGCCGAATGATTGCACCATCTCTGGAAGAAATCGCAAAAGAAATGTCTGGAAAAGTTTTAATTGCTAAACTCAATGTTGATAAATCTCCCTTAATTGCCCAAAAATATGGTATCCGCTCAATTCCTACCCTTCTTATTTTTAAAAATGGCACAGTTGCAGAAACAATTGTTGGTGCTGTTCCTAAAAATGTTATTCGACAGAAGATACAAACAGTACTTTAAGGCCTTTAATGAGATTGCTTCTTTTTAGGTATGTTTTTTTGATTCTTCTCATTTCAGCAGAATCGCTTTTTTCATTAACACTTTCAAAGGTAGAGCCACCAAACTGGTGGCAGGACATGGAGACTGATACGGTTTCTTTACTTTTTTATGGCGATGATTTTACAGGATATTCTGCTCGTTCAACAGGCAATGTTGTTGAAATTCTTGAAGGATATCCCTATCCAAATTCTTCCTATTATCATCTTTCCGTGAAAATTTTAAAAAGTGGCAAAGAAACAATAACCTTCTTTAACAAAAATTCCCGAAAACATAAACCCGTTTCTGTGGAATTCCCTGTATATGAACGAAGTGGAAAGAAACCTCTTCCTATTGATCAATGTGATGTCATTTATTTACTCATTCCTGATCGTTTTTCAGATGGCAATGCTGACCGCAATTTTATCCCTAATCACAACGATCCTATCCGTCCCAACCACCCCTGGGGCCGGCGTGGCGGCGATCTTGAAGGAGTTATAAATCATGTTAATTATCTCAATGAACTCGGAATTACTGTCCTTTGGATGACACCTGTCTTTGAAAATAACTACCTTAATTGTTACCATGGCTATACTCCTACAGACCTCTATGAAATTGATCCCCATTTAGGTGATTTTGATGACTACCAGCACCTTGTGACCTTGTGTCAGGAACATGGCATTAAAGTTATTATGGATCATATTGTCAATCATATCGCCCCATCACATCCCTTAGCTGTGAATCCTCCCTCTCCTGAATGGATAAATTATTCTACTAATGATTTTGTCCCGTGTAATTACCGAATTTTCGATATTATCAATGCATGGGGCCTTGATTCCCTTCGCCAAATTGTCCAGTCTGGCTGGTTCGCTGGCTACTTAGCCGATATGAATTTGCAACATAAACCTGTGGTAGACTATTGGATTATGCATGCCATTTGGTGGATTGAAAAATTTGGGTTGGATGGTATCCGTCAAGACACATGGCCCTATTCTGATACAGACGGAACCCGAAAATGGGTCCAAGAAGTCCGGAGAGAATATCCAACAATTTTTATCCTCGGTGAAACCATGGTTTTTGATAAAACACCTCTCTCTTACTTTTTTAGCAGCCGAGAGGATTTACAAAACGGACTTAGTTCTGTTACAGATTTTGCCCATTCTAACCAGATTTTTCAAATAACCAAAGGACAAATTTCTCTTAAAACATTTTACGAACAGCTCTCTATGGATTTTATATATCGCGAACCTGAAATGATGACCGTATTTATGGATAATCACGATATGAGACGTTTTTTTACGGATGTTGAAGAAGATATTCATACATATTTAAATGCCTTTATCCTTCTTTACGGTCTTCGGGGCATTCCCCAACTCTATTATGGAGACGAACTAGGTATGTCAGGAGGACATGATCCAGAAAACCGAAAAGAATTTCCTGGGGGATTCCCAGACAATCCTCGTTCAGCGTTTCGTCCAGAAGAACGAACAGAAACAGAAAGCCTTCTCATTACTCAATTTCAACGTTTGAATCAACATCGACAAGAATATCCAATCCTTTATAAGGCTCCCTTAAAACACCATTTAATCAATGATTCCCTTTATACTGCATGGCATCAGGATGATAAAAATTTGCTTTTTCTGAGCTATAATACGGCAAAAACAACATTATCTGTCCAATTAAAAACCTTACTTCCTAACCTTGCTATCGATAAAAATGAACGGATTGCTCCGTTATATTCTTCTGAACCAATATTTTTTGATTCCACAAAAGCCATATTGTTTATTCCTCCCCATACAGCCCTTATGTGGCATTTCTCTTTCAAGAAAGACAAATAGTGATTTTCACTTTTTCTCTCACTATTTTATCTGTTAGTAAAAAGGATTATTGGAGATTAAGATGAAACGACTGATTCTTATTGGCTTAACAATAATATCCATTGTTGGATGTGAACCGTATAAAAAATTAGCTGTAGGTGATGATTGCCCTGTTTACACTTTCGTAGATGACTCTCTCTGGGCAAAAATTGAAGAAGACATTCGAAAACCCGTGGAAAAAGTAATCCGCACACCCCAGCCCGAGAAGATTTTTTATTTTGTACCTGTCCCTCTTTCAGATCTTAAAGATTATCAATTTTCTAAAAATCTCATATTTATTACAACCTTAGATCGAACAGACAATACTTCGCAATATATCCAAAACATGTTGCCTGATTCTGCACTTCGCATGATTGAACGAGGAGAACGATATCTTTTCCCCATTAAAGAAAAATTGGCAAGACGACAAATTTTTATTATTCTAGCGGCTCCCAATGATGAATCCCTTCTTACATATATTCAAAATGAAGGCAATACTATTTATGAGGCTTTAAATGAGGCTTTCATTGAACGTCAATTTGAACAAATGTACTATAAAGTAGAAGGAGTTGAGATTACAAAATATTTATTTGAAACGTATGGTTTTTCTTTCCGAGTTCCCCATACATATGAAATTCTGGAAGAAAATCCCGAAGAAAGAGTTATCCAACTAGGTCGGCCAAGCCCCTATCGATGGGTCACAATTTATTGGCAAAAAGGGGGATTTACATCTTTGCTCGATGAAAAATGGGCTATAAAAATGCGATATTGGTTAAGCACAAATTATTTAGATGGTACCTATGTTGAAGATCGCTTTCTGACGTACCGTATAGTTTATTGGGGAAGCAGACCTGTTTATAATATACGGGGGTTATGGGGGCATCCAGAGAAAGCAATGGGTGGCCCTTTTTCAAGTTTTTATTTTTATGATGGTGTAACCGACAGAATTTATTTCATTGATCTTTGTGTTTGGGCACCAGACCAAAATAAAAATGTCTACCTTCGACAAATGGAACTTATGGTTAGTACCTTTTTTACGAGTGAAAGCGTTTTGGAAGAATATTTGAAAAAATAAAGTACCAAGTATTTTACACCATTATTAATCACACTCATTTATTTGATAAAACACCTATAACAAACGATACATTTTTGTCTATCAGTGTTTATGGACCATGTGAATCGCAAAAACAATTATCTTTCGCTCTTCTTTAAGTATACACGCTACTTTTAAGATAAAACAATATTTTATTTTAGGGTAATTATTCTTCTTCTTAGCAAGAGATGATTATTATTCGTATCGAAGGGCTTCGATGGGATCCAAGCGAGCTGCTTTAACTGCAGGATAGGTGCCAAAGATAACCCCAATTACAGAACAAACAACCACGCCAATAATAGCCCATTGAATAGGAAAAACACCGCTGACTTTCATGGAAAGTGCAACCAAATTTCCTGCCAGAACTCCCAATATAATTCCAATCAAAGCCCCTATTTCTGTAAGCACCAACGCTTCCAGGAGAAATTGATTACGGATATCCCGTTTTCTTGCACCAATACTTTTACGGATTCCAATTTCTCGTGTTCTTTCTGTAACGCTTACAAGCATGATATTCATAATGCCAATGCCTGCCGCCAACAGAGCAATAGAACTAATCAATAAAGCTGCAACTTTTATAGCTCCTGTAATCTGATTAAATGTATCAATAAGAGAAGTATTTGAAACAACTTCAAAATCATTTTCTTCTGTAAGGGGGACTTCTCGTACAAGACGGAGATGAAAAATAATTTCCTCTTTCACATCTTCAAAGTGTTCCATATCTATCACTGAAATTGAGTAGCCTAAAGATGTCCAGCGGTTTGCAAACATTTTAAGATGAGTTGTTAAGGGAAGAATCACCAAATTATCTTCAGATTGACCAAAAATAGACCCTTTCCGTTCCAGAGTTCCTATCACTTGAAATTTTACACCGCGAAGTGTCACTGTTTGTCCTAAAGGATTGTACTGAGGCATAAGAACGTCAATCACATCCTGACCTAGGATAATAACATTGCGCATTTGTTCCATATCGGTTCGACTGATCATTCTGCCACTTTCGAGAAAATATCCTGAAGAAAATTCCCATTCAGGTGTAACACCTTGTATAATAACACTATTTTTTGTTTGTTTATCTTTAAACTTTATTGGATCCCCATTATGCCAATTTTCAGCGGATATCATTGCTGGCCCCGAATAACGCTCTTTCAATTTTAAATAGTCATCATAGGTTAAATTTTTCCGATTTCGATATTTCCAATGAGCACTTCCTCCTACTTGAATGGCTGGATACTTCTGAATGTAAAATGTATTGGTTCCAAGGATATTTAAATTTGATTCTACAGATTTTTGTAAAACATTGATAGCCGTCATCACGCTGATAATCGAAAAAACACCGATAATCACCCCAAGAAGTGTCAAAAAAGACCGAAGTTTATTTTGTCGAATTGAATTAATCGAAGAGATGAAAACTTCATGGAGATTCATACAATTCCTTTTTCACTCTTGAGGATAAAGAGAGTGAAAGTTAACACATTATTCATAGCGAATTGCCTCTATCGGATTGAGTCTGGCCGCCTGATTCGCAGGAATAATTCCAGAGAGAACACCTGTAAGAATCGAGACCAACAGGGATATTACAACAAGTCCGAAAGATAAATTTGCAACAAAAAATCGTTGAACAACTCCCACAAGACCAACGGTCAGCAAAATACCGATAATACCTCCTATGAGCGATATAATCACGGCTTCACTAAGAAACTGAAAAAGAATAATGCTTTTTTTAGCTCCCAAGGCCTTTCGAATGCCAATTTCTTTGGTCCGCTCTCTCACGCTTACAAACATAATATTCATAATACCAATCCCACCAACAATGAGGGAGAGAGCCGTTATACCAAGTCCGACAGCACGAATGGCAAAGCGAATATTAGCAAACTGTTGGCGGAAGGCTTCTTGTTGATTAATAGCAAAATCATTTTCATCCCTAGGTTTCAATTTTCGTAGTCCCCGCATAATAAATGTGAGCTCTTCTTTTGCTTGTTCAACGGGTATGCCATCTTTTGGTTTTACACTAATTGATATCCCCCGACGTCGCCCATAAAGCATTTGAAAGGCTTTTAGAGGAACTATCACAATATTATCCATACTCATTAGGCCTAAAAACTTACCCTGTTGAGCAATGACGCCAATAACTCTGAATTTATTTCCCCGAATGGTAATTTCTTTTCCCAGAGGATCCTCATTGGGAAAAAGTGCTGTTTTAATATCATATCCAATGACAATGACACGACTGCCATACCGGCTTTCCGGTTCAGAAAAAAATCTTCCAGATTCCAATTTGAGGGCACTGATATAAGCTTCCTGCCAGGTAGTTCCGTTAATCTCAACACCTTCAACAGTATTTTTTTTATATTTCACTTCATCCGATCGGCTTGAAGAAGGTGTTGCAAAAGCAATTGATGAAGCTCTTTCCAGAATTTGTTCGGCATATTCCTCCTTAATTTCAGGACGGTTTCGATATTCCCACCACTCATCGTTAACCATAAACCAAGGATATTTTTGAACATAAAGGACATCTTGTCCCATTCCCTCAATGCTACTTTCAAAAACTTGATCAATTCCAGAAATGGCAGTTCCCATAAGAGAAACAGATAAAATGCCAATAATGATTCCAAGCATCGTTAAAAAAGCTCTGGTTTTATTTTGAAGAATGGCCTTAATAGCCATTACAACACTTTCAAAAATCACGCCCAATTAACTATTTCCTTTAGGTGTTGTTTCATCCCGATCAATTTTACCATCCAAAAGATGGACAATGCGATGGGCATGTTGGGCAATTTCTGTTTCATGGGTAACAAGAATAATGGTATTCCCTTCATCGTGAAGTTTATCCATGAGTTTCATAATTTCGCGTGATGTTACGCTGTCCAGATTTCCCGTAGGTTCATCAGCAAGAAGAATTGAGGGATTATTAACGAGTGCGCGGGCAATTGCCACGCGTTGCCGCTGTCCACCTGAAAGTTCATTAGGTTGGTGATGCATCCTATCCTCTAAATTCACTTTGCGAAGTGCTTCTTTTGCCATTTCAATTCGCTCTTTTTTATGAATACCGGCATAAATTAATGGAAGTTCTACATTGTGTAAGGCTGTAATACGGGGTAAAAGGTTAAATGTTTGAAAGACAAACCCAATTTTTTGGTTTCGAATAAATGCCAGCTCATCTTCAGAAAGTTTACCATTTCCATTTTGGCCAATATTATCATCATGGACTGTTTTTCCATCCAAAATATAGGTCCCTGAGGTAGGTGTATCTAAGCACCCGATGACATTCATAAGGGTTGATTTTCCTGAGCCGGAAGGTCCCATAATAGAGACATACTCATTTTTTTCTACCATTAAATCGATACCTCGAAGGGCATGAACCGCTACAGCACCCACTTGATACACCTTTGTTACATTTGTCAATGCCAATAAAGCCATTCTTAGTTCCTTAAAATTTCGCGTGTCAGTTCAAAATGCAGGTTGCACAGTATTTTTGCGGATATACATACCTGTTTGTAAATCCCGACTTAGAGCCTTATGATTCCCAATCACGATTTCATCTCCCTCCTCAATCCCCGATGTTATTTGAAAGAGGTCTTGACTGCTAAGTCCTATGGTAACAGGAACTGCTTTTACCGTATCTTGGTCTACACGAAAAACAACTTCAATCATTTCATCCCCTTTTCGTTTCCCAAGTGAAGGAATTCCAGAAGAAAGACTATCTTCTTTTTCACCTGTAAAAACCATGTTAGCAGGCCGAACTGTAACACTTTGAATAGGGACAGCAATGGCATTTTCAACTTTATCAGTCAGAATTTCTACGGTTGCACTCATACCGGGTCGCATCTGATTGGGAATTTCAAGCATTTTTACAAGAACCGTAAAATAGGTTACCGCCGTTTGTGTACCTATCCCCGTAGATTGTGCCAAGTTAGCAATATCTGTCACAATTCCTTTAAATGATGTATCAGGAATGGCATCAATTTCAATATCCACAGAATCACCTAAAAAAACCCGAACAACATCATTTTCATTCACATCCACTTCAACTTCCATCTTGGCAAGGTCTGCCACAACCATGATAATATCCGCTTGAAATTGGGAACCCAAAGCTATTTCACCAGCTTCCTTTCGTACTTGAATAATCGTTCCATCCAGAGGCGAGACAATGGTCGTTTTTGCTAAATTATCTTCTGCCTGTTTTAAATTGGATTCTGCTTGCGCTAAATTACCTTGAACCCTTTCATATTCCGTAAGTGTTTGATCCAAATCGGCCTGACTTAAATTGCCAGATTCAAAAAGAGCTTGCGCACGTTGTAAATCTTTTTTGGCTTTTTCAAAAGCAGCTTTCGTGGAGGAATAAGTCGCTTCTGCACTCGTTACCGCTGCTTCATACCGGACTTTATCTAACTCTGCCAAAATTTGACCTTTATGAACTTTTTGCCCATCTTTCACATTCATTTGAACAATTTCACCTGCAACGTTTGCACTGATATCAACTTGCATGACAGGTTTAATACGTCCACTTGCTGAGACTTTTTCTTCAACAGTATGACGCTTAACAACAGCTGTTTGTACTTCTATCACTTCTTCTTTATTCATCCTTAGATTGAAATACACAATAACTGCAATAACTATGACAACAAGAGGGATAATCCACTTTTTCATCTTATTTTCCTAATAATTGATTAATGTTTGCTTCTGTTATTTTTGTATTGTAGCGTGCCTGAACCAGTTGACTTTTTGAAGAAAGGACGGAGATTTGAGCATCTAACTGATCCAAAATAGTTCCTGCACCTAATTCAACTTGCTGTGTGATAAGATTATAATCTCGCTGCGCAGATTCTAAACTTAAAGTATGTATCTCTGTCAATTTCTGATACGTTTCCAGAACCTGATACAATTCATCTAAACGAGCAAATACCTTATCAACACTATTTTTATACTGAATTTCCAATGCTTTTAAATCAATTTCAGCCTTTTGCTTCTCTATCTTTCGATGAAATCCTTCAAAAAGAGTAATATTCGCTGATACGCCAACAGATTGAGATTTCATTGTTCCTCCATCATCATCCCGATAGGAATAAGTATAGTCACCTGCAATGGTTGGAAGATAAGACTCCTTTTTCATTTTAACTGATAATTTTTGAAGATCCATTTGCTTTTGAAGGGTTAAGAGTGAATAATTGTTCTTTGTTATCATCTCTCGCGCTTCTTCAAGTGTCGGAAGGGGTAAGTGATCGGGCTCGAGGGGTTGAAGGGTTAGTTCATCACTGGGATCACGCCCCATTAAGAGATTTAACTCACGCAATAAACTACAATTCCGCTGTTCTTCATTTATAAGTTGGGTTTCAAATTGTCCTTTTTGAACCTTTACTTTTAAAAGATCAGATTCGGTGCGAACCCCCAAATCCATCATCGTTTGGACTCTCTTAATGTTCTCTTCTGCAAAGCGAATGTTTTCCTTATAAACAACAATTAATTCATTAGAAGCCAAAATACTAAAATAATAATTAATTACCGATGTCTCTAACAAGGATATGGCATCCTGTAAAGTGAGTCCTGCAATTTCCTCAGAAATTTTTGCCGCCTTTACACCTGAAAAAAGTCCGGGATAAAAAACATTCTGACGAATCGTCCCAGAAAGAGTGTATCCTGAATTTTCAGTGGTTATGATTGAATTGTCGGTATGAGAATAACTCGTTGATAAACGCCCACTGACCGATGGATATAAATCTGAAGCGCTCTGTGTCTTGATTAAGCTTGTTTTTTGTGTTTCCAGTTTTGTTCTTAATAACTCACTATTTTCCCTCAATGCCAATTCCTGACATTCCTGAAGCGTTATAACGGGACCTGCATTAAGCCATGACGTTATTACCATTAGAACAAAAAAAACAAGTCCCCATTTTTTCCTTTTCATAATCCATTTATCCTATGTTTTAAAACTGACACTGTCTTAATTATAAAGTTGTCCATTATTTAGGCAATTATTGAATATCCCTGGATTATCACTGTAAAAATAGCACCAAGAAGCCAAATAATACCTGTTAAAATAAAGGCTTTTTTGGGTGAGTAATGATAGATAACCTTAAAAGCTATAATCCACAAGATCCATTTCCAAATTTTAAATATATCCACTTGCATGGCAAGGCGAAACCACACATTCCCTAAATCAAAATCAGGGAAAAACATGGCTAAACTTGTATGTACCATCATTGTTTGTTGGGCAAGCATAATAGGGACTTTAACAATGCTTGCCAAAACATCCACCATACTTATATAAAGCGTTGTTGCTAATAACGTTATGTATTTTGCATAGCCCCCTCCAAAAAAATTCCCTACAAAAAGATAAATTACTGCAATAAAAAAAGCAGAAATAATGGGCGTTAATCCTCCCATAATAAGATTTTGAATAGGCACTTTGTCAGGAGATAACCGTTGAAGCATTACTTCTTTTTGTTGATCAGTTAAATTATCTAACCGTGCTATCATCTGAGTACTTTCTTTCACTTGAATAGGATGGGTAAGCTGGATTGTTACCATAGATGCAAGAACTAAAAGTAAAACAGGAAACCATAAATCTTTCCACGTAATCTTTTCCCCCAATGATGAAAATGTCTTTTCAGGATTAAAAAAAACATTCCAAACACGTTTAACTGACTCTGTTATCTTATGACCTTGTTCTACCATCTGTGAAGCTCCTATTCCTTGCAAGAAAATTAATATACTTCAAGACACATTTTTAAGGATAAAGTTAAAAACAAAATTAGGAATCTTTACATAAAATCTAAATCTTCAAATCCTGTACTGTCATAAAAAAAGATATTTTCGATATTTATATTATAAAAATTCATTAAATAATATATTAAATTTTGAAGTGAATTCTTTTGTTTTTTGGGAAGCCATTCTCGCGGAGGGAATTTTAAACTTGAAATGCAGCAGATATGAATATTTGTATCTTTGCCCTGGCGTGTTTCTGAAAAGTAAAGAGCATCACGCCCCTCATAGATTTTCCCTTTTCGATCAATGATAAAATGATATGTCACGTCAGGATACTGCAGCCGAAATATATGATAATGTTGAAGTGAAGCAGGAGAGATCTGATCGCTGAATCCAGAATAATGAATACATATTCCATCAAATGTTTCTCTATTACGTTTTGATTTTTCAAGAGGAATCGTATGTATTGGTTCAATGGCATGCCACCCTTCACGAGAAATAATAATTGGCGTTTTAGGGTGTTTTTCACAAGCAATACAAAAGAACAAAATACTTATAAGGAAGTAGACATTACTGGTTCGTTTTGAACGTTTTTGTATAATATTCATACGCTGTAAGACCAAGTTCATTTAAGTAAAATTCATTGTTAAGTCCCTTCCCATAGTCTATCCCACACCCATAATAGGAAGCAATTGTAGCAACATCAGGGTAATAGCCAAACTGTTCCTTAAATTCGTCCTTGATAATTTGGCAATACACCGCACTGTAAACAATGTTAGTATCTGGATAAGCAAGTCGACGAATAAGCGCTGACCGATTTTTTGAAGGATTAAAAGGTAAAAGATGTGAATAATGACTTTCAATCCACTCGCTCGTAGAAATTTTAAGTTGAGCAAATCCTACCGAGGCATTAAACCCCATATAGGCTCTGCTATAATCTGCTTTATCCAGATTATTAATATTGTGAAGGCGTTCAGCATAAATAACACTAAAATAAACCTCAGGGGATAATGAAAAGTAATGACAGATAGAATCAATCACCTCTTTATAAGATAGCATATAGCGTTCTGTTTGGTAGGCTTTTCTAGTAGGTTTCAGAGAAAGCCAAAAAATTAAAAAAACACACATCACACCCCCTATTAAAAATCTTTTAGTAATCATTTTCATAAAACTTCCTTAGTATTTTTAAATTTGATTCCAACAACCAGGGATTGGCAGGTTCATAGACAAAAAGATAACGGATTGTATCTGTTGAGTAATAACAAAGAATATTCTGTGAAACATCAAAATCTTGAGGAAAATTACGTTTGGAAGTGTACCATTCATTCTCAGAAAGAATACGTTTTTTATTGGCAATCACTGTAAGGGGCGATAGTGGAAAACACTCCTTTAAATAAGCACAAAAGTATGGAAGTTGTTCATCACTATTAACCAAAAGCAACAATCCTTTGCGAAAATGTATGAGAGACGAAAAGGCTGAATCTATCGGGGTGTATCCATACATTTCCCATAGTTGCTGAGATTGAATAATATCCCCCATCGATCGTTCTGCGTGAAGATTGACACGAAGTAATTCTTTATTTCGATGAAGGAGAATCGCGACCCATAGAAAAAGTAGAACGGTAATAAGAAATATAATTCGTTTATTCATAGTTCCTTTCAAGTGTTTTTATCTCCTCTATACCCAAAAGGTTCACTTCCTTTTCAAGATGTTCTATACGGTTTTGAAACCTTCGATTTTTCTGGTTATTTTTGACAAATTTCCAATGTGATTTTGGATTGGGAAGACCTGCGACCAAAGAGATCATTTCCTCAAGGGTTAAATCTTCAACATCTTTATGATAAAGACTTTGTATTCCTGCAAGAAGTCCAACTGAATCAGGTGACCATACAACACAGTTGATGTAGAGTTCAAGAATTTCATCTTTGGTCAAGCACCTTTCAAGAATTAATGCACCTATCATTTCATTGAATTTTACGATGAATGTTCTTTTTGGAGATCCCCATAGTGTTTTTATCAGTTGTTGTGTTAACGTGCTTCCTCCAATGCGCTGTTCGTTAAACAATGAACCATCAATAACAATTTTTAGGATCCTGAAAAAATCCACACCAGGATGCTCATAAAAACGGCGATCTTCAGAAACTAAGAGGAGTAAAATCAATTCATCAGGAAGCTGATTTCGGTCAATCCATGTTACGGTAACTTCTGAAAGATTATTAATCTCCTTCTGAAGAAAGGGTGACGTTCGCAAACATTGCATGAGTTCCTCCGGCGTAGCATTTTTTAAGCTGCGCGCTCTTTTAACCCAAATACTACTATTGATAAAAAGTAGACAAACCACAAGCCCAACAATAACCTGTGATACTTTCATTTACTCAAACACTCTTTCAAAAACGGCGGTTGTTTTACCTAAACTAACACCCATAATTTTTGCAACTCGTGTTGTTGAAATGATTTTCATAATTTCAAAGGGCCCTTGCTCCCGAATCCAAACTTCATCATTCTGACCCACAAGGGGTGTTGATTCCATAGAAATGTGCCATACATGACAAGGAATATCTTCATTTTGGATTCTCAACGTATCTTGTCCTTTATGTTCAAAGAGATATGAAACCGTTTTACCATTGTAAAGATAGAGATCAACTGACATTGTTTGACTCGGTTCATAATATAAAAGCTGCACAAACCGTGCATAAGAAGGAAATGCACATATATCAAAAGGAGTTTGCATAGAATATGATTTATCATCCATTCTTTTTTTAACTAAATATTGTCTATTCTCATAATCAACCTTGACCTCTTCACCAAGTGCAGGAATTTTAAACCATAGGGGAAAACCCGTTTCTTTGCAAAATATCACATCAACACCACCAAGGGCAGACGCCGAATATACTTCTTGATAACGAATACAAGCCACGGAGTCTACAAGGGTATCCTTAAAGGTTATAGTCAACATGTTCATGCTATTTTGTTGTCTAAAAACCCATGGCGTATTCATGGAATTCTTGGCAACATCAGGACTCGCAAAAGAATAGCTAGCAATAAGTATTATTATTAAGATAACATTATGTTTTACAGGTAGAACTTTCATTGTACTTCCTTTTATTAAGAACTCTTATATTGTCACTATCTTTTAGATGGGAGAGCCACCTTGGCTCTCCCACCTTGCCCCCTTGTTTTAGTCACAATAGCGATAAATTAGTTGTGCCGCGATATTGATGACCATTCCTTGTGCAGTAACAATCCCGTACCCTAAAGCAGCAATACCTGCTAAGCATGCTAGATAAGATGCAGGTAAGTAGCCACCAGCATGCTCTTTCATTTCTTGTTCGCTAAGTTCACGCATGTTAGATCTCCTTCTTTTCTTGTTTCTGGTTGTTCCCCGGGAGACACTTTAACAATTCCCGGATATTTCTATCACCGCGCAGTGAATATATATGATGATTCTCTTGATTATAAATAAAGCTAATAGGTAACGGGGGATCACTAAATAATGCATATGCTGTGCTTATTTCTATAATACCTATTTTAATCCGTGGATCCTGCCGAATCGCATCCCATGTTTCATAAAATGAAGAGGTAAATAAGGTTTTATCCGTTGTAAATAAACCATATTGGTGATCGGGTAATAACATGGTCATCTCATTTATGTGGGTTAAGTATTGCAGACAAAAGGGACAATAAAGTGAAAAAAGAATAACTACTTTATACGTTTGTGGATCCGGGACAAAAACTTCTGGACCCGAAGGAGATATATATGTAAAAGATGAAAGGTCTTTACACGGTTTTTCAATACGAATAACTGCTAAAATCATTACAACACTTAAAGCAAACACCCCAATTAATATCACCTTTTTCAACCATCTTCTCATTTATTTATACCATAAAAATTTCATAAAAAATACCTAAGCCCCAAAGCAAAACAATACTTAACCAACGAGCAAGAATAAGAGGCCCTATGATTTTTTTTACCTTTATTCCTGTCCAAATCGTTATTATAAAAGCAACTAAAATCATCCACATGCCTTCAAAAATATTTATAGCATTGAGAAGACGATTCAACATAGGATGAAATGAAAAAGAAAATGCAGAACTGAGTGATAAAGGGACAATAAGGATGTTATTTGTAATGTTACTAGAAGAGTTTTCTAGAAAAAGAGGGAAAATTTTTGAGATATCTTTAAGCACCATCATACCAAAAACAGTCATAATAACATAAAAAACTTTTTTAAACGGAATTTCTAGTTGCCATAAAAGAAAAAAAAGATGAAGAATTAGAGCCATGAACAAGGTACGACACAAGATTAAGAGGGGAATTAAAAGAATAGAAATATATGTCATATCTTGTATTCTTGCAAATATCAGATCAATATAGACGGGGGAAAACTGATCTCCAAGAAATTGTTCGACCGTTTCACGCGTTGTAAAATGATCTTGATAAAACCAAAGTGTAATCATAGACAAAAGGCTCCACAAACCCCAAAAAACTGACCAATGAACTGTTTGTAAATTTTTTAAAGCATTTCGATAGACACTTAGAACCATTTTTTTATCCTGCTGTTTCTTTATCCAAAGACACCACGTCACTGGCAAAATTAGAAATTTGGTGATCATGACTAATTATGATCACCGCGTGATTTTCTGAGTACATTTTGATCCATTGCAGAACCCAACTCTGTGTTATTGTATCAAGAGAATTAAATCCTTCATCCAGTATCAAAACATCTGGTTCGTCAAGAATAGCCCGAAGAAGTCCCACAAGTTGCTTTTCACCCCCTGAAAGCTGCCGATATCCCTCTCCCAAAAGAGTAAATAAACCCAATTCAAATTTTTGAAAAAACCAGTTAAAATCTCGGAATATTTCTTTTAACCATGTTTTATTTTGAACATTTCGCCCCAAAAAAATATTATCCTGGAGTGTCATATTAAATATTTTTACTTCTTGACTAACAACTCCAAAATGGCTTCGATATACCGTCAAATCTATTTGCATCACGTGCTTTCCATTCCAATACATATTGCCTTCACTGAAACGATATTGTTGTAAAATAGCATGAATTAATGTTGTTTTTCCTGTCCCATTTTCTCCAAGAATATGAATCATTGATCCTTTTCGGACTGAAAAACTAACTTTTTCGAAGAGGGGTTGATATTTTGGCCATTGGAAACTGCATTTCTGAATATCCAGCAAAAAATCAGGACGATCGATTTCTTGTTCTCCTTCAGTCTTTTCAATAGGATGAATCAAAAAATCTCTTAATCGTGTGATAGATTCACGAGCTTCAGCTCCTTTCAGGGCGTTTTCCATTAACCTGAAAACTGAAGGAATAAAATTCCCTGTCAAAACGAAGGCAGCAAGCCAATTGCCGAATGTTAACCCTCCTTTTAAAACGAACCTTATTCCTAGCCCTATAAACACAAGCTGAAAAACACCTAGAAAACCTTCAGAAAAAACCAGTATCCGGCTGTTTATCAACCCCACCCTCTTCCAGCAGTCCAGAAATTTTTTAAATTCGTCTTCATTAAGATGAATAAAATAGGAATGCACATCTAAAGCACTTATTTCATCTAATCCTTCCAAGGTTTCTATGAGTCCCTGACTAAAAGCAGCCCCTTTTCGTAATGTGGTATTTTGAATTCTTCTCAAGGTGGGATAAAATCCCACCAATGTCCCTCCAAGGAGCAAGACAAAAAGAGCAGATATCCCAGCAAGGAGAGGCGAAAAAAAATACATGACAACAATACTGCCCAGAAGAATAAAAAGATCAGAAAGTCCATATAAAAGAGTAAAATGATAAAAGGATTGAATCCGAAAAAGATCTAAAAATCTGGCAGTCATTTCCCCCGTCGTGAAACGGGAAATAAGCCGATAAGGTAAATGGATAAAATGCTTGAAAGATTTACTAAAAATCGTTTGAAAAAGTGAGTTGCCATGACGGAAAAAAAGAACCTTTCGGACATATTCTGCTCCACTGCGGAGAAGAAGAAAAGCCATGAGAAAAATTAAACTGAGTGTTAAAAGATGCCAATCCTGTTCAGGAACAACACGTTCTGTAACTGTTCTCATTAAAAAAGCTGTGAAAAATCCTGCTAAAATAGAGATGATGCCACAGAAAAAAATCTGAAGAATCGAATCGGAGTAATCCCGAATATAACCCCAAAACCATGACCAATCTGATCGATAAACAGGATCACGATATGGTAATTGATAATCAAAAGTAAGTAATATTCTGCTTTCCCATAGGTCATCTAACTCTTTTTTATCTAACCAATATAAGCCTTTTGCAGGATCACCAATAAGAAATCGCCCTTTTCGAACTGCATAGACAATCACATAATGGGTAAGATAGTTCGGGAGCTGACAATGAAGAATCACAGGCAAATTATCACTTGGATATCTACCCTTATCTATACGATAAGCAGAACAACGAAATCCTAATTTTTCTGCGGCTGATTTAAGATCATACAACCTACAACCTCTGTAATCAGTATGACATAACACGCGAAGCTTATCCAAATAAGCTCGACCTCCAAAATACCGAATCAAACTTAGAAGACAGGCAGGACCGCAATCCGATGGTTGTTGTTGCTTTACAATTCGATATTTGAAATAGTTAATAATCATTTCTCTAAAGTATATTTTCTGTAAATATATTATCCTATTTAAAATTATAAATCAACCCAACAAAATTTCTACAGATTCTCAACTAAACACAAAAACCCGGCCAACACCGGGTTTTTAAAAAATTATTTCAAAAAATAATTAGAAATACCAATTATTAACCATTTTAATCCCGACACCTCGAATTTTTTCCGTAAAGCCAGCACTTCCAAGTGTATAGGTATAAATTCCCATGTCCCAAACGCGAGTGTTAAATCCTAATCCTAATTTTAGGTACCCATTCCCATGATTAAACCCTGTCCCAACATTCAAGACAAGCCAACTCACAGGAAAAACATCCAAATCTATATACGTTCTTGGAGAATCCTCATGACCAAGACCTTCATTTAAAAATGCTGTTAGACCTGTCCGAACCATGATATATGGAATCGGTTGCCAGGTAATATCAAATTTCATACGTGACGCCAGTTTTTCAGTCATTACAACGTTTGAATCCAATGTTGTATGCTGGACATTCAGAAGAGAATCGATATCTAAATCATCTTCAGAAAAAGTTCCCACAGGATCTTCAACCTGTGCATCCCATACATATTCTCTTTTGATCATGTTCGTGCTTTTAAGGGTAGCTCCTACATCTAAAAAGGAAAGCTGAACATCAATTTTATTTGACACATAGGGGATATCAATAAAATCTTTAAATTTTACACCAACACCAACATCAACACCAAACGTAGGATCAGGAATTGCAATATCTTCATCAGAATTTATATAACTGTAAACAGCCGTTCCAGAGGTGGTAACTGTTGTCTCATCCACTCCAAATGAAACATTCTTGGCATTAGCCAGACTGAATCCTCCAAGATACGCATTCACAGCCATACCTACACGAATCTCAACGATCTCTTTAACTGTTGGAATGTATTGACTCACCTGATGGCCAACACCTAACGAACTTCGCGTATATGCAAATACTTCCGCCGACGTTTTCATGTTTGTAATTGGATTTCCAAAGCTAAATCCAGGGGCTTGATTCCCAAGAAAGGGGATCACTAATATTTCACCAGGAAGGGTCCCAGATGCCCCAACAAAAACTCCACTATTTAGAAAAACTGGGCCAATTCGAAGGGCAAATAATGTAGGCAAAGATATCTGAGAATAAAGAGGCAACCCTTTCTTTTCAAAAAGTCCAGCAAAATATTGACAATCTTCAAATGTTAAAACATCCTTAGATACAAAATCATTATAATTTTCTATACTAAGTGTTTCATTTGCAATTTGGAGATCCATATTCAACATAGGAGCCAAGAAAGAAAGGGAGACAAACGATTCATGTTTAATACCAAGATTCGCAGGATTCTCTTGCAAGGAAGAAGGCTGGCGCAGGGTTCGTTTGTAAATAATATCTATCATCTTTGCGGCGATATCAGTTTCTGATTGGCGTTCGAATATTTCCGGTTCAGAAATTAATACTGCTTCTTCAATGTCAGATTCCTCAAAGATATCTTCTTCCGGTATTTCTTGTTGAGGAATATCTGTTGTATCTTCTACAACCACTTCTTCTGCTTGAGATTCTTCTATTTTTTGAAAGAGTTCTTCAAAGGCATCCTTTTCTTCCTCCTGAATATCCTCGCTGGAGACATTGTCTACACTTACTGTATCCTGAGCAAAAAGATTCCCCACAGCAAAAAAGAATCCTATTACCAAAAGTGTAAAGAATGTCTGTTTATGTTTTAATGCAATCTTTGTTGATTTCATCTTACTTCTCCTCTTCTTCACCCTCAATATCAATAAGGGCTTTGATCGTCCCATAGATCCATACGGTTAAAGAATCAGTCGAAAGCACCCGTGTTGTTGTGCCATCCTCAGGTCCTAACAAGCGGATATTTGGTTTCACATAGCCACCATTCATTAAAAGATCCAACACCTCGTCATCCATTGAAACAACAACCTGAGATGTATCAT
This sequence comes from Fidelibacterota bacterium, assembly GCA_028716785.1. Lineage (GTDB taxonomy): Bacteria > Fidelibacterota > Fidelibacteria > Fidelibacterales > Fidelibacteraceae > Fidelibacter. The sequence goes on from JAQUPD010000001.1 coordinate 138,111, forward strand.
TGGGATTGACTGTTATATGTGCAATTTCAATGACATCAGGATGATTAGAAATTTCTAGATAGCTCGAATCAGGACTTCCTAAAACCGTTACTTCTGCCCCCAATTTAAAACCATTATCTACTTTAGCATTCACAACAGCCTGGTTAATTGTCACTTCAGCAGGCATATCAACAGTATCTAATTCAGTGATTTCCAAATCAACAAAGGCAGAATCACTAATTTCAAAAGCAAAAGGTACTGAAATAAAAAGTTTACCTTTCACAGTATCACTTTTCCGAACAGATCCTTCTCCAACAATCCGAGCTTCTCCGCTTGCTTTGATTTTATTAGGCATAATATTAACAAGTTCTTTACTATTGGGAATATCCACAACAGGATTTTCAGTAATATCTTGATTGATTTTTATGGTGACAGAATCACCCGCATCATTTTTGGAGGTAATATTTAAATCCAAATACACAGGAACATCTATTTCAGAATCAAAGACAAGCTGCATGGTTACTTCTGAAAATTCAATATTTTTTAGTTCTTCCGGTAACGTTGTTATAGATTGCTCAAGGGGATTAATATCAACAATGACTGTATCAATATAGCCAGATACTTCTGTAAATCTCATATCTTCTAAGGCAATATCAACTAATATCTCTTTATCAAAGGATAGCGTCATTACGACATCTTCTGGTAGGGAAATCGTAGATCGGTAGGCAATATCCTGATCTACAGTTGGTCCATTATAGTCCAGGTCTAACGTATAGCCATGTAAAGGTAATTGAAACTGTTGAGGTGCTACCTGATCAGTAAGATGAAAGCTTTCATGAAACATCTGTCCATTCTTGTTCAGCGCAGGAATACGAAATGCTACATCCGCAACCACACCTATGTTATTGAAGAATGTCAAATTTAAGGTTCCCGCTTCAAGAAGTGCTTCATCCAACTTATTAGGATCATCAATTACCATAACGCTATCTGTAACGATAGCATCTTGAGAAAATTTGCCCGTCACTTCCAAAAATTTCAGCTCTGAAACATGAATATATGTACGGATAGAATCTTTCACATTATAAGATCCGTTTTCTCCTTCTTGAGTGGTTACTTTTGCTTCATATATCACATACTGGTCTGGATTTGTTCCACTGTCTCGGTTTCGTGGGACAAGCGTATGATTTATCAGAGGAATTTCAATCGTTGTTATTCCTGGTACCAGGTCACGTTCCTCATGAATAGGACTTCCTCCTAGATTAAAAAAATCCGGTAAATCAAGAATTAAATGAGGCAACCCTTCATCGGTTGTGTTGATTTGATTGTCCACGTTAATTGTTATTGACCCTCTTGAAATTAAAGCCTTAAAAATTTCAGAATCTGAAATAATATCAATTTCCCCATTTTCGGCTATATCTTGAGGCTCAATAATGCCTGTAATATGTTTAAACGTTATTTTTTCAGAAGAATTGACACCATACATCTCTACATCCACCAAAAAATCATCTTCTTTATGAAGGAGAATTTTCTCAGGAGAAGTATCAACAGTCCGAATTTCATAGGAATAGTAGACGGTCTGATCTGACAAATCCATGATGATTGCCATTTCGCTTATATCATAAACAACTTTTGTCGTTTGATTTGCAGGAGCCATAAACGATTGGACAAAGGGTTGTACTCCTTGCTGGGTGGGAGTAATGTCCAAAGAAGGAACCTGAAAAGTGACGGTTGCATTTACAAGCGATGTATTTTCTATTGTGATACTTAGATTCCCCTTATCAATCACTGCTGTTTCAATTTTATTTTTCTCCTCAGCATTAAGTGCCATTGAACTTGTGGTATCGATCACCTGCTCGGGAATAATTGCTGAAGCTTGGGAAACTTCCAAATTCCGTGCTTGGGATTTGACCACAAAAAACGAATTGCGGACAGATTCATCAACAACTCCTGTTGCATCACCACTCCCTGCAATTTTTCCTGAAACACGTACAAGAAGCTCTCCTGGTAATGTATAACCTGCTAAATCAATAATACGGCTGCTCGAATCACCTGGCATAATGCCTGATTCCCATGTTGCATCAAGACCTGACCCTATGATCGACCCAGTACGTGTCAGCAATTCTACATGAGTGGGAAAACCAAGCTCAGTAGCTAAATGATTAACAATTTTTATCTCGATTTCGCCATTGACAACCGTAGCTGATGAAAAATCAGTAAATTCAATGTTTCTATCAATGGAACTAAAGTCTGTCCCCTGAGGAATGGTATAATTTTGGCCATCTGCCGGCAGTGTTGGATAAATATCGGTCATAGTAATATTTGGAGTTACCGCAGGATCTGTATCCTCCAGGGTGATAATCCCCACCTCAGAGCGGGTACTGTTTGTTATTGGATTTACCCCTACGGTATCAAATTCTGATTTAAAATGCTTATCTGTCCCCTCGGCAGTAACATCATCTACACTTTGTGAAATTCTCTGTGGCGTAATTTCATCCAGACTTAATTGATCCCCAACTTCTTGCTCATCAATATCAACCGTATCCTTATAAACATATTGTAAGCCATCTTCTCCTTCCACTGCTTCTTTATAGACTAAAGAATCTTCCGGAATAATATCTTCTGATTTTACAACAAGCTTTACAATAGGAGCATCAATTTCCAATTCCCATTTCGGAAGTGAAGGATTTGTATCCACCTCCATACAACCCCACAATAAAAAAAGGGTCGTAATCAATAGACCACTTTTTTTTGTTTTCATAGATATCTCCATTTTTTCAATTTCCTTATATCTCTAATTAATATTACCACATTTTTACGTTAAATCATGTGATATAGAATAAGTCCTGCGGTATTTTATGTATAAATATACTCCCAAATATCATAGGATAATATTTTTTCTCGTTAATTGTTTATTAAACATAAAGGGTGGGAATCCCCACCTTTTACCATTGATTTTCATTGTTTTGCCTTACCTTCTAAAAAAACTGAGCGAGATTATAGCGAAGAATGAGTCCAATAGTAATAATACTTACCATCGTCGCTAATTTTACTGCTATATCCATAGAAGGTCCGCTGGTATCTTTAAGGGGATCACCCACCGTATCGCCTGTAACAGCTGCATGATAACTTTCCATAATTGTACGGAATTTTATATTCAACTCTCTCATGGAAAGTAATACATCATGATCTTCTTGTGCAAGCTTCAGAAATTCTCTGAACATAAATTTGTCATTGTTATTAAGCTTTCCCCAAAGGTTATGAAAGTGTTCATCCTGATAAGGCTTCACGTTTCGCGAACCATACGCATCAAAAAGAGGCTTTATGTCTTTCCCTTTTTTAATGTATTCATCTTGTACATATTCGATAATTTGCCCCATATATTCGGAAACTTCTTCATCAATAGAAAAAGCAAGGGGATTGAGATTCACAAGTTCGTACAGGAAACGATTGGTTTCATGGGTTAAATAAAAAGGCCAGAGTCCTTGGCGAGAGATTTTTTTAATCCCATCATCAATCTGAAACCGAAGTTCAGATTTAGTCCGTTCGATATATTTCTTTGCATTATCCCATGCTCCACCAGCATTTGCCATAAAAATAGCAAGAATAATTCCCACTAAAAGATTTCCAATAAGAAGCCCCATTACCGCAACAGGTCCGAGTAATAGTCCTGTAACAATGGGCGTAAGAATAACAATAACAGCTGGGCTCACCATTTTTTTCTGGGCTGCGAGGGTAGAAATTTGCACACATTTGCTATAATCAGGGGTTGTTTCACCGGTCATTACACCTTTGATTTCGTGAAATTGACGACGGACCTCATCAATCATTTCGCCAGCTGCCATAGATACCGCATCAATAGTTTTGCTAATAAACGAGGTACCAAGAATCCCCCCAATAAAAAGTCCAATAATAAAGCGAATATCCAGTATTGATGCTCCCAAATAATTAAGAATCTGGAGAATGTCTGCATTTTTTATAGAGACATTAGAAATCATTTCCACATTCATTCCTATCAAAGCAGTTCGAATGGTTTCAACAAAAGCAGCGATAAGGGTGATAGCGGTAAGGGCAGCTGCTCCTACGCAGAGTCCTTTTCCTCTAGCAGCTGTAGAGTTCCCCAATTCATCGAGAGAATCAGTCCGTTTTCGTGTTTGACTAGACATTTCAGCCATTTCAGCAAGTCCACCGGCATTATCAGCAATGGGGCCAAATCCATCCGTAGTTAAATTAATGCCCAATGTTGATAACATTCCAACAGATGCCAATCCAATAGCAAAAAGACCTGAGGAAAAATTCTGAAACCCTCCGCCAGTCCAAAAGGCTAAAAACATGCCTATAAGGATAAAAATAAAGGTTGGTGCAGTAGAAATAAACCCAACGGAAAGTCCTGAAGTAATCACGGTAGCATGACCTGTTCGTGCCTGCATGGCAATCTTTTTTACAGGTGAAAAGGCGGCATTAGTATAAAAATCTGTTATATATCCTATAGCAACGCCTACAGCAAGGCCGGATATAATAGGTAAAAAGAGTGACCAAAAATAACCTGGTAGAAGGAAGTGGATAGCAAGAGCGCTAAGAACGAGTGTTAGAACAGAAGCAAAATTAATTCCCCTATTGATAGCTTTTAAAAGACCAATTTGTTCAGCATTTTCTTTGGTACGAACAATATAAATACCAAAAATCGAGGCAACGGTTCCAAGTGCAGCAATTATCATAGGAAGTGTTACTGCTTGATAGAGAAAATCGGTTCCAGCAAAGGCACTCACTCCTAGGGCGGCTGCTCCGAGGGTTGAGCTAACATACGACTCATAAAGGTCTGCACCCATTCCGGCCACATCACCGACATTATCCCCCACATTATCAGCAATCACTGCAGGATTTCGGGGATCATCTTCGGGAATTCCTGCTTCCACTTTCCCAACAAGATCAGCACCCATATCAGCCGCTTTGGTAAAAATACCACCCCCTACACGAGCAAAAAGAGCTTGCGCAGATGCACCAAAACCAAAACTTAACATGGTTGTAGTAATAATTTGGAGCTTTTCAACAGGGTCCGGATTATGAATGGCCATTTGCAAAACTATAAACCAAACAATGATATCTAACAACCCCAGTCCAACAACAACAAGTCCTAAAACCGATCCCCCTCGAAAAGAAATTTTCAGTGCATCGTTCAACGAATTGCTCGCGGCATGTGTCGTTCGACACGATGCTTTTGTTGAAGTCATCATGCCCAAAAATCCACTAAGTCCTGAAAAGAATGCACCGGTTAAAAAAGCAAAAGGGACAAACCGAGATAATGCCCCAAATCCAAATGAGAAAATAAGTAAAATCACAAAGGCACCAAGAAAAAATATACCCGTGGTTTTATACTGCTGTTTTAAATAAGCAACAGCCCCTTTACGGATATAACCAGCAAGTTCTTGGACACGTTTATTCCCAGGATTTTGCTCTGACACCCAGCGATACATAAACCAGGCAACAAAAAGAGCTGCAAGAGACCCAAGGGGAACAATAATAAGAGCATATAGCATGATCGATCCCTATTTTTATAAGATTTTTATTTTAAAAAATCTTTTAATGAGTTTCAAGTGATAAGATACAATCTTTCTATTTCAAGATATTTCATTCCCTCATGAATATGTTTATGTTCTTCGTTTTTTTCATGCTTTAAATCACTTATATTTTATTGATTTTAAAGATATTTTAAATATTCAGAGCGCAAAATGACAAAAGAAAAGATCCTTATAACGGGCGGTAATGGGTTGCTCGGTTATCATTTATCCTGTGTGTTCCAGGATGTGGGTAAAATCCTTTCGTCAGATCTGCAGCCTTATAGTATCACTGCAGGCATTCCCTATTCACCTTTAAATATTTCAAATAAAGAGGCAGTTTTTGCCCTTTGTAATACTTTTAATCCCTCTTTAATTCTTAATGCTGCCGCCTATACAAATGTTGATGATTGTGAGTCTTCAATAGAAACTGCCTTTTTAGTGAATACCAGTGGTCCTCGCTTTCTTGCAGAATGGTGTGAAAACCACGCTTGCAAACTCATTCATTTTAGCACTGATTATCTTTTTAATGGAGAATCAGGGCCTTACAGAGAGACAGATGCACCGGATCCTATTAACATGTATGGCTTGTCAAAACTTGGTGGTGAAGCACAAATTCGCAGGATTTTAAAAAATCATCTTATCGTCCGCACCAATGTGCTCTTTGGAAAAGGCCCCACGGAAAAAGCCAGTTTTGTCCGCTGGGTCGTGGAAAATCTCCGGGAATACCGTGTTATTCATGTGGTAGATGATCAATATAACAATCCTACCTGGAGCAATGATCTTGCTTTGGCTGTGAAACAATTTTATACCTTGGGTGTTACAGGGGTAATAAATTATGGGGGGCTTGATTATTTGAATCGTTACGCCTTTGCAAAACTTGTAAGTGACGTTTTTAACCTAGATGCATCCTTAATCCACCCTATTTCCACAAATCGCCTCGCACTTGCAGCTCCCCGCCCTTTAAAAGGAGGTCTTGATATTACTAAAATAAAATTGCTTCCCAATATCCCTTTAACACCTTTGAAAACAATTCTAACCCGTATAAAGGAAACAGGTTATTGAAACGGATCGTTATTATTCCTACTTATAATGAAAAAGCCAATTTGGCAAATCTTATTAAGGACATTCGGAGCCTTGATTTAAATTCGCTGGATATTTTAATTGTTGATGACAATTCTCCAGATGGAACAGCAGATATTGTGCGAGAGTTGCAAAAACATGATGAGCGGCTTCATCTTATTGTTAGACCCAAAAAACTTGGACTTGGGACGGCATACATTGAAGGATTTCATTTTGCCTTGAACCATGGGTATGATCGCATTGCCCAAATGGATGCAGATTATTCCCACGATCCCAAAGACCTTGTAAAACTTTTTGAGGAAGTTGAAAAATATGACTGGGTTATTGGAAGCAGGTATGTTACGGGAATTAATGTTATCAATTGGCCTCTCAAACGGTTACTCCTTAGTTATGGGGCAAATGTCTATACACGGGTAATAACGGGAATCCCCATTAAAGATGGAACTGCCGGTTTTAAATGTTGGAAAAGCACAGTTTTGAAAAATATTGATCTCAATAGCATTCGTTCTCAAGGATATTCTTTCCAGATTGAAATGAATTTTCGTGCCTGGAAAAAAGGTTATCAATTTCATGAAATTCCTATCATATTTATCGACCGTTTAGAAGGCCAATCAAAAATGTCTAAAAAAATTATAAGAGAAGCTGTCTTTATGGTTTGGAAACTCAAAATTTATAGTCTTTTTCACCGCATATAGCCTCAATATCCCTATGAAACAAGATATAAACCCCATCATGGATATTGATCTTTCTATAATTATCGTGAGTTATAATGTCCGCGATTTATTAAAACAATGTCTTTTATCTATCAATAATGCCTGTAAATCTCTCACTGTAGAAATTTTTGTCGTGGATAATCGTTCGGTCGATGGAACCCCCGATATGATCCATAAAGACTTCCCCCATGTACATCTTATTGCCAATTCTGAAAACCTCGGTTTTGGAAAAGCTAACAATCAAGCCCTTAAATCAGCGCAAGGGAAATATACTCTTTTTCTTAATCCCGATACCATTATCCGGGAGGATACCCTTGTCGTCATGATGCAATTTATGGAAACACATCCAGAAACAGGAGTCGCCGGCTGTAAAATTTTAAATATCGATGGGTCCCTTCAGCTGGCATGTCGACGAAGCTTTCCCCGTCCTTCTGTGGCAATTTTCAAAATGTTAGGACTTAGTGCTCTTTTTCCTAAAAGTTCTGTTTTTGCAAAATACAACCTTACCTATTTAGATCCTGATAAATGTTACCCTGTTGATGCTGTAAGTGGTTCTTTTATGTTTTGTCGTACCTCTCTTGTTAAGTCTCTTAACGGGTTCGATGAGCGTTTTTTTATGTATGGTGAGGATTTGGATTTATGTTACCGTGTAAAACAAGCTGGCTATCAAGTTACTTACGTACCCGATACAACAATTGTCCATTATAAAGGAGAGAGTTCAAAATCAGCCCCTTTTGACAATCTGATCGCCTTTTATCGCGCTATGGATCAGTTTGTCCGTAAACATTTCCATCCCAGAAAGTGGATTCTCTCTGTCCTTGTCCTGCGACTGGGGATACTTTTTCACCTTATGTTACATTTTATCGGAAAAATTCTCTATAAACTTCGTGCACCCCTTTTGGATATCTTTCTTATTGTCATTGCCCATGCCTTAGCCCTTGTCATTCGCTTTCGGGATTTTTCCTGGTTTTTTAAATATCAACCCATTATTCCCCTTTATGCAATGATCTATTTAGGATCTATTCTCGCTTTAGGAACACTCGGTAATCGAAAATTTGATTATACACGAACCTTTGGAGGAGTAATTTTAGGGGGACTCATTAATGGATGTATCACCTTTTTTATTCCTCCCATTGCCCACTCTCGATTGGTATTTATAATTGCTTTTTTACTTACTCTTCTTTTTCTTCCGGGATGGCGACTTATTTATCACATCTTTCTCCGTAAACGAACAGATGATACTTCAACCCTTCGGAAAGCCTTAATTGTGGGTGCCGGTGAAAAGGGACAACAACTTGCCAAAACCCTTACAGAACACCCCGAAACAGGATATCTTTTTGTAGGATTTGCTGATCATACCTTTAATCATCCTCAAACAATCAGTAAAATTAACGATATCCCTGAAACCGTGCGGATGAAACACATTGATGACATTATCATTGTGCTAAATGAAATACAAAGTTCTGAAATGATGCAGATTATGAATCATCTTCAAAGTATTCCTGTCAATATTAAAATTGTCCCTGAAAATATCGATACTATTTACGGTAAAACACACCTGGAAAATATTGATGACATTGCTATGGTGGATGTACAATTTAATATTTATCAACCTGTCCCCGCCTTTCTTAAACGTTTTTTTGATATCGTTGGAAGTTCACTATTGCTCATTCTTTTGGCAATTCCCGCAGGTCTTAGCCGGATTTTTAATTCTCCCTTCTCCAAATGGTATGGTAAATTACTTCTTATTTTAAAGGGAGATTGGACATTCGTAGGGGATGATGCAACAGTGCCAGACAAAAAGAAATATTATAAGCCAGGACTCACTGGGATCCTTCAATTAGAAAAATCCGAATCTATCACAGCCGAAGAGCATGAACGTTACATGACATTTTATATGCGAAATTATTCCATTATGATGGATATAGAGATTCTGGTAAAAAGGTTAAGCGGAATATGGTAAAATTATGGCAAAAATAATTTTAGATTTTGAACGGGAGCTTACAGAGATAGAAGCTCTGATTCGTGATCTTAAAGAACGTGAGAATTTATATAACGAAAATCATCAGGATCAAATTCATGAATTGGAAAAAGAATTTGAATCCCTGGCAAAAAAAACCTATGCGAATCTGAATCGTTGGCAAAGGGTTCAGTTGGCAAGGCATCCTGATCGCCCCTATACGCTAGATTATATTCAGCAAATTGCAGACACGTGGATGGAACTTCACGGTGATCGACGGTTTGCGGATGATCCAGCAATTGTCGGCGGTATTGCCCAAATTGCTGAAACAGGTGTAATGATTATTGGCCATCAAAAGGGGCGGAATGTTAAAGAAAACATGATACGTAATTTTGGCATGCCTCAGCCTGAAGGATATCGAAAGGCCTTACGGCTTATGAAATTATCTGAAAAATTCAACAAACCCATTATTACCTTTATTGATACACCTGGTGCCTACCCTGGGTTGGGGGCGGAAGAGCGCGGACAGGGAGAAGCTATTGCCAGAAATCTTTTTGAAATGTCCCGTTTACGCGTTCCGATTCTAAGCATCGTAATTGGAGAAGGTGCAAGTGGCGGTGCTTTAGGAATTGGTGTCGCTGACCGATTAGTTATGCTTGAACATACATGGTACTCTGTCATTACTCCTGAAGGATGCGCTTCCATTCTCTTTCGAGATGCTACCCGCGCACCACAAGCTGCTGAAGCAATGAAAGTAACAGCGCAGGACCTTTTTGATCTGGGCATTGCCGATCGAGTAATCCAGGAACCTCTTGGCGGCGCTCATCGAAATCCTTTAAAAATGGCAGAAATCCTAAAAAGAGTTATTCTTGAAGAACTTCAACTCCTCAAAAGTTTTTCCCTTGATGAACTACTAGAGCAACGGCTGAATAAATATGGACAAGTAGGTGTATACGAAGAATAAAACAGGTAGGGGGACTATGAAAAATTTAACCTTCTTAAAAGGATTCTTTCTTTTTTTTACACTGAATGTCACTTGCATACAGGCTGAAAATACACCTGACGTGAAGACAAAATCGGGATTAAATGTAGGAGCCGTTCCTGCTATTGCTTATAATACCGATACTGGATTCAGATATGGAATCGTTGTCAATCTTTTTCATTATGGCGATGGGAGTCTTTATCCGAATTATCGCTATTCGATCTATACTGAATTATCCAGAACAACAAAAGGAAGCGGGACAAATCAATTATTTTTTGATTCCAAGTATTTGCTTCCCCATGGCATTCGCATTACAGCGGAAATTAATTATTTAACCGAACAAACCCTTGATTTTTATGGATTTAATGGCCGGGAATCCACGTATAATAAAGCTCTTACCGATGACGATTCCAATAATCCAGATTATATTTCCCGCGTTTTTTATCGCCATGAACGAAATTTACTTCGCTTAACGACAGATTTTCAGGGAAAACTGGTATATAAAAACCTTCGATGGCTTGCAGGATTTGGATATTTTAATAACGAAATAGGTCCGGTTAATATTGACGCCCTAAATAAAGGGTTGGATGATGACGAAAAACTCCCTGAGGTCCCTGGCTTGTACGATAAATATGTCCAGTGGGGAATTATCCCTCCCAATCAGGCTGATGGAGGTGTAACCACCTTTTTTAAAATTGGTGCTATTTATGACACGCGTGACAATGACGCAAATCCCATGAGGGGAATGTGGACAGAAGGAATATTATTAGCTGCCCCCTCGTCTCTGGGAAATAGCGCTGGTGATTATACCCAGCTTAGCCTAACACATCGCCAATATTTTACCTTAATTCCTCATGATCTTTCTTTTGCCCTCCGGCTTGCCTATCAAGGAAAATTAAGTGGGGATATCCCCTTTTATATGCTTCCCTTTTACATGAATTCTTATTTAACATACGATGGCTTTGGCGGAGCAAAAACTATTCGAGGTGTTTTGCGAAACCGTCTTGTTGGAGATGCAGTTGCCTTTGGAAATGCAGAACTTCGGTGGAAATTCACCTATTTTACCTTGTTCAATCAAAATTTTTATCTTGCTCTTAATGCCTTTGTGGATGGAGGAACTGTACTAGACCGATGGGAATTTGATCAAAGTAGAATCTCCGATGAGTTATATCATATTGAAACAAAAAAGGATAACCTTCACCTTTCGTATGGCGGTGGCTTTCGTATTGCAATGAATGAAAATTTTATTATCGCTGCTGATTACGGAGTTGCCAGAGATAAAAATGATGGCAATACTGGTCTTTATATAGGTATTGGCTATTTGTTTTAAGAAGCTGCTGAAGATAAGCGCTAAAGATGCCTTTTTAGAAACACGACATAGATCTAAAAAAAACACTTCCTTCACACGCTAAAGAAATTGCATTGAATGGGAAAGCAAACAGGAAGTTTTATGATAAAATCTATACTAGATATTATTGGATAACAAATATAGACACGAAAAGATTCACCCGCAATTTTTCAAAAATTTAATGGTAGAATGAACCTACGACTGCCTTACTTTTGAACAATTTGGACACAGTATCGTTTGCATGACACACTATTTAAAAAAGAGAGGGTAGAAAAAGAGATAAAATCGCCTTAATGAGTGGGAATTATTTTAAATGACTTGTTATTGATTTAGCCATGCAAAGCCTTGATGCTATCCTTGTTCCCCCTTATATCAATTTGAGCAGTGTGATATAGAAAGGTTATTACACGCCGAAACTTCTACTTTAATTATTGAAAATAGTGATTTTTTTAATCCTCATCATACATTATTAAAAAATTATGGGGATTAACCTTTATTTTATAGTTCCTATTCAGAATGGTATCCAAAATTTTACCTGGCTCCGCGAAGCCAAGGCAAATGAAAAGGAGCAAGAAATATATCATACGCTTTTGAAATCCCTAAACACGGAAGCAATCATCTCAATCAATTATACCAGTGGAACGTTGGGAGAACCAACAGGCATCTTAATGACGCATAAAAATATCATTACTGATACATTTTTTGCAATTCGGTTCCTTCCAATTTTCCCAGAAGACCGTTTTTAAAGTTTCCTACCTTTTAGTCATGCTTTTGAGCGCATGGCAGGTTATTATTGTCACTCTTTGTAGGGGCACAAATTGCCTATGCTGAAAGTATAGCAACGGTTATTGATAATGCTAAAAAATTCAGCCAACAATGAATAATATGGTTCTTTTCTTTTTAGAAAAGCTCTACGATACTCTCTAAGCAAATATTGCAGAAATGTCTAGTATTAAATGATCTCTTTTTAAACAAGCTATGAAACATTCCAAATACACACAAGGTCACGTTGATGATACCATAGTTGATCACCTAAAAGACTCTTTCTATAACACGCTTGTTTATAAAAAAATCTTATCAGCAGTCAGTCCAAGATTACGAATGTTAATGAGTGGTAGTGCATCTCTTGCCCCTGAAATTGGTGATTTTTTACGGTCGATACACCTCAGTGTTATTGAAGGATATGGATTAACAGAAACATCCCTTATCATTGCTTTAAATAAAATCGAAGCAAATCGTTCGGGTTCGGTTGGTCAGCCTATAGATTGTAATGAGGTAAAAATTTCTGAACAAGGAGAATTTTATCCGCAGATATAATGTAACGCAAGGATATTACAAAGAACCTGCCATCACAGTAGAAGCTACTGACAAAAAAGTATGGTTTTATACGAAAGATTTAGAAGTTCTTGATGATGATAATTTTCTTTATATCACAGGGCAATTAAAAAATTTGATGGTTACCAGCGGGGGAAAAAACATATTCCCACAACCCCTTGAAAATATCCTTTTAGCGAGCTTATGGATTGAACAAGCCAATACCTGAGCCTTGCGAGGCAATTCAAGACCCAAACATTCTTGCCATTTTTCAGAAAGAAATTGAAGAGAAAATGGAACTTTTTTCCCGCTATGAGCAAGTGAAAAAATTCACGTTATTGTCTGAGCCATTCTCTATTGGAAAGATAAGTTTACTCCCATATTGAAAGTAAAACGCACTGTTGTAGAAAATCAAAATAATTATGCCCAAGAAATTGAGGCAATGTATAAACCCTTAAAATCCTGAATATTTTATGATAACAACAAGAAAATTTTTAAATTTAGATGGAACTTTTAAAGGAAGATTTTGGGTAAGTAACTTAATACTTATAAAATACCAACCATATAACTATCATTGAGGGGTCTATGTCTGGTCATTCAAAATGGGCAAATATTAAATACCGAAAGGCAGCGCAGGATACCAAACGGGCAAAAATCTGGACAAAGCTTTTAAAGGAGATCACGATTGCAGCCCGGGAAGGGGGCGGTGATGAAAATGCAAATCCCCGATTACGAACAGCATTGATAAAAGCCCGATCAAACAACATCCCTAATGATACTATCATTCGAGCTATTAAAAAGGGAACTGGTGAATTAGAGGGGATTCATTATGAAGAAATCACTTATGAAGGATATGGGCCTGGTAGTGTTGCCCTTTTGATAGAAGCTGTTACGGATAATAAACAACGAACTGTCTCTGAAATCCGTTATCTTTTAACCAAGCATGGTGGAAGTTTGGGAGAAGCAGGGTCGGTGGCATGGAATTTTACACGAACAGGAATTATATTAATCCCTGTTGAAAATATTAGCGAAGATGACCTGTTGGCGGATGTCCTGGAAGCAGGAGCAGAAGACATGAAACGGGATGTAAATTATTTTGAAATCACTACAGACCTTTCTTCTTTTAACGACATTCATGAAATGCTTGCTAAAAAATATCCCATTGAAAATGCAGAAATTTCATGGGTTCCAAGAACAACAGTAAAAATTGATGATCTTGCTACAGCAGAAAAATTTGTAAAGCTTTATGACCTTTTGAAAGATCACGATGATATCCAGAATATTTGGGATAATTCGGATATCCCTGAAGAAATTATAAATCAACTGGAGAGCAATTGATTATACTAGGGATTGACCCGGGATTAAATTCAACCGGATATGGATTGATAGATTATATGCCCCATCATACCCAATTTATTGCAGGGGGGGTTATTAAAAATCGTGTGGGGACTAACTTTCCAGATAAATTATACCATCTTTATCAAGAGATTGGGGCTGTGATAACCCATTACAAGCCGGAGCTTATGATTATCGAAGAGACCTATTCCAACCGGAATCCGAGAACATCCTTATTATTAGGTCATGCCCGAGGAGCTCTTATTGTTGCAGGACGACATTATGATATCCCTATAATAGAATATGCCTCCCGTTATGTAAAAAAAGCCCTCACAGGAAATGGCGGTGCCTCAAAAGAACAAGTCCGCTACATGGTAATGAAAGTTTTGAACATAAGCAAACTCCCTCCTGAAATGGATACCTCAGATGCCTTAGCTGTTGCCCTTACCCATTGTCATTACATGAAATATAAATCACTGTTAAATCAGTCATAAGTCAGGAAATTGGAATGATTTCAACACTTCAAGGAATTCTTCAAGAAAAACATCCTGATGTTGTTATTCTCAAAATAGGTTCATTTGGAATCCAGGTTTTTATTACCCTAAATACGTACGAATCCCTGCCCGATGTAGGAGAAACGTGTCGTCTTTTTACTTACCTTCATGTTCGGGAAGATAACTTGAGTTTGTATGGCTTTGCTGATATAGAGGAAAAAAAACTCTTTCTTAAACTCATTTCCCTCAGCGGAATTGGTCCCCGCAATGCTCAAAACATGCTTTCAGGTATTAAACCCAATGAATTTCGCCGTTGTATCCTCGCAGGAGATATCAAAAGTCTGACAAAAATTCCAGCAGTTGGTGAAAAACGGGCACGTCGGATTATTCTTGAATTAAAAGAAAAACTTTCTGAAGAAGAACTTGCCAAAATGACGGGCACTGGGGTTTCAAAAACGAAAGATCCCCGTGTTGATGAAGCCATAGCTGGCCTTGAGACTCTCGGATTTCGCAAAGGAGATATTTTAGAGGCCGTAAAAAACTTTGCTACAAAAAATCCTGAAGCACCAATAAATTCAATTATACGCTATATCTTGCAAAACAAAAAATAATTGTTGACAATTTTGAATTTTTACCTGTATTTGTTCGTTAATATGATTAATATAATGAAAAATTAAGGAGGTTTTATGCACAAAAAACTTTTTATTCCTGGTCCTGTTGATGTAAGGCCTGAAGTCCTCGAAGCCATGGGAACTCCTATGATTGGTCATCGGACAAAAGAAGCCAGTGAGCTTCAAAAGCGTGTGTCAGAAAAAGTCGCTAAAGTGTTTATGACAAAAAATCCAATTCTTCTATCTACCACATCCGGCACAGGATTAATGGAAGGATCTATTCGATCATTAACAGCAAAAAGGGCAGTGGTTTTTTCAGTGGGTGCTTTTGGCGATCGCTGGGCAAATCTTGCTGAATGCAATAATGTCCCTGTTGATTTAGTGCGTACAGATTGGGGACAACCAACCCTCCCAGAGGTCGTAGATGAATATCTTTCAACGGGAAAATACGATGTGTTTACCATTACACACAATGAAACGTCAACAGGACTCATGAATCCTATCAAAGAAATTTCAGAGGTCCGCAAAAAATATCCTGATATTTTATGGTTAATGGATGCAGTTTCGTCTATGGGAGGGACACCAATTCCTGTAGATGAATTGGGCGTGGATGTCTGTATAACCTCAACACAAAAATCAATTGGGCTCCCCCCTGGATTATCTATGTGTTCAGCGAGTGAACAAGCGCTTGAACATGGGAAACAGGTAAAATATCGGGGGGGGTATTTGGATTTGTTGGATTTGTACAAATATATTGTGAAAAAGCCCTATCAATATCCTTCCACTCCCTCTTTAAGCCACATGTTTGCTCTGGATGTCCAGCTGGATTATATCCTTAATGAAGAAGGTTTGGAAAATCGATTTGCGCGTCATAAAAAAATGGCTGAAATGACCCAAGCTTGGGCAAAAGAGCATTTTGAAATTTTTCCAGTTGAAAAATATGCCTCAGATACAGTAACCTGCATTAAAAATACCAAAGGTATTTCGATAAAAGACCTTAATGCCAAACTGGGTGAAAAAGGATATCAAATCTCTAACGGATATGGGGATTTAAAGGAAAAAACCTTCCGAATTGCTCACATGGCAGATCGGCAGCCAGAGGAACTTGAAGCATTATTGAATCTTATGGACGAAATCATCCCAACCTTATAATTTATAATCATCATCCTGTTCAATTTCCAAAAACCCGCATGAAAGCGGGTTTTTTATCAGTAACAAAAATATTTACCCCTTTAAAAAACTACTTTTAGATAATGATAAGAGTACCGTTAAAGTTGTTTTATCAGATTGACCATCTCAATTAAATTAAGGGCAGCGGTCCATCCTTTATTTCCAGCTTTTGTGCCAGCACGCTCAAGGGCTTGTTCAATAGAATCCGTCGTAATAATACCAAAAATCACAGGAATATCAGAATCCATAGCCAAGCGGGCAACACCTTTTGAAGACTCTGTCATAACAACATCAAAATGGGGAGTAGCACCTCGAATTACAGCGCCAAGACAAAGAATGCCATCATATTTTCCTGATTTAGCAAGGCCTTTTGCCACACGAGGAATTTCCATAGCACCTGGAACCCAGTAAATAGCAATATCATCCTCCTTTGCACCATGCCTTTTTAAACAATCGATGGCTCCTTCTGTGAGTTCTTTTGTGATCATATCATTAAATCGACTCACCACAAGGGCTGTTTTGATTTTTTCTGCAGATAACTGTCCTTCAATGACTTTCACCATGTTACACCTACTTTTTATTGTTTAAAATAATATGTCCCAATTTGTCTCGTTTTGTTTTCAAATACTTTTCATTGATAGCATTTGGGGGAATTTCTAGAGGAATTCTATCAGTAATTTCAAGTCCATATCCCTTGAGTCCTACAATTTTTTTGGGATTGTTTGTCAAGAGGCGAATTTTACGAATCCCCAGATCGTGGAGGATTCGAGCGCCCATTCCATAATCTCGTAAATCGGGTAAAAACCCCAGCTTCACATTAGCTTCAACAGTATCCATCCCTTGATCCTGTAAATGATAGGCTGAGATTTTGTGTCGCAGTCCAATTCCTCTTCCTTCTTGACGAAGATAAAGAATAACGCCGCGCCCTTCGTGAGAAATCATTTCCATCGATTTTCTCAACTGTTCACCACAATCGCAGCGCAAAGAACTAAATACATCCCCTGTAAGGCATTCAGAATGAACTCGCACCATCACAGGTTCCCCGTTGGTAATATCACCCATAGTAAGAGCGACATGTTCTTTATTTTCAAGGTGATCTACATAAATTGCAATATCAAAATTCCCATATTTTGTAGGAAGTGTCGCTTGACTAATTCGTTCAATATAGGTTTCATATTCCCGGCGATACGTAATTAACTCTTCCACAGTAATGATAGGGATATCATAAGTGCGTGAAATAGTTTCGAGAACTTCACCCCGTGCCATTTCACCGGAATCATCCATAATTTCACACATTACACTGACGGGGGATAGGCCAGCTAGCTTCATAAGATCCACAGAAGCTTCGGTATGTCCTGCACGCCGCAACACACCACCCCTGCGAGCAATAATTGGGAAAACATGTCCAGGACGACCTAAATCTTCCGGATGCGTTTGAGGGTCAGCGAGAGCTTTGATAGTTGCAGCACGGTCAAAAGCAGAAATTCCGGTCGTTGTACCATGGATATAATCAACACTCACAGTAAAATGGGTACTGTGAAGCGCCGTGTTATCAGTCACCATAGAACGTAGATCAAGCTCTTGAGCTCGTTGATCTGTTAGTCCAACACAAATGAGGCCACGACCTATCAATGACATAAAGTTGACAGCCTCTGGTGTGATTTTTTCGGCAGCAATCACAAAATCTCCCTCATTTTCCCGTTTTTCGTCATCTACAACAATAACAAATTTCCCTTTTTGAAGTGCCTCTATGGCGTTTTTTACTGTATTAAAACTCATGATTTCCCTTGTTATTTTCATACCCCCATTCATGGAGCTTGTTTAATAAATTGTTCTTTTGTTGCGACCCTTTTGTTAGAAAATTCAAGACATACTTTGCCAAAATATCAACTTCAAGATTTACAAAATCTCCTTTTTTCTTTGTATAGAGAGTTGTTTCTTGAAAAGTTAGGGGAATAATAGCAACTGTCAACAAATCTTGAGACACATTAGCAACTGTCAGACTAATGCCATTGATAGCAATAGAACCTTTAACCGCAACATATTGACGTAACTGTTCTGGAATTTGCACTGTAAGAAGGGCTGATTCTCCTTTTTTTAGAATGGATGTAATGGGTGCAATACCATCCACATGTCCCTGGATAAAATGTCCCCCCAATCGACCATTTGTCATCATGGCTCTTTCAAGATTCACACCCATTCCGAGGTGTAAAAAACGAAGGGTCGTTTTATCAAGCGTTTCTTGTATAGCCTGCACGGTAAAAGAAGATTTAAAGACTGATACCACACTGAGGCATGCCCCATCTACTGCAACACTATCGCCTCTTTTTAAGTCATCCAAAACCTTTTCTGCTTTAATTTCAAAGAGGATCCCTTCTGGATTATGGGTCATTTGGGTAAGAGTCCCCACCTCTTCTATTAATCCTGTAAACATGGATCAAGCCTTCCCCGGACCAACACGTCGGGTCCAATTTTTTGAATTTCATCCCATATAAGAGGGAGTGGTTTCTCGATGGATTTTCTAAATCCTCCAAAGGTAGAAAGTCCTTCTCCTAAAACTTTGGGGGCAATGAAAAGTTGAAGTTCATCACATATTTTTTCATAAAGCAGTGATCCTGCTACATGGCTTCCACCTTCGCAATAGATTGAGGTTATTCCAAATTCCCCCAGACATTTTAACGTTTCACCCATCGTCACTCGCCCTGAAGACCCCTTTTGAATAGAGAGGAGATGAATTCCTTGAGCTGAAAAATGGTTATAGAGTTTCTTATTTTCATCACAAAGAGTCACAATGAGCGTACGATGTTTAAAATCATCTGAAACAACCTGTGCAGTTTCAGGAACTTGTAATGTTTCATCCAGGATGATACGCCAAGGAACATATCCATCCCTCTTTTTGGGTAGTAAGCCAGGATTATCTTTCAAAACGGTTCCAACACCTACCATAACTCCGTCATAGAGCAATCGCTGGCTTGCCACAAAATCCCGTGCTGGAGGTGCTGTAATCCATTTGCTATTGCCCTTCAAATCTGCAACGTAGCCATCAGCAGTCTGAGCCATTTTAAGAGTAATCCAGGGACGCCTTTTTTCTATGAGATACATAAATCCGCGATTCAAGATTCGGGCTTCATCTTCCAACAACCCCGTATAAACTTTAATCCCTGCTTCTTTCAAACGTCGAATACCTTCCTGATTTACCAGAGGATTAGGATCTATCATACTTATATAAACTTCACAAATTCCTGCTTGAATAATTTGGGGAACGCAAGGAGGTGTTTTCCCGTGATGGACGCAGGGTTCTAAGGTGACATACAAAGTAGCCCCTTTGGCAGCATTTCCTGCTTCACGAAGCGCCAAAACTTCAGCATGAGGTCCACCAAATTTCTGATGAAATCCCTGTCCAATTATTTGACGATTTTTTACAATAACCGCACCAACCATTGGGTTTGGACTAGTAAATCCTCGACCTTTTTCGGCCAAGTGTAATGCTTGTTGCATCCATTGAGAATGTTCACGCATAAAAAAAATCCCAAGTGTTCGGGACTTTTAATCTTCTCCCATCCGGACTTTTACCGTCGGTTCCTGAATTTCACAGGATCTGTCCTCATGGACTCGCGGACTGTCACCGCCGGTCAGGATTTACACCCTGTCCCGAAGACGTAGTAAAATTTAGGAGATAAGCAATGCATAAGCAAGCATATCCCTTTAAAGGATGATGGAATTATCTTTACATCATTTTTTTATAAAGATATCAAAAGGACTCCCTCATCACAATATGTGTCGCTAGTGAATCTATTGTCATTATTTATGCTGTAATTAAGGCAATCAAGGCATCCAGATGCTGAAAAGAGAGTTCGCCGGGAATATGTTTCATTTCTTCCAACTGTTGGACATACTTATCTATATCTTTTGATGAAACGCCTCGCCAGCTCTTCTTTTTATCCAAAACCATCAATCCAATGTTTGCTGAGAGGGATAAATCTTCACTAAGGGTATGGATTTCCCAAAGAATAGGATTAGCATTAATAATGGGCTCAAGTTTCTTATGATTTTCAGCCCATATTTGAAGCATTTTTCGAATTTCAGTTTCCAATTCTGGCGTTGGCTGCTGAATATACTTTTGGACAAGCATGTTAAACCGTCGAGCATCTGGGGCGTCACTCCAGGCGGCATCAACAAAACGGGTTAGAGGAGCATGTTGGACATATCTTTTTTTATCCACAGCTCTATGGCGTGAATAATTTTTTAACGGCTCTACCACCCCGGCTAAAACGTGCAAGGATGAAATATCGCGCTGACCTGCAAGGCGTCGAAACATCATATCCCGATTTTTAAGATGGTCTAAACCAACTTCTTCTAAACGGATCGACACAATTTCTAATCGGCGATACATATCCTCCACATCTCGAACATTAGCTGGAGACCAAAATCTTTCAGCAATAGCTGCAGTGCGAGGCCAAATACGAAGTCCCGTTAGTTCTTGCGTTACAAATTCCGCCCAGCTTGCAGCTTCTCCACCCAAGATATTTTGGGCAGCAAGAGAATCACTGATATATTCAGGTCGAACAGGATCCAAAAGGTAGTGATATTCTGTTTTTCTAAAATAATCAAGGTAGTAGCCATTGGAAACAATACCCTTATAGCCATTCAACAAAATTGATTCCATTTCTTTCATGCGTGGAGACCAAAAATGTATTAACACCTCTTGAGGTAAGTCTGGATTGTAAATTTCCCCCCATCCAATCATCAGCTTGTTATGTTTCTGAACAATTTCATAAACTCGTTTTACAAAATACGCTTGAAGGTTATGCGTTGTTTCAAAGCCCATAGAATCTATAAAGGCAACAATTTCCGGGTTTTTTTTCCACCATTTTCCATTGTTTTCATCGCCCCCAATATGAAAATAGGCGTCTGGAAAAAGCGAAGCCATTTCACCAATAAAAGTATCTAAAAAAGCATAGGTGTATTCATTGGCAGGATTCATCCCTGGATCTTTTATTCCCCAGCTTCTTTCAATCGTATAAAGGGTATCTTTGCTGGATAGTTCAGGATATCCCACAAACCAAGAGGTTGTATGACTTGGCATATCAAATTCCGGCACAACACGGATTCCTCTTTCAGCGGCATAAGAAACAATCTCATGAATCTGGCATTGTGTAAAATAATTCCCATCTGATCCCATCTCATGAAGAAGAGGATACGCTTTTGATTCTACACGGAATCCCTGATCATCGGACAAATGTAAATGAAGAACATTCATTTTTACCGCTGCCATGGCATCAATATTCTGCAAAATAACATGAACCGGCTGAAAATGCCGGGCAACATCAATCATGAGTCCGCGCCAGGGAAATCGGGGTTCATCTTCAATAAGAACTACCGGGAAAAAATATCCTTCTTCGTCTGCCATTAATAATTGAAGCCACGTTTCTAAGCCATGCAGAAGTCCCAACTCTGTTTCTGCTTCAAGAATGATTTCACGAGAACTTATCCGCAAACGATAAGACTCATCTTCACCAAGCTTTAATTCACCAGGCCGATAGCACATAAGCTCAAAACCTGCTTCTGGAGATTGATTAATTCCCGTAATATAATCCTGCTCAAAAAAAAGCCCTGTCCGCCCACTTAAACGCTGTAAGGCACGTGTAGCAGCCTTAAAAGTCCGATCACCCGCTTCACCAACAACATTAATACGAAAAGACTCATCTAATCGAAATTCGCCACTATCCCATAAAATTTCTTTGGGAATGGGCATCAGAGTGTGTTCTCTTTCAATTGCTGGCATTGCCATGATTATCTGGCTCTGTAAAAAGAAAATAATTACTACAAAAAAATATCTCTTTTTATAGGTTATCATGAGATATCTCCTTAATAGAAGGTTAAATGTATTGAAAGAAAATATCATTCTTTCCTATGATTTACAATGGGGATTTAAGAAGAAGGAAATAACAAGATTCATGTTTAAAATTTTCTATGATAAATAATATTTTAACAATTTAAACAAGTGATTTTCATTAATGGGTTTTTCAATAATATCCTGAAAGAGGCCCTTGGCTTTTTCAAGATCTGATTTTTCCATATAATAAGCCGTTTGCAAAATAATAATGAGATTCGGGCGAAATTCCCGAATTTTTTTGGCAGCGTCGTACCCATTTAATCCTGGCATTTTTACATCCATCAGAACACAATCAATATCAGGATACAATTGACACAATTCAACTGCCATTTCACCATTTTCTGCTTCTAATACTTCATAATTTTCATCCTTAAGGATTTCCGCTAGATACATTCTGTTTATGGCTTCATCTTCAGCAATAAGAATCTTTGGGGATTTTTTTTTGGCAATCATAATTTTTCTCTCCCTTGAGGATTCGACTAAAATAAATTCTCAATCTCTCCCTCATTGGTGATGGTAATTTTTTGGGCAGCGGGCTCTTTGGGGAGGCCTGGCATCCGTAAAATATCTCCAGTAATCGGAATAACAAACCCTGCCCCCGAAGCAATCAATATTTCTCGAACAGTTACCAAAAAATTTTCAGGTCTCCCCAGGAGTTTTGGATTATCTGAAAGAGACTTTTGTGTTTTAGCAATACAAACAGGGAGTTTATCGTATCCAAAATCTTTAATGATTTTTAAATCCTTTTTTGCCATAGATGTATAGTCAATTGCTTTTGCACCATAAATTTCTGTGGCTATTGTTTTTATTTTATTTTCAAGTGAGTCATGCCAGTTGTACAAGGGATGCATTTTACAAATTGTATCATCGACCAAACGTTTCACTTCCTGGGCAAGTTCCAGTCCTCCCTCTCCTCCTTTCGACCAAAAATCCACCACAGAAGCATCAAACCCTTGTTTGCGGGCGTAATCCTCCACAATTTTTAATTCTTCTTTCGTATCGGTAGGGAAGTGATTAATTGCAACAACCGATTCCATTCCAAATTTTCGAATATTTTCTAAATGTTTCCCGAGATTTGGAAGTCCTTTTATCACTGCTTTTGTATCCGGAATGGTGAGATCAGAGAGTTTTGCCCCGCCGTGATGTTTTAAGGCACGAACTGTTGCGACTAGCACAACAGCTGACGTGCAAAGAGAGCCATTAGGACACACAATATCAAAAAATTTTTCTGCACCAAGATCAAAACCAAAGCCAGCCTCTGTTACCACATAGTCTGCCATGTGGAGAGCTGCTTTTGTTGCTATAATACTATTTGCCCCCTGGGCAATATTTGCAAAAGGGCCTCCATGAACTAGTGCCGGGGTATTTTCTGTTGTTTGAACCAAATTGGGTTTAAGAGCATCTTTTAATAACGCTGCTATGGCTCCTTCAAATCCCAACTCTTTTTCAAGAACAGGTCGACCATCGTAAGTAAAACCAATAGTAATATTTCCAATGCGTTCCTTAAGTTCGGCAATATCTTTTGTAAGACACAAAATTGCCATAATTTCAGAAGCAGGTGTAATATCAAACCCCTCTTCCCTGGGAATCCCTTGTCCACGTCCTCCCAAACCAATAATAACATTTCTAAGGGCTCTATCGTTTACATCAAGGACTCTTTTCCATGTGACCCATCGAGGATCAAGATGAAGTTCATTTCCTGAATGAATATGATTATCTATCAGCGCTGCTAAGGTATTATTAGCTGCGGTAACAGCATGAAAATCGCCCGTAAAGTGAAGATTAATTTCTTCCATGGGAAGAACCTGAGAATAACCTCCGCCAGCAGCTCCTCCCTTAATTCCAAAAACAGGCCCTAAACTTGGCTCCCGAATAGCAACAATTGCCTTTTCACCAAGCCTATTTAATGCCTGTGAGAGTCCGATTGAAACTGTTGTCTTGCCCTCACCAGCAGGAGTCGGTGTTATGGCAGAAACCAAAATAAGTTTGCCTTCAGACTTTTCATTCAGTTTTTTTAAGGAAGGATATGAAATTTTGGCTTTATACTTCCCATAGAGTTCTAAATCGTTTTCATCCAATCCTAACTGTTGCCCAATTTCAACAATAGGCTTCATAGTTGTTTTTTTCGCGATGTCAATGTCTGTTAACATAAAGACCTTCACTCATGCTAATTGGTTAAATAATTTTTCTTTTATAGAGTTAAGACTCCCATTTCAAGCTAACGTTACAATCTAAAATTTTCAAATGATTAAAAATTCCTCAGAAATTTCATGTTCCAATTCAATTACAAGTTGGTCCCCTGAAAAAACAGGCCCAACACCCGCAGGTGTCCCAGTAAATATAATATCTCCCGGAAGAAGTGTCATAATTGTGCTTATGTACGAGAGAATTTCTGGAATTTTATATACCATATTTACAGTATTACCACTTTGTCGTAAAACCCCATTTTGATAAAGGCGAAAGTTAAGATTATCTAAGCGTGGAAAGTGTAATATTGAGACAAAATGAGAAATGAGCGCAGAATTGTCAAAACATTTTGCTTCAATCCATGAGCGTCCTTCTTTTTTTGCTTCAAGAAGGACATCCCGCGCTGTGAGATCAACACCCACACCCACACCAGCAATTAAACCCGATGCCTCCATTTCATCAATATTTCGTCCCTCCGTCCCAATAAGAAGTGTTACTTCTACTTCATACTCTACACGATTGGAATAAAAAGGAAGCTCAACAGGGCCCGGACTATGAACAATTGCTTGAGGTGGTTTTAAAAAAATGACAGGGTGTAAATAAACATCCTTATAATTTTCCTCTTTAAATCGATCAGGATAATTATGATCTACGCCAAGAATTTTGGGGACAGGAAAGGCTTTTTCAACAGGTTGAAGTATTGCATGGGTCACAATTAATTGCTCCTTAAATATTCTTTTGCATAAAGTAAGGGTCGCACCGCCTCAAGATCCACTTTAACAAGATCATTAAAAATGAACTTACCATGTTCTCGGACCCTACCTATAGTTGTACAAGCAACGCCAAAATCATTGGCAATTCGTTCCATATCCATGAGTTTCTTTTCTTCCAGGGTAATGAGGGCAGTTGTGGTGCTTTCTCCAAAAAGAAGAGCGTCATCTCGTATTTTTCGCATGGTAAAAATATCACATCCCATTCTTTTTTCTGGATTAAGTAAGGCACTTTTCACTAACGCAACGGCTAAGCCACCAAGCTCCATGTCGTAAGCTGATTTTAAAATATTTTCTTGTGCCGCTTGTAGAAGTGCCATATTTAAATGGGATGTAAATTCGCCATCAGCTAAAATAAGCCGACTCTCACTGTATCCGTGAACATAACGGGCATACTCGGAGGATTCCAATTCTCCCCGAAAACTTCCAAGAATACAGATAAAATCTCCATCATCCTGAAAGGCAGGATTTATCCATTGCCTTTGGGAACCCAAAAGTCCGGCTACAGCAACAAGGGGGGAATCATTGTCATACGATTGATTCCACTGGACATTTTCCCCAAGAATTGAAATTTTCAACGCTTTTGCAGCACTTACAATGCCACGAACAGCATCTAAAAAACGAAAATAATCCTTTTTCTTTTCAGGATTTCCTTCCACAAAAGAGATGGAAGCGCCCAAGATTTCCGCACCCTGACAGGCAACCTGCCGACTTGCACGTACAAAGGCATTGTAAGCTGCCACAGAGGCATCACGTTCATTGTGATAGTCTTGAAGAGCCATCCTTATAGTAAGTATTTTTTTGCTTCCTTTAAGTCGTAATAATGGCTGCCCATTTTTTGTATTAATGGTATTTCCTCGAATGGTGGAATCTACCAAAAAGGAATGTGATTTGAAAAATTGAATTTTGGGCGATGTTAAGAGAGTCTTTAAGGCTTCCCCATAATCTTCTGGTTCTGGAAAGGTCACTGTTTTATGTACTTTTCTACTCTTTATTTCTAATGTTCGCTCAGACTCATTATGATAAATAATCTCACCACGATAATTTTTAAGTTGCTCGAGAGGAATAGAAGCGATTTCTTCTTTTTGATGGATAAGTGTCAATTTTCCATCATCCTCAACGTATCCTAAGGGAATACTCATGGCATCATACCGCTCAAAAACCTCCTTTATTTCCCATTCAACATTTTTCTGAAGACACAGAATAAATCCTCCAGGATTTTTCCCTAAAAGAATGTCTTCAGGATCACCTTCCCATCCATCTGATATCAACTTTAATCCCATTCGATCATCCTCAATCATATGTATCAGGGTGTATAAAATTCCAGCAGGATAAACATGTGATGCACTGATAAGCCAGGGGGAATTTGAAAGAGAAATCATCATTTCATTTAAACGGATAGCTTTGATTTTTTCTTCGAGGGAAGAGGTGCTTTTTAACGGGAAAACCCACCAAATCTCACTATGAAGAGATTTTAAGCTAGGAGTTAGAAAATTTTTATTTCGAAGAAGGCCTATTTCTGCAATAGTTATCGTTTGTTTTTCCCGTGAAATTCCAGAACTTTCAATATTTAAAATGGGGATTCCTGCCCCATAAGCAAACAGTGACAGGGGTTCAAGAGCATTTTTTAATGTTTGATCATCACCCCCATGACGATGAACAACTGCTCCCACACTTTTTGCACCCAACCCGGCAAAATAACGCTCCGTGTTTTCTATATCCATGGATACATTAAATAACATCTGATAATTATCACCCACTTCAAGCATTTTTGGATGCTCTTTAACAGATCTTGAACTTTCAACAGGCAACTCCGCTAAAAGATGACGTGAGTATTTGCCACTGTATTCTTCTTCTTCCCAAAATCGTGTATAAATGCTTATTTCAAGGGGAAGAGGCTCTCGATTGAGTAAAGAACGAATTTTATTTTTATATTTTTCAACGTTTTTATTTTTTGTGTGTATCACTTATCTCCTTTGCTATTTCTTGTGGTATGTGCTGACGAAGATATGTGAGCATTGTTGAAACTAAAGTTACAGAAATCCCCGTTTTTTCTGCAATTTTCTTTTCACTATCTTGCATCATTTCATCCAAAGATGGGTAGGCATTATAAATTTTTTCTTGCCGTTTTGGACCAATACCTGGGATTTCATCAAGGATACTTTTAATCATCGCTTTATCTCGACGGTGACGATGAAAGGTTATGGCAAATCGATGCGCCTCATCTCGAATTTGTCGCAATAAATAAAGAGCAGGGGATGTTTTAGGAATATTTTGTGGATTGGCATATCCTGGGATAAAAACATCTTCAAGACGTTTTGCTAAGCCAATAATGGGCAACGCATACAAGCCTAATTCATCCAAAACATTTTTTGCGGCATTCAGTTGACCTTTCCCGCCATCAATAAGGATTAAATCGGGAAGTTTCCCTTTCTCTTCAAGTTTTCGAATATAGGTACGTCGAATTACTTGTGCCATGGCTGCAAAATCATCTGGATGGTCTAAATCCTTAATAATAAATTTCCGATATTCAGATTTCTTTGGTCGACCATTATCAAAAACAACACACGATGCTACAATATGCGTTCCCTGAATGTTCGAAATATCAAATCCTTCTATTCGCATGGGGGGAACCGAGAGATTAAGTGCTTCCTGAAGCGCCAACACCATCTTCCCCGGTTGTATATTTCCCTTTTCCCTACTCAACAAAAGATCTTTCAGCATCATATCTGCATTTTTACGAGCCAAGGTTAAAAGTCTGGCTTTGTCTCCCCGTTCAGGGGTAACAATATAAACCCGTCTTCCTGCTTTTTTTCTTAAAAAATCCTCAAAAAGCTCTTTTTCATCATCCAGTTCACAAATAACTTCCTGAGGAATAAACGCTGTTTCTGAATAATAAGACCTTAAAAATTCTTTGGTGAGTTCATTGCGCGTTCGATTCCCTGTTTGTTTAAGTATGAATTTTTCTTGAGATATCAATCGCCCCTCTCTCACACGAAATAATACAACAACAGCTGTGTCTTCAACCGCTGCTAAACCAATAACATCCCTGTCTTCGAAATCGGTATGAACAATATTTTGCCGCTGAATTGATTTTTGAATTGCTTTTATTTGATCGCGATAGCGAGCAGCTTTTTCAAACTCTTGTTTTTGGGCTGCTTCCTGCATGTGGGCTTCCAACTTTTTTAACGTTTCGGTTGTGTGTCCTTCAATAAATCGAATAGCTTGTTCTATGATGGTTTGATAAGCTTCCTCGGAAATTAAACCCTGACAAGGTCCATCACAATTTTGAAGATGATATTCCAAACAGAGCTGAATCTTTTTTGATTGGATGGTTTTGGCATCCAACCGATATCGACAGGTCCGTATAGGAAATGTTTGGTGAAGAAGATGGAGAAGTTTTCGAGTGTGTTTGACATCGGTATAGGGACCATAATAGCGGGAACCATCTTTCTCAACTCTTCTTGTAAGGATAATGCGTGGAAAGGGTTCATGGGTTACCCGGATAAAGGGGAACGACTTATCATCTTTCAATCGTACATTATACCTTGGGGTATATTCTTTAATGAAATTATTTTCCATTAAAAGGGCTTCAGTTTCACTGTCTGTAATAATCCATTCAACATGGCGTACATGTGAAATCATCACAGCAACTTTAGGATCCGTTACATCTCCCCGAAAATAAGAAAGCACTCGATTCTTTAAAACCTGGGCTTTCCCAACATAAATAATCTTTCCTTCTTCATCTCGAAATATATAAACACCCGGTTTACGAGGAAGTTGAGATAATTTTTTTTGTAATTCATCCATTTATTTAAAATAGCATAAAGGATAAACGATTAAAAGGGTAAAAATTATGATACAGAGGGAGGATGTTGCTTTAGATAGGAACAAAGAGTCATAAAAAAAGAGACGTTGGTGTAGCAACGCCTCTTTGATGGTTTTTATGACTCTTCTTGAGTCTTATTTACAGCTTTCAATTTCCCATGTATTGTCTTTTACTTTCAGGATATATTTTTCTCCAGGGACAATTTTCCCTTCCAACAAGTATTGAGCAAGCATATTTTCGACTTCACGTTGGATGAGTCGTTTGAGCGGCCGGGCACCAAAATCGGGATTATACCCTTTTTCAGCCAAATAAGTACGTCCACTTTCATCAAGGTCAATAAAGATATTTTGCTCCGCAAGTCTCTGTTGTACGCGTTTAAATTGGATATCAACAATTTGTTTCAGTTGCTCTTTTGTAAGGGGTTGAAACGTAATAATTTCATCAATTCGGTTTATAAACTCCGGTTTAAAATATTGTTGTATTCGTTGTTTAAGCCGCGGATTCAGCGTGTCGTAGGATGTCCCTTCTTTAAAGACCTCTAACCCAAGATCAGAACCCAAGTTGGATGTCATAATAATAATGGTATTTCGAAAATCCACGGTCCGTCCTTTTCCATCAGTAAGGCGACCATCATCCAGAATCTGAAGGAGAATATTGAAAACATCGGGGTGAGCCTTTTCAATTTCATCCAAAAGGATCACAGAATAGGGACGTCTGCGAATGCTCTCTGTTAATTTTCCTCCTTCTTCATAACCTACATATCCTGGAGGGGCTCCAATTAAGCGTGCAACAGAATGACGCTCCATATATTCAGACATATCCAAACGAACCATAGCATTTTCATCATCAAAAAGAAAATCAGCTAATGCCCGAGATAGTTCAGTCTTTCCTACCCCTGTTGGCCCAAGAAAGAGAAAGGAACCAAGTGGCCTGTTTTCATCGGCAAGGCCACTTCGACTCCTTCGAATGGCATTTGCAACAACTTCCACCGCTACATCTTGACCTACAACTCGTTTATGCAGATGGTCTTCCAGTTTAAGAAGTCGTTCATTCTCTGATTGCAACATGCGACTTACTGGAATGCCTGTCCAGCGACTAACCACTTCTGCAATATCTTCTTCACCAACTTCCTCTTTTAAAAGAGGTGAATCACCATGAAGTTTTTGTAATTTTTCCTTTTCTTTTTCTAACTTATTTTGAAGTTCAATAAGGGCACCATAGCGAATTTGAGCAACTTTCTCATAATCTCCTTGCCGTTCTGCTTCACTTTCTTCCATTTTTAATTTGTCTATGCTACTTTTTAACTGTTGAATTTCACGAATGATGGATTTTTCAGACATCCATTTATTTTTGAGTGTATCCAACTTACCATTAAGCTCTTTTAATTCTTTTTCAAGGGCTTTTAATCGCTCAATTGAACGTTCATCATTCTCTTTTTTAAGTGCTTGTTTTTCAATTTCAAGCTGGATACGACGTCGTTCCAATTCATCGAGTTCTTCAGGCATACTATCAATTTCTACCCGTAAGCGAGAGGCAGCTTCGTCAATTAAATCGATTGCTTTATCGGGGAGAAAACGATCTGTAATATAGCGATGGGCTAAGCGTGCAGCAGCAACCAAAGCAGCATCTGATATGCGAACTCCATGATGAATATCATATTTTTCTTTAATTCCCCGAAGGATAGAAATTGTATCCTCGACAGAAGGTTCGCCGACATAAATTTTTTGAAAACGCCGTTCCAAGGCAGCATCTTTTTCAATATATTTTTGATATTCATTGAGCGTTGTTGCTCCAATACAGTGAAGAATTCCTCGAGCAAGTGCAGGTTTTAACATATTGCCAGCATCCACCGCGCCTTCAGCATTCCCAGCACCAACGATAAGATGTAACTCATCAATAAAGAGAATAATTTGTCCGTTGGAATCCTCTACCTCTTTTAAAACCGCTTTAAAACGATCTTCAAATTCACCACGATACTTTGCTCCAGCTAAAATAGATGCTAAATCAAGCATAATGATTCGTTTATTTTTCAATGTTTCAGGCACATCTGCATTAACAATGCGCTGGGCAAGCCCTTCAACAATTGCTGTTTTACCAACCCCTGGCTCACCGATAAGCACCGGATTATTTTTGGTCCGCCGAGATAATACCTGTATTGTCCGTCGAATTTCTTCGTCTCGACCAATTACAGGATCCAATTTCCCTTCTCTCGCGAGTTGGGTAAGATCAATACCAAACCGTTTTAATGCTTCATACTTAGATTCTGGATTTTCATCCTGCACGGTTCTTCCTCCACGTATTTTCTGAAGAGCCTCTAAAAAGGTATCCTTATCCAACCCAACGTCCGAAAACAAAGAACTCAAACTCTCTTCATCCATCAAGGCAAGAAAAAGATGCTCAACACTTACATATTCATCCTTCATGCGCTTAGCTTCTTTTTCAGCATTTCGCAAAACAAGGATCATTTCACGTCCTAGCCTTCCCTGCGATACCTTTCCTAAACGCGGCAGTTTCTCAATCTGTTCTTCTGCCTTCTGAATCATTCTTTCAAGCGAAATATCCGCTATTTGTATTAAACGAGGAATAAACCCCTCTTCTTGTGTCAATAAGGCATAAAGTAAATGGATGGGCTGAATCTCCTCCTGTCCATACTCCTCCGCTGTAAATTGTGATTGCTGTAATGCTTCACGACTCTTTTCAGTATATTTATCAAAAGTCATTTCTACTCCTTTCTTTTTTTATCATCTAAAACAAAAAAAATGCCACGCTTTATTATGCGTCAATATGGCAATTTTATAAAAATTATAATGTCAATATGACAGTCTCTTTTTCCATTTGTACTTTGTAAATTATTTTAAAATAGAAGAGGAGGGAATTATGAAAAAACGAATCTTGGTTTGCTTAGGGATTTTTTTATTGGGAATTGCAGGGTCTGCTTATTCAGCTTCAGGGGATGATGTTTTGGGTCTTTGGTATACGGAAGAAAATGAATCAAAGGTTGAAATCGTCAGAAATAATGGTGAATACCTTGGAAAAATTGTCTGGCTTGACGAGGCTGTTTACCCCGCTGATGATCCTGATGCAGGAAAAGCGAAATATGACCGAAATAATCCCGATGAAGAACTCCGTATTCGCCCCTTATTAGGTTTGCAAATTGTATGGGGATTTACTTATGATAACAAAGATAACAAATGGGTTAAAGGGCGTATTTATGACCCTGAAAGTGGGAAGACCTACAATTGTACCATGTGGTTAGATGAGGTTGGCAATTTACATGTCAAAGGCTCGTTGGATAAATGGGGAGTTGTCGGTCGTACGACAGTATGGACCCGTGCTGAAGAGTAATTTTTCCTTTACAAAAAGGGAGAAAGCCTGTCTTAGACAGGCTTTTTTGTTGTTATAGATTCTCTGTAGCGAAATACTATCTTTAGAAATGTTAACCTAAAAATCCTCAAGAGTGTCACCTTATATAGATAAAAGGCACCTTCAATCAAATACGATTCTCTAATCAATCTCTCGCGTGAGATAGTCTGAAAAATCGTTTAAACTTCGTTGATATTCTTCCTTCATAAGAGGTGAACTAATCAAAAAATCCGCAGTTGACCTGTTACAGGCTGTAGGGATATTATAAAGGACAGAAATTCTAAGAAGGGCTTTGACATCCACATCATGAGGTAATGGCATCATGGGATCCCAGAAAAAAATCAAAAAATCAACATTACCCAGGGCTATAAGTGCTCCTAATTGTTGATCGCCCCCCAAAGGTCCTGATTTGAGTTTTGTTAAATTTAAAGCGCTCTCTTTTTTATGTTCCTTTAAAAACTCCGTGAGGGTTTTTTCAATCAACATACCTGTTGTCCCCGTGCAAATTAAGTGGTGAGGAATCAGGGTTTCTGCATTCCAGCAGACCCACTCCATAAGATCTTTTTTGCGATTATCGTGCGCTACTAAAGCAATATTTTTTATAACTTCCATCGCGAGTTCCTTATCTCTAAATTTATTTCATCAAAACACCTTTTGATTATCAAAATTTCAATATCTTTCGAAAGATATTAATCATAGCAAACATATAATTGTTTAATTCTTTTAATCGCAGACATCCTCAAATTTCATTAAGGCGCGAAAAGAGACTTTTTTAGTGTGTTTTTCAATTCCCTCAATAATAAAAGAATTTTCATTTTTCCCTTTCCCTTGAAAGAAATCTATTATATCTCCCCAAAAAACTTCATGAATATAATTAATTTCCATGCTTTTCAAGATATGAGATTCTAAAAAATTGTGAGAAAAAACATCCATAACCCAATCTGCATACCGTGTATTATTTACATGAAGATTCAAATCAATATCGCTGTAACCCACACGTTTGCTATAAATAAGGGTTGGATTTTTTGCTTCAGGAATTTTTTGGGGAATAACAGCTATTGCATGAACACCTTCATTGATAGGAAATTGATAAGGAACTCTTGATAAAGGTTGAGGGCTCTTTTTTTTAAAATCCAGCATAACCCAGGAGGAAGTGGCTCGAATTAAAGGGTTCCCATTTCCATCCTTGATGAAAAAATCCCGAAAGAAAATAAAATCTTCTTTCTCTTTTGAGGATGTTTTTTGGGATAGTGCTTCGAATTTTTTTGGCCAGGTACTTACCTCTATGGCTTCATCATAAACGGGCATACGTTCAATCTCAATATGGAACCGTGTGACAACCCAAAACAGGTCATTTTTTTTCATATCATCATACCCAACACCAAGTTTTGTGGCATGTTCTACAGCAGCATCTTGAAAATGCTGGAGCAACGCTGATGTCTTTAATTCTAACCGATAGTCTGTTTCATAACTTTTTATGCGTGTTCCATATGAATACCTCTCTATCATGAGTTCCTCCTTTTGAATTAGAAATATAAAATACAATTAAACGTAATAAAAAAGAATTAGTAAAAAGGTTCCCGCTTGGAACATTATCAGCGCTATAAAGGTAAAATTTCCTCATCTTTTTAAAAATCAGGATTCTTTGAAAAGATGAGCAGGGTTATCTATTGTTTCTAAGAACATGGGGGATAGCCCTTTTATGACAAGGATAACCTAAAAACCTTGTGAGGAGTTTCGGGAAGAAACATTAAATAAATTTTGAATAGGAGGCTTACGGAAGGTTGACTCCAACGTTGTTTATTTCTTTTTTGCTCTTGATGGTGTTATTCTTAGATTGTATAAATAAGATTAATATTCTTATTTATTGCTCCTCTTACTGACCTTGTGATAAAGTGGTAGAAACGACGAGGAGGGCATTTGTTACAGCGCGTTCACCGGCAGCATCAGATGGTTTATTCACGACATTTCCTTTTAAGACCATAGTTGTCGATCCTCCCCCATCTAAATTAAGCGCTTGATAAGCGCCCATATTTTTGAGATATGCTGCCAATTCATCTAATGTCATACCCACACTATGGCGAGGTTGGCGACCATCAACTGTGATAACGTATAAAGTATCTTTTGTCTTATCAAATCCTACAGCTGTCCGTGGATGACGGGTTGTTCGGAATTCTTCATATAAGTTCTCTTTCATGTGTTCAATGGATATTTCACCATCTCTGATAATGCGAGGAATACCACCAACCAACGTTTTAACAGGGTCTTTGACAGGCGGCAACCTTAGCAATAACTCTAAGGTGTCTTCTTCTTCAAGATATTGATCCGCAAAATGCTTAGCTTTCCCGTGGGCAGAAAGAACAAGTCCATTTGAAGGAATTTGTGTCGATTTTTGAATTGGTTCAAATAGTCCATTCTTTTCTTTAAGAACAATGCGAAACATTTGATTAACGGAAATAGGATCAACAAAAAATGCCGTTATTTCAGTCCCCCAACGGTTAGCAGGCGATTCAGAGCCAATATATGGCGTGTAAATGACAAGGTTGTCTTGATATCGTGTGCCATTAACATACTTAATTTCATAGTGAATGCGATCAGGGGTTATAAGCACACCATCAAATCTCACCACATGGATAAAGGGTTCCTTGTTTTCTGTTATTCCAAAAACAGAGCGGTTGGTAGGATTTTTTATTAATTCACCTTGTATAACCTGTGCACCGACAGGCATCCCATCCTCCTGAAAAAAGTCTGCATTTACAGCAGCAACCACATTCCCTGGATAGCGTGCAACCATAGAGGACGTTTTTTCAAGCGCTCGCAACTGATTCCCTGCTTTGATGGTTTCAATAGAAAGGGTAGGTTCCGAAAGACAAACTGTAACGACATGGATATCCCAGGGTTGTTCTTCTTGCCTGTCGTGATAATACCAAACGCCAGAGGCAAGTAATTCACCTTTTGGCTTGCTGTATAATAAAACTGTAATAACAAAAAGACTTACAAGAGTCAAATAAAACTTTTTTATTTTCATTTTTTTATTCTCCTGTTTATCAAATATAAAAAAACAGTCTAAAAGAATAAATGAATTTGCTGTTTGATCGTTTTCATCTTTAGAATATGTTAAATCTTTTAAGAATAGCGTATATGAAAATAAACTCGCCTTAAAGTGAGTGAGGGTCGACGCTGTCGACCCTCACTCTTGGGGTTGGGGGATGGGAATTTTAATTTTTTTCTCTTTTTACGTACGAAGTATGCAAAAGTTCATGAGATTTATGACCAAGTGGTTTTTCTAAAAAGTCTTCATAAATCTCAATAATTTCAGGATTTTCATGGGATTTACGATATTGCATCTTTTCATCTTCTTCATAAAGAGCATTTGCCCGTTGTAATCGGAGTTCATTGGTTGTGGGAATTGGCTGACCACCGCCGCCAATACATCCTCCTGGGCATGCCATAATTTCAATAAAATGATAGGGAGACTCACCTGATTCAACTTGCTTCATAATTTTTCGAGCATTTGCAAGACCATGACCGATAGCAACACGGAGTTCAGCTCCTTCAAGAAAATTGTATTTATTTAATGTTCCCTCAATTTTCAACGTTGCTTCTTTTATCCCATCAAGTCCGCGAACGGGGGTAATTTTTAGACCATCAAAGGGGATTTCCCTACCGGTAACAATTTCATACGCCGTTCGTAATGCTGCTTCCATAACACCGCCAGTAGTCCCAAAAATAGCACCCGCGCCGGTAGATTTTCCAAGAATTGAATCGTATTCACCGTCTTCCAATTTTTCAAAATCAATCCCTGCTTGACGAATCATCAAGCCAAGCTCACGCGTTGTAAGAACATAATCTACATCGCGAAAACCGCTGCTCATCATTTCAGGGCGAGCGGCTTCAAACTTTTTAGCAGTACATGGCATAATTGATACAACTACCATATCTTTAGGATCAACGCCTATTTTTTCTGCATAATATGTTTTTGCAAGTGGACCAAACATTTGCTGAGGGGATTTACACGTTGAAAGATGATTTAAAGAATGATTGAATTCATGTTCAGCAAATTTAATCCACCCAGGAGAACAGGATGTTATCATGGGAAGCGCAACGTCTTCATTATCGCGCAATGCTTTTGTTAACCGTTGCAAAAGCTCATTCCCTTCTTCAATGATCGTGAGATCGGCCGTAAAATCCGTATCCAAAACACTGTCAAAGCCAAGTCGACGCAGAGCAGTTACTAATTTTTTTGTCACGCGTTTCCCAGGGCCTAATCCAACTTCCTCACCAATAGAAACGCGAATGGCTGGTGCTGTTTGCACAACCACATGTTTTGTGGGGTCATAAATTGCATCCCATACATCTTCAACATAATTTTTTTCTGTAAGGGCACCGGTTGGACAATGGCTTACACACTGTCCACAATTTGTGCAAACAACATACGCTAGAGCTTTATCCCAAAACGTTGTGATTTTCATATCTGCGCCTTTATGAGCCACGCAGAGGGCACTTACAGACTGAAGTTCAGTACAAGCTCTTACACACCGTTGACACCGGATACACTTGCTATCATCTTTTTGTATAGCAGGGGATGAAATGTCCGGTTGATCTTCTTTGTGAATATCAATAAAAAGGCCCTCGTCAACGCGATATTCATTAGCCAAGGCCTGAAGTTCACAGTTGCCGTTCCTAGAACACCGTAAACACTCACCCCGATGTTCACTTAATAAAAGTTCAATTACATGTTTCCGTGCGGTACGGACAAGGCGACTATTGGTAAAAATTTCCATTCCTTCTGCAACAGGTGTCGCACAGGATGCCTGCAAGGTCCGTGATCCCTTAACCTCTACAAGGCACACTCGGCAATTGCCAGCTACGCATAAATCTTCATGATGACACAATGTTGGAATATAAACTCCCAACGAACGTGTCGCTTCAAGTATCGATGTGTTTTCCGGAACAGAGACCGTTTTGTTATCGATCGTAACGTTTATCATTTTTTGTTTATTATCACTCATGGATTCCTCCGAAATTAATAGATAATTTCTTCACGAAAGTTTTCAACAATAGAAATAAAAGGATTTGCTACACTTTGTCCTAAGCCACACTTGGAAGCAACCCGCATCGTTTTTGCAAGTTTTACCAATTCATCAAGATAGCTTGCTGGACGCTTTTTATGCTTTATCGCTTGGATACCTTTTACTAACTGCTGACATCCTACCCTGCAGGGTGTACATTGGCCACAGGATTCTTCTTGCATAAATTCCATATAATTCATCAAAATATGGTACATGGAGCGAGAACTGTTAAAAAGCATCATCGATCCACCTGTTGGTACCCCTTCAAAACCAATAATTGTTTCTTTGAATTTTTTACGCGGGACACAAAATCCTGAAGCACCCCCCACTTGAACGGCTTTGGTATCACCATCACCAAACAAATCGACAAATTCCTGGATTGTCATACCCAGTTCCAATTCATAAATCCCTTCGACATCGGCATCACCTGAAACAGAAAAGACCTTCGAGCCGGTAGAAATTTCCGTCCCAAAGTTTTTGAATTTTTTCCCTTCATTCAGCACAATCATTGTACAATAGACAAGGGTTTCAACATTGTTAATTACAGTAGGTTTTCCTAAATATCCCTTTTCAGCAGGATATGGAGGTTTATTCCGAGCCTCTCCGCGATATCCTTCCATGGACTCAATCAAAGCCGTTTCTTCACCACAAATGTAAGCACCACTTCCGCTTCGCAAATCTATAGTAAAATTAAAACCAAATTTTTTCATGTCATCATTGAAGACATTCATTTTAGTTACAAGCAAAGGAACCAAAAAATTATATTCACCACGAAGATAAATGTATCCCAAAGAAGCACCAATGACTTTGGCACAAATTGCCATTCCAGTAAAAACCTTCTCCGCCTGCTCTTCCAAAATCTTTCGGTCTTTAAAAGTTCCTGGTTCACCTTCGTCGGCATTGCAAATAACATATTTTACATCACTTTTCTGATCAGCGGCCAGCTTCCATTTTAAATAGGTTGGAAATCCTGCACCTCCTCGACCTTTTAGTCCGGATTCCTTGATGTACTCTAAAATTTTATTATTATCCAGTGTCAAAACCTTTTCCATCAGTCTTAACGTATCAATTTTTTCGAAAATGAGATTAACGCGTTCCTGATGGGCATTAATTTTGGCCAGTTTTTCATCTCGTGTCATGACCATAGCTGTCTCCTTAGCGATATTCTTCTAAAGCCTGAATTGCTTTTTCAGGGGTTAGTTCTACATAGACTTTATCATTAATCAACATGGCAGGTCCTTTATGGCACCAACCGATGCAATTTGCTTCCAGAAGACTAAACTTCCGGTCGGGGGTTGTTTCACCCATTTTTATTCCGAGGGCATCTTCAAGCGCAGTAACAATCGAATCTTTACCCTTCATAAAACATGTAATAGTTTTACAAATTCGAATAATATTCTTTCCCTTGGGCTGCATGTCCATAAAGGAATAAAAGGTGGCTACGCCATAGACATCTGCTGCTGAAAGATCCATTTCTGTTGCAATTTCACGTAATTGATCTTCCGATAAATAATTATTTTCTTTCCGCACCATTTGAAGAATAGGCAGAAGATTCTCTCGCCCCTTCCCGTATTTTTTTACAGCCTTTCTAACAATATTTTCTGAACTTTGCATGTATTTATCCCTTTCTACCTCATTGATTTATTACTTATTAGGAACTTTTACCCTTCCTTTTCAGTGTGAGAATCTATAATTCCTCTCGAAATTACCCAAGAAATAATCCTTTTTTTCTCGATTAAACGTTTTAAATCGTGATTATTTTCTCGTTTTTATGTGGATAATGAGAATCATTCTCATGTATTAACTTGTCATTTATGAGGTGTCTCATGATTCATACTAAAGACATTTAATGAGGTAATTTTAAAAGAAATGGTGAACATAGATGCGGCTTATATCATGCTTCACATTACGATAGTTTAAGATCAGAATATCTTTTTTTTCTAAAGAGATAGACAGTAAGGGGGATGGGGTATTTAAACATGATACGATGAATTTTTGCATCGCTTACACGTCGTAAAGATTGATGTTTTTGATGTTTTTTTACAAGATAGGGGATATGGATTAAGAGCCAAAAATAGGCAGCAACAAGGGCTCCTATACGTTTAAAATCTCCCTGAAGAAGGGCAAATCCACCGGACATTACATCCAGTAAAAAACGAGCAGGTATAATCCATAAAAGGGATAAATACGAATAGTTGGCAAGAAGCATGATCAAATTGTTACGATGATTTAGATACTTTTTTCGGTAGGAATTTGGTGGCAGGGTCCACCCCGAGTGATGCCAAATGATAGAAGCTGGGATACAAAACGCTTTCCAATTGAGCAGATGCAATCGCCAATGAAGATCTATTTCTTCCATGTGGGCAAAAAATGTTTCATCAAATACTCCCGATTCCTCCAAGGCTTTTTTACGCATCATAAAGGCTGTGCCACTAGACCAAAAAATTTCTATAGGATTATTATATTGCCCATGATCTTGCTCGATATAATCCAATAAGCGTCCTCTGGCAAAGGGATAACCATAATAATCAAGCAATCCGCCGGCAGCCCCGGAATAATCAAACCAATCTCTCCGTGAATAGGAAAGAATTTTAGGCATAACTGATGCTGTTTCAGGATGAGTATCGAGCCACTCGACAAGGGGTTCAATCCACCCAGGATCGTGAATTGTGTCGTTATTAAGAAAGAGAAGATATTCTCCATGAGCAGCGTAGATTCCACGATTACAACCGCCTGCAAACCCAAGATTTTTTTCATTTTGAAGAATTCGAACGTGAGGGAACTCTTTTGTTACCATTTCCAAGCTATCATCTATTGTTCCATTATCCACAAGTAAAATTTCTTTCTCAAGAAAGGTAGAAGCCGTTAAAGACTGTAAACATGCCTGAAGGATTGCCCGTCCTTTGTAATGGGGGATAATAACACTGACTTTTATCATATAAAAAAGTGGGGGCTTTTAACCCCCCTTATGGTTATTGTTGAAGTCTCTTTTCTTCTTTTAATTTTAGAATTTCTTCTCTCATTTTAAGGGCATTTTGATCATTGGGCGCTACTTGGCTTAACCATTGATTTAAAAGATTTAATGCTTCATCATATTTTTCGGCTTCTCGATACATTAAGGTTAACATGCCCACAACACGTGCATCTCGGGGATATAAGAGATAAGCATTTTCCAACACCGACGCTGCCTTTTCATAATCCTGTAAATCCATGTAATAAACTTGAGCAGCATTAAAATATTCATTAAATCCAATGTTATCCCGATTAAGATACCGTTCCAGCCGATTTTCCAATTCAGCTGTATCGCCTGTTCCAAAATATAGACGTCCCATTTGAAGCATAAGATCTGGATGATAAATGGGAATATTAGATTCTGGAATTTTCTCTTCCAAAAAATCAAGAAGTTCTCTGGCTTTTTCTTTATCTCCTCGCTCAAGAAATGCCACAACACCCTGCATCGCACATGTCCTATAGTTTTGCATCAACCGTTTACTGTTATTATCTAAATAAACCTTTGGATTGTTGAGATTTCTAAAACGATAGACCTGGGTATAGTTTTCATAAATTTTATCTGGATCAACAGAAGAAACTTTTTTAGGTTGAAGTCGAAGAGCAAGTCCTTCCATAGAAAGATAGTCATTGAGACCAATTCTATTATCATCGGGGACCGTAACTGCAAAATAAACAGGTCGTTTCCATTCCGCAGCACGTGCAATAATATATACCATTTGATCCTGAACACGTAAACCAATATCCCGAAAACCAGGATCCATACGCCATGTAATCTTTCCTTCAGGATTAAGGGAATCGGGAACGGGAATGGACATTTCTTGGGATTTCCAGGGGATAACCGTTAAGCGTTCAATTTGACTATCTGATAATGGTATATTTACTTTAGGTTCATTGTGTTTCAGTTGAAGGATATACCACGGTGTATTTAAAAGGCTCAGATTAACAACACGGACATCTTTCCGCACATTTTCTACTTCTTGCAAATACCAAACCGGAAAGGTATCATTGTCTCCGTTTGTAAAAAGAATTCCATGAGGTGCAACCGTATTCAGAAGGTTATAAGCATAATCTGAAGCTACATAGTTGCCGCTCCGGTTACTTTCATGATAATTTGCCCTTAGCATATTCACGGGAAGAACTAAGAGGAGAATAATCGTTACAATGGGAACAAGTATTGTTCTTAATTTTTTCTTTTTTAAGGAATTTACAAAGTTCAGAATGCCATGGACACCCAAGCCAATCCAGATTGAAAACGCGAAAAATGAGCCAACATACGAATAGTCTCTTTCCCGTGGTTGGGGTTCTGGCTGATTAAGATAAATAATAATAGCAAGACCTGTCATGATAAAAAGGGCGAGGACCGATAGTGCTCTGTTTCGGTCTTTTGCAAAGTGATAAAACATGCCAAACCATCCAATCACAAAAGGAATCCCCCACAATTTTGTGGGATCCAGTTCATCCCCGGTTCTTCCAATAAATTGCCAGTTAAAATACCGGATATACATGTGTTTCACCTGATAATTCCAAAAGAAGTCCCAGGAACTAGAATATTGGCTACGATTAGGAGACTCACGCCAGCGGGCACTTCGATCCCACGTGATATCGCCATATTGTTCACGTTGTAAATAAGCCATAGCTTGGCGAGTAGTTTCTGGATCATTTTCATCAATACCGGGATTTTTTAGCGATCGAATAAATATTGTCTCATACGATGAATAACCAATGGTAATTAATGCCAGTCCAAGCAGTAAAATTTGAGTCCATTTGAGAGCAGGTTTATGGTTTTTTAAAAAGGATCTAGCAAGAGCATAGGTAACAAAGATAATGACGAGAATTATTCCAAGTGCAAGAGGAAAAGCAATTGCGGCAGTCTTTATCCCCAATTTATATGCTAAACGGGCAGTACCAAGAACAATGCCATTATTGATAATTAAATAATAAAGTCCCGTCCCCATAGCTAAAAGAATCAGGGGGCCCCATCGAAAATCTTTGTATCTGAAATAAATAATCAACGCAATAAAAGGAAGCGCTAAAAGATTTAACATGTGAATACCTATGGCAAGTCCAATAAGATAGGCGATCAAAATCAAATATTGTTCACCATGAGAATGCTGTTCATCCACTTCATGCCATTTAAGGACAAGCCATACTACAATAGCCGTAAAAAAAGTACTCATGGCATACACTTCAGATTCAACGGCATTAAACCAATGACTGCTTGTAAACGCAAAGGTCATGGCACCGATAAAAGCACTGATATAGGTAATAAATCTTTTGCTCCCTTTTGCATTTTTATCCACAAAGAAGTGGCTAAACTGAATGATAATCAAATAAAGAAGTAGCACCGCCCCGGCAGAAGCAATAGGAGACATAAGATTCATTCGCCATCCAATATCTGGATTGAGGGGAAGCATAGTAAAAATTCGACCTAAAAGGATAAAGATAGGACTCCCAGGAGGGTGTGGAACACCCATAATATAAGATGTGGCAATAAATTCACCACAGTCCCAGAAGGAAAGGGTTGGAGCCATTGTTTTTAAATACGCAAAAAACGAGCCAAAAAACGCCAGGATACCCAACCAAAATTTCATTTTATCTTTTGCCATGTGTCTTTCCCTATATTTTTAAACTTTAAAATAAAAGCACTTATATCTATTTTTTTTTTTAATCATCCGTAAACACTTGTTTCTTGATCTCTAAGAACACTTTAACCAATCGTTGCATAATCTAATTTATCCCGATAATGTTTCAAAAAGAATTCCCGAAGGGTTTTGTGCTGTGGCAAAAGAATTTGAGGGTCTTGATCGATTAACAGAAATGCTTTTTCCCGTGCTTTAACCATAATTGGCAAGTCACTCACTAAATCAGCAATTTTAAGTCCAGTTTCTCCGTGTTGACGGGTACTGAAAAAGTCCCCGGGTCCCCGCAATTTGAGATCTGTTTCTGAAATTTCAAAGCCATTGGTTGTTTTTTCCAAAGTACGAAGACGTGTATTTCCACTCTCAGAATTTTTACGATTAACTAAAAGGCAAAAACTTTGATCAGACCCACGTCCTACTCTACCCCGCAATTGATGGAGTTGAGTAAGACCAAATCGCTCAGCATTTTCTACCATCATAATACTTGCGTTGGGAACATCTACTCCTACTTCAATTACCGTAGTAGAAACAAGAATATGAATTTTTTTCTCTTTAAACGCTTTCATAATTGCTTCTTTTTCAGGTACTGGTATTTTCCCATGGAGTAACGCAACGGTCATATCAGGGAATATATGTTCCTGTAATTCTTTATACCCTTCTTCAGCGGCTTTTAAATCCATTTTTTCACTCTCACTGATTAAGGGATAAACCACATAAACTTGTCGACCTTTCCGAATTTCTTTCCGAATAAAGTCATACGTATTTTTTAGCTCATTGGGTGTAACAACTTTTGTTTTTACGGTTTTACGGCCAGGGGGCATTTCATCAAGAATTGAGACATCCATATCGCCATAAAGAGTTAAGGATAGGGTGCGGGGAATGGGTGTTGCTGTCATAGATAGCACGTGTGGATTCATCCCTTTTTTAATAAGTGTCCCTCTTTGATCAACGCCAAAGCGATGTTGTTCATCAATGACCACAAATCCTAACTTTTTAAAAAGAACTCCCTCTTGAATTAATGCATGGGTTCCAATAACTATGGGAGTCTTTCCCATAGCAATATTTTCAAGAAACACCTTTTTTTGAGACAGGTTTTGTCTGCCTGTTAATAAAACAACAGGAATATTCAAAGGTGCAAACAACTCACTAAAACTTTTATAATGTTGATGTGCCAATATTTCTGTCGGCGCCATAATTGCCGTTTGAAATCCGTTATCGATCATGATTGCCGCCGCGGCTGCAGCAACTAGGGTTTTACCGCTCCCTACATCCCCCTGTAACAAACGATTCATCACGTGTCCCGACCGAAAATCTTTATAAATTTCGCGAATTACCCGCTTTTGAGCGTTTGTGAGATCAAAGGGCAAAGAGTGATACAATGCATGAATAAGTTCCCCTGCATGGGTGCAAACAAAGGGACTTTTTTGAGCTTTGATGGTTTGTTTTTTTATTGCCAACAGGAGTTGGAGCATAAAAAGTTCCTGAAATTTAAATCGAAACCATGCTTTTTTTAAGGATGCCTCATTGTGAGGGAAATGAATCTGATATAAAGCTTCCCGAAAGGGTAAAATCCGAAAAGATTTCTGAACATCTTCCGGAAGGGGATCTGGTAAATATG
The DNA here is from genome assembly GCA_028716785.1 of Fidelibacterota bacterium. GTDB lineage: Bacteria > Fidelibacterota > Fidelibacteria > Fidelibacterales > Fidelibacteraceae > Fidelibacter. The sequence continues at coordinate 183,038 of JAQUPD010000001.1, forward strand.
GCGGACATTGATTAAAAAGATGATAAAATATTTTTCGAAACAGCCGTGAATTAAAACCCTTATGCCGAAGATCCTGTGTTAGGGGATACACGGGAACCAACATGCCTGTATTGAGTTGTTCCCGATCGATAAAATCAAAATCTGGATGCGTCATAGTATAACCCTTGAAGAATTCCACCTTCCCACTAACAGAAATAATTTCTCCTGGTTTCAAAACCTTTTGGATCCATTGATACCCCTGAAACCATGTCAAGGTCATATACCCTGTCGTATCTCGTAGCATTACCTTAAGGATTTCCCTCTGTCGAAGGTGTTGAAGAACACAAGAAACCACCTCACCCACCACCGTACATTCTTCCCCAACAACAAGATTTCCAATAGCTTTTACCGTTGACCTGTCTAAATACCTTCGAGGAAAATAATGTAAAAGATCCTCTATTGTCGTAATGCCGTGGTTTTTTAAAACTTCTTCACGTCCTCGACCGATATAAGGAATATTCTTTATAGGCTGATCTAAAAAAGGATGCACATTTTCTACCGATACGTCACATAGCACATATATTCAACACAGATTGATTCACCCGCTTTTATGGTACAAGGAATTTCAAGGTCTGTTGCTGATTTTTTTTCAACAGGATGAGAAGCTTTTTTTACTACCCAGTTGCCATACCACTGATCACGAATAATAACAGATATAGACTTATCACTTTGGTTGCGAATTTCGTAACATATTGTTCCTTCTGCTGTTTCTCTTTCTCTTTTATAATCCAGAACTGTTCGTTTGAAAACAACATCAAAAGCCTTTCCGGGCGTTATTATCACTGGTTCCCCCGCTGGGGTATTGGGGATTCGGACTTCACCTCCAAATATTCCCTTTTCATTAAAAATCCGCAGGATCCCTTCAGGCAAAACCATAGGATCGTTTGTGTCCTTCTTTATCATGAATGTCAATTCTAAATCAGCATGAAACGGTAGTGTTCCAGAAGATGAAAAGGAATTTCCAGAGACAATATATTTTTTTTCTGGCTGAATTTCTTTAGGTGCAGCGAGAGGTAGCCTGAACTCAGACTTGGGGGTAAATGTCACATAATCTTTTAACGTAAAAATGTAATGATCTCCAGTACTTTGAGGTGCTTCAGCAGCAAAAGCGGCGTTAGCTGACATTTCTACTCCCATTCCCTTAGGGGCAGCCTGCATGGCTCTTTCAACATTTCTCGATTGTGTTTCTATATCCCCCGCCAAAAGTGTTACCTTTGCACTGGTCAAGGTGCCGGTTCCTTGATTAATCACCCGAAACCAGGGAATAAAAAGAGCTGTTTCTTTATCGTTCCACCGCAATTCATATTCAGCCGACCAAATAAAATCATGGGTTAAGAAACCGTAGGTCACGGGCGGATTTTTCTTTTTAGAAGGAAAGGACAATGGCAAATATTCTAGCTTTTTATCACCGGGGATTTCGGCTAGTTCATAGTATAAGATATTTGCTGGATCAATTATATAAACTTGATTGGTCCCCTCAACATAAATCGCATTGTTTTCATGTTTCACAAATTTACCCCGGATATCGATACTTTCCTTTAACAAAAGATGAATATTAGTTCCTTCTTCTAAATGATAGGCACCATAATTAGGATACATATAGCGAAGAATTCCTTCTGGTTCTGCCGATTTCCAAACTGTTTTAGGTATAATATTTAATCCGTACGTTGGCAAATAAAATCTTTCATTTATTGTATAAGGCTCTTCCTGAAACGTTACCCAAGCACCTATTTTTGGCAATATTAAAACTTCAGGAGGATTGCCAAAAAGTGCCGTACAGACTAAAAGCAAAAGTGTTATAATGCGAAGCATAATATCCCTTTCCTCGTTACATTAACTATTCATGTTAATGGTCCAAGCGTGCCAGATTTAATTTAAGCAGGTTAAGATTATTTTCAATTTCCTGTTCTTTTTCCTGCTCATATCGCACCACATGTTTTGGTGCTTTTCTTATAAAATTGGGATTTTGTAGTTTATTCCTAACCCCTATCAGATGTTGTTCCAACATTTCTATTTCTTTTTTAAGACGATTTTTTTCTTTATCAATATCAATTAAGTCTGCCAAGGGAACGTAAATTTCAAGATTTTGAACGACTGCTGTTGCACTAAGTTTCGGTTTTTCAAGTTTTTCTTTAATAGTCAGGGTCTGCACTTTTGCTAACGCATAAATATATTCTTTTTTTTTCAGGAGGATATCCCGTTGCCCTTGGGTTCCTCCATGAATTAAAACTGTTGCTTTTTTTGAAGGAGGAACGGTTAATTCACTGCGAATCGTACGGAGAGCTGTTATCACATCCATAAGAAGTTGCATCTCTTCTTCTGCTTTCATTTTTTTATCTGTAGGAAGCTGAAACGGTGTTGGCCAAGCGCTAATAACAAGATGAGTCTCTTCCTCCTCTTTTACAAACTGCCAGATTTCTTCTGTAATAAAGGGGGCAAAGGGATGAAGAAGTTTGAGAATATTTCTCAACACATAAATGGCCGTCCCAAGTGCACTGTCTTTTAGAATAATATTGCCTCTATATAGGCGAGGCTTGATAAGCTCAAGATACCAATCACAAAAGTAGCCCCAGGTAAAATCATAAATATCTTTTGCGGCATCATTAAACCGATATTTTTTTAGATTTTTATTCACAGATTGAAGAGTTTCGTTAAGTTTCCCTAAAATCCAAAGATCTGCAGTTTCAAGATTTTCATTTTCAAGATTAGAGGCATTGAAGCAATAATCAACAGGTTTATTTATAAGGACAAAGCGACTGGCATTCCAGAGTTTATTCATAAAATTCCGTCCTACTTCAATCCTGTTTTCATCAAAAAGGATATCTTGGCCTTGGGGCGCAATAAGCATAATGCCAAAACGTAGAGCATCGGCACCAAACCGATCAATTAACTCAAGAGGATCGGGGGAATTTCCCAGAGATTTGCTCATTTTCCGTCCCTGAGCATCTCGAATAAGTCCTGTAAAATAGACATTTTTAAAGGGGATTTCTCCCATAAATTCAAGACCAGCCATAATCATCCGAGCTACCCAGAAAAAGATAATATCAGGAGCTGTTACAAGATCATCCGTAGGATAATAATATTTCAGGTCTTCTGTTTCTTCTGGCCAACCAAGGGTAGAAAAAGGCCAAAGCCAAGAACTGAACCAGGTATCCAACACATCTTCATCTTGTTTAATCTGTGTTGAGCCACAGGTTGGACACGTCTTTGGATCCTCGCGAAGGGCATTTTCCCATCCACAATTCTGACAATAAAAAAAAGGAATTCTGTGTCCCCACCACAATTGTCGACTAATACACCAATCTTTAATGTTTTCTAGCCAATGATTATACGTTTTTACCCAGCGCCCAGGATTAAAATGGATTTTCCCTTCATTCACAACTTTCAGCGCTTTTTCTGCCATGTTCTCCATCTTTACAAACCACTGTTCTGAGACTCGGGGTTCAATGGGAACTCCTGCCCGTTCACTATATCCTACTTTGTGTGTATATTTTTCAATTTTTACAAGATATCCCTTTTCTTCCAGCTCTTTTACAATTTTTTTTCGAGCTTCCTCACGCGTTAATCCCAGATAGTGAGAACCAGCCTTTTCATTTAAGGTCGCATCTGAATTAAAAATATCAATAAAAGGAAGTTTGTGCCGCAACCCAATGTCATAATCATTGGGGTCATGACAAGGAGTTATTTTTAAAGCACCTGTCCCAAAACCCTTATCAACATACTCATCGGCAATGACAGGGATTTCTCTATTCGCAATAGGAAGAATAAGCGTTTTACCAATAAAATCTTTGTATCGTTCATCATCAGGGTGAACCGCAACGGCTGAATCTCCCAACATGGTTTCAGGCCGAGTTGTAGCAATCGTTAATCCATGTGATGGATCCTCTTTTAAGGGATATCGGATATACCACAAGTGACCATGAACTTCTTTATAAATAACTTCCTCATCGGAAAGGGCAGTAAGCGAAACAGGACACCAATTAACAATGCGTATTCCTTTGTAAATGTATCCTTTTTCATAAAGACGGACAAACACTTCCCGGACAGCTTTTGAGAGTCCTTCATCCAAAGTAAAGCGTTCTCGGGACCAATCACATGACACACCAAGTTTTTTTAACTGCTTAATGATAATGCCCCCATATCGATTTTTCCATTCCCAAACAAGATTTAAAAATTCCTCGCGGGAATAATCAGTCCGACGTTTGCCCTTTTTCAACAAATCTTTTTCAACAGCAGCCTGCGTGGCAATCCCCGCATGATCAGTACCAGGAAGCCAAAGCGTCTCATAGCCTTCCATACGCGCTTTGCGGACTAAAATATCTTGAATTGTGTTGTTTAAAATATGTCCCATCGTTAACATACCCGTAACATTTGGTGGAGGAATCATCACTGTATAGGGTTTTTTATAAGGATTGGGGGCAGAGTGAAAATAGCCCTTTTTCAACCACACTTCATACCATTTGTCTTCAACATGGGTAGGATCGTATAATTTAGGTAACTCTTTCATAAGCAAGCTCGTATTCTGTTTTCTTTCATTATCAATAGATTGTTAATTTATGGAATAAAAAAGAGAATGGTTATTTGAGAATTAAATACTTTCTCAAAGCAATTTCGTTTGATCCCTATAAAATAAATATCATTTTTCTCTTAGGATATTTTAAATATACGAGGGTGTAAGAGTGTTCTCACGTGTCAATTTACGAGTAAGAAAATTCATGACATCCTAAAACAAAGCATGTCAAAATTGTTAAGATAAAAATGGGGTATAAAAAAGCCTGCAGCGTTTTTGATGAATCCGTTTATCACGGTGGGTACCTGCCCCTGAGTTCAGTCTTCCTCTCGAAAGAGGCTTGACTTCCGCCAGGATGAGCTAAGGTTCCCATAGTATCAATGTTGATTCTCAAAAAATTGGCTGCAGGCCATCTAATAAAAGATAGAGTAGTTTTTGTCTATTTTCAAGGAATTTTCAATTTTTTTTCACCCTTTTATCCTTGCTTTTATCAAAATCCTTTATTTTTGTTCACCAAGGGATTCACTAAATTCTATGATGAAATTGCAGATTGATTATCTCAAAATGATAGAATCTCGCCACTGGAAGTGGTTAAGAAATCTGATTCCTATCTGATGGAATGAATAATGATATAAAAAGAGAGAAATATGCCTTTAAAAGAGATGATTTTATTGAAAAATTTGTGGCTGAAGAGCGATTGCTTGCAAAAGAAGGACATTTTCTTCTCCAATGGAATGACTTTTCGCTCTTGGCAATGCTGGCCAATACTATCCTCAGGCGTTTTTATACCCGCAAGCGAGTTATTTATATTATTGATAGGAATTTCAATTATACCAATATTTGTCCTACAGGATATGTCTTTCAATGTCCGCAAAATTTAGAAAAGAATTATATCTTAAATCGTGAAATTCTTGCTCAAAAAATTAAAGAAATAAAAGTCCTTGGGGGTGTTCAAATTCTTTTCAGGAAGGATTAAATCCTGCTATAATTCTCAAGTGGTTTGAGGATCTTTTTCAGTGGATTAAAGAAAAACATCCTATCCATATTCATAATCTCAGTCCACATAAAATTCTTTTTATTTCCCGTATATCAAAACTTTCTGTGGACCCGGATTCAACGATTAAGTGCAACATTTTACACCTCAAAAAGTTAGGAGATGGAGGAGGGAAGGATGAGGCTTGCCACGGATGTGTATAGAGACCTCAGAGTGTAGAGATGTTGGATTTCGTGACCAAATTCACCGTTTATCTGTGTCCATCCCCAAAATATTACCAAAGGATATGACAGAGGACGTCATAAAGGCTATATCAGATCTATCCATCACGAGAGGATCATGGGCTGAACTCAGAACTCAATGATATCTTGCCAAAGAATTAAAAGAGTTGAGTGAAACAGATGCAGATGGTTTATCGATAAAACCAAGAGATATCTGTAATACTATACAATCAGATTCAAACCTAAATTAGGAATGTTGATAAATGATTTCCCGTCTCCATTCCCCGTTCTCCGTCCTTTGTTTGAGTTGCACTTATAACGTGAATTTACGGGAGAAAATATTACAGAGGTTTATTGCTACAGAATTAGATAATATTCCAGGGATAGCGCGGAATTTTTATCCAATTCTGGCCGTCTTCGGATGAAGGAGCACATCAAAAAATTGTGCATATTATTTGTGCAGCAGGCTTTATGTTAAGCCATCGGGATCAAGTATATAAACTTCTGAACGCATAATTACAAAATATGAATTCATAAAATAAGGAGACTATTATGGCAAAAGCAGAAGGATTAAAACTCTCTTTTTGTCCACCTGATGCAATTAGAACTGACATCCTAGAACCTATCCCTTATACGGGGAATGATCAAAAAATTACGCTTGATTATCCAGAATTCAGCGCTGTTTGTCCTTATAGCGGCCTCCCAGATATTGCTCGCATAACCATTGAATACATTCCTAATAGAACAATTATTGAATTAAAATCCCTGAAATACTATTTCATTTCTTATCGGAATGTTGGGATTTATCAGGAGGATATGACAAACCGAGTTTATGAGGATTTGAAAGGTATATTATCACCGAAAAAATTGAAAATAACAACAGTCTATAATATTCGCGGGGGCATTGAAACCACGTGCATTATGGGAGAAATATAATCAGAACTACACACTTTTAGATATTCAATAAATCGATTATAATTTTTTTAGGATAATCGATTCTTCAAAGAGTATTTAAAAATTTTCGATGTAATATTGAAAGATGAGTTATTCTGGAAGAAGATGAAAGGTTCAGTACATCTTTCTTTATTCAAACGAAACCTCTTGCTTTCAAAGGGTGAAGGGTTTTTTAAGAAGCTCCTGTTTTCTTTTATTAGATTTTTCAAAAATTGTGTCATGGAGAGAGTTCCCATGTGAATCCATAGTAACAATGGTGAGGAAATCTTTGACATCAATAACCCATAGAGCTTCTGGGGTTCCAAATTCTTCCAATTTAATTACTGTATGGACACCAACAACCGATTCAGCAATTAGAGTTGCAAGTCCACCAATAGCATGTAAATAAACTGCGCCTATTTTTTGTAACGTTTTAAGGGTATTCTTCCCCATCCCCCCTTTGCCAATAACGCCTCGAAGTCCATATTCCTTCATAATGGTACTTTGGTAAGGCTCTTCCCGAATTGATGTTGTTGGTCCAGCAGCAACAAATTCCCAGGAATCCCCTTTCTTTTTCACCACAGGGCCACAGTGATAAATCATTGTATTTTGCAGTAGATCTCGAATTTCCTGGGGTTTTTCTTTTGCAAGCCAAGCATGTACAGCATCGCGGCCTGTAACAAGGCGACCATTCAAAGATATTTCATCGCCAACTTTCAAAGTCCGCACCATTTTTTCATCTACAGGGAGCGTTAATTTAATCATAGGTCACCATCTCCGGTGTATAGTGCATGGTTTTTCGTCGATCCGCCCAGCACATATAGGAAATAGAAACAAAGTATGAAGCCGGCAAACGATGGGCGACGCCTATTTTTACAGCCAGGGCAGTTGTTTTGCCACCAAATCCCATAGGACCGATTCCAAGAGAATTTATATCCTTCAAAAGGCGAGACTCCAAGGTTGCTAACAGGGGATTTTCATTTTCATCATCGACTTTTCGAAACAGCTGTTGTTTAGCTAGGAGCATGCCAGAGGAGCGATCTCCACCGATACCAATCCCTAAAATTCCAGGTGCACAACCGCGTCCTTGTGCTTTTACAACAGCATCTAAAACTGTTTTGTAAACACCGTCCAGGTCTCTACCAGCCTTTAAGCTTGTATCAGGAAGAGAATACTGGATAGAAACATTTTCACAGCCACCCCCTTTCAACATCAAGCGAACTTCTATAGCAGGTTTTTCCCACTCTACAAAAGTAATAAAAGGAGCCATAATACCCGTATTATCACCAGAGTTTTTCCCCGTGAGTGGATCAACGGCATTTGGACGAAGATAAGCCTTTCGCGTAGCTTCCCGCGTAGCTTCCCTTATTGCCTTTTCTACTCGTCGCATAGACATTCCTATGGGTAGACTAACATAGTAGATATTCGTACCTGTATCTTGACAAATGGGAGTTACTTTTTCCCGTGCACGCTCAATATTTCGTAGAATTGCATCCAGAACCTGGCTTGCCGTACTTCCTTCTTTTTCAGCTTTTTTGGCCATAGTAATGGCCTTTATTACATCGTGAGGTAACTGCGTAGAAGTTTGCCGAATAAGCTCAAGAAGGGCTGCCTGCAAGGCTTCATCTTGAAAAGATTTTGTTATAGGCATGTTTATTATGGTTCAAATTGTTCCAAAAGATCCAAAACTTCAGATTCCCTCATTTTTTCTGCAACCTCTTGCAATTTTTTTAAAATATCAGTATAAATAGGTCTATTTTGCTTATAAATCACGCCAAGGTGGAAAAAATCGTTATCATTTGCAACTTCAAAAGCACGGACTTCATCCGTAGGCTGGTAGTCTTCAGGAAGAGGTTTAATCTTTTCCCGAATTAACTTAAACTGTTCCGCTCCTCGAAAGGTAGGACATGGAGAAAGAACTTCCACAAAAGAAAATCCTCGATGGTTAATAGCTTGAGTAAAAATCTCTACTGTATGTTTGGGATCTCCTGAAAAGGCGCGAGCAACAAATGAAGCTTTATAGGCGATCATCATTCTGACAGGGTTAATGGGTTCATCCATATTTCCATAATAGGTTGTTTTTGTCTGTTCGCCAACGGGGGTTGTTGGTGAAGCTTGCCCTTTTGTAAGTCCATAGATGGAATTATCCATAACAATATATGTCATATCAATATTTTTTCTTGCAGCATGGGGAATATGTCCAGCACCAATAGAAAATCCATCGCCATCGCCACCCACAGCAATGACTTTAATGGCGGGATTGCTTAATTTTACCCCTGTCGCAAGGGGGATAGCCCGCCCATGAATTCCATTAAAACCATAGGTATTTACATAGCCGGGAAGGCGGCTTGAGCAACCAATTCCTGAAACAATCGCCAGCATATGGGGTGGGATTTGAAGATTTACAAAGGATTGTAAAAGTGCATTTAGAACAGAATAATCACCACATCCAGGGCACCAAATTGGTTTAAGTTCACTTCTATAATCTTTTATTGTATATTTTTTTTCTTCCATATTTATGCATCCTTTTTTTCATATTCTTGAACAATTTTATCATAAATTTGTCCAACCGTAAAAGGGGCGCCGCCAGTCTGTCGATATGACACTGTTTTCACACCAAAATCACCAAATTGTATAAATCCTCTTAAATAACGGCGAAAGCCACCAGCGTGAGACATTTCCACAATAATCACCCGTTTTTTACGGCGTAAAAAATCATAAAAGGGTTGTATGAGGAAAGGATAAAGAATTTGGGGAATAATTGCCTGCACTTTGATTCCGTTTGCATTTGCTTTTGTCACCGCTTCTTTAACGGCACCTTTTGTCGATCCCCAGGCAATAATTCCTAACTCAGCATCTTCAGGTCCATACAAGCGTTCAAAAGAAAATTCCCGTTTTATTTCGTTAAATTTAGCCCACCGTTTTTTTGTCATCGCCGCATGGATAGAGACATCAGAGGTTGGAAAACCTTTTTCATTATGTTCAATTCCTGCAGCTTGGTACATTCCTTTTTCTATTCCTGGCCATGTAACGGGTGATATGCCATTGGGAGTAATTTTAAATCGTGCATAATCCTCGAGTTCATTTTCAGTGGGTGTCATGCGACGATTAATTTTTTTAAAGCCATATTTCAAATCTTTAAATCGGTGAGGATTGATGGATTCTTTTCGAAGGCCAATAAAGGCATCCGAAAGGATAATGACGGGAAGTTGGTATTTTTCAGCGATATAAAATGCCAACACTGTGCAATCAAAACAATCTTCAACATCGGAAGGAGCAATGACGACCCGCGGGGCATCTCCATGACTTCCCCAGATTGCCTGCATTAAATCAGCTTGTTCTGTTTTTGTAGGAATCCCTGTTGAGGGCCCCCCCCGTTGGACATTTACAACAACAATGGGCAATTCAGCCATCCCTGCAAGACCCAGACCTTCAGCCATAAGAGACATCCCAGGACCTGATGTGGCTGTCATGGCTTTTCTTCCTGCAAAACTTGCACCAATAACAGCATTAATGGAAGCCAATTCATCTTCCATCTGAATAACAACCCCCTTATAGCGAGGCAAATATATTGATAGCCAATGCATGATTTCAGTTGAAGGCGTAATGGGATAGCCTGCATAAAATTCAACACCTGCATAAATGGCTCCAAAAGCAGTTGCTTCATTCCCTTCCATCACTATTCTGGGTTCTCCTGGGGTATATTCAAAAAGTACAGAATCTTGCTTCCGAATTTCTTTTTTTACATATTCTTGTCCTGCCTTTAAAGCCTTTACATTTTTTTCAACAATCTCTGTTATATTTTTGTCAAATTTTTTTTTAATAGAATTTTGAAGAGCAGCTTTAGGTAAATTAAAAAGTTCTGAAATAACACCCAGCATTACAATATTTTTTGCTAAGGTTGTTCCGGCAGACTCGTTTGCAAGTTTTGTGAAAGGAACTTTATACCAATTTTTCATTTTTTCTGATGGAATCGGAATGTTTTCCTCAGGAAATTTATCCTCTTCATCACTCACAATAACCACATGATCTTCAAGGAGCATTTCAGACTGAAATTTCATATAATCTTTCCAGCTTAAAACAACAAGGATATCTAGTTTATCACCTTGTGTTGCTACTGGTTCACTACTCATGCGCACCCGGACAGAACTTTCACCACCGCGAATCTGAGCACCAAAACTTTTTAGCATAAAAACAAATAGACCCTCGCTGGACGCAGCATTGACCAAAATTTCTCCTGCAGAAATAATACCATCTCCACCAGATCCCGCAATTCCAATGACTATGTTATTAGTTGCCATGCTTATCGTTATTCCTCCCTGAACTTTTTGATGATATACACTAATATTAACTAATCATGATTTGAGAATTCATATTTCCTTAATAGTTAGTTTTGTCTTGTTCCCAAAGGTAATCCGCCTTTTAAACGTGCAGGAAGTTACCAAAGAGTCTAAAATGAAACAAGTGAGAGTTGACGTTTGGTCGGCACACTTTTACCCTTTAGAGTATAGAATAGAAAGAGCTAACTATTTATAGTTTATAAATCTCATGATACTTTGTGTTTAAATATTGCAAAAACGGTTTAGGCGATAGTTTTTGACCAGTGACAGAACTCACAAGATCAAGAGGATTATAGCGACGCCCTTGAACATGAATTTTTTCTCTTAGCCATTGTAAGAAAATAGCAAATTCCCCCATCTGAATTGTTTCCCAAAATCCAGGAATATCAGCAACAGCTTTTTTAAGAAATTGTGCTGCATAGAGATTCCCTAGGGCATAGGATGGAAAATAACCGATAGATCCCATTGACCAATGGACATCTTGCATCACGCCCATTTTATCATCAGGGGGAGTAAGATCGAAATATTCTTTCATTTTTGCATTCCAGAGGTCTGGTAATTCAGAGACATTTAATTCTTCATTGATAAGCATTTTTTCAATTTCAAAGCGGAGCATAATATGGAGAGAGTATGTTACTTCATCAGCATCGATACGGATAAGTGATGGCTTTACCATGTTGATCATTTTGTAAAATGCCTCAACGGATGTTTTTTGAAGGATAGGGAAATATTCTTTTAATCGGGGATAAAAATAATGCCAAAAGGGGAGACTTTTGGCAATCATATTTTCCCATAGGCGGGACTGACTTTCGTGAATACCATAACTTGCGGCTTGTCCAAAGGGTGTACCAAAATGCTCCACAGGCAGACCCTGTTCATATAAGGCATGACCTGCTTCATGAACTGTCGAGAAGAATGCCGATTTCATATCATTTTCATAAACCCGTGTTGTAATACGGACATCTGTGGGATGAAAGCCTGTAGTAAAGGGGTGAGCAGAACGATCTTGACGCCCTTTGGTCATATCAAATCCCATCTTTTCTATAACTTCAAGTCCAAAAGCCCATTGATGTGCCGTATCAAAAGATTCTTTAAGTAAATGATCATCAAGTTTTTCATTAGAATTTTTTATTTTATCCAATAATTCTAACAGTCCACTTTTTAATTCTGAAAAAAGTGATTCTACCTGTTGGGTTGTTACACCAGGTTCGTACTGTTCCATAAGGGCATCATAGGGTGTTGTTTTGTAGCCATAATAATCGGCTTGTTTTTTGCACATATCAACAATTTTTTCAAGGTATGGTAAAAACAACTTAAAATCGTTATTGGCACGTGCTTTTGCCCATACCTGTTGGGATTGGGAGGTTAGGAAGGAAAAGTCTTCGACAAAAGATCGGGGAAGCACAGAGGCATAGTGATAATCTTTCCATATAAGATAAAGAAGACGTTTTTCCTCTTTGTCTGCATTAGAATTTAGAACATCGCCCGTGTAAAGATTAACAACCTTTTCTAACACTTTTTTAAACGGCTCACCCGTATGCATTTCATGAACAAGAGCGCTGAGCCAAGCTAATTGTTCACTTTTAAACTCACCAGCTCCTTCTGGCATATACGTTTCTTGATCCCATTGGACTAATGCTTGCACAGATTCTGCTTTTGCATGCTTTTTTAGAAGATCAATTAATATATTCAGATTATCATCCATTTTAATTCTCCTTAAAAAATAAAAGCACACTTAATTAAGTGTGCTTTTAATGATTTATTAACCATAACTGAAATCAAATTTTTATTTTAATTTAAACACAACGGGAATCGATATCCAGACCCCCACATTTCGATCTCGTTGTTTTGCAGGTTTAAACCGAGTTTTTTTAATCGCATCAATAGCGGCTTCATCCAGTCCTGTATTCGGGATTCCCTGCAAAACCACACAATCTGTTACAATACCCTGTTCATTAATAAAAGCTTGAATAATGACGGTCCCTTCAATTTGTGCTTCCCGTGCAATTTCGGGGTAGATAATATTTCTTAAAATTGCTTGTGACCCACCAATTGGCTCCGGGGGTTCATCATAGGGAATAAATCGCACCCTTCGAACGGTATCTTGTCTGTTTTCCACAGGGGGAGGTGGAGGAGCATCCATCAATTCAAACTCCTCAAAGTCCAATTCTTCCATGGTAATATCTTCTGCAACTTCTTCATCCTCACTCATTACCGGGATTGTTGGACGTTGTGGAGGAGCTGATTGTTGAATCTGTTGCGTTGGCGGAATGTCGATCACTTCAATCTGTATTTGTGGACCTGTTGTTTCCAAGGTTGTTTCGCTTTCAAATTTGGGCACGAGATAAAAAATTAATATTATTAAAAAAACAACCAAAGCACTAGAAACTTCTGCGATAAACGTTGATCGTTCTTTAAATCTTTCAAATTCCTTTGCAGACATTGTGATTGTACTCCATTAATAATTTGCTGTAATAGCTGAATAATTCACACGCAGTGCGTCAGCCTCACGAAGTTCATTATGAATGCTAGAAATTACACCCATCTGAACATTTCGGTCTGCCCGGAGAGATACAATTAGTTGTGGATCAGCCACGCGTTTGGAATACATTACCTTACTCACATCACCGATTTTGACCAATTTATCGTCAATTGAAATCACGCCATCACGTCCGACATAGATATAAGATATATGTCGTTTTGTTTCCACTTTTTCAATCTTTTTTGCTTGCGGTAAAAGAACCTTAAGTCCTTCAACTTGCCTCATCGTAGTTGTCATCATGAAAAAAATTAACAACATAAAAATTATATCCGGCATTGATGCCGTAGGGATTATAGCTTTTAATTTTGTTTTTTTCTTTATTGCCATAATTGTGCCTTATTTATTCTGAATCAGCAATGGATATACGCGTTGCATTCGCCAATTTTAACTGATCTATAACCGTTATATAATCTTGATATTTTGTATTTTCTGCTGTTTGCACAGAGAAAATCATCAGTGGATTTTCTGCCAGAAGGCGCGCTGCTTCACGATGAATTTCATGAGGGGGAATTTCTTTATCATTCATGAGTACTTGTCCAGCTGCATTGACTAAGACATTGGTAATGTTTTTAGGGTTTACCTTAAATTCTCCCCCTTTTCCAGGCAGGACAAAACCAATCCCTTTATCTGGATCAATAGTCGACACAAGAAGGAAAAAAATCAAGAGGAGAAAGGCTATATCAGCCATAGATGAACTGGGGATTTCTCCGCTAATGCGATATCTTTTTTTAACAAGCATGATTTAATCCAGACTTATCTTATTTTTTTTCTTTCATATATTCTGACAACACATCAATTAAAAGGACAGAGCTTTTTTCAAGATCAATAACCATCTTGTCGATACGACTCATAAACCAGTTTTGAAAAATAGAAACAATCACTGCTACAACAAGTCCAAAAAGGGTTGTAAGCAATGCTTCAGAAATACCACTAGCAACAATCGCAGGAGAAATATCATTGGCAGCCGCCACATCATCAAAAGCACTAACCATCCCAGATACTGTACCAAGAAAGCCAAGCATAGGTGCAAGGGTTATCACAGTAGTAAGCCAAATTTGATTCTTTTCCAGAAATGCCATTTCCAAAGCACCTGAAGAATCAATCACTTTTTCTACACGTTCCAGACCCTGATCCAAACGACTTAGTGCCTCATGATAAATAGCGGCAACAGGACTGCTAGATTTTTCGCACAATTCTCGAGCAGCTTCTGGTCCTTCTTCTCTTAAGACTCTCTCAATGTCCTTTAGAAATGAGCGGGTTCTTAATTCTGCAGCTGTTAAAGAATAAAACCGTTCAAATACAATGATCAGTCCAAAAATGAACACACCAAGAATCCAGTACATAAATGGACCACCCTTCACAAAAAATTCAACCATAGATATGAACCTCCGATCTTAATTGAATAATTATTTCAAACCACATTGTAAAACATTTTACTTAATGCAATGTTTAATGTCAATTATTTTTAACGATTCTCAGCCCCTGTAAAGCCAAGAAGTTTTTTTGCTTCCGAAACATGCTCTAAAGCCGCTCTAAATTGATTATCTGCAAGGAGTCGTGCTTTGTAAAAAGCATTATTTCCCCACCACATTTTTGCAAGTTCTGACTTTAACTGCATGATAATATATGCTTCATCCTTTTGCAAATCTTCTAACGTTACTATGTCAATTTTTTCGTTAACAAAAGCAAGAAAGTCTTCAAGATATCCATCCGGCAGAGCAGATTCAAAAATGAATTCATCAATGTTATCAGGTGGATTTTGGTAGTGCATTGCCAACTCCTGGGCATATTTAAAAAAGAGTCGATCACTATGTTGAAATACTTTTGTCGTCCCTTTTGTGAGGTCTAAATTCCGCTTGACTAAGACATCAGGAGTAATTCCTCCTCCACCATACACAATACGACCTGCCCTAGTTTTATAGACAGGTTTGTCTGATGTTGTTTCGGTATCCATTTCATCTGCCATAATAATAGATTCGTAATAATCTTCCAATCCATTTTCATAGGGACGTTGTATCAATCTGCCTGAGGGTGTATAATACCGAGCAACAGTAATGCGAACAGCTGACCCATCTTTTAACGGCCACTGCCGTTGAACCAATCCCTTACCAAAGCTTGTTTCTCCAACAATCAATCCCCGATCTAAATCTTGAAGTGCACCACTCACAATTTCAGAAGCACTGGCTGATCCTCGGTTTATAAGAACAATAACTGGCAAGTCTTTAAATTCACCCTTCCCAGTAGCATAAAATTCTTCATTGGCATTTGGCAAGCGACCTTTTGTATAGACAATCATGTCTCCGGTTTCTAAAAAATTATCAAGCATATCAATCGCTTCATTCATATACCCACCGCCATTATACCGTAAATCAATAACTAAAGATGTCATGCCTTTTTTTTGTAGATCATGCAATGCCGAAGAAAACTCCTTTGTGGTATTTTGAGAAAATCGATTGACAAGCACATAGCCAATATTATCTTCCACAATAAAGTGAGCTAATACAGAATATATTGGAATATCATCACGGACAATTTCTACATCAAAAGGTTCCTCAACACCAACACGTTTTACAGTCACCGTAACAGTAGTTCCCTTAGGACCTCGGAGTTTTTTAAATGTTTCTTCTTTTGTTATCTTGTAAGCAGATTCACCGTCGATCTTTAAAAATTTATCTCCTGCTTGAAGCCCCACTCGCTCGGAGGGCGTTCCAACAATGGGCGATATCACTGTTATGTATCCATCAATAATATCGAACTCAATGCCAATTCCTTGAAAATTTCCCTGAAACTCTTCCTGTACGGTTTTCAATTTATCCTTGCTAATGTATACAGAATGAGGATCTAACTCTTCCAGCATGCCTCGATAAGCACCCTCCATCGTTTTCGACCAGTCTACTTCTTCTACATAACTCTCGTTTATGATGGAAATGATATCATTCATAACAGCAATTTTTAAATAGAGATCATCAACAGAAACTGAAATTTTTGGGTAAAATATTGCAACAAGGAGAAGTATTATCGTTAAGATGGGAAAAAATATTTTCTTTTTCATTGTCTTCATGCGTTTTTTGTAACTCTTAGCTTGATAATTTACACTTTCATTCTCTAAGTCAAAAGAGTTATTAGAAGATTAATTTCATAAAAATAAGCTATAAAACATAAAAATTGAATCTTCTTATAAAGAGATCTTTTATACACCGAATTTTGCTTTTTTACTATTGATTAGGAACAATAAATTTATTCCTATCGACAAAAAACTCCCTTTTATCTTTTTGCAAGGGGAATAAAATCCTTATCATCTTTTTCAAACTCTTATTAAGTTGTGCAAGAAATTTTTTAAACTTTTTAACGGACAAAGGAAGATGCAAAAAAATAGTTTCGCATTAATTAAAAGTATTTTATTTATTCTTTCCATAGGATCACTTCTTTTTGCTGAATCGAAACCTTTAGTTATTGGCTACTATCCTAGCTGGAATAAATACACTTATACCTCTTCTGACATTCCATTTGAATATCTTACTAATATATGTCATGCCTTTATCTTTCCCTATGAAAATGGAGAGTTAGATTTAAATGGATTCACGGAGAATCCAGAATTAATTCAAGCTTGTCATGAAAATGAGGTGAAAATTTCAATCTCTGTAGGTGGATGGGACCCTGAAAGAACGCCACGTTTTACTGCAATGGTAATAGATTCTATTGCCAGGCATCGATTTGTGGAAAATTTAACACAATTTTGTCTGAACTATAGTTATGATGGTGCCGATATTGATTGGGAATATCCGCCTCCAGATAAGCAGATTTACACCTCCCTCCTTTTTCAGGAACTTCATGATGCCTTTTCTGCCGTTAACCCACCTCTTCTTTTAAGCATTGCTGCACCATCCACAGATATAAATAATCGGTATGATTGGAGCGTTTTAAATCAAGTGCTTGATTGGATTGGAGTGATGACTTATGACTATTATGGAAGCTGGACATCAAAAGCAGGACCAAATTCTCCTCTCTATGGGAACGAAAGTACAACAGATCAGGGGTGGATTGATCATTCTGTAAAACACTATCTTTATGATAAAGGGGTGCTTGCAGAAAAATTGTGTATTGGCATTCCCTTTTATGGATGGGAATTTAAAGCCTCAACCCTTTTTGGACCTAGCACAAGTGCACAACAACGTCCATACAAAGAAATTTATCCTCTTCTTCAGGCAGGATGGACACGACATTGGGATGAAACAACTCATACTCCCTGGCTTTCAAATCCTGATCTAACCAAAATTATTACTTATGATGATGAAACATCAATCACAGAAAAATGTTCATATATCCTTAATTATGGTCTTGCAGGGACAATTATTTGGGCTCTTGGTCAAGATTACATAGGCCAAAGCACTCCACTCTTAACAGTTGTTGGCACTGAGTTGGATTCCTATATCCAAACTGTGAATGAGGCAGAAATCCCGGTCACAACAGAATTACTCCCTGTTTATCCCAATCCGTTTAATGCTATAACCTCCATCTGTTTTTCCTTGAAAAATCCAACCTACGTAAAACTTAATGTTTATAATGTCCAAGGACAGCTCATAAAAGCACTATCTCATGATGACTTTATGCCTGGTGTTTATAAAGTTACCTTTCAAGGGTTTGATATATCTTCAGGACTTTATTTTTGCACATTAGAAACCGATTGGGGTATTTATACACAAAAAATGGTGTTATTGAAGTAAGTGTATTCCCAGAGCAGCAAATACTGCGCCTGATAGTGTGCAGATCAAATTTACACGATCATTATTTATTGATGGAAATCCATGGACAAGAGTGAGTTCATTTTGAGCGCAGTGCTTTTTTTAGGTAATTTTTCCACACACAGCGCATTGATATTGACCTTGAAGAGATGCCCCTACAAAGGAATCCACGAGCGAGCCTAAAAAGCCCGCAAGGGAAATAATAAAAATATTTTTCCCCCTGTAAAAAAATCCATCTGGCGCCAACCCCACATAAGCCATCCTAAAAAAACCACGGAGATGGAGCCCATAAAAGCACCAAGGGTCCCAATGAATGAAATTCCTCCAGAGGTTCCCATTGGAACCTTTTTAAATGTGAGGATACTCCTGGGTGAACGGCTACTAAATGTCCCCAATTCTGTCGCCCATGTATCGGCATTTGCTGCAGCAATGCTCCCTAAGAATACCACATACCACATCCGATTGTTAGTAAAATAGAAACTAAGCGTGGCAATCATGGCAATTCCCCCATTGGCAAACACTTGAAAGATATCCCGTTAACCCCCTTTTTCAAAAACCGTCTTGAGAATATTTTTATGTCGCTTCTCTAAGCTTGAAAAATGCTGGATGTTATAAAGAAAAAATAATGGGAAGCATCCATTCCAAGCCACCAATCCCAAACACAACAGTCCCAAGAAACCAGGCACCCACCGCGCCACTCAAGGATAAAACCCTTACTTTCCAGGCTAATACGGCAAATCCAGCCGAAAGAAGCATCCAAAGCATGAGCTGATGTTGCATGGCAGAGCTTCCAGTGTATAAAAAATCCAGTATGACAGCATTTCCCAAAGGTACCATAAGATTATCTGTCCCCTGGTGAGAACTGTTTCTGAAACCGCTGCAAAAAGGGCGGTAAAAAATCCAAAAAGGATTGCCACCTGTAAAGAAATTGCAGGGTGAAAAACCCGACGAAAATAGTACATCCCGACAACTTCTATTATAAATCCAACACCAAACATAGCCAAGCTTCCTTGAAGTGACTTTTTATCTGTCCATACTTTAAATGAGATGGGGTGACTGCGTGACTCACCAAACCAACTTGCAATAAGATCTCCTAATGTCATAATCAGCATTGCCGTCAAAAGAATCGTAGGATCTTTGTCCCAAAACCATAGCACTAAAATGAGAAAAGAAATGGGAAAATAAACTGTTCCGGTGCTACATGATCGGTTTCGTGAATCCCCTTGAGAAAGCCATAACGTAAAGCAAAACAATTTATAAGAATAGAAGACAAGTCAATACTATCACAGGAAAGGTATCCTGGAAAAAGAAAGGCGCAAAACAAACTAACAATCCTACCAAGATATGGACAATTCGGCGTGTTGTGTGAGGATGAACCTTAAACAGATGCATCAGAAAAGTAGTAATTAACAAAAATACGTTATAAAGAGAAAAAGAGAAAAAAAATAAACCATGGGGAGAAATTTTCTACCATAAAAATACCTTTTTATTGCAAAAAATTACCATTTCTTTAGACCTTATTTTGTTTACTCATAAAATTTTAAAAATTTAAGGTGTTCCTCCTATGATAAAATGAAAAAATTTTCAAACAATACTTGCAAATAAGGTTAAAAACAAACTATATTTAGCTAGTGATTATAGGATAGATCCCGAAAGGGTTTTGAAAGATTTTTTCTCAGGTTCCCTCCTGTGTTGAAAAATGCCGGTGTGCACGCATCGGCATTTTTCTTTTCTTCTCTTTTTCATTTTTCCTCTTTATTGAAGATTATAAATTCAAGAGTATGAAAAACACATATCCATCTCTTTTTATCCTTTTATGCTTTCTTATACCTTGTAGGGGATACAGTCTTGACTATGATCTTAGTTTAAGTGTGGAAGCACCCTATCGAATGTACGGGCAACAGTTATCTCGTAGTCCTGTTTTTCATCCAGGTATTACTTGTTATTTTAATCAAAAGCCATTGTATATTGGAAGTGATGTTGGAATTTCTTCAAAGAGTGGCACTTTTTCTGGCTATGGAGGATATTATGCTATTTTAACATCCACAATGTCTCGTCTTGAATGGGAAGTTAGATGGTGGGAAAAGAAGGATTCTCTTACAACATCATTACGAGTGATCGTAAGTTACTCTTCTTTTCTTAACTGGCAATTCTCCACCGATTGGGACCCATTGGCGGGTCGGTTATGTGGACTTGGGGAGGTCCAACAGCCTATTGATAGAAAAATCCCTTGGATACTTTCTTTCTATACAGGCATAAATTTTACATCGTATCGCATCGAAAAGTATTCCCAAAAGGCAGGTCTGTCTGAAGCTGGGATTGGTATTGGCACTTGGGGTGAAATTGGCCCCTGGTATGGTGAACTTTCCCTAAAAGCAGGGCCAGATTTTAATGGTTTTAAACCAAATACTTTTCATGTCTCGTGTCAACTTCTTATTATTTGGTCTAATAACTGATAAAAATGAAAAAAATAATATCAATACTTTTGCTTGTTTTTCTTGTTCAGGCATGTCATCCCAATCATGAGGAAATATCCATGGATGAAAAAACATTTTTCAAGCAAGTACCCGCCTGGGCTGCCCATGTAGTGTGGTATCAGATTTTTCCAGAGCGTTTTGAAAACGGCGATCCAACCAATGATCCAGACAAAGCATCGCTGAAAGGTGCTTGGCCACATGATACCGAATCGCCTTGGAAAATATCTCCTTGGACGTCCGATTGGTATGCATTGCAACCTTGGGAAAAAGAAAATGGCAAAGATATTTGGTTTAATATCCAGCGCCGGCGCTACGGAGGAGATTTACAAGGAATTATCAACCGTTTAGATTATCTTCAAAATTTAGGCATTGGTGCTATTTACCTAAATCCCGTTTTTCAAGCACCCAGTTTACATAAATACGATGCTTCGTGTTACCACCATATTGATGTTCATTTTGGCCCAGATCCAGAGGGAGATAAAAAACTCATAGCTATGGAAAACCCTCTTGATCCAGAAACATGGGTATGGACTGAAGCAGACAAATTGATGTTAACACTTATCCATGAGGCGCATACGCGAAATATGCGCATCATTTTTGATGGTGTTTTTAATCATATGGGCATTACCAGTTTTGCCTTTCAGGACTTGTTGAAAAACGGGAAAAACTCTCCCTACAAAACATGGTTTACCATTACAGACTGGAATAAACCAGGATATTTAGGGGCTCCCTTTACGTATGAAGGATGGTTTGGTGTCGCAGAACTCCCAGAACTGCGAGAAGACGAACATGGTATTGTTAAAGGGCCTCGTACGTATATTTTTGATGCAACCCAGCGGTGGATGGATCCGAATGGCGATGGCGATCCATCTGATGGAATTGATGGATGGCGACTTGATGTTGCCTATTGTGTGGATCATGCCTTTTGGAAAGCATGGCGAAGCCATGTAAAAGTCATAAATCCAGATGCCTATCTAACGGCAGAAATTATCGACACCCCTGAAAATATCTTGCCTTATTTGCAAGGAGATGAATTTGATGCAATAATGAATTATCCTTTTGCTTTTATTGCTCATAAATACTTTATCAATCAATCTGTTCCTTTAAATACCTTCCTTTTTGCTCAAGAATTGGACATCCTTTTAAATTCTTATCCTTTGGAAACACTTTACGTGATGCAAAATCTTTACGACTCTCATGATACTCAGCGCTTGTTAAGTGCACTGGCAAATCCTACCCTTGGAAAATTTGAACATTGGGGAGAATTTTTTGCCAAATCCCAAGCCCATAATCCTGCCTATAATATCCGTCCCCCTGAAGATAAAATTTCTTTTAAACGCCTGCACCAAATGATCGTTTTTCAAATGACTTTTGTCGGTGCCCCCATGATTTACTATGGCGATGAAGCAGGAATGTGGGGAGGAAACGATCCCTGCTGTCGGAAGCCAATGGTGTGGCCAGATAAAACGTATGAACCCGAATCAACTCGCCCCAATCAACAAAAAATGGACCCCGTTCCTGTTGCCTTTAATCATGAATTACACAGCTTTTATCGAAAGCTAATTCATTTCCGAAATGCTCATTCAGCCCTTCAAATAGGTGATTATCACCCAATAGTTGTTGATAACGACAACCATCTTTTTGGCTATAAACGGCAACTGGGAGATGATGTTATTATTGTCCTTTTTAATAATAGCACCACACCTCAACCCTTTACTCTTCATAAAAACAATTTTCCAGAAAAACGTAAGCTTACTGAATTTTTAACAGGAGAAACGCTCTCTAAAGAAGAAAACACTTTTTTTCTAAATATTCCTCCTTACACAGCTGCAATTGTTTATTAGAGAGTTAAGATAACCAAACGTATTAATTTTTTAATTTTTAGTAATTTTCTTAATCCTCATTTTTTTATTAACTTCAACACGTTTTTTGTGTCGAACTGTATTGAAGAAACAAAAAATTAGAAAAGGATATGATAAATCCATGAAGAAAAAAGGAATCAAATTATTCATCATACTTTTAGCAATTGCACCTCTTGTTTTAGCGCAAGATAGGGGTAGAACCTTTTCTCCGATAGGAGTTATTCAAGGACGTGTTATTGATGATGTAACTGAAAAAGGAATTAGTTATGCAAATGTAGTTGTTTATAGTCTTCCCGATAGTACGCTTATTGATGGGGCTATGAGTGATGAAAATGGGTACTATTATATACGCAACATTCCTCTTGGGCATTATTATATTTCTGCAAAATTTATTGGATTTCATGAAGCTTTAAGTGAAGACTTTATGGTAACCCCAGGGAATTTATCCATAAAGGTAAATGATATTCGGCTTAAGCGAGCCGCTCTTCAAATGTCTGAAATTCAGGTTGTGGGTGAACGTCCTCTTGTGGAATTTAAAGCAGATAAGCGAGTCGTTCATGCGGACCAATTTGCCACATCTTTAAGTGGTACAGCTGTTGAAATCCTTGAAAACGTTCCTTCTATTGATGTTGATGCGGATGGAACGGTCAGTCTTCGGGGAAGTTCAAACTTTATCGTTATGATTGATGGGCATCCAAGTATTTTTGATGGGAGTGATGCCCTAGAACAGATTCCTGCAACACTTGTCCAATCGATAGAAATCATTACTAATCCCAGTGCTCGCTATGATCCCGATGGCACAACAGGCATTATTAATGTCATAACAAAAAAACAGAAAATTAGTGGAATAAGCAGTCAAGTTTCTGTAAATGCAGGAAGTAATGAATCATACGGTACCAGTGTTGCCTTTAGCATGCGTTTTGATAAATTGACGTGGAATAATAGTTTAAGTTGGAATGATGCACAATTCGAAAACAAACGGATGTCTAATAAAACCACAACAATAAATGATACTGTTTTTAGTATATATGGTGGAGGTAATGGTATTAATAAGAATACAAGATATTCTTACAGGACCAGCTTAGATTGGCGGGCAACGGATAACTTTCTGATTTCTGCCCAATTCAATATTGGTCATAATGATCGAAGCGGCCAAAATAATCAAACCTTTGAGGAGTATCCCTATTATATATTTTATACCTCTCTTGATGAAGATACTCAAAAAAGAGATAATTGGGGAACTGGCCTAGAATTCACAAAAAAATTCAAAGGTAAAAATCATGATCTCTCCGGCTCTGTACGTTATACAAGTCGTTTAAATGATGAATTCAGTGAAACGACACGCCGCACGGTTAATGAAAACATCACCGACAGGACAAAAGACACAGAGTCATCAGATGATAAAAACTGGCGAATAAAACTTGATTATAAAAATATGCTTACTGAAACCCATGGGATTGAAGCTGGTCTTCAATCCAGAATTTCTTTTGATGAAGAAGAAATCGACAGGTATGGATGGGATACAACAGCGTCTGAATATATTTATTATCCCCAATATAGCCATAGTAATGACTATGAACATATTATTCATAGTTTGTATGCAATTTACAAAAATGAATTAGGTCCCTTTCAAGGTCAGTTAGGAGTTCGTGGCGAATATACCTACCGGAATATGCAACTTAATACACAAGATACTACTTATACGCTCGATCGGTGGGACATTTTTCCTTCTCTTCATGTAAGTCTTCCCATCACCGAAAATAATCAGTTAATGGCTTCTTACACGCGGCGAATTAATCGTCCTCGAAACTGGTTTCTTGAGCCCTATCGCACACAAAGAGATGCTTATTCTGTCTTTCAGGGCAATCCGAGTCTAAAACCAGAATATATTGATGCATGGGAAGCAAGCTGGCAAGTAAGTCAAAAAAGAAATTACCTTGCTGCCGACATTTATCATCGCGAGACAGAAAATAAAATTGAGCAAGTCCAAAGTGTTCTTGACAAAGAAACCATGTTGTATACTTTTGCCAATGTTGGAAAAGATTACAGCACAGGTTTTGAACTTTCTCTCAATGTTAGACCTCTTTCTTTTTGGAATATTTTTTTAAGTGGTACTGTATACCGGTATCGAATTGAAGGAAATTTTGAGGAGAGAACATTTGATAGATCCTCAAATAACTGGGGGACAAAAATAAATAATACATTTTTTATTGGCGATAATGCACGATTAGAGTTTAATACCTTTTATCATGGTCCATCTGTGACAAGTCAGGGCAGACGTGAAAGTTTTTGGAGATCAAACGCAGCAGTGAAATATGATTTTGGGGAAAGTTTTACAGCGGCAATTCAACTCCGCGATATTTTTGGCGATAATACTCATGAATTTACATCATCCGGACCAAATTTTGTAAATACAACAAAATCTGAAAGAGAATCTCCAATCGCTTTTATCACCCTTACCTATCGTTTTAATAATTATAAAAATGGAAATAAGTTTCGCGAGGATAATGACGATATGATGAATGATGATGAAGAAGAGCTTTTTATGTTTTAAGGATGCTGCATAACACAAGACATAAGAAAATGCAAAAGTAATAGGGACTATGATAAAAGAGTTATAAAATTTTATTCGTTAATTTTGGGGATCCCATCCTTGAAGAATTAGCAATCTATTACTTTGTCCCGTGAGCCAATTCATTCCACCAATCGAACTCACAGATATGTACAAGGTCAAAGACCATGAGTCCATCTGTTTCACGATGAATCATATGCATTGCTTTAACAAATTGATAGGGATTATTTTCATCCTTATACTGTTGGACGTAAACGCTTCCATAAACAGGGATTTTCCCCATGGTGACTTTTTTAGAAAGCTTAGCAGCGCCTTCTACAGAGTGATAGGGTTTGAATTGTTCCTCCATAGCGGGTTCCTTGTTGGGGTTTTGTTTCCAAGAGACATACAGACTTTCCATTTCAGCAATTGTTACGGGATAAAAGTAACAGCCTGTAAAAAGAAAATCTAAAAATTCAGCATATCCTGTCTTTTTATAGTTTGGAAGTGCCCATTCATACTCTTTTGAGGGATCATACGCTTTGCTCGCCCAATTTACGCCCACTTCATAATAGCTTGGATACCAAGCACCTACATAAACTGAAAAGAAAGCCTCGGGCCGAACCGTTTTCACTCTTTTTTGGGCTTCTGCAAAAAAATCATGAATGATTTGAGCTCGCCATAACAACCATTCTTTAAAATATTTTCCTGGTTTATACGTGGGCTTGTCCTTTTCATCAAGAATCCATGTAAAAATATCATTTGGCCAATTTTGGACAGGATTTCCAAGCCACATTTCAAACATTTTTCGAGATTCATCAGAAAAATCAGAGCGAATATTATCATAGCGTGCGCGATCTAAAACAATGCCATCAAAATCATAGAGCGTTAAAATTTCTTCCATAAGGTGGAACTGATATTCCTGAATATCCGACAGGGCAGGATTGACAAACGCAGCGTATCCTTCTGAATAGTCGGTTGTAGGAATAATGCCTTGAGGCACATATAGCATGGTTTGCCACTCAGGATGATTTGTATAAATAGAGCCGCGTTTTTCTTGTTTCCATCCTTCTGAAAAGCAGTTCATCGATGCCAGAACGATAAGGTTATTTTCTCGGGCATAGTGAATCATAAGGTTGGGATAATCAAAGGTTTTCTCACGGGTAAACCCACGCCATTCAAAAACCTGAGGAGCAATCTTGCTAGGATATAACACTTCACCTGAAATAGGTTTTAAATCCACAATAATTCCTTCAATACCAGCCTGTCGAATTTTTTTCATATAATAGCGAATAGAATCTTCGCTGCTTAAGCGTTCAAAATTGGCAGAGGCATCAATCCAGAGCCAATTTTCGGCTTTTTGTGGGAAAGAACACATTCCCCATGAAAAAATAAACAATCCCCAAAATATGCTACGAAAACCTAGAGATTTCCATGTCATGGTTATTTCATTTACCACCCATAGCTCATTTTTACATAAACGTGATGATTCACCATTTTTAAGCCACTTACTGATTCCATTCCTAAACTCTCGGCAGGCCAAAGTTCGGCAGCAATAAGGTGAAAATTGGCATGCCATCCCAGATGTAAAAAAGAGAGGGGAGAAAACTCCACGCCACAGCCGACACGGCAGCCCCAACTCCAATCGGAACGTTTATGGCTTTCTAAATCCAACGTTTGGGGATTCAGAGAATCGGGGATAACGCCATGGAAGGCATCCCGAGTAAAATTCCATTGATTCAACGAAACGCCAGCTTGAACAGATAATAAAAACCACTTTGCAGGTTGCCACAACGTATAAGAATAAGTTAATCCTGCCGAATAATTTGTCAGTTTCATTGAAAGCGAATCGTATGGGAGTTTATCCCGATTTATTTCATCAAAACACATAAAGCGATAATCCAGAAGAATGCGAGATTGGGCGTCCAAATCCCATCCTCCTAAAAAAACAGGAGCTTCAATAGGTATAAACCGATCGTGCAATTTCCCCAAGGGATAGATCTCTTCATAGCCCGCACCAAAATAAATGGTATTTTGTGCTTTTAAACAAAACGGCATTACAAGAAGTCCAAGAAGAAATCCACCAACTTTTAAGCGTATATAAGCATGTTTCAATAAAAAACTCATGGTACCTCACTTAATATAAAAAATGAATGGCACAAGAGAGTCTATAATGATTTTTAAGAGGGAAAAAATCTGCATTTTTCCCATGGGGAAAATAGCATTTCCATTTGACGGTCATGGATAAAGAAATCGCATCCGACAGGTGATAAGAGGCAAAGGCAGCTGGAGTAACAGCCCATAGATAACCTTTTTTAGCATCCGAGCGATTTTGAAAATCATAGGAAAAAGTATAATCAATGGTAGGAAAATATTTATCCCAGAATTCTTCAATATAAAGTTGTCGTTGATACCATACATAGCCACCTGAAAGAGTGCCGCCAATTTGGAAAGGTGTAGATTTGGAATTTTGCCAGCTAATCCCAAGTTCAAAGGGCTTAATTTTTAAATCTTGACGAGGTTCTATGGTTACATCATAGATAGGATCCATGTCTGCTTGATAAACGACAGCTCCATAAATTTGTCGCCAATAGGGCCAATCTAAAATTTTATGGGCATTTTCCTGGTCGATCGCCAGATACCAATGACCTGAACTAACAAGCAACGATAGGGTATTTGAAACTCGCCAACGAAAAGAAATTTCATAGCCAGGTCCTTTCGCTGCTTCAATCAAAGAATCTTTTGGTATTCCCAGCACATATCCCCCTTCAATCGAAAGGTCTTCTAGTGTTAGTGCCTTTAACGGTGATCCTGCAAAGAAAAGAAATAGGATAAGGAAGTTTATAATAACGTGTTTTGTTTTCATGGCATCACCTGTATTCCGAAGGAGTACACGGCAGGGAATCTACCAAAGGGCACGACACTCGCATCCACTTGAACTTTGCCCCAGAGCAGACCTGCACCAAAACTCCAGGGATCTTCATCCACAGATGTTTTATAAGCAGCCCTAAGATAAAATCTTTCAAGAAATCGTTGATCAAGGGCAAAATGGAGTCGTTCGGGATTATCAGATGAATGGGATAATTCGGTAGCAACTGTTAAACGATATTCAGGTGAATCAAAAAAATCGTAGGCAAGGCCAAGACGGAGAATCGTAGGCATTTTAAAGGAATCGCGAATAAATTTACTATCAACGCCAAAGTGATTAATATAACCGGCGAAGCGTAAAGAGTTAAAGCCGGTGAGGTAATAAACGCCCAAATCGACAAGCACATTTTGGGAGTGATAGGAATAAATTTCTTCTCGAACACCATTGAGACGAATTCCCCAAGAAAACTTATCTGTCAATTGTCGAGAATAGGTAAGGCCAAGAGCCATAGATTGGGCACTATACGTTCCAAGAATAATCCCATCTGTATTGGTATGGGTCATTTCGCCAAAATTTACCACATTAAGACTAACGCCAAAATTTCCTAAGAGGCCAGCAGGAATGACCAAACCTACAGCATTGTGCTGAATATCCGCCAACCATGGCGTATAGTTGGCGCCAAAATGCCACCCTCTTTGAAGACCAAGCACACCAGGATTTGCAAAAAGAGACAGTAAGGCACCTCCTTCAACAGTTGTACCAACAGCTTCACCCATTGAGGCTTGGTATGCCAGGGCAGGAATTTCTAAAAAGGTATACCCTACTGTTCCTGTTTTTCGCAAGGATTCCCCCTGTAACGAAAGGATTGTTATCATCATCACTATGAGAAATTTCTTTAAAAATGTCTTCATCGGATTATACTGAACTTTCCTATTGCAACGTCTCCTTCGCTTTCAGGTGCATGGGATGTTATATGATAAATAAACACGCCACTTTCTACAAATTGGCCATAATCACTTACTTGATCCCAAATAGCAGAACCAATAGCCTCCGTATGTTCGATCACTTTAACCAGATCGCCGCGAATAGTATAAATACGAATGGTACAAGGTGCTGGGATATTACGAAACTGAATATTATCAGCATCGGCGGCTTGAGTTAATCCTGAGCTTAAAACAAAGGGATTTGGAACAACGACAATATTCTCGAGTCCTTCCGTAGCCCCATAACCTGCGCGGAAAGATTTTGTAGTGCGATTAATGTATTTTGATGTCTCAAGAGGTGGAACGCCATTCGGATAGAGATCAGGATTGGGAGGCCATACACCATGGCCTGTATCATAGGCTGTCACAGCATAATAATAGGCTTCACCATTTATAACATTGGTATCTGCAAAGGAATATTTTTGTTCAAAGGCATCAAAATACTTCGTATCCTTTTTGGAAATATCCGCCACAAGGGTCCACGGACCAATAGGAAGATAATTAGAGCGGTAAATGCGATATCCTACAAGATCATATGCTTCATCGCCTGTATAGTCTGCATCGGGGATTGATTCTCCTTCATTATCCCAACGAATCACAACACCAATCGCATCTTCGCCCATATAATCGAGTTCAATTGCATTGGGTGCTGCAGGAGGCATGGGAATTGTATAATTTGCTTCAAAATTAGCCTGAGCGGCATCAGCATTTTCCAGAAGAATCTGACGACCTTTAGCAATATCGCTTATTGTTGCATTGGGATCTACAGCAACGTTATAAGAAACCGATCCAATAACTTCAGCGATGACAAAGCGAATAGAGTCCCCTGGTTCAATATCCCAAGGACCTAGGGATACCATCGACCAAATTTTGGTCTTTCCCCATCGATCATCGCCCATACTTGTGATAGGATCCGTGGCATTCGCCGGATTTTTTAACACAGCATAATCTTCTTCTAGTGTGCCTTTATTGGTAAAGGGATTACTTGCTTGTGTCGGGTGAGAAGCAGACCAGCCATAGTTATTAATACGATTTGCTTCACCAGAAGAATCAGGAGAGACATACAGAAACTTTATCCCCGCATATGCAGGTGCTAAATATTCTCCTTGACGGTCGGGTCCTCCATCTGCCCAAAAATCATAGGTTTCATTTCCTTCAACATCTTTAAAATCGGTAGCATAACCATACATCAACCGACGATTTTGATCCCACAACATGCGAGTATTCCGAGCGCCTGGATTATAATTCGGGAACAGAATTGACCATCCCCGAGCATTGATAGAGAAACCGTAAAGAAACATCACATAGGTTTTGAACATGGTAGAATCACCAATATTTGTGACGGTATAATCAAAGATGATGTAATCTTGATCGCGTTCATGTGTTGGCCATTGATATACTTTACGATTTACCTTTATAGGCAGATACGCTTTTCGTTCATAAGGAAACAAATAATTTGGATTCCACGAAAACTCTGTTTCAAGGGCAATTTCTCCCATATTTTTTTGCTGTTGGTAATAGAAATTGCTACGGCCATCGGTAATAAATCCGTGTTTTGTGGCAATATATTTGGCGGTTGACTCAAAGCCAACACTCCCAGCATAAAGAGCATAATCTTCACGGCCCATAACAGTCCCATTGCTATCAAGGGCGCCAATCCAGAAGCCTCCTCCCACATGGTGTGAAGGAGCGTCTCCAATATGTCCTGCAACCCATTCAATATCAAAGCCAGGGTAATCCATACCATATCCGGAACGTGCCCAGCTGGCAAAAATAGGGCCTGTTTTAGCCAAATGAACTGTTTCCCATAAACGTCCTTCTTTTAAGAAAAGAATTTTCTCTTGAGCTTGAAGAGGATTCATCAAAAAAGGGATAATAAGAAAAAGAGTTCCTAATCGTTTTAAGCAAAAATGAACCATGAAATATTTATGTGGTTGTTTCATCTTTTATGGAGCCCCTTATGAAAAGCTTAATTTTAATATCTGAAAAATATTTTTAACCCTTTATTTTGTTAAAAAGCAACACCAAAGGTAAAGAAAATCTGTCGAGGAATATTTCGATAAACCCTAAAATATTCATATGGATCATCTTCAGGTATTTTTGATGTATTCACCCATCTTAGCAAGTCATCCGCTTCAGAATAAGGATCGAAAGGGGTAAGCCATTTATTATTGAAAAGGTTTTCAATTCTGCACGAAAAAGTTGTCCGATAGCCAAATAACCGTAATGTTTTGGAGAGTGAAAGATTTGTTTCATACTCCATAGGATATCGTCGATTATTGATCAGGTTAAAGGTTTCCTCATAGGTTTCTACAAGGGTATAGGGCACACCACTCCGGAAGGTATAGGTGAGAGCAATGGTAACATATTGTAAAGGATAATAACCCCACATATAAAGGCCTTCTTTATATCCAAAAGAATAGCTAAAAACCGTACTCAAGGCATGGGTTTTATCAAAGGCCGTAATATTATCATTTGCCCGTTGGATATACTTTCGCATACTGTAGGGGCGATTGGGATCATTGTCAGCCCAAATTTCAGAGGGGCCATACACCCCGCCTGATGTTCGAGATAACGTATATTTAAAACGATATTTCAACCGACCTGTTGTATATTTTTCCACTTCTATTTCTACCCCTTTTGATGTTCCATATCCCGTATTTACATACGTAGCGGCATAGGGATCTGTGGCGCTTCGTTGGACACTCCCTGTTGAAATATGTCTTCGGATATTCGTTGTTTGAGACGTCATATCCTTAAAGTAGGCAACAACATCCACTTTGTGCGTTCCCCACAAACTGTGTTGGACACCAAATTCATAACTGATGGTTTTTAAAAAACCCAGATCTGCATTGCCATACATAATCCACCCTTGCGATGTTGATTTTGAAAGAGTATGGCGAAAATTGGGAACAGCGTAAAAATGACCATATTGCAGGCGGAAGGCTGTTGCTTCACCAATAGGGAATGAGAGACCTATTCGGGGTGAAAGGGCAAAATGGAATGTAGACTTTTTTGTTTCAGGATTTCCGATAGCATTTGCGCCAATACCCATATAGAAAGGATTCCATTCATCGGCAGGAACATCAATAAAATTGTTAAAAGCATCTGCACGAAGTCCCAAATTGGCTATCATGCCTTCAAATTCCATCCTGTCCTGAATATAAGCTGCAAGCGTTAGGGGTTTTGCTTTATAGTATTCTGCAAATCCAGTCCGATAAACCAAGGCATTGGTATAAGCACTAGAAACTGAACTATAATGCATATTGCGCAATGTTGCCTGAAAGCCTGTTTTTAATTGTTGATTATGGGAAATTTGGTTAGTATAGTCACCACGTACAGCCCAAATATGGGTCCGCACATCTTGATTATAAGAGGTAGCAGAAGGATCCCACACGAGTCGTGTATATCCCTCATCCCAATTTCCTTGGGGGACTTGCCATTTAGTAGAGAGGGGAGTTGTATTTACTTCATAGCGCTCATACGTGTGGGAAAAGGTAAGATCAAAAAAAGCTTCGGGAGAAAAAAGATAGGTAAAATTGAAGGATTGAATCCAAGCAAATTCATCCTTTGGAGGGACAGTAACCAAGAGATATTTTGTCTGCCCACAGTGAAAAGAGATGCTTCCTACAGGTGATGCCCAGCGAACATCATCTGAACCTGAAAAAATGCCATTTCTGCTATGCTGGTATTGAAACATGGAACGAAGGGTTAATTTTTTTCCCAATTTGCTGACTGTTGTTAAGTTTACATTGTCATAATCTGTGTATCGCTCATTCGTAGGGAGACGTGTTGGTTTTTGTCGTTTTTCGCCTGAGAAAAAAAAGGTCCACCCTGGCAAATTTCCAATGGGGCCACCAAAGCCAAAAAGAACTCGCTGATATGCCAATTCCCGATAGTCGTAAACGCCCAGTTTATTTTCTTTATTCACGACATCTTGAAGTTGCCACACTTTTTTATAGACAGGAAGAATACCCGTCTCTGTTGTATCGTATATTTGCACCCAAGTGAAGCCATCTGCCACTTCCATGGATTTTCCTTCCGGCGTTCGATTGGATAGCCATCGATTATAGTAATCAGCTGCCAGTGAATCGTTTAAAGAAACTCTGTAAGGTTCATAAGTACCTGTTATTTCATCATAAGTATATAAATTATAGGGAACCCCATTTTCAAGATATGGGTCACCAAGTTGTTGGTTCGGCGGAAGTTGAAAATAATTTGCTTTAAACCATGCGTCAAGATTACCCCATTTCTGCCATTCAAAATGATTTTTACTGTAGAGATAGTCACCAAAATGATACTTCCCTGGTGGACGATATTCATAACGAAATTCTCCCTGAAATTTTGAGGATCCTTCTTTCGTCACAATTTTCACCACGCCAGACTGTGCATTTCCATATTCTGCACTAAATCCTCCTGAAATAAGTTCCATTTGTTTAATACCGAGAGGGTTAAAATCATATTTCCAGGAGGTGTTTGCTCGTTCACCCGCATAGTTTGTCCCAGGGATCCCCGTATTGGAATTTTCCTGAGTAACCCCATCAATCATAAAATTGATATCAAAACTTCCACTGCCACGCAAAGAATACGTGCCATCTGGATTTTGTTGAAAGCTCGTATTTAAATCCATTATATCTCGAATTCCTTCAGCTGGCGTTTTTTCAATATCCTCATAGTCTACACTTGATGAACTAAATGTTTTATCACGGACAATAATAGGTTTTTCAGCGGTAACCACCACTTCTTCCATTTGGACACCCTCAACCTTCATGGGGATATTCAAAAAGGTTGTTCGATCTACGTAAACACGCACTTCTTTAATCGTCGCTGTAGCATATCCGATATAAGTTACTTTTAAGTCATACGTCCCAGGATAAACCCGAAGAATTGTAAAATTACCCTCTTCATCGGTTGATGCTCCTATCTCTTGTCCAACAACAAGAACATTTGCTCCCACAAGAGGCATTTCAGTTTGTTCATCATAAACCCGTCCAGAAATTTTTCCTATCGTTTGGGCTTGTAGTAATCCTGCTGTAATGAGAATTCCTACCAACAGTTTATAAATATTTTGATGTAGACATTTCATGGCATTCTTATTTAATATGCAGCATTTTACCTGTAACAATGATACCTGCTGCAGAGGCTTGATAAAAATAAATCCCTGAAGACTCAGCAGAAAAATCAAGGTCTAGCGTATAGTGACCAGGATCAAGGTTTTGTGAATATGTCATGATTTTTTTTCCTTGGAGATTAAAAATTTGAAATTTTACATCTCCTTTTTTACGCATGGTATAAGAAAAACGTGTGATATTATTAAAGGGATTGGGATAATTTGCTTGCAAATCAAAATCTGCAGGATGAGCGAAGTTGCTGTGCTCATGATTTACTTCTGACGGAAAGATGCGTGCAAAGTGAATCGCATCGGCAACTACCCTTTTGCCTGGGCTTTGGGGACAATCATTATGAAGTTTTACTACCGCATAAGTCCCCTCATCTAGCCACTGAGTACCAAGAAGAGAGGTTTTTTGTTCAGGGCGACTTTGATCCACGCGCAATGTATCATAGGTAAGTCCATTTTTTAGAATATACATAGCCTCTGAGGCAAATTCAGGATGTGCAGGAAAAAGAGCAATGATCTGATAGAAGCCATTTGCAGGTGCTAAATAACGCCAATAAACACGGGCAGATCCATCACCTGTAGGAGTGGTAAGATAATTTTCACCTGTAAATCCTTCTACCTCCGTTTCTTCGATCCAAGTGCCTGTTTGAATCGTAAAATAGGTATCAGTATTATCAATCACAGTATCTAATCCTGTATAATACTGAAAGGAGAAAATGAGTGTATCGCTTATATTTCCCTCTTCATCCATTACACTATACGCTGTTAAAGTATACAATTGACCGGGGACAAAACCAGAACACCCAAGGGTTACACACTTTGGATTGTCATCATGAATGGTCATGGATAAAATGGAAACATGTGGAAAAATTGTGAAGGAGGATAATGAATTCTCATAGCGATTTAGAGGATAATTAAAAAGCAAGCGTAACTCTTTATCATTGGGTGTAAAGCCATCGAGAATGTTTAAGGGTTCCTTTTGTTTCAGGCGGATGGCATCTGCTACAATAATGCCTGAAGAGCTACCTAAAAGGGAGACCGTTACAATATCGTTATAAGTAAAAGATTGATTTAAAAGGGTAAGCCAATCTCCAGAAAGTTCACAGGGCACAGAGAGGGTAACACTCTCTTGATTCCATTCAACCTGATAATACAGCGTGTCTTTACGGGTCCACTCTTCTGGAATATAGCTTTGAAGAAGATAGTTGCCAGAAATATAGAGGGGAATATGCCAGGAAAAAGAACTTCCTTCAGTGCCAATATGATATATTCCCTTAAATCCTCCCGTCATTTGTTGCATATTGTTTTTCACAACATAGTGGTTATTCATATCATCAACAGTTGGTGATTTATAAAAAGGCTGAACAGATTGAGGATAGACCGTAGATCCAAAAAAGGTCCGCTTTTCATCTGTTAAATCACCATAATCCCACGTGATAGCGCCAGCAGCATTTTTTTCATGGATTGCAGAAACTGTTTGGTAAATTAGTTCATTCTCAACTGAGCCAATATCAAATCCCGGGGCATAGCGTAGAGGATCATCATAAAGTTGAAAGCATCGATCGAGCCAATAAAGCATTTGATCATGCAAGCCATAGAGCATAGGACACAATAAATCTACCGATCTTTCACGTCCCCACGTTGGCCAATCCTGGAGCTTATCCTGACTTCCTTCCATCATATAGGGTGCTGCAACGGCAGCCGAAACCAGGCACGATGGATTGACAGCTTTTACAGCTTCATAAATTGTCTTCGCCAGATCGCTTGTTTTTCGCTTACGCCATGCCACAAAATCTTGCCATTCTGGCTCATTTTCTACGATATCAAGGGGATCTTTCCCACCTGTCTCAGACATATAGGTCGACCGACTTATCGATGAATAAGAAAAATCTAGACTGGGGTAGCGAATGCGGTCTGTTTGAATACCATCCAGATTTGGGTATTTTTCAGCACATTCGACAAAAATTTCCGTCATAAACGTCACCACGTCGGGATGAGCCGGATCCATCCAAAACTGATAAATTGATCCAGCCATCATGCTATATTTTCTGCCATGTTTATCGATCATAAGCCAGTCAGGGTGATTTTCAAAAATTGGTCCAACATTTGAAGAATCATAGGAGAGCCAGTTCCACAAGCCATATTCAAACCAGGCATGGACATCCAGATTTAGGCGATGAGCTTCCTCAATCACCTCACTCATAGGATCTCTGCCTACATATCCTGAATGTTGACGAACCCCCCCATATTTTTCCAGGACATCACTCTCATAAATCATTGCTCCTTGATACCAATTATTCACAAAAACAGTATTGTATCCAGCGTCTTTAATTTTTTTGAGCTCCACTCGCATGGTTTGTTGATCAGCCAATAATACATCCCGACTCAACCAAATTCCGCGGATTTCCGGGAGTGGCTCCACGGCAAAGAGCATAGTTTGCATAATAAAAAAAGAGACACATCCTGTAATCCATTTAAAGGACGGTAAGGTAACTATCATTACTTATTTCATTAAAATCATTTTTTGAATTTGTTTTCCAAAGGAGGATTGCATTACCACAAAGTAAACTCCTGAAGACATATCATTGGGAGCATTAAAAGGAAGGGCGTGTTGACCAGCAGATGTAAACGATGAATAGAGGGTTTGATAAGGTTTCCCTGTTAGAGTATAAAGGGTTATCGTCACATGTGATTCAGAGGGAATCTGAAAACTTATTTGCGTTGAAGCATTAAAAGGATTAGGGTAAACAGGATTCAAAAGAAATGATTCAGAATTAAACAGATTGTTTTCCTGGACACTATTAACATCTCCTCGTGTAAACACATAGCAGCATTTATTCCCCGCATCGATAACATACGCATAGTTACCATCTGGACTTATTGCTACATCTTGAGGAATATTCAAAGGCGCACCTTCTGGATCGGCAAGATCCCCGCTGGTAGAACTGGGGAGTTCATCTACTTGTGTTGCCCAACTGCCCTCCACTTGAAATCCCTTGACCCAAAGGCGAGAACTATCCGTTCCAACAGCCCAAAGAATTCCAGTAGAATCAACAAAAATTCCATTTGGAATATACTTTGACCATTTTAAAAAACTATCAGCATCTTCCAGCGCCAAGGGGGTATATCCAGCAGGTTCGGTTTGTGTTCCACCTGTCCATATAGTAACGCCCCCCTGATTACCGCCTTTTAGACTATTTCGAGATGTATAAATAGGTGAATTTGAATCATTATAATCGAGATTTTTTTGAAGAGCTACATCGCGAATGACATCTTCACCCGTTGATGAAGGGCCTCCGGGATCCCGGTTTATTGTTTCAGGAGAGACATAAAGACCTATGGGATTAGATGCTCCTGAAAAATCCCAAAGCCGAATGCGGGGACCTTGGTAAATAATACCACCATACATATACCTATCTTTTGTCATGCAGATTCCATAAACATAAGTACCAAAACCTGGGATTCCTTTATACTCAATTTTGGCAGCAGGATTCCCTTCAGGATATTCATAAACAAAAGAAACATCGGTGGTTGTAGAACGGAAAACAACAAATACATCTTTATTGATTGTTGTAACCCCTCGCGTAGTATGCACATCCGTAATGTAAGAATAATCTTCAAAAAGTGTAAAAACAGTATCTCCTGGGGCTGCTGTATAGAGGGCATTTAAGGCACCTACTGAGGTTAACGGTGAGGATATAACCCAAAGATTGCCAGCACTATCCGTATCACAAAGATAGGGATTGGCTAAACTATCCGATTCTTGAAATCGAATTGTCATATCAGACCTGTAAACCCATTCAGTCTCTTGAGAAAAAAGAAAAGAGACTACACTTAAAATAACCAGAAAAGAAACACAGACTTTTTTCATGGTACACCTCCATGTTTTAATAAATTATTTAATTAGTTTGTGTAAAATATTAACAAACACAATGTAAATCAACTGAAAAGATACAATGATTCCAAGTTTCACGAAAATAAACTTTTACTTCGATATAAAATTAATCATAGTATTATATCTCTATTTCTTAACGGTTATCATTAGCATTCATTAAATAAGACCAGCTTTATTAATGTCCATAAAATGCT
This sequence comes from Fidelibacterota bacterium, assembly GCA_028716785.1. Classification (GTDB taxonomy): domain Bacteria; phylum Fidelibacterota; class Fidelibacteria; order Fidelibacterales; family Fidelibacteraceae; genus Fidelibacter. The sequence continues at coordinate 221,309 of JAQUPD010000001.1, forward strand.
CATAAGTTCTTTCTCGAAAGAAAAGGGAGATGTTCCTGAGTCTTTCCCTCAAAAAAGCCATAATTCCTTAGGGTATTGTATGAAGAACTCATTTTTTATATTCCTAAAATATACGAAGCGGTATTAAAATAAATGAGGAGGCCTGTGATATCCACAATTGTTGCCAGGGATGGACTTGCAACAACTGCAGGATCCCACTTCATTTTAGCAGCAATAATAGGAAGAATCGCTCCAAAAAGAGTCGACGTAAGAACTTGCAATGCAAGGGCAATGGCAATGGCAAGACCTATAAGAGAGAGGGAATACCCATTGGGGATTGTCATTGTTCCTCCTTGGAGAAGAACTCTTCCAAAGGCCATCCCGCCCAAAAGAATTCCAAGGAGTAGCGCGACCTGACATTCTTTAAATAAAATTTTTAAAACATCTTTTGGGGTTATTTCTTTCAGGGCAAGCGCGCGGACAATTAATGTAGCAGATTGGGAACCTGTGTTACCGCCAGCAGCTGCCAGCATAGGCATAAAGGTCACAAGAACCGCAAACTGACTCAGCAGGTTTTCATACCGTTGAACAATCATTCCTGAAATAAGTCCCAATATTGCCAAAATAAAGACCCACACACCCCTGTTTTTAAAATGTTCCAGAGGAGATGTTTTTAAATATGCTGAAGATTCATGGCTACCGGTAATTGCCATGAATTTTTCCATATCTTCTGTTGTTTCTTGGGTGATAATATCCAGGGCATCATCATGAGTTACAATACCAACGAGGGCATTATTCCCATTAACAACAGGAATAGCAATTAAATTATACTTTTGAATTTTTCGGGCAGTTTCTTCTTGGTCGTCGGTTACACGAGAAAAAATGACTTCCCGGTGCATGATATCTTCAATTTTCTTTTTGGGATTTGCCAAGATAAGGTCTTTCAGAGAAAGAAAACCAAGAAGTTTTCGGTCCTCATCAATAACATAGGCATAGTAAATGGTTTCTTTATCGGGGGCTTCACGACGCATCCGATTCAAGGCTTCTTCTGCAGTAATATTTGGAGGAAGGGCCATATAATCGGATGTCATTACTGATCCCGTACTTCCTTCGGGATATGAAGCCAACCGTCGGATATCTTCTCGTTCAGCGTGAGCCAATGAAGGTAAAAGTTCTTCTTGCTCCTCTTCCGATAAAAGCTTAAATAAATCAGCACGATCATCATGAGGCATTGCTGTAAAAAGTCTGGACGCTTCTTGCCGATTCAGAGTCATAACTACCTTAACCTGAAGATCTTTGTCAAAATTAACCAAAATGGATGCCTGATGATAGGGGGGCAGAAGCGAGAAAATTTGACGGATTTCTTCAGGTTCAAATTCTGCTAACCATTCAGCGATTCGAACGGGATGTTCAGACTCAAAGAGTTCTTTTAAAGCACTGGTATCGTTTTGGACAAGTAATTCCCGAATTTCCGGGATCAGAATTGTACTTTCCATGGTTTACCTCCGATATTTGTCACATACTGAGTTTCCCATGCGACCGGAGGCAAACCTTTTCCCGGATTATTCGAGGGAAAAGATCAGCACAAGGACCGCATGGATCCGCTTTCGTGGTCCGGTATCGTCCTGGTCGCTCTGACTCAGGGGTTGCATAAAATTAAGGCAACTCATGCATCCTCCTTTTGCTGATAAGTTTTACGAAGCAAGCTCCGTTTTGGAGTGAAATTTACCTGCTCTTAACACAAGATTGCAAGGACTTTCTGTTAAGCAAATTTTTAGAGAGACTAAGTCAGTGTAAAACTTAAACGGATTTTGTCTGTTCTAAGATATTAAATTTTTCTAGTTCGTCTATTTAAATATTTAAAGAGAATAGATTAATTTTAGATTCATCACACATTTGTGTGGGTAAGCAGTTTATGTTTTTGATTTTGCTGTAGAATTTTGAGTCTAAAATATTCCATATTTCGATATTCATAAGCCTTTTTCTTTACTGTGGCGATAAGATTATTCAATCCTTCTGCCAAGCCGCTAGTAATGGGATGAACGAAGTAATTCAAGAACTTCTGCAGATGACGTTTAATAGACGAGCAAATTTTTTCAACAGATCAAGACTAGTCTCCATCACAGTTTTAATCCATTGAACAATTGCTAGTTGTCTTTCCGTTTCGCTCAATTCATTCATTATCGACCTAAACTCTTCCTTTAATAGATATGCCTGATAAAGATTTTGGTTCAGATTGATGATGTTATTTAATCTTTCTTTGAAGCTGAGATTCACTGAGATTTTCCTGACCATATAAGAAAAGCCAACGGCTATTTTTAAGAATGCGACGACCTTCTC
>JAQUPD010000002.1:0-109084 GCA_028716785.1 Fidelibacterota bacterium
ATTGGCGACGATGTGGAAGCAAATCTTTTCACAACCCTCCTTTTAAAGAAAATGGGAATTAAAAAAATCTGGTCACGAGCTATTAATGATCTGCAACGTGAAATTCTGCAAATAATGGAAATTGATGAAATTATTAGCATTGAAGAAGAGATGGGAAAGACAATTGCTCGTGGACTTGTGACCAGCAATATCGCAAAATTCATTCCCATTTCTGAAGGACACAGTATTGCTGAAGTAAAAATTCCTGATAAATATATTGGACAAACTCTTGCACGATTGAATCCCAGGAAAAATTATAGTGTCAATATTATAGGAATTAAACGCTTTATCCCTGACATCACGGATGATGGAGAAAGAACACTTCGAGAAGAATTCAATGATGTCCCCTCTCCCTATGAAGAACTCCAGGAGGGAGATGTTCTCCTGGTTGCAGGTTCTGATATCAATATTGAAAAATTTGCTAAGGATTGACCATGAAAAATCAAGCGGGGTCACCTAGAAAAAGAATTAAACTCCCCCTAAGCATTATTTGGTTTATCCCAGGAGTTTTGGGGATCTTAGCCTTTATCGGACTTTTAATCTTATCCCATTCGCTTTCGTTTCAGATAATTATTGGTTTTATCGCACTTATTTACATTACTGTTTGGATTTACTTGACATATCGAATCTTTCCATTTAAAAAAAGGTTAATTAATTATTTTCGCAGATTGTTAGTAGGTGATTTTTCCACAGGAATTCATGATGTTCCATGGGTAAACGATGAACTCACTCTCTTGACACATTTGGCAACAAAAGTTGCTGAGCATCTTGAAGCTTATGATAGATTACGAGCAGATCGCACAGCACTGAGTGTCCGAGCACTGGACGTGCTCTTCAGACGTGCAAGCCGAAAAATTATTATGGCTGACTTTGATAAAGCGGTCTTTAAATTTACAAAATCTCTTCAGCGTGCCTTTGGGGTTGAACAAGATACCTTTAGCTTTAATGTTATTGAAAAGCAAAAAAATAATGAACGCTTTTTCCGCCAATTCTTATTAGCTGCGGTAAAGGATGCCCAAGCAAAAGAATTTACCGCTCTCCTTGAGCTTCCCATCCGTCAATCTTCCCTTGAACTAAAATTTAAGTTTGTCCCCATTAAAGATCGCTCCGAAAAAGTCCGAATTGCCTTTTTATATGTCGATAGCCTTGAAGACGATCCACAAGATTAAATATCCCCTAATTGGGAACAGGAATTGCTTTATCCAAGAGAACAAATTTATACCCTCTTGCTTTTAAAAGGGTTATCAATTCATCTAACCAATAATAAAAAGGATCGGGTCTCTCTGGATGGACTCCAAGATGAAGAAGGAGAATAAATCCGTTCAATCCATTTTGTTCTTCGTACGACAAAATTCGATTGAAAATTTCTTCTGATGAAAGGTACTTATTACCCATGGAGGGAATAGTATAATCGGCATTCGAGGAAGTCCCGGGGGTAAAATTAATTAAAACAAAACCTAAATCCCGCGTCCACTGGGCAATTTCTTTGTTGTACCATTCGTACGGTGGTAAAAAATAAGGCGCATCTTCCTTTTTTATTCCGAAACGCGCCATTTCAGCATAATTATCCAAAAGATCCTTTTCAAACTCATCACGACTCACAAGGGTCGAATCACGGTTTTCCCAGCTAGCATATAACAAATGATGGTTTGAATGAGCCCCCAGATAATGACCATCATCAACGAGTCCTTCAATAAGAGATTTAAAAGCAGGATTGCGATATAAATTCCCCGTGAAAAAAAACGAAGCCTTTATATGATGATCAGCAAGGGTTTTTCTTATAATATTTCCCCCCTCACCATATTCATCGCCTGTAAAAACAAGATGAATCTGTTTCTTCGTCGTATCCGTCCAAATGATAGCCCCTTCATGATAAATAAGTGTCGGCTCTTGCTTTGGACGAGTGCAACCCATAAGGATAATTACCATGATAAGGTAATAAATCCCAAATTTTTGTATTCTTTTTCTCATAATCTTAGGTACATCTAACTTTTATCATTTTGAAGAATTACAACGTATTCAAGACCCTAAGTAAGTGTTAGGATGTTGATATCTTCTTGAACGTGCTGTCTTTCACAGGGAAATGTGATTTTAAAAATTGTCCCTTTATTTTTTATAACCTCAATATCCCCTTGAATTTGTTTTACAAGGAGACTCACAATTTTCAATCCTAAACTTTCAGCATGATTGATGTCAAAATCCTCCCGTAAGCCAACACCATCATCTCCAATAATAAGTTCAAGGTGTTTATGATCCAGTGTTTTGTGAAAGGAAATAAAAAGTTTCCCCCTTCTTTTATCGGGGAAGGCATGTTTTAAAATGTTTATTACCAACTCGTTGATAATGAGTCCACAAGGAATCGCAGCATTAATATCCAAACAAATCGAATCCACATGAATATCAGTTTCGATAAATTTTTCTACCTTTAATTCCTGAAAATAATGGTGAAGATTTGTTTCGATATAACCTTTCATATCAACGTGTGAAAAATCACCCGATTGATAGAGTTTTGCATGGACAAGACTTATGGAATATATGCGATTCCGAATTTCCTCAAACGCTTTCAATGCTTCTTCTTTTGTATGGACATAGCGTCCTTGAAGGTTTAAAAGGCTAATGATAACATTTAGATTATTTTTAACGCGATGATGAATTTCTTTGAGAAGAATCTCTTTTTCTTCCAAATTATTATTCAATTGAATTTTAGCTAATCGGGCTTCTGTAACATCTTTACTGACGCCTTTTATGACTACGACATTCTCATCCTTTATAATAGGGATTAATTTATTATGGATGTATCGAATGTTTTTATTGGAATCCAAAATTCTTACTTCAAAATCGAAGGGTTTTTTTTCTTCTTTTATGCGGTTTATGAATTCGGCAACACAGTGACGATCTTCTGGAATAATAACTTCCATAAAATCTTCTTCATTTAAGGTATCTATAGGTAAAGAAAGATCAAAAACAGCTGGCATATTTTCAGACCATACAAACTTATTGGTTGAAAGGTTATATTCCCAACTTCCCATTTGAGCAATTTTTTGAGCAATGTGGAGCAAATCTTTGCTTTCCCGAAGATTTTTTTCTGAAATAACCCGTCGCTCTTCATTTTCCAGAAGAATCCCCATGAGCATCGTAGCTAAAGGGAACACAGCCATAATCGGTTTCCAAATGAGACTTATTGTTTGTAAGGCAATTTCTTGAGGCAACAACAACTGACTTCCTATCATAAAGAGATGAGCAATTATTCCCATTCCCAATAAAGCCAAAGGGCTCATGGTATATGGCTTATTATGCCATAGTTTTCTAAAAATGAGTCCAACCGCTGCCGCACTTATAATACTTGCAATACCAGCCCATACGCCAAAGCCACCAATAGACGCACGATAGAGTATTGCCATCACTGCTGCTATTGTTGTTGGATAGAAGCCCCCAAAAAGGCCCGCCAAAACCATCACAACAGATCGGGCATCATAAAAAATACCCGAAACATACGGAACTGCCAGATACATGCCCGCAATGGCAATAATACCAAATAAACAGCCAGTCCAAACTTTATAAATAAAAGAGCCTTTTGGATAATAATGTGTGATAACCCCATAAAGAGATGATAAGGCGATGAGAAGGGCTGCATTGTAGATAAGCTCTGTAGTCATTGGAAATTACCTTTTAATTATTGTATAGATCTCTTTAAAATTTAAAAAATATACTGTTTCTCTTAAAAAAATAAAAATAATTTGTTTTTATTTTAATTTTAAAAGCTATGATGTAAAGAAAGCAAAAAATCTTTATCTGGCAGGGCTACTGTTTCGAGATGCCAGCTACTAAATCCATCATAGCTTATAGAATCCTGAATGAAATTAAATATTTTAAGAAGTTCCTGCTTCCTTTTTTGGTCACGATGAATATGTCCTGAAGATATAACGGGAATTCTTCTCAACGTATTTAAAAGACAGGCAAACAAATCAACATCCAATGATAAAGTATTATAGGTTGGATGCCAGATAAAGCTATCGGGAAATTTTTCATAAAGAATGGCCGTCCCAATTTTTATAGGATTATTTTCGTTGAAAAATAAAACTGTTTTTATCTCTAAATCATGTGGTAAAGATTGATAGTACGCGATAAGCTCATCCTTCTTGGTTAACAAAACCGCTCTTTTTTCATGAGGATACGTTTTTACCGTTTCCAAAAAATCGAAAGGAGCTGAATCAACATCCAAAAGTTTAAATGGAATAAGTTGAAAGGCATTCCATTGAATTTTGGGAACATCATTAAATTTATGAATCAAGTGGTCACATTCTACTTCATAAGAAGCCATAACACCCCCTGGGAAAAAATCACGGGGTGGTGCATAGTGGACTGAAATCTGTCTAAAATGCATGGATCCTAAAAATCTTTCAAGGAAGGGATCTGGGCGCAGAACTGACCAACGAATGGTATGAATCCGAAATGTACGAGTTAAGATCTTCACAAAAGGAACGACACAATGTCTGGCCAAATCGAGGTTATATAATTCTTTTCGATAGACAATTAAATCAAGATACACAGCATCGCCGGGGGTGTAAGATTTCCACCCTATCTCACCATACACTCTTTCATGGATTGTAATAAGCCAGCGGGCTGGCTGATTCTCTTCCCGTCTCCATTTTTCGTGAAACGCCTTGTGTAGTTGCTCCTCATTTATTGTTCGCCAGGCAGGGTGTTTTTCACGATAGCTCAACATGAGGGGAAGATGTTTTTCTTCGACGGGAATTAAAACCATAGATTTCGGTAAAGAAAGGGTTTTAATCATCGAGTATAAGGATTTTTTATATAGTTTTTCGCATCTAAAACGGCTCTTGTTGTTTCTTTGGAATCAATAATTTGCTGATAATACTGTTGAGCTGTTTTATGATCGCCTTCTAAATCGGCCATTTGTCCTAACATAAGATAGGCACGGTTTTTTTGCCATTGAAATTCAAAACAATACGTGTTGATAACCTCTTTAAGCAGAGTTTTTGCCAAAGTATAATCCTCCTTTTCCATGGCATATACACCCTCGAGATAGGTTTTTCGTAGCATCCATACCTTTTTCCCCTGGTTGGATAGCCATGTGGTATACCTATCATATTCCGCTAAAAGATTCTCTGCCTCTTCAAAATGATGCGATAATAACAGTGCTTCTATCGTAAGAGCTCGGTTTTCAAGATTTCCAGGATAGTCCATAACCAGTCTTTTTCCAACATGAATCGCCTCATCATAATTTTTTATCTCATAGGTATTAATAAGTAAAAGTAAAAAACCGGCTTCTGCTTTTGATAAATCGCCCTTTTCCCACACCTGACGAAAGCAATCAATTCCCTTTTGGATTGCTTTTTCAGTATTAACAATAAGCCCAACGGCATGATAATGTTGTGCCATAATACCGCTATAAAATTCATACGTCCCTATGGCAAGCAGCGCATCGGTTAACGTAGAATCGCTTTCATAGGCAGATTTTACCTTCTGTACACCCCGATAGCCATAATAATAGCCCTGTAAATACTTGCTTTCTGCCATATAAACCTGTGCTTTAAGACCTAGCAAAGCCCCGTAATACATTAAAAGCATAGGGGTCTTTGAAGATTCCTCATGGAGAGATGCCTCAAAAAGAGGTTTAGTTTTTTCAATTTCCTCATCCAAAAAGGCATTTGCTTTTTTATAATGACCATTTATTTTCATTTCCATATACTTGGTATTCAGAAGATAAAAAGCACGAATGGGTTCGGGAATATCCCCTTGTGTCAAAAGCGTTTGGGCTTCACCAAATTCATAATTTTGAATTTTATCAACACTTTGCTTTAACACAGGATTTGCTAAGAGTCCAACCGGCAGAAAAAAACAAAAAACGGCGATCCAAAATGAGGCAATTTTTTTTATCATTTATAGAGTCTGTTAGGATTAGGGATATAGACCTCACTGGGTACGATCCAAGCATTCGGATAACCATTTTGGCGGGCTTTTCTTTCAACACCCAGAGCATCCAAATCGCTTAAAAAATCCCCAACTCTTACTTTATAATAGGGGGATTCAAAAACAACATAAACAGGAAGATTAAAAAACGCTTCAGCCCTTTTGGCAATGGTTTCTGCCTGATATAGGTCTTGGGTTGAAATAAGCTGAACTCGATATCCATTCCGAACTGTAAGAGAATCTTCAAGGTTCAAGGCTGACGTATCTTTTTGGATATAATCAAGAATGGTAGAATCAGATGCCTTCATGGTTTTAAACGTAAAAATGGGTTTATCTTTCAAGGATGAAGGATCAAGCCATTCATCTTGTTCAACCTGTGCAAAAACAAGGGTTATGATCATGAAGAAGATAATACATGCACGTTTCATCAAATTTCTCCAATTTGCTTCTTTTTTACCCATCCTCTTTTATCTTCAGAATATGCAATTTCATACCAGTCAGAGCCTGCTTGATCCAGAATTTGGACTTTTGATCCTTCATGAAGCATAAAAAGGGTGTTGGAAGATTCATGGGGAGCACTTTTTACCTCGACATTTTTGCTTAACAATATGCCAAACTGGTGGTTTTTTACATAATGATTTACGTCAAAAAATAACGATATTGAGAGAATAAAAAGAATAGAAAAGAATATTATAAGGGGATTAGCAACACGTTTTAACGCTCTTTTTTTCCAAATCACACGCGGTATAAACACAAAAAGAAGCGTTATCATTAAAAAATAACCAGACAACCGAAAGCTACGGGAAACTCCAAGAATATCCCGTAAATCCCACCAAGCTTGAATGAGAAAAAAAGGCTCAGGCAACACCATTTTGTCGGTAATCTGGAGTCTTGCCAGTTCTAAATTGTGATTGACCTGAGGATCGCGGGGATTCAGTTGCTTTGCTTTTTCCCAATATTGAATTGCTTTTCCAATCTGACCAAGACGATAATAACAATTCCCAATATTGTAATAGAGCTCAAAACTCACGAGCCCTGAATTTTCAATTTGTTTATAAAAATCAAGCGCTAAATCATATTGTTCTGAGGAATAATAGGAATTTGCCTTGACAAAAAAGCGTTCACGATCCGATACTTGTGCTGAAAGAACTCCAGGAATTATAAAGAGGAATAACGTGATAAAGATAATTTTTTTCATCACTTTTTCTCCAAGATTCGAATGAACTGCATCATTTTTTCTCGATACTCTTTTGCCTTTTGGGCATCAATCTCAGCGGGCATATAATTGAGAGATTCTACCTCACGCCACCATGAATCTATGTCTGATAAAAGGGATTCATTGGATATTTTTTTACGACAATAAGCCATTACATCCTGGCGAGTAAGATTTTGACGATGATGCCCCTCTTTGTCTGCCACATATTTTGCAAAGAGTTTAGGAAGTGCAGCAAGAATTTCTTCTGGATTTTCTGGTAGTTGTTTCAACCCCACTTGAAGGGTACGAAATGCTGATTTTTTTCTTCGATAATTTGGACTTTTTTCAAGGAATTTTTGTATACCTGCATAAATTCCCCCTGCCAGGCATATTAAGACACTAAAAACATAGCCAAGCCAATCAGAAAAATGAAGAGTATTTTTTGAATCTGGAGATATAATCCGTCTTTCTTTCAAATAAATAAAGCGAATATCTTGGGATAAGAGCTCTACTTCCTGTTGACTAAGTCCATGTTGTTGTTCACGAATCAATTGAGTATTGGGTGTTACGGTTAAAATAAGATCCGTCTTCATCAATTTTTTATATCTTTTTTCTTCTGGGGAAAAATAGGAAAATTCTATAGGCTCAAAGTAATACGTTCCTTGATAATTAGGAATGAGCACGTATTCCCACGTTTTACTCCCAATATATCCTTCATCTGTAGGATTAATATTTTCCTGAATTTCCGGTTCAAAAACCATAAACTGTTCCGGGAAGTCAGGTTTAGGAAATGTAAAATTTTTAAAATTCCCTTTCCCTTGAATATTGATTTTTAACGTCACGGCTTGATTTTCTTCTGTTTTCAACGTATCAAAAGCAGCTTGCATCGTAAAAGATCCTATAGCGCCCGTAAAAGAAGTGGGGGGATTGGGTGGCAAAGAGCGAATGGTAAGGACCACATCAGGCGAAACAACATCCACATTTCTCAATTGTATACCCATTCCAAAGGGATCATCAAAAAATGATCGGCGACCCGCTTGTGGACTTTCTACTTCTAAGCGAATAATCTGTGAGGGGATAGTATCTTTCCCACTTTTTGTGGGTGTTAATAAAACTTTTTGTAAAATCGCCGTTTGATAGGTTACTCCCTGTATAGTATCGGGTTGAACAGTTATATTCCGTGGCATAGGGAGATAATCGGTAAGATACCCGTTAAACAGTATCCGATCAATATGATAATTTCGAATATTTTGACGAAAATATATTTTATAAAAGAGAAGAAAAGGCTCACCTACATAAGGTGCCGTGGTAGAGGGAATAATTTCAAAATAAAACGGTTTTAATTCCTCTCGTTTTTCCTTTAGCGCCTTGATTTCAGAAGGCTCACGAACAAGCAAAGTAATGGATTCTGTTTGATATTCTTGGCGTTTATCTTTAAACATAAAAGAAGGAATTGTAAGTCTACCAGTTTTTAAAGGTACCAGTGTGTACGTAACTGAATAAATTTTTGTTGATTCCCCATTAATCCAGGTGGTCTGTCTAGACTTTAAAGGGCCTGAGACGATAGAAAAATTTTCAAGCTGAGCAATATCGGGTTCAGGATTGCTTGAAAAATTTTCAAAGGTAAAGGTCAGTTGAAATCGTTCTCCCACAGTTATTTCGTACGCCGATATAGAGACCTTTACTTGCGGGGCGGCAGCAAAAAGCATCTCTGTAAACAGCAAAGAAAAAAGTATACCCCAAAAAAATCTGATCGTAAAAAAAGAGTCCCCCTTTTTTGAAATATATTGTTTCACCAATCTTTTTCTCGTTCAATTTTAGAGTTTTGATAACGAAATTTTAAAATTTCTCTCATTGCCTCTTTTTCTTTTTCCCGCATCGCATCGAGCAAATTTATCATTTGCTGACGAGTAAGTTCTGTTTCTTTTTCCTGTAGAGTGGATTCTTTTCCCTCTGTTTCTGTCTGTTCATTTCTTGCAGACATTTCCGCTTTGGATTCATCTTGAGACGATGATTCTTGTTTGTCTTCTTTCTCAGGTGTTTTTTCTTCTTGAGATTCTTCTTTATCTGAGGATGAATCCGATTCCTTTTGTTCCTTTTCTTGTTGATTCTCTTGGTGATCTTGCTGATTTTGGTCACCCTGAGATTGCTGCTCTTGTTGTTGTTGCTGAAGTTGTTCTTTTACAAGTTCATACATTACTTTGCTATTCATATCATGAGGATTCAAAAGTATAGCCTGTTCAAAAGCACGCAATGCTTCCTCAAGGTTCCCTTCATTTATCTCTAAATGTCCCATATTATACCAGTTTTTTGCCAAAAATTCTTTTTCGTCCGAAAATTTAAGACTTTGATTAAAATGATAGGATGCCAAATCATAGCGATTAGCTTTGAGTGCAGCCGTTCCTGCATTATAGTGCAAAGTATGATTATCAGGATCGTTTTCAAGCCTTTTAAGATAATAGGCAAGGGATGCCTCATAATTTTCTTCAAGAAACGCATTTAAAGCAGGATCTGCAGCAAAAAGTACTGTAGCCATAAAAAGAAACATAATGCTCAGAAAAAAGCTATGTTGAAATCGCTGCATCATCTTTTTTCTCATTTTCTGTAATAAATCCACGAATCAAAAAAGCAACGAGTGCAAGGGACAAAAATATTTGATAAAGCTGTTTAACATGCCCAAATTCGTGAGTTTGAAATTCTTTTTTATCCATTTCAGAAATATCGGAATAAATGTTTAAAAGGGGATTTTGAACATCCGTAAGGCGTAAATATTTCCCTCCTGTTTTTTCAGCAATTTGCCATAGAACATCTTCATGGAGTTGCGTAATAATAATTTTCCCTGATTTATCTCTTTTATAATCTTTAAGCGATCCTTTTTCATAAACAGGTATGGGAGATCCTTTCAAGGTTCCCACGCCAACAGAATACATAGTAACGCCATTTTTTTCCGCTAAAGCAATAGCTTCTTGAAGGTGGTGTTCATGATCTTCCCCATCGCTTATTACAACAAGAGCTTTATATTTATCACTATTTTCAGGAAAAGCATTTACGGCCACTATAATGGCGTCGGCAAGGGCTGATCCCTGAACAGGCAAAAGGGTAACATCCATCACATCTAAAAGCATGCGTGCTGCGCGATGATCAAGGGTAAGGGGACATTGAAGATGAGCAACACCAGCAAATCCCACAAGGCCAATTCGATCACCTTTTAACACAGAAAACATCTTTCCAATTTCAAGTTTTGCTCTTTCAAGGCGGGAAGGTTTTATGTCAACAGCACTCATACTTTGGCTCAAATCCAAGGCAATTACAATATCCACCCCTTCCCGTTTTACTTCTCGAATTTCTGTCCCAATACCTGGCCCTGAAAGGGCAAGGATACCCAAAGCCAATCCAAGATATTCAAGTACCAATGCAACTTTTCGTCTAACAGGTTTTTGTCTGATAATCCGAGCATACGTTTTAGGATGAAAGTATCCATTTTTTTGGTGTTCCCACCGGGAAGATGCCAGGGCTTGAATCACCATCAAAAGAGGAATAAGTAGAAGAAGCCACAAAGCATAAGGGTTAGTTAGCTCAATCATGGCTTCACCCTCCAAACAACATAGCGAAGCAGCCACTGTAAAACGAGGAGAATTATGGCTGGAATCAAAAACCAATTAAAACGCTCTTCCCAATCCGTAAACTGCGAAATATTTATGTCAGTCTTTTCCATCCTGGATATCTCTTGCCAAATTTGCGTCAGCTTCTCTTCAGAATCGGCACGAAAAAATTTACCACCCGTTTTTTCAGCAATTCCCTTCAAAAGGTCTTCATTAATTTCAATTTGAACAGGAATCATGCGTCTGCCAAACAGAGGATCATCTACAGGCATGCGAACTTGGCCTTGCATTCCCATGGCAATAGTGTAGATTTTAATATTAAATTCACGGGCAAAATCAGCTGCTGTCAGAGGATCTATCTCACCTGCATTATTATCACCATCACTCAAAAGAATAATGACTTTACTTTTAGCATCAGAATCTCTCAATCGGTTAACACTATTCGCGATGGCGAGTCCAATAGCAGTCCCATCCAAATTTTCAGGAATAATCTGAACATCCTGTATCATGCCATTTAAAACATCGTAATCAACCGTCAAGGGACATTGGAGAAATGCTTCTGCTGCAAAAACAACCAGACCAATCCGATCCGTTTGACGTCCTTTGACAAAATCTATGGCAACCTTTTTTGCAGCTTCAAGGCGATTCGGCTGAAAGTCCACCGCTCTCATAGACCCAGAAATATCCAGGGCAATCACAATATCGATTCCTGGTTGTGTAAATTCCCGGGTCACATTTCCTTTTTGGGGTCGAGTTAAAGCAATAATGATAAAGATAAAGGCTAAATATTTTAATACAAGGGGGATTAGGATTTTTAGGGGATATTTTGGCGCACTCTCACGAAGGGGAGACACTGTGCCGAGTTTAAGCGTGGCATGGCGGGAAAAAAGATAACGAAATTCAACAATAAAACAGGGAATTAATAGAAAGAGAGTAAAGAAAAATTCCGGGTTTTGAAATCTGAACATCTTTTCCTTGACTTACTACTCACCACCAGCCGCATCCTCATCTTTGAGGATAATATGGCACCCGGGATTAAATCCGGGATCTTTCAATCGTATGACCTAACTGTAAAATAGTTCCTTCCTCATAGGCATTGCCAATGATCTGACACCCAACAGGCAAGCCATGATTTCCAGGTTTTCCGGGGACACTTATTGCTGGCAAGCCTGCAATATTTACTGAAACGGTAAACACATCGTTTAAGTACATTTTTAAGGGATCATCAACATTTTCCCCAAGTTTGAAGGCTGTTGTTGGAGTTGTGGGAAACATGAGAGCATCTACTTCGTTGAGGAGCGTAAAAAATTCCTGGGCAATTAAATTCCGGACCTTTTGGCCACGTGTGTAATAAGCCTCATAATATCCTGACGAAAGCACGTAAGTTCCCAACATAATTCGGCGTTTTACTTCTGGGCCAAAGCCCTTTGACCGATTTTTTGCATAATAGGAAAAAAGGTCTTGCAATTGTTCTTTAGCATTCACTCCATATCGAACACCATCAAAACGGGCAAGATTGCTGGATGCTTCAGCCGTTGCTAGGATATAATAGGTTGCAATGGCATAATCAGCATATTTCAACTCAATCTTTTTAAAACGAACTCCCTCTTTTTCCAAACGACTTATGACATCTTTAAAAGATTCCAAAACATCCTCATCCACGCCCTTTTCCAGCAAATGCCAGGGTATACCAACGACATATCCTTGTACTTTTTCCTGAAGCGTTTTAAGATAATTGGGAACAGGGACATCTGCAGAGGTAGAATCTCGAGAATCCTTGCCAGCTATGACATTCAGAAGCTCCGCAGATTGGCTGACAGTTTTAGTAATAGGACCAATTTGATCAAAAGAAGAAGCATAAGCTGTGAGTCCGTAGCGCGATACTCGGCCATAGGTGGGTTTTAGTCCTACCGTTCCTGTAAAGGCTGCAGGTTGTCGAATCGATCCACCCGTATCGGAACCAAGAGCATAATCTACAAATCCCGCAGAAACAGCCGAGGCCGAACCACCACTGGATCCCCCAGGAACACGCGTTTCATCTATAGGATTTCGAACCTCTCCCCATGCAGAATATTCGGTGGATGATCCCATAGCAAATTCATCCATATTTGTCTTGCCAAGAAGAATCCCCCCTGCCACACGAATTTTTTCAATGACCGTTGCATCATAAAGAGAATAATACGTTTCTAAAATACGGCTTGCACATGTTGTGGGTAACCCTCGGACATTGATATTATCTTTAACAGCAATAATTTTCCCCGACAAGGGGCCTTCAATGGTAGCTTGCTCTTTAACATGCTTCCAAAGCCAATCCTTATCAATCGTAATAAAAATTGGATTATCCGTTTTTTCAAGGTTATCAAGAAGCTCAGAAATTCTATCCTGGATTGAATCTTTCATAAACAACCTAAGAACTATTCAGTAGGTTTTTGGGACTTTTTAGAGGATTTTTTTGCCTCTTTTTCGGCTATTTCCTCATCAATATCCTCAGCAGCATCCTCAATTTCATCCTTGACTTCATGGGCTGCTTTTTTGAACTCCCGAAGCCCTTTTCCAAGTCCTTTTGCCAACTCAGGCAACTTTTTAGGACCAAAAATCAGAAGAATGATAACCAAAATAATAATTAATTCCCATGGACCCAGATTCATTGTAACCTCACTTTCATCGTGTATACTTTAAAATATAATACCCAAACACAATACCCAAAAAACTCACAACATTCATACGAAACATTAAGGAAAAACTAAATGCAATAATATTGAGATCGATCATGAGGGGATTTGTAAAACCAAAAGTATATTTTGTTAACAAAAATTCTTTCACAACACTTTCAGGAAGAATCATTCCAAACAATTCTCCTATAATTCCTCCTATAATTGCACCTAACAATAAAATTCCTAATGCTTTACCCACAGAAAATTTTTGTTTCATTGATCTATCTTCCTTAATGTCTTAAAGACTTTTTTACCTGAAACATCACCAAGTATTTCATCAACAGCCCTTTCAGGATGGACCAAAAAACAGGCTATAGGAAACTCTTTGAGCTCAATTCCCAAAATTCGATGATCCCCCTTAGAAACAACAAGTGAATTTATTGCATCATCTTGAGAAAATGAATGAAATCTAAAAGAAACAGGCCAATCTACTGTTTCGTTGAGTTGAAATTCCTGTAACCATATATTTTGATTATCAACAATCACAGAAGGACCCAAATGGAATTCTTCCTTGTTCTTTAAAGGAAGAAGATCGCAGAACAATTTTTGACTTTTTTTAACAAAAAAGAATCCTTCTGCAAGGGTTAAAACAGGTTTTCGATTCTGAATAATATAGGTAATAAGGTGTCCATCTTTCGCATCAGAATACCCAGGAGCAAATAATCCCCCAGGAATTAAAAGAGCAGAAACTTCGTTAGGATTCCATCGGCCACTCTCTAAGATTACAGGTTTTTGATTACAACTATACCGTACTGCCCAATAAAGATCGTGATCACCACTCGCCCCTGGATATTTTAAGATTCCAATTTTTCCCATTTTTCTTCTAATTGAATAGTTAGTTCTTACCCGTTTTACTTGAATGTTTCTCTAAAACCAACCGACAAGAAAATGTCTTTTGATTACGCCAAACTTCAAGTTCAATAACATCACCCGCTTTTAAATAACTCTCATTAATAACGCGATAAATATCGCGTGTATTGGTAATTGTAACATTATTTACCTTTCGAATAATATCTCCCACTTTTAATCCTGCCTTATCAGCAGAGCTGTTTTTCTGGATATCCGTGACGATCACACCTTGTTTAAAGGGAAGATTCAAATATGCTGCGATATACTGATTTAACGTTTGGACGCTAAGACCTGTTTCGAAACCTCTTTCGATATAGCCTGTACGCGTGAGTTCATCAACAATATCTTTCATGCGATTTACGGGGATAGCAAAGCCTACACCAACGGACCCTCCAACATGTCCATCTGTTGTAAAAATAAAGGTGTTTATCCCAATCATTTGCCCAAGAACATTGACCAAGGCACCACCGCTATTTCCAACGTTAATACTCGCATCCGTTTGGATCATTTCTTGATAGACCCGTCCTTCTGCTTGTTCACCAAAATTGACATTGGTTGAGCTAACAATTCCAATTGTTGCAGTGGGTTGATTGCTCACATCAAAAAGACCGAAGGGGTTTCCCAAAGCTATTACCCATTCTCCGATAATAATATCATCACTATTGCCCAATTCAATAAAGGGGAGATTTTTGGCATCAATTTTCAGCAGAGAGATATCCGTTAAATTATCAACACCTACAATTTCTGCAGGATAGCGCGTTCCCCCTAAAAGGGTAACAACTACTTTAACAGCATTCTGCCCCACAACATGAGCATTTGTTACAATATACCCATCAGAACTGATAATTACGCCGCTTCCCATGCTTTTAACTTCTTGTTTGTAAACCTTACCGGGAAACAGAAGATCCCATAGAGGATCATTGTAAATAATTCCTGGCGTTACTGCACGAATTTCTGTAACATGAATCCCCACAACTGCCGGAAAGCATTTCTCAATAGCATTTGTAATTGCACTTCTTCGACTTTCTGTAACCTGATTGTTAACATCTTCAAGTGTTGGTGGACCAATAAATTGAGCATAAGTACCTGTTACCAGCAGAAAAATCATGAAAAAGCACTTTAGACAACAATATTTTTTCATAAGCATACTCCTGACCATTGCCATGGAATCTGCGGATTATAAATGACTTCCTCAAGAATTAATCCTTTTGCAGGGGCTGTAACAGCCCCAGATCCATGATTCTGTTTATTTAATATCATATCAAAATCTTGAACCGAATATCGTCCTCTTCCAACATCCACCATGGTGCCAACGAGCGATCGAACCATGGCATGGAGAAAATGATTTGCCTGAATCTTAAAAATTAATATCTCATTAATTTCTTCCCAGGTAGCACGCTGAACAGTACACTGTTTATCCTCTGTTTCTGTTTGACTCAAACAAAAAGAGGTAAAATTGTGGAATCCCAGAATTTTTGGAAGGCATTCTTTCATTGCGGAAACATTGAGAGGTTGATAGATAAGCCAGGAATAGTGACGATATAACGCAGTAATACCTTTATAGATTGTATATCGATAGCACCGGGAAACAGCCTGATATCGGGCATTAAATTTGTCATCAACAAGGGCAACCCCTTTTATTCGAATATCATGTGGCAAATGCATATTCAATGCTTTCCCCAAATTGCTACAAGGAATGTTGTCGGGAAGATCTGCATGAAATACTTGTCCTTTCGCATGAACACCTGAATCTGTCCGGCTACTGCCAATAATTCGGATATCCTCCTGAAACAATGCCTTTATAGCACATTCTACCTCGTATTGAATGGTCGGCTGATTGGGTTGCAGTTGAAAACCACAATAATTGGTCCCTTCATACTCCAAAAGAAAAGCAAAACGTTTTTTAGGCATTCTCAGTGCTCCTGCCAAATCCCCGCGATGTTAAAGCAACAGACAAATGATCTATCCGTTCAAAGGATCCCACAAAAAGAGGGGCTATCAAAGATACATAATACCGTGCCTGTTTGAAAAGTCCCTTCTCTTTGCGAACGCCTAAAATTCTGTGGACTTGCATAAGGGATTGATATTCATCACGAATTACACGAAAATAGTGGAGCCCAATAAAAACACTACTTGAAAAAGATCTTGGGGAGTCTTTTTGTAAAAATCGATTTTGAAGTTTAGACATTATTCCATCTATATCTGGAAATGGCTTATAATTAAAAAGCAAAGCCATCATAACCATTACATTGACATTTCGAAGGGTAAAATAGCCTGCTAAAAACCACAATTCTTTCTCTCTAAAAGCTTCCCAATAATTCTCTGTTCCCATTCGAAAAAAAAGATGAACACAAAGAGTTAATAGAATAAAAGGACTTATTGTCAGCAAAAAACGCACGACTTTCCGAGGTGAGGGAGCAAAAAAAACAAAGGGCAAAAGAACGAGAAAAAAAAATGCCTGATAAACAAGGCCGGGGAACCAGACGGCAACTAACATCACAAGGAAAAAAGTAAGTAAGAGAAAATTTTTTTGAAATGTTTTCATGGCCTTAAAGGAATTGATAGATAAAAAGCTGTTCCATTAGGTGTTGGGGCAACAGCTGAATCTATAGAACGGTTCAAATACATGACATCAATAACACTGAGCAGACGGTTAAAAATCATGGCGCCAACTATGAAGGACATGCGTTGTTCCGTCAGATCTTTTTGTATTCGAATTTCTCTAAAAGTATTCGCATGTTCCAACGACTCCCAATTCCAAGCATAGTCTTCATTATATATTTTTTCGGGCATTCTATTTTCAAGCATTTCATCCCGATATTTTTCCCATGAAAGATAGCTCCCCATATCGACCCAATATTGGGAACTTCCATGGAAAGAAGTTGCGCCGGAATGGGCTTTGGCATAATGAACCATATCATCGTATTGAATCTCTTTATAGATTGAAGTCCCTGCATAAGAAACCCAAAGAGAGACTTCAACACAAAAAAATTCTTTAGCTCTGCCCGATTCGTTTAAGCTATATTCTCCCCAACCCGGAAGAATGAAGCTTTTTAAAATCGCCGATTTCTCTGAAGCATACCCAAGTGAACATGCTGCTAAAAGGAGAAAAATACTTCTTTTAATAATTTTCACACGAACCTCTTTCATTTCTAAAAACGGATGAAAAACAAGCTCCCTATAACAAGTGTCGTTGCCCCAAACCAATAAAAAAATTTTTGCATTTCTTTTGAAAAAACATCTTTACCCACCGGTTTTAAGTAAAACATTCCAGCCGATTTTGATCCTTTTATTGGATTTTCCAAAAAAATTTCATACTGGATAGAATCCATCATAGCCGTCATAATGAGAGAGCCTTTCCAATCTGCTCCCGTAGAATCTTCAACTAGCAAATAATGGTGCTCAGTAAGAGTTTGGTAAACCTTTTCAAGATGAGGTGTATCCGGAGGAAAATAAACTCGCTCCTTCTCCTCTGACCCTGCAAAAAGAAAAGAGAATATGATAAGGATTCCAAACACCATTTTACGAATCATTGCGACCCTTTCGCACAGGCCAAATCGGTGTCAACAAAACCCCCAGAACAATGCCACAGAGAATAAAAGAAAAAGCATTTCTTTTTTGCACGTAATGACTTTGCATATCTGGCACGCCCATGAAAACGTCAATATATCCCCGATCATTCAAAGGAAGCGATTTAATAATGCGACCTGTATGATCAATGGCCATAGAAATCCCTGTGTTGGCGCAACGAATAACAGGGCGTCGACTTTCGACAGCTCGAAAAATTGATTGTGAAGCATGCTGATAGGGTCCCCAAGAATTCCCAAACCAACTATCATTTGTTACAAGAATATGGTACTCGCCACCTTCTCGTATTTTTCGAATCGCATCGCTCGAAAAAACAGATTCATAGCAAATCATGGGAGCTAATGTTACTGGAAGTGATTGAAGAGTTATGAGTGGCTCATCCCGACCTGGCGTAAAATTTCCTTGGCCAAGATTTAATCGTGACAAAGCAGGAAATAAATTGCTAAAGGGAATATATTCGCCAAAAGGAACAAGGCGTTGCTTGCTATATTTCCCTGTGAGCCCCAGGTTGGGTTCAAAAACAAACAGACTATTGGTGACCTTAATTTCATCCTTTTCAATAAAATAATCTGGCACACCGGTTACTAAAACAGTGCCTGTTTCATGAGTTAAATTTTCTACCATGGTGCGATATTTTGCCTGTGCCCGGAGATATACAGGCGTTGCACTTTCTGGCCACACAATAATTTCTACCGTCTCAGGTAATGAATCACGACTTAATTGAATCATTGTCTCAAAAATTTCATCCCTTTTTTCCCGTTCCCATTTATCCTGGGAATTGTAATTGGGCTGAACAATGCGAAAATAATGGGATTTGAGAAAAGCTGGTGTTTGATAAAGGCGGAAGATTCCATAACTATAGGGAATCACAAGAAAAAGTCCCAAGAGGATAAAACAAAAAAATGGGGTTTTCTTGAATTCGGGCGTTTGAAAGAGAATGACAAATAGAAGCGTATTGATAGATACAAGGATAAAAGAAATAAGGAAGGGACCTCCCACATCAGCAAGTTGGATAAAAGCAAGATTAGCCGTTTGTCCATTTGCAACAAGGACCCACTGAAATCCCAGAGTTCCAAATGAACGAAGAAATTCCACAACCGTCCACAAAAAAGGGAAAAGGAGGAGTCCACCCAGTTTGTTCCGACGAAGATAGAGCGCTGTAAGCCATCCAATTACGCCATAATTCAGTGCAAGAGCAGCAGCGGCAGCGATGGCAGAAAGGGTAACAAGCCAGGGAGCAGCCCCACTATTAAAAGCAAGCCAGTGAACAAGGATAAAAGAATAAATAAAGCCAAAAAGATATCCTTTAGCAAACCCTTTATAAGGATGGGTATAAAGCACATACAAAAAAGGAATGAGTCCAAAAAAACCAAGAATCCATGCATTTATAGGAGAAAATGTTAAAACCATTGCTAAAGCAGAAAGAATAAGAAGCCACATATTTTTTGATTTATTTTTCATCTTTCATTCCATAGTCCAGATATTCTTGGAGGATAATCCGAGCAGACATTTGATCAATCAAATCCTTATTTTTTGAGGGTTTAACGCCTTTTTGATGAAGAATTGTTTCGGCTTCAGTACTTGTAAAGCGTTCATCCCAAAGGATTATGGGAAGAGGCACGTATTTTTTCAACGCAGCAACGAACTGATCAACTTTCTGCGTTTGTTGTGTCTTATTTCCTTTGAGCCCTAAGGGATACCCCACAAGGATTTGATGAATGTCCCATTTTTCAATTAGTTTTAAAAGGTCTTCAAAAAGAGCTTTCTCACTGGAGACTTTCAATGTATCCAAGGGTGTTGCTATAAGTTTGAGCGGATCGGACACAGCCAGTCCAACTCTTTTTTCCCCATAATCAATTGCTAGAATTCTGCTCATAGCCCTTACGGGGTTTTTTTAAAAATTCCTGAAGAATTTTTCCCGGCTTAAAATGTGTTTTTCTCCGTGGGGGCACATGAATAACTTCATTGGTCCGTGGATTACGAGCCATAGGTTTTGCTCGAGTTGGCTTAACTTCAAAAACACCAAAATTCCGAATTTCGATTCGAACTTTATCAGCCGATTCTTCCATAAGCATATCACGAAGCACACCAAAAAGGCCATCAACAACTTCTTCAGCCATATGAAAGTTTAAAGCCAACCGATTTTGCAGCTCTTCAGTAACATCTTTTTTTGTGTACGTTATTAAGGTCATTTCTCTTTCCGATCTCTTATTTTATGTTCGTTCAACAGATAAAACACCTGGTATTTTTTGCAATTTTGAAATAATTCGACTTGCATGGCGAACATTTTCCACCATAACAGACACTTGGCCCTTTGCCAATTTTCCTTCAACATCAAAATTGACAGAGAGCATATTGGTATTCATTTCACGAATTACTGCCATAATATCATACATCATATTTTTGCGATCTTCACAAATAATATTAATGCAGGCAATAAAAGTTCGTCCCCCTTTTAAATCCCATGTAACATCGATCAATCGATCTTTTTCTGATTCTATTTTGGGGATATTTTTGCAGTTACTTCGATGGACTGTAATTCCGCGTCCTCTGGTAATAAAGCCAACAATTTCATCACCGGGAATTGGGTTACAACACTTTGCAAATTGGACCATCACATTATCTAGCCCTTGAATGGTAACGCCTTGAGTTGAACGTGTAAATGGGCGAAGGATTTTGTCAAAAGTAAATTCTTTTTCGGCTGGTTTATCCGATTCATCCAAGAGGGTATTAACAACATCGCGCAGAGTGAGTTCCCCTTTTCCCAAATCTTGGTAAAATAGATCCTGCGTTTGGTATCCCATTTCTTGATACCGTTCACGGACATCTTTGAGTTTATCCGGAATTTTTAGCCGCCGGAGTCCTTTTTCAAGAATCTCTTTCCCCAATTTTACACTTTGTTCAAATTCATTGCGTTGGAGCCACTTTCGGATGCGTGAACGCGCCTTACTGGTGCGGACATATTTAAGCCAGTTATAACTTGGCCAGTGATTTGCAGAGGTAATAATTTCAATTTGGTCACCGTTACTCAATTCCGTATTCAAGGGAACAATTTTTCCATTCACTTTTGCTCCAATGCAATGGAGTCCTATTTCTGTGTGAACCGCAAAGGCAAAATCAAGCGTCGTAGACCCTTTTGGAAGGGTGATGAGATCGCCTTTGGGTGTAAAGACAAATATTTCATCCTTAAAAAGGTCTATTTTTAGGGTTTCCATAAAATCTAATTCATTCGTCGGATCAGATTTCAGCATTTCTACAAGATCTCTTAGCCATTGGATGTGTTTATCCAGACTATCGTCATCCTCTTTTTCTTCTTTATATTTCCAATGGGCTGCAATGCCTACTTCTGCTTGTTTATGCATTTCATGGGTGCGAATTTGAATTTCAATAAATTTGCCACCAGGTCCAATAACGGTGGTATGAATCGATTGATAACCATTTGATTTTGCATGGGCAATAAAATCTCGAAAACGTTCAGGAATTGGTCTAAAAAGCTGATGAATATATCCCAAGGCTTCATAACATTCAGCCAAGGTATTTACAATCACACGTATTGCAAGAACATCATAAATTTCTTCAAAAGGCTTGTTTTGCTTTTTCATTTTATTATAAATGGAATAAAAATGCTTTAATCGCCCAAAAATAACAGCTTCAATATCATTTTCACGCAATTTTTTATCGATGAGTCCAGTAAAATTGTTGATATATGCTTCCAGTTCTTCACGTTTTGTACTAATTTTTTTCTCAAGAAAATTAAAAATCCGTGGTTCAAGATATTTTAACGCGAGATCTTCCATCTCCATTTTTAGACGATACATTCCCAATCGATGGGCAAGTGGTGCATAGACATCCCTTGTTTCAATAGCAATTCGGCGTTGTTTGGAAAGGGGTAAAGAGCCAAGAGTACGCATATTATGGAGTCTGTCCGCAAATTTGATAATAAGCACCCGTATATCTTCAGCCACGCCGAGGAGCATTTTTCGGAAGTTTTCAGCCTGTTGTTCTTGTTCACTATTAAATTTTATCCCCCCAATTTTTGTAACCCCTTTCACTAAAAAAGCAATGGTTGGAGAGAATTCTTTAGCAACAATTTCTTCTGATATCGCTGTATCTTCCACAATATCATGCAACATGCCTGAACAAATGGTTGTAGCATCCATGGAAAGATCAGTTAAAATTAATGCGGTTTGATAAACATGCTCAAAATAGGGTTCACCTGAGCGTCGAAATTGTCCCATATGGGCATTTTGAGCAAATTGATAGGCTTTCCAGAGGAGAGGAATATCATTATCTACATTCTCATTATATTTTCGGATAGCATCAATCAGGACTAAAAATTTTTCAGGAAAATTTTTTGGATCTGGTTCTTTTAGAGCCCATGTCATTAGAAAGCCTCATCCATATCATAGTCGCCAAGGGGAGCATTTTCAAAAAGGGTAAGGTGTTTTTTAAAGGTCAAAGGAACACGCCCAGTAGGGCCATTGCGTTGTTTTGCGATAATGAGTTCAGCAGTCCCTTCATGTTTGGGATCAGTTGGATAATAAACTTCTTCCCGATAAATAAACATTACCACATCGGCATCTTGTTCAATTGCACCCGATTCGCGAAGGTCTGACAGATGGGGGCGATGATCGCCAGAGCGTGATTCAACGGCGCGGCTTAGCTGAGCCACGGCCACCACAGGGATGTGCAGCTCTTTCGCCATTGCTTTAAGTCCTTGACTTATCGACGAAATCTCTTGCTCTCGAGTAGAAGAACGACTCGTAATTCCCCTGGCTATCTGAAGATAATCTACAAAAACAATATCCAATCCTTTTTCCATTTTTAGGCGTCTAGCCCTGCTTCGAATATCCATAATACTCAAGCTGGGTGTATCATCCACATATATTTCAGTTTCATGAAGTTTTGAAGCGGCATCAATTAGTTTTTTCCAATGATCACTCGAGATTTTTCCCTTCCGGAGTTTTTGATGGTCTATTTCACTTTGCATACTCAATAAGCGTAAAACAAGTTGTTCGTTGGACATTTCAAGAGAGAAAAATCCAACTTTTTTCTTGTAGTCGACGGCCATTCGCTGCATCATGCTCAGACTTATAGCAGTTTTCCCCATCGATGGCCGACCCGCAATGATGATCAAATCGGAGGGTTGAAAGCCTGATGTTAATTTATCCAAAGCAATAAAGCCTGTTGGAAGCCCAATAACATCCTTATCATGATTTTTCAGCGATTCAATATGATCAATTGTTCCGTGTATAATTTGATGAATGGCTACAAAATCTGACGGAGTAGATTGTACCTTTAGTTTATAAATTTCTTGTTGGGCATGATCCAAAATCGTTTCTGCTTCTTCTTCTTGTCCATAAGCTTCTGTAACCATCTGGGTGGAAACAGAAATAATGTGTCTGAGAATAGATTTGTTTTTTACGATATCGGCGTAATAATCAATATTTGCAGCCGTGGGCATTGCATCTGCAAGACTTGAGACGTAATAAGCTCCTCCACATTTTTCAAGAGCTTTCAGTTGAAAAAGTTTTTCCGTAACTGTAAGCTGATCAATGGGTTTGCTTTCATTATAGAGTAATGTCATGGCATGAAAAATCAACTGATGGGATTCTCGATAAAAATCATCTTCTGTCAGCAATTCAATTCCCCGGGTTGATGCTTCTTCATCAAGCATCATAGCCCCCAAAACGGCCATTTCCGATTCAATGGACTGTGGGGGAACTCGGGTTATTGTTTCCTGAACCATGTTAATTCTTTAAATATTTTTCTTTTAACTGTTCAAAATCTGCGAAAAATTCATCTTCTCGCCCTGCATTTCGCAAAATTGCTGCAGGATGAAAAAAAACACAGAAAGGTATTCCACAGTATTCATAGTGCTGTTTTCGCATGGTTGTTAAAGACGTATCTGAAGGAAGGCAAAGCAGAGTCCTCGCGGCTATTCTCCCCAATGATATAATAACTTTTGGCTTTAAGAGGGCAATTTGCTGATGTAAATAGGGCTCACACAAAGCAATTTCATCAGGCAAGGGATCACGATTTCCTGGTGGGCGACATTTCAAGATATTTGTGATAAACACCTCTGAGCGATCCAAACCAATATGATGCAAGGCCTTATCCAAAAGTTTCCCTGCAAGCCCCACAAAGGGAAGTCCCATCTCATCTTCAACCGCCCCAGGAGCTTCTCCAACAAATAAAATTTCTGCATTAGCTGAGCCATCGCCAAAAACAAAATTCTTTCGAGTTGCCGATAAAGAACACTTCGTACAATTCTCAATCTCTTGACGATACAAATCCAGAGCTGTCAATTTTTTTTCCCGATTGATCAACACTTCAGCTCCAAAAACATCCTTACAATAAGTAAGATATGCATGTACATTTTTTTGCAAATTTTTGAAATTCATCATGTTAATCAGCAAGAAGAGAGATTATTTTTTTTGCCAATTCTTGTTTTGACATAAGCGGTGTTTCAAGGCGAAATCCCTCTTTTCCAAGAATCACACATTGATTGGTATCATGCCCAAAGGCAGCACCCTTTTTTAAAGGATTGTTGACTATAATAAAATCTAGATTTTTTTCTTTCAGCTTTTGTAAGGATGACGCTTCTTCGTGTTCTGTCTCAACGCTAAAACCAACCAACCGTTGGTAATCTTTCTTTCGTTTTCCCATCTCTTTAAGGATATCTTGGGTTTTTGAGAGCTGTATTTCGTTAGGTATTGCTCGTTTTTTTATTTTTCCGGATCTTTTTTCTGGTTTAATATCTTCTATCGCTGCCGCCATAATCACAATATCAGCGGTATCAAAGCAAGAAAGCAATTCCTTATACATCTCTTCAGCTGTGTTAACCCGTACTGTTTCAAAAGCACCACTAGGAGAAATCTGTGTTGGTCCAAGCACAAGTGTCACAGATGCACCTGCCTGAAAAGCGGCTTGTGCTAGAGCAATTCCCATTTTTCCCGTTGAAGGATTTGAAATAAAACGGATATCATCAATAAATTCTCGAGTGGGACCACCACTTATCAGAACCTTCTTCCCTTTTAGCTTTTTCCTGAACACAAAATAATCATTGATTGCTTGAAGAATTATCTTTTCATCAGCTAGGCGCCCTTTTCCTTCGCCCTCTTTTCTGGAAGCAAGGGGACCCGTTTCCGGTTCAATGATACTATATCCTGCTGCTAAAAGAGCCTCCCGATTTTTCTGGAAAAAAGGATTCTGATACATCCGGGTATTCATGGCTAAGGCAAAATAACATTTTTCAGGTTCTGAAGCTAAAATCATAGTGCTCAGCAAATCATCACTAATGCCCGCAGCGGTTTTGCCAACAATATTGGCTGTGGCAGGCACAATCAAAAGCATATCCGCCCAGGAAACACAATCAATATGACGCGTTGATATCTTTTGCCCTGATTCCCACATACTCGTCAGAACAGGTCTATCCGTAAACGTTTCAAATGTAAGAGGTGTCATAAATTCCTGGGCATGGTCAGTCATAACAACCTGAACTTCACAGTCATAATCATAGGTGAGCCTACGAATTAACGACGCTGTTTTATAAACAGCAATGCCTCCTGTAATACCTACAAGAATTTTTTTTCCTTTAAGTGCTTCCATTTAAATCAAGTGCTCATCCATATCATTGTTAGCTTCCTCGTCATTGGAATCAAACTCTTCGTCACCTTCACTATATTCATATTCAATTTCATGATGGGCATACTGACGCATTGCCATGGTTGTGGGCTTTTCTAGGCTATCAAAATCAAAACCTTCGTACAATGATTCCTGTTCGATTTCTTCTTCATCTTCTGAAATTTGATAGGGACGGAGCGTAAATTTATCAGCGCGTCTCTGATTTATTTGACGTGCCCGTTTTGCCATAACAATAATCGCTTCAAAAATATCGTCTGGCCGTTCTCCTTCGTATTTAAATCCCTCTTTTGACATTTAACACCTTTCCTTTATTTTTTTAATTACATGTTCAATGTTTTCTATTGCTTTGTCAAGAGAATAATTCTCTACAACAACATCAAAAGAATCTTTCATGCCTACTTCAAGGGGAATCCTAGAGAGACGTTTCTCAATTTGTTCCATCGATTCTGTCTTACGGTTTATGAGTCTCTCTCGTAAAATATTTATATCTGGAACTTCAATAAAAATAGAGAGTGATTGTTCCGGAAATTGCTTTTTCAAGGACATAACTCCTCTTACATCAAGATCGAAAAGACATACTTTTCCTTGTTCCAACGCTTTTTTTACCGGTTCAGCCGGTGTGCCATAATAATCACCATGGACTTCCTCATATTCTAACAATTTATTCTGCTGAATCATTGATTCAAATTCCTCTCGAGTCACAAACCAGTAATCTTTTCCATTTACCTCCCCAGGTCGAGGTTTTCGGGTTGTTGCAGAGACAGAAAAAAACCAATCCTGATGCCGTTTGAGCAGTTTGCGAATAATTGTCGTTTTCCCTGCCCCACTGTGAGCAGCAAAAAGAATGAGCACACCTTTTTTCATTGGATATTTTGAACCTGTTCCCGAATTATTTCAAGTTTATTTTTTATTTCTACTACCCTCTGTGAAATTAAGGCATTGGCCACTTTGTTCCCTAATGTATTAATTTCACGGTGCAATTCCTGAAGGAGAAAATTAAGTCTCTTCCCGACAGAACTATTTTCATTTAAATAGGTTTCAAACTGAAGGAGATGACTTTTAAAGCGCTGAATTTCTTCAGAGATATCTAATTTATCTGCCATAAAGACAATTTCTTGATAAATTTTCCCTTCGTCGACAGAAACATCATTCATCAGAGCCTTTACTCTTTTTTTCATAGCCGAAATATGATTTTCTAGATTAGACTTCTGAAGATTTTCAATAGACGTTATCTCTTGTTTAAGATCCTCAAGATCGTGGATGAATTGTTTTTTTAAATAATCACCTTCCTGTTTCTCCATTGTTTCCAACTGTTCAATAGCCTGATGGCTACACATTAATATTTCTTTCAAAAAGGCTTCTTCCTCAACGGAAGAATCCATTAATTCAATAATATCATCCCGCATTAAAATATCTGAAACGCTTAATGTATCTTTTACTTGATATTTTTTCTTAAGGATATCTTTCAGAAACAGTAAACTTTCGAGAAGTTTTTCATTCAGTTGAAAGTGGCTGATTTCACCTAAATCACCCGTTAAATTAAGACTATAAACAATTTTCCCCCGGTGAAGGGTCTTTTGCAGAAAATCTCTCACGGGATTTTCCAGAAAACTCACTTTTCGGGGAATAAAGGTTGAGATATCAAGATAACGACTATTTACCGACTGTATTTCTACTGTGAACTGGATGTCTTGGTAAACACCCTCAGCTTTTCCAAATCCTGTCATGCTCAGCATATTCTTGCCCCTGCCTGTATTGAGGAAGAAAGTTAAGGATTTTTACGGTATCATAAAATGGAATTCCTTTATTTTTAATGGGTTAAAGGTTCAAACGCCTTCAGATTTCAGTAAAATCTCTATCGTTTCTTATTGACTATCTAATTTTCTACAGGTGGTTTTTGACTATTTCATCAACACCATCTTTATGTGTCTTTACAAAATTTCCGGCGGCAAGTCTGACAAGATAGATTCCCGAGCTATATTCAGAACCGTCCCAGGTTACCGTATGGTAGTCAGCATAAAACCAATCATGGACAAGGTTTGTCGCAAAATGCCCTATAATCGTGTAAATGGTAAGAATCACGCTGGATTCTGCCGGGAGACCGAAGGTTATATGTGTCACGGATTTAAAGGGATTGGGATAGTTGGGAAGCAAGCTGTAGGATTCAGGAAGTATAGCGGGGTCAATCTTTGAATGTCCTGACGGTAGATCATCCGGGATACTGTTCATGGCCAGATCCGCCACCAGTCCCACAACCGCTTTGGCACGGTCATGAAAGACGGGCATGTCAAAAAAATCGATCAGGTCGCTTCCCCGGCCATCCATCTTGGGATTCAGAACCAGATACGGGTTCGTCGTTTCTGGATTGTCGATTGTTTGGGTAAAAGAAATCGATGGAACCACCTCCAACACTTGCCCGTAACCGCCGCAATTGACACCTCATAAAGTCAGGAGACGGGGGAGGGAGGATAGGATGATTAACAGGTTTGAAGACATTGATGCTTGGAAAGGGGGATGAGGCTTGCCACGGATGGGTATAGAGACCTCAGAGTGTAAAGATTTTGGATTTCGTGACCAAATTTATCGTTCAGCTGTGTCCATCCTCCAAAGATTGCCGAAGGATATAACAGAGGACGTCATAAAAAATATATCAGATCTTATCCATAGCGTGAGGATCATGTGCTGAACTCAGAACTCAATGATAGAGTGCCAAAGAATTAAAAGAGTTGAGTGAAACAGATAAAGATGAATGTATCGATAAAACCAGGAGATATCTGCAATGCTGTACAATCAGATTCAAACAAGAATGAGGAACTTTGATAAATGATTTCCTGTTTCCATTCTCCGTCCTCCATTTTCCGTACTCCGTCTCCATTTTCTGTCCTCCATTCTCTGTTTGAGTCGCACTTAATTGTTGAATTCTCAATACCATGATCGTCTAGAAGCAAGTCTATATTGAAAATCATATATTATTGAATCCTTGAATCTTGCGATAGCAAGGTTTTAACGCCGAGCATCGCGAGGCACTTGAATTTCTTGAATACCGCAACAGCGGTAATTGAACGCCGAACGCAGTGAGGCGCTGGAATCTCTTGAATACCGAGCATTGCGAGGCGCTTGAATATTCACCGCAAAGAACGCAAAGGATGCAGAGATTTTTAAAAATTTTGAATCTGGAATATAAGATAAGTAACGAGTGATTAAACTTTTAAATTTCGTGATAGCAGGGATTGAACACCGAGCATCGCGAGGCGCTTGAACGCCGCGCAGCGGCACTGGAACGCCGAACGCAGTGAGGTGCTTGAATATTCTCCGCAGAGAACGCAAAGTACGCAGAGACTTTAAAGATTTTGAATCCGGAATATGAGATAAGTAACGAGTAATTAAACTTTTAAATTTCGTGATAGCAGGGATTGAACGCCGAGCATCGCGAGGCACTTGAATTTCTTGAACGCTGGCTGAGCCAAGCGTTTGAATCTTTTGAACGCCGCGCAGCGGCACTGGAACACCGAACGCAGTGAGGTGCTGGAATTCTGCACAAAGTGCAGCCCTTGAATTTCTTGAATGCCGAACGCAGTGAGGTGCTTGAATATTCACCGCAAAGTACTTAAGGTAAGCAAAGATTTATATGAGGAACATTAAAATTTGGAATTTATAGCGCCCTTACTATCACCAAAGTCAATGTTGCATAAAACTTTTCTTTCTGTTCACTTTTTCCTAGAAAGTCCAATAAAAAAGATAGTAATGGTAAAATAACAATCACCACAAAAAGAGATAATTTTTATCAAACTAAACAAACAACTAAATCATGTCTACATAATAATGATTGTAATTATAAACCTGTATTTTAAGAATCTCAGAGTGTTATTAAATAAAAATAACTTGGTAAATGTTTTTGTCAATTGTTAAATTAACAAGCTTAA
The DNA here is from genome assembly GCA_028716785.1 of Fidelibacterota bacterium. Taxonomy (GTDB): domain Bacteria; phylum Fidelibacterota; class Fidelibacteria; order Fidelibacterales; family Fidelibacteraceae; genus Fidelibacter. The sequence continues at coordinate 29,492 of JAQUPD010000002.1, forward strand.
AACATAGTCCCGGAAATGGTTTGAGCATAATCACAGTGACTTTAGGTAAAGAGAGTCACAAAAATGGAGGAAATCACGTTGAAAACATATACGGCAAAACTGTCGGATATTGAACAAAAGTGGTATATTATTGATGCCACAGACATGGTTTTGGGGCGATTATCCAGTGAAGTAGCCCAACTTTTAAGGGGAAAACATAAACCAACCTTTACGCCTCATCTTGATATGGGAGATTATGTCATTATTGTTAATGCTGAAAAAGTCCGGGTAACCGGTAATAAAGCGTCTTATAAGCAATATTTTCATCACACGGGATATCCGGGTGGAACACGTTTTAAATCCTACAAAGATTTACAGGCCACCAATCCTGAAGCAGTGATTCTTCATGCTGTAAAAGGCATGCTTCCTCACAATCGGTTAGGTCGTCAGCTTATTAAAAAGTTGAAAGTATACCGTGGACCGGAACATCCTCATGCAGCACAAAAGCCTGAAACCCTTAATTTTAAAAGGAGTTAAGCGAGAATGTTAAAGAATGAATATATTACAGTTGGACGTAGAAAATCAGCAGTTGCCCGTGTTCGGCTTCGTCCTGGGACGGGAAAAATTATTATCAACAAACGGCCTTTGGAAGAGTATTTTGGTCGTGAAACGTATCAAATGATTGTAAGGCAACCGTTGGAGCTCATAAAAATTGGAAATGCTTATGACATTATTGCCAATGTTCGTGGAGGAGGTTCAACAGGGCAAGCGGGAGCTGTTCGTCATGGATTGAGTAGAGCCTTAGTTCTTGCAAATCCTGAAGCAAGACCAATTCTTAAAAGTGCTGGTTTTTTAACACGAGATGCTCGGCGAGTAGAACGGAAAAAATATGGATTGCGAGGCGCTCGTCGTGCATTCCAATTCTCAAAACGTTAACTGTCTTTGGAGTCTGTATGAATACAATTACTCTTGAAACATTATTAACCACTGGTGCCCATTTCGGACATCTGACCTCAAAATGGAATCCCGCCATGAGAGATTATATCTTTATGGAAAAAAATGGGATTCATATTATTGATTTAAAGAAAACAATCCAATTGTTGGAAAAAGCAGCCGAATTTGCTACAGATCTTTCTCGCAAGGGGGGCGAATTTCTTTTTGTAGGGACAAAAAAGCAAGCACAAAATATCATTGAAGACGAAGCTATTCGATGCAAGAGTCATTATATCACGGAGCGTTGGCTTGGAGGAACTCTCACAAATTTTGTGACCATAAAGCGTTCAATCCGTCGAATGATGCAACTTCAGCGGGATAGTGAAAATGAAGAAGCCTGGGCGAATCTCACTAAAAAAGAAATTTTAGGCTTAATGCGGGAAAAAGAAAAATTGGAATTACTGCATCGAGGCATTAAAGATATGAAAAAGCTTCCCGATGCTCTTTTTATTGTGGATACTGTCTATGAAAAAATAGCCGTTGCGGAAGCACAAAAACTTGATATCCCTATTATTGCATTGATCGATACCAATGCAGATCCCTCTGTCATTGATTATCCTATTCCCGCAAATGATGATTCAATTCGCACTATTCAGCTTATTACACGTCGCATTGCTGATGCTATTTTAGAAGGAAAAAGCGGCAAAAAAGTTATGATGGACGATACGAAGGATACTTTTGATAAAGACGAAACGCTCTCTCATTACAATGTGCAGCTTGAAAAAGAAGTCGTAACAGACAAAGTAATTGATTAAAACAGGAGAAACATTCGTATGAAAATAACTGCTGAGATAGTAAAAGAGCTCCGGGAAAAAACCGGCGCCGGAATGATGGATTGTAAAAAAGCCCTAATTCAAACAGACGGTGATTTTGAGAAAGCCATTGATTACCTTCGGGCTCAAGGCATTGCAAAAGCAGAAAAAAAAGCCTCACGAGCCGTAAATGAGGGGCTTATTTATGCATATATTCATTATAGCAATAAATTAGGTGCTATGGTTGAAGTCAATTGCGAAACAGACTTCGTGGCAAATACAAAAGAGTTTCAGGAGTTTGTTAAAAATGTTGCCATGCAAATTGCTGCATCTGCTCCTCTGGCTGTGAGTCGTGATGAGATTGATCCTAAAATTATAGAACGGGAAAAGGCGATTTATAAAGAACAAGTGCTTCGTGAAGGTAAACCTGAAAATATTGCTGATAAGATTGTGAATGGTAAACTTGAGAAATTTTATAAAGAGAATGTTCTTCTTGAACAGCCCTTTTTTAAAGATCCTGAAAGAACAATTGAAATATACCTAAAAGAAACTATCGGCAAATTGGGAGAAAATATTCAAATTGCTCGTTTTGCTCGGTTTGCTTTAGGAGAAAATAAATAATCTACCAAACCTAACCAAAGGAGTCTGGCGTGTCAGACCTTCCTTATCAACGGATTTTATTAAAACTCAGTGGAGAAATTCTGGCGGGAGAAAATGGCTCAGTCATTGATCCTGCTATGGTGGCATATTTCGCCCAAGAGATTAAATCCATCGTCGATGAGGGAGTAAAAATTTGTCTTGTTATTGGTGGCGGAAATATTTTTAGAGGTGGTTCAAATACCAAAACAACCGAACGCGTAACAGGTGACTACATGGGAATGCTAGCAACAGTGATAAATGCCCTTGCTATCCAAAATGCACTGGAGCAAGCACATATTTCCGCACGTGTTCAAACGGCAATTCCCATGATTCAAATCGCCGAATCTTTTAGTCATCGACAAGCTCTTTATCATTTGGATAAGGGCCGTGTGCTCATATTTGCAGCAGGAACAGGTAATCCTTTTTTTACTACAGATTCTGCCGCTGCACTTAGGGCTGCAGAAATGAAAGTCGATGTTCTTTTAAAAGGAACAAAAGTTGATGGTGTTTACGATAAAGATCCCATCAAATATCCCGATGCTATTCGCTATACTGAGCTGTCCTATGATGTAGCCATTCAAAACAACTTAAAAGTTATGGACTTGAGTGCAATTACCTTATGTCGTGAAAATCATATTCCCATACTTGTGTTTAACTTTAAAGAGCCTGGAAATTTGCTTAGGGTTGTTAAAGGAGAACCTGTAGGAACAAGGATAGGAGGTTAACCATGTTAGAGTCATTGTATAAAGAATGCCGCACTAAAATGACTAAATCTGTTGAAATCATCCGTCACGAAATGGCATCAATCCGAACAGGACGCGCATCAACTGCTTTATTGGATGGAATTAAAGTTAACTATTATGGCAATCCCACACCGTTGAAACAAGTTGCCAATATTACTGTTCCCGAAGCAAGACTCATGGTCATTCAACCATGGGAAACAAAAATGCTTCCTGTGATTGAAAAGGCAATTTTAGCCAGCTCACTTGGACTAACACCTGTTAATGATGGCCAGGTTATCCGGCTTCCTATTCCACCCATGTCGGAAGAGCGACGGAAAGAGCTTTTGCGTCTTGTCAATAAAATTGCTGAAGATGGACGCGTAAGCATCCGTAATGTTCGCCGTGAATTTAATGAACAGATAAAAAAATTAGAAAAAGAAGGAACCCTTTCAAAAGATCTTGCTGCAGATGCTTTGGATGAAATTCAAAAAATCACGGATGAACATATTGAAAAGATTGACGAAATTTATCAATTAAAAGAAAAAGAAATTATGGAAGACCAATTTTAAAAGGTCTTTAATTTTCAGTAGCTTTGATAAAATATATTTTTTTATCTATAATTCTTAGCGGAATATTTTTTAAAGGATTTTTATTCACTGATTCATTATTTAAGAGACAATTGTTTTTATTGAAGTGAAAATTCTTCTAAGAGAATTTGTAGAGAGGATTTATATATCCGGCATCTGTGATTTTATCTTCAAGGGATAAAACATCTCATAGCTCTTCTGTAAAGACCCTCTCCATGGCAATAACACCAACGACGCTGCAACGAATACAAGCTACAAGGACGTTAAATCCTACTTGTTAAAAAGGACATATTGTCAAACAATCAATTCCCCAACCTCCTTAAATACAGAGACAAAAAAATAGCGCATATCTGCATTTACCTTCAGGATGGTCAAGTTAAAGGCAATAAGAATCACGGGGACTAAAAAATTATAAGTAGCCAGGAGAAGAAACTCTGAAACGCTCTTAATTTTCTCAGCAATGATAATATTTGCAAGACTATAAAATATTTATATTTATGAGAAATAATTAGCAGATTTCCCTATCAGGAACCCTTTTTATAGTCTTTGTTTTTGTCATTCTGTTGTGATAGTGTTTTGAATCACCCCATTCATCATACGCAATTTTATTGTCTTGCAGGTAAATTCTTATTTCCAAACAACGTTTGCAATCTTCCAGGTTTTCGTCGGTAGAGGGTTTATTACTATACAGATGGTAATCATTCCTGAATTTACCAGGCGTTATATTGGGCATAATGACGTTGGCGCCAATTTTAAGGGCTTTTTCTCGTCCCCCTTTATCTATCGCCTGAAGAGCTGTAGTAGCAGCGATGTTGATATCTTTCATAAGAATCCGAAGGCAAGCAATCATTTTCAGAGAAAGTTCAAACCGCTTTTGTTGGGACATGAGCAGGTATCTAAAGGCATACAGAGGCGTTTCTTCGTGCTCCAAGTAAGGCCCCATTCCCACCATATCAAGGTCCATTGTTTGCATCCAGAGAAGATCATCCGCCAGACTCTCAATCGTTTGAAAGGGGAGACCGATCATAACGCCACTGCCGGTTTGATATCCTAAATCTTTCAAATTATAAAGACATTGAAGCCGTTGGTCAAAATCATGCAGGGCATCGTTAGGATGAAGTTTTGCATAGAGGTTCCGGTCTGAAGTCTCAATACGGAGCAAATACCGAGCTGCTCCGTGTTCATACCATTGTTTATACGTTTCTCTCTCCTGCTCCCCACACGACAAAGTTACGCGAAGAGAACCTTTGGAAAGGGTTTGGATTCCATCAAGAAGATTAGTAATTCTCTTTGTAAACGCAGGACTTTTTTGTTCTCCTGACTGAAGAACAAGAGATCCAAAGTGATTTTCATAGGCAAAACGAGCGGCTTTTAGGATTTCTTCATCCTCGATATTATAGCGGTGAACCTTGTTATTGGATTTGCGAATCCCACAGTACAAGCAATCCTTCCGACAAATGTTTGAAAATTCAATGAGTCCACGAAAATAAACTTTATTTTGAACAGTCTGTTCTTTTACTTCCTTAGATTTCCTGAAAAGATGTTGCATATCAAGATCTTCTGTTTGAAGGAGCTGGATGAGATCTGTTTTATTCGGGGTATTTTTATTCAAAATTTCTTCAATCACAATCACTATCCTTTTACATTTTTATCAATCTGACTTGTAAAACAAACCACGCGTAATTTTAAACATTTTTTAAGAGATATAAAAATATGGTATCAAATAGAAAGGTTAATCCACTAAATCTTGAGGATAAGTTTGGAATCTTTAACGATTACTCATGTCCTTCCCCCTCACATTATCTTATCTGACAAAGTATAATGTTTAAATAAAGGAGGTGAGTTTATTCCAAGAAAGATGATAGTTTTCATGAGTTTAGACGTGTTTTAATGCTTTTACTTTCTTAAAAAATAAATTCTTTTTGGAAATTTATCGGCCAAGAAGGCGAAACATATTTTTTTTATAGGCTTCTACGCCGGGCTGGTCAAAGGGATTTACACCCAGGGTATAGCCATAGATTGCAATTGCAAATTCAAAAATTACAAGGAGTTCAAAAATATTTTCTTCATCCAGACGATCAAGATGAAAGGTAGAGACAGGAACACCGCCTTCTTGATGAGCTTTGAGGGTTCCCTCATAAGCTTTTTGATTGACCCAGCTAAGCGATTTACCGGCTATATAATTCAGACTATCTAAATTTTGGTCGTCATGAGGAATAAGTAAATCTGTATCATAGGTATCAATTATAAGGAATGTTTCAAAAATATTTCGTGTCCCTTCTTGTATCCATTGGCCAAGACTATGGAGATCGGTAGTAAATACGGCGGACGCGGGATATAATCCTTTCTCCTTTTTTCCTTCACTTTCGCCGAATAATTGTTTCCACCATTCCGCAAGAAAGTGGATTTGGGGTTCAAAAGTAGCTAAGATTTCAATTGCTTTTCCATTTTTCAAAAGGATTTTCCGATTCCGTGCATAACGAAAAGCGGGATTGGTTCTATCATCGAGGATTGCTTGATCATAACCCGCCTTAGCTCCTTTTAGAATAGACTGAAGATTTCCTCCCATGGCAAGAATAGGTAGAAGTCCAACAGGAGTAAGCACAGAAAAACGCCCCCCTACATCATTGGGGATTGTAAAAGTTCGATATCCTTCTTGCTCACTCAGGGCGCGAAGTGCCCCTTTTGAAGCATCGGTTGTAGCAATAATACGGTGTGATGCCTCTTTCCCATATTTTTCATACGCCAGATTTCTTAAAAATCGAAAAGCAATACCAGGTTCTATGGTTGTTCCCGATTTAGAAATGACATTAATATAAAAATCCTTTTCGCGGAGCTCTTCAAGAAGGCGAGTGAGTTCGAGAGGACTTAAATGTTTTCCTGCAAAGCGGATTTTATTTTCATTTGGAAAGAGGGAAGATATAACGGCTTTTGCTCCCAAATAAGAGCCCCCAATGCCTATACACACCAACACATCACCACTTTCCCGAATTTCCTGAGCCACATCAAAAAGCAGTTTTAAATCCTCCTCTTTTTGCAAAGGCAAATCCATCCATCCTAAAAATTCTTTCCCTAAACCTTGACGATTTAACAGCAAATGAAACGACTCGTGTGTTCTGTCTTCAATATCTTCTAAGTGAATTGGTTCAAATGAGTGACATAACACTTCATCGTCGTAACGTACAAACATCGGTTATTCCTTCTACTTTCCCTTTATTCTTTGATACATTTGATATAAAAAAGTCTCATTTTTTTAGTTCTTTATCCTAAAATTACGATTGCGCTAGCCATGTCTTAGGTAAATGTACTTATCCTGATGTTTGTGACTTCTACTCTTAAACATGCTTTAAAAGCGAGCTGTTTTCCACCATATGTGCTGTCAACTCCGGTGAATGTGTCCCAATAAATGTTGCAGAAAGAGCCCCAGCTGCTGCGCCAAATTCTATACAGGCAGCATACTCCCAGTCGTTCAAGAGTCCCCAAATAAAACCAGCATGAAAAATATCACCACTTCCATTACTATCTACCGCTTGGACGTGAAAGGCTGGTTGAAATGCTGTTTTTTTCCGATTACCATAAACAACTCCACCCGCTCCCAACGTTACAGCAGCCAATTTTACAGACGGTTTTGATAAAAATTGACACGCTGAAAAAAGATCAATCGTTCCGAGTGTTTTTATGACTCCTTCTTTAGGTGCCAGCCAAAAATCAATTACTGGGGACCATTTTTCCAAGTTTAAAACCCGTGATCCCGGATCAAGCACTGTAAGAACTCCTTTTTTATGAGCTTCTTTACAAATAGGAAATTCTGTTTCTTCGTAGCGTCCTTCTACAAGAAGGATGTCACCAGCTTTCATTGCATTCACAAAGTGAGCATCATAGACAGGAATACAATTTTTGTCATCCGCTAAAATAGCTGTTCGTTTGCCATGATTTGCTTTCTCAATAAGGATATATGCAACGGGGTTTTGGGTACCTTCTTTAACTTGGAGATAAGTCGTATTTACGCCCTGCTCCTTAATTTCCTCAAGGACTTTCATTCCAACGTCATCATCCCCACACGCAGCAAGCAAATACGTTTCCACACCTGAGCGGGACAAAAAAGCCGTAGCATTGGAAGCAGGGCCACCAAAAAAGCGATAAACATCTGATGTAACCCTTTTTTCGTTAAGCGCTGGGTAAGAATCTAAAAATAAAACATGATCATAAACTAAAAGACCAGTTGCAAAAACACAGTGATTGAATAATGTTTTTGGTAATTTCATTTAAAAATTCCGAATTGACCGGATTTGTCGATAAGCATCATTAATTTGCTTAAACTTTTCTTCAGCCGTTCTTATAAGATCAGGCCCTAAGTGGGCAACTTTATCAGGATGATATAGTTGGGCAAGTCGTTTATAAGAAGCTATTATTTCTTCATTTGAAGCATTAGGACTTACTTCAAGAATTTTATAAAGGGCATCATTAGTTTTAGGTTCATATATAGCTAAGATTGATTCATAATCTTGATAAGATAATCCTAAATTTAAGGCAATTTGTTCAATTGATTTTTTTTCAGCGACATCAATAGAACCATCTGCCTGGGCGAGTCCAAACAAAAGATGTAAAAATTGTATACGCGACGACATATCAAGATACATGGAGATTTGTCGCACTACATTGGTAATGTCAATATCTTTATCAAGGGTTTGTTTAAAAAGAAACATCAGTTCCTGGACAAACTTTTGATCAGACAGTGTTTGCATCAAATATTTTTTAATATAGGCGATTTCCCCTTTTTTAATTTTTTTATCTGCTTTTACAATATAGGCAAAAACAATGATCAAGCTTACATAAAAGTCCCCCATTTGCGTTTGGGTTGGAGGTGCACCATAGGAATAGCCGCTAGAAATGCGCTGGGCATTTTTATTCTTTTCATCAAGCCTTGAGCCAAATATTCCCCCAAGAATCGCACCAATGGGACCAAATAAAACCCATCCTAACCCTGCTCCGATAATTGTTTTATATGAAATTGCCATATTATCATTCCTTTTTTTAATTGTTCTAAAAGAAATTCGAAAAAACAGACTTGAATTTCAAGTGAATATTAATATTTAAATTTTCATAAAAATTTTTAGTTTAACGCCCAATTTAAGGAAAAACAAATTATATTATTATTATTTAATAAACAAGCTTGTTGGAACTTTTTATAATCACAAAATTATAAAAAGACAAATCATGAATGATTAAAATTTGTAACAAAATTCAAATTATTCATTGAAATAGTAAGGGAAAAACAATAAATTTTTTTGTTGTATTAAAAATAGGGTACCATGGAGAAAAAAGAGACAATTGAGACAAAAGCAAGACCAAAGAAACGCAAAAAACAGCGTTCAACGAATGATGCCAACAGGGCATTAAGTCGGTATTTAGATGAAATTGGTCATTTTGAGCCTTTAACACCGGCAGAAGAGATTGAATTAGCGAAACGAGTAAAGCAAGGTGATCGGCGAGCGTTAAAGCAGTTATGTGAAGCAAATTTACGCTTTGTCGTAAGTGTTGCCAAAGACTACCAAGGGCAAGGACTTCCCTTGACAGATTTAATCAACGAGGGCAATTTAGGATTAATTAAAGCGGCAGAACGTTTTGATGAAACGCGTGGATTTAAATTTATTTCTTACGCCGTATGGTGGATTCGTCAGAGCATTTTACAGGCACTTGCTGAACACAGTCGTATTGTCCGCCTCCCTTTAAACCGTGTCGGCACAATTACAAAGATTACCCGTGCTGCGGAGGAATTGGAAGGGACAGGAGAGCGGACGCCAAATCCTGATGAAATTGCAGACAAGCTGGGATTAAAGACATACGAAATTTCAGATGCTGTTCGAATTTCGCGGCGTCATCATTCTCTGGATGCTCCTTTTCGGGACGGCGAAAAAAATTCCCTCATCGATATTATTGAAGATACTGGCCAACAAACGCCAGATCATCTGCTCATGGACGAAAGTCTTGAAGCAGAAATTCGTTCAGCCCTTGATACGTTGAAAGATCGTGAACGAGATGTCATTAAGATGTATTTTGGCATTGACCGGGAATATGCACTTACCCTTAATGAAATTGGGGAAGAATTTAATCTTACCCGTGAGAGGGTTCGACAAATTAAAGAAAAAGCAATTCGGCGCTTACGACACAAATCCCGCAGCCAAAAACTACGAGCTTATTTAGGCTAAGGAAAACATAACAGAAAGGTGGTGATTTTTCTTAATGGTTCAAGTTACAGTTCATAAAGATGAACCACTAGAAAAAGCATTGAAGCGTTTCAAAAAAAAGTTTGAAAAGGCAGGTATTATGAGAGACATTAACAAAATCTCTTATTATGTTAAACCCAGCCAGGAAAAACGAATCCGTCGAGCAAAGGCGGAAAGACGCTTGAGACGACTTCGATACAAGCAGTAAAAGCCTATGAAGTCCGGAACATTCCGGACTTTTCTTTTTTAGGAGGAAAGAAATGCTTATCGAATCTATTTCCGGAGTTCGGGGTATTGTTGGCGAGAGTTTAAAACCAACAAATATTGTTGAGTATGCCGCAGCCCTGGGGACGTATCTTGATTCAAAAGGAACAGTCGTGATTGGACGCGATTCTCGTCCTTCTGGCGAAGCCATTGTTCGCATCTTTAGTGCAACGCTTCAATGGATGGGGATCAATGTTATTAATCTTGGCATTGTTCCCACACCAACCGTTCAACTTATTACAGAAAAACGGAGGGTAGATGCCGGTATCGCCATCACAGCTAGCCATAATCCTTTTCCATGGAATGGGATTAAATACATTGATCGAAGCGGCCTCTTCATGAGTGCAGAGCAAGTGCAATACCTTTTAAATCTTAAAAAAGAGGGAAATTTTTTATTTAAACAAAGTGGGGAATTTGGAACGTATACGGAAGTATCCAGCGCCCTTGAGGAACACATCGATAATGTTCTTTCTATTCCCTATATCCATCCTGAAGAAATCAAGAAAAAACATTACCGTGTTGTTGTTGATGCTGTAAATGGAGGGGCTTCTGTTGCGCTGCCTGTTCTTTTAAAAAAATTGGGATGTGAGGTTATCGAATTATACTGCAAACCTGACGGATATTTTCCTCATATTCCAGAGCCATTGCCAGAAAATTTAACAGACCTTATGTCAGCTGTGGTCTTACATCATGCAGATGTAGGTATGGCTGTGGATCCCGATGGAGATAGACTTGCTATTGTGGATGAGGAAGGACACTATTTATCTGAAGAATATACCCTAGTGATGGCCGTTAAAACTGTCCTCTCTAAAACATCCGTGAAAAATCCCCTTGTTGTTACAAATCTTTCCACTACCTTAGCGGTGGATAGAATTGTGGAAATGTATGGAGGAAAAATTATTCGGACACCCGTTGGTGAAATTAATGTATCTTCCCGAATGAAAAAGGAAAATGCCATCATTGGGGGTGAGGGGAATGGAGGAGTTATCCTTCCTGCTTCTCATCTTGGTCGAGATAGCCTTGTCGGCGCTGCATTGATTTTGCAACTTCTTACCGATGAAAAAATACCCCTTAGCGAAATTTTTATACACCTTCCTCAATACCGCATGTGTAAGAAAAAAGTTGATATTTCTACGGCAGATCCTGATAAATTGCTGGAGAAACTCAAAGAAAAATTCTCCAACAAAAATATTAACACAGAAGATGGTTTAAAAATCATTGAAAAAAATCGGTGGGTTCATATTCGAAAATCCAACACAGAGCCAATTCTTCGCATTTATGCAGAAGCACCCATTTTGGAAGAAGCTGAATCTCTCGCTGATGCCATGATTGGAGAGATAAAGCGTGAAATAAATACTATGGATAAAAATCCTTAAAAAATAAAGAATCCAAAGGATGATATATGAAAAGAATAGAAAATATTTCCAGCTATATTGACCATACCTTGTTAAAACCTGATGCGACGCAAGAGGACATTTTTAAACTCTGTCGGGAAGCAATTGATTACCATTTTGCTGCTGTGTGTGTTAATCCTTATTGGGTCTCACGATGTACGGATTGGCTAAAAGACTCTCATGCTAAAATCTGCACTGTAATTGGTTTCCCCTTGGGAGCAAATACAACTGCTGTAAAAGTCGCCGAAGCGCGTCAAGCCGTTGAAGATGGTGCTCACGAAATTGACATGGTGATAAATATTGGTGCTTTAAAATCGGGAAGCCTTATCGACGTGGAAACAGATATTAAAGCTGTCACAGAATCCGTTAAAAAATACACAAAGGATATCCTTGTAAAAGTGATTCTTGAAACCTGTCTTCTTACACATGATGAAAAGGTTATTGCCTGTAAATTAAGTGAAAAAGCTGGTGCAGATTTTGTCAAGACCTCCACAGGATTTTCAACGGGAGGTGCAACCCTTGAAGACATACATCTCATGAAACAACACGTGGGAAATCGATTAGGTGTAAAAGCTTCTGGAGGCATTCGGGATTATGAAACTGCTATAGCAATGATAAATGCTGGTGCTACACGCATTGGGACATCCTCAGGCGTAAAAATTGTAAGAGATCAAAAGAATCGTGGTGAATAAAAAGGAATCCTATCGGTTATCTGAATTATAAAATTCAACTGGACAGACATCGATAATCCTTTTTACAGAAATAAATCGTAGCGTAAACTACTTTTAGAAAGATACTAACGGTGAAAAGTTAGCAACAATGCAAAGGTTACTTCTCACTTTCAAGGGGTAAAAGGGAGAAAAGGACAATTTTTTGAAATACCGAATCACGTATAAAATCATGATAATCAAACCATTAAAAAATAGAAATTTTTGGAGATTTTTTCCTTCCTTACTCCCGTGGAAAAATAGATATCTCAAGAAGAAAATCAAGTTTATATTAAATATTACATGTTTAATGGTTTAATTTTAAGTTACGAGTAACGGATGTCAGAATCAATCAGTACTATCAAAAAAAATTCATCGTATACAGTAACAATTGAGAGTCTTGCTTTTGGTGGTAAAGGAATAGCCCGCCTTCAAGATTTTGTAATATTTGTCCGAGATGCCTTACCGGGTCAACAGCTGCGCATTAAAATCATTCGTAAAAAAAAGCAGTATGCTGAAGCTATCATCGAGGATATTCTTTGTCAGTCTCCCCATTATATCCAACCACCTTGTCCTTATTTTCAGGATTGTGGGGGATGCATTTTGCAGAATTTGGAATATTCTAAACAATTATCCTTTAAAGAGCAGCAAGTTCGGGAAATATTTGCCCATCTTGGCCGTTTAAATCCGATCATCCTTCCTACAAAAAGGGCACCAGAGATTTGGGGATATCGGAATAAAATGGAGTTTTCTGCAGGGACCGATCGGTGGTATATGAAAGAAAATGATCCTGGTACCCCTCGGGATTTTGCCATTGGGCTTCATGCACCGCGACGATTTGATAAAATTCTTGATCTCGAAGCGTGTCTTTTGCAAGATGACGAAAGAAATCAGATATTACAATTCATACGTAATAGCATTAAAGCACTTGACTTACCCCTTTACAATGCAAAAACGCATGAAGGATATCTTCGCAATATTGTCATTCGCAAAGGATATCACACAGGAGAAATCATGGTTAACTTTGTAACGCGAGATGAATCGCCAGAGCGTTTATTTCCCCTTGTTGACTCTTTGTTAGAAAATTTTCCTAATGTCACAACCATTGTTAACAATATCAATAATACCCTGGGAATGGTAGCTTTTGGAAAAAAAGAGATTCTGTTAGCAGGTTCAGGGATTATTCATGATCGCCTGGGCGACATATCATACGAGATTTCTGCTAATAGCTTTTTTCAAACAAACACAAAGGGCGCTGAGCAGCTCTACCGCGTAATTGAAGATTTTGTAACATTAACAGGAAAAGAGACAGTTTGGGATCTTTATTGTGGAACAGGGTCGATTGCTCTTTACCTCTCACAAAAGACAAAAGAAGTTTTTGGGTTTGAAGTTATTTCTGACGCTATTAGCAATGCCCGTCGAAATGCGGAAAAGAACCATATTACAAATTGCCACTTTTTTGAAGCTAACCTCGATAAATTTTTCAAGAAAAATGTCTCATTAATTCAATCGTTACCCACGCCGGATATTGTAATTGTGGATCCTCCTCGTGCCGGTTTACATCCTGACATGTTAAAAGAGCTTATCACATTAGCGTTTCAAAAAATTATTTATGTCTCTTGCAATCCTTCCACCCAAGCCCGAGATTGTGCAGCCTTTGTAGCGCAGGGATACATCCTTGAAAAGGTCCAACCTGTTGATATGTTTCCCCATACTGCTCATATAGAATCCGTTACCCTTTTAAAAAAAGCTTGATACTGTTTTATTCATATTGTGATAGCGTGATTGAATAAGTAACTTTTACTAAATGAATAAGGAGTTATAAAATGGTAAAGAAGTGCATCTTAATGGGGATTATTTTATGTTTTCTCTTGGGGACACTTTATGCAGAGTCAACTCTTATTATTCGGTGTGATGACATTGGGATGTGTCATTCTGTTAATATGGCTGCAAAAGAGCTCTTAGAAACAGGTATTCCGGTAAATTTTTCCATCATGTTCCCTTGTAGTTGGATTCCTGAAGCACTTGAGCTTTTAAAGCCCTATGATCATGTGAGTTGTGGTGTCCATCTTGTATTAAATAGTGAATGGCAAGAATACAAATGGGGACCTGTCGCCGGGGCAATGGCTGTTCCCTCTTTAGTCGATAGCAATGGATATTTCTTTCCTACACGGGCATTATTTGAAGCAAACAATCCAAAAATAGAAGATGTTGAGCGTGAATTAAGAGCTCAGATTGAGAGAGCATTAAACAGTGGATTAAAAATTTCGTATATGGATTACCACATGGGAACGGCCACATCCACACCAGAATATCAAGCATTGCTTATGAAACTTGCAAAAGAGTATCACTTGGGAATCTCCCGTTTTTACGAGGAAATAGATACAAAAAGCATTTATAACATTGATCCCAATGCCAAGACCGATTCACTCCTTGCTTATCTGGAAGAATTACCTGAGGAAGGGACATATCTTATGGTTTTTCATATTGGTCGGACCTTCCCCGAGATGAACGCCATGACGGACACTCATCCCTGGGGACTAAAAGAGATGAGCCGTCATAGGCAAGCAGAGTTAGATGCTTTGGTGAACCCAGAATTTCAGAAACTTTTAAAAAAGAAAAACATCACCCTTCTTACCTATGATCAGCTTTTAAATGAAAAAGGGCCGGAACAACTCAAAAATCCTTACTAAGTAACCAGAAAATCATTCAAAGAGGATTCTTATTCTTAGAGATTTTCATGAAAAATCATGAATCTGGACGAGAAAGAAATGCCCCCCTCCCAACAGTGATCTTAAAAAGTTCCTTATACATGAATAAAATAGTAGATAAAGATCAGTCAACCCATAAAAGTTGAAAGGTAAAAGAGTGCTACTTATTTTTAGAAACATGTGTGTAACATATGTCTTCAAAGTGTAACAATATGTAAAAATCTTTTCCCCTCATTTTAGTGTGGATTTTATTCTTTTTAATATCTTCGGGACACTTGGGGTTTGAGATTGCATGATAGATTAGATAGATAAGTCGAATAAATTGGTTGTTTAGATGATTGATTGACGTGTACAATGCTTTTGTTTAATTCATCTTCGATTATTAGTTGGTTATGATATATGGAAAACGTTGTGCGTTTGACAAAACCCCCGGGGATAAAATAACGTCTTGTTCGTCAAAAAGCAAGATTATATTGAAATTCATATATTAGTGAATCCTTGAACCTTGCGATAGCAAGGTTTGAACGCCGAGCATCACGAGGCGCTTGAATATTCACCGCAAAGAACGCAAAGGACGCAGAGATTTTTAAAGATTTTGAATCTGGAATATGAAATAAGTGACGAGTGATTAAACTTTTAAATTTCGTGATAGCAGGGATTGACCGCCGAACATCGCGAGACACTTGAATTCCTTGAACGCTGGCTGAGCCAAGCGTTTGAATCTTTTAAATACCGCAACAGCGGTACTTGAACGCCGAACGCAGTGAGGAGCTGGAATTCTGCACAAAGTGCAGCCTTTGAATTTCTTGAATGCCGAACGCAGTGAGGAGCTAAATTCCGCAGGCCGTGTGCGACTTTTGAATATTCTTAGATTGATTGTCTGATGATAATTTGGTTATGATATATGGAAAATGTTGTGCGTTTGACAAAACCCCCGGGGATAAAATAACGTCTTGTTCGTCAAAAAGCAAGATTATATTGAAATTCATATATTAGTTAACTCTGAACAATGTACATGTAAAAAATGAAAGAATACCTCCGTTTTTTTGTCAAGGGAGGGATACATGGAATTGATCTATTAACGCTGAGCGGAGCAAAGTACTTGATTGCCCCTTAACGGCAATTCCTTTCTCTTTGTTTTACCAATTTCCCGAATTTAAAATGCCCAAGATTTGATAATACGACATCCAGTAATTTTTTAATGTTTGAATATATGTCCTGCGTGCCAAATCTTGTTCTTGTTGCGCCATAAATAGAGAGGTTATATCCACTTTTCCAATGAGATAACGATTTTTTGTAACTTCAAAACGACGTTGGGCAATAGTATCAGATTGAACAGCAATGTCAATTTGTTTTTTCAATTGTTCAAATTGTCTAAGCATATCTATAATTTCTTCTTGAATTTTTTGACGTGTTAATGCTTCTTGTATTTCAGCAGCTTTCAATGCTGATTTTCTGGCATTTACCTGAGCTTTATTTTTACCCCCTGTGAAAAGAGGTATCTCAAGACTCATGGTAAAGTGTTCCTGATCAAAAGGATCTTTGTATAAATCGAGCAAATTCTCTCCTGACTGATTGTAACCAAAACCCATGCTAAGTTCTGCATTGAAACGCTGATTAGTTTGTGCTTGTTTAAGAGATAATTCAGCATTTACCGTTGAAAGTCGATTTCGTAGGACATCAGGTGAGAGTTCCATCGCTCTTTCAAGAAAAAGATCTTGATCTATCTCAAGTGTTGGTGCATGGGTGGGTGCAATAACTTTTACCTCTGCGTCCACTGGCATACCTATCAATATTAATAACTCACGAAGAGATCTATTAAGTTCATATTGGGCAGCTTCTAAACTACTTTCGGCTTTCATTAATTCAAGTTCACTTTGTAGAAGATCATTTTCAGCAATTTTACCTACATCAAAACGATGCTTCGATAAATTAAAAACAGTATCATTTACCGTATAATTAATCTTTGTAATTTCTAAATTAATTTGATTGATATAAACATTAAAAAATGCGTTAACAATCCGAATATTCAAAGAATTTAGTTGTTCTTCATAAGCCCTTTTGGATAGTTCAAATTGTATCTTTTCCAGTTCTCGATTCCATTTCATAGTATTGGGCTGAAAAATGGGTTGTTGATATGAAAGGACAAAGGGGGTTGATCGCCAATAATAATTATTTGTATTTAAATTATCAAAACGCTCTATCCCGCTGCTGGCAGTGAATGTTCCACCTGTAAGAGAAACTCGCTGGCGGACTTGAATTGCTGCCGTTCCATACGTTTGACTCTGTGCTCGATAAGCAATTGACCCATCTGGTTGCTGGACACTTTTTATGCTCCTATTTAAACCAGGAACGTTGCTCGTAAGGATAACTTGAGGAAGATAATCCTTTAGAAATGCATCATAAGTTTCTTGGGCATAAAAAAAATTTTGCCTGACAAGTTCAATTTCGGGACTATTATCATGGGCATATTCTAAAGCTTTTTCCAAAGTTAATTCTAAGGTATCATGTTCAGTCGCAAAGGCAACTGAAAACGTTAACAACATCCCCCCTAAAAAAGAAGGAAGGGTAAATGTAACAGGTACATGCATTTTATTACTCATATCTTAAGGATTCAATTGGATCTCTTCGCGCAGCCTGATTGGCTGGATAACTTCCAAAGATAAGTCCTACCGAAATAGAAACGACAAAAGAAATAATCACAGAAGCAGTAGAAACAACTGTTGTAATACCTGTAAGGTTTTCGATAAAAGAACTGAGAAAAATTCCCAGAAAAATTCCTATCACGCCTCCGGTTACAGAGATAATAATCGCTTCAAGAAGAAATTGGAGCATAATATCGAGACGCGTTGCCCCAAGAGCCTGCCGGACGCCAATTTCTTTTATTCTTTCCATCACCGTCGCCAACATAATATTCATGATACCAATTCCCCCAACAAGAAGTGATATAGAAGCAATCGATCCTAAGACAATATTAAAAATTCTTCTCGTCTGCTGTTCCTGGCGCAAAAGTTGTTCCGGCACAATGACTTCAAAATCAACCACATCATAATGACGACGAGTTAGCATGCGCGTAATAACTTCAGAAACAGAGGTGATATATTTTGATTCATCCACACGCACTACAAGTCGATCTATTTGATGGTAATTTTTCTGTGATGACCTAATATTTTGACGCGAAGCTATTTTAATATCTTCTGGTGTTATACGGGAACGGTCAGTATATCGAAGTAAAACAGTTTTTATGGGTACATAAATATCTAAATTCGTATTTCTCAAACCCAGATTGTCATACAATTCCTCGGAAATTCGCCGTTCTTTTAAAACGCCAATGACTGTTAGCCAGTTATTTCCGCACTTTATTTTTTTCCCAAGAGGATTTTCCCCCGGGAAGAAACGAACACCAATATCATAGCCAATAATGCAAACTGGTAATGCTTGTTCGCTTTGAGATTCAGTAAAAAAAGTCCCCTCAAGGATTTCAAAATCGGTCGTTTTAAAATATTCATTACTCACACCAACTAATTTCCCTGATCGGCGATAACCAGCTCGGATAATCATCGTTTCCAAGACAATTTCAGGACTTACAAATTCCACATAAGGTATCATTTTTTTTATGGATTCAGCATCGTCTAATGTGAGTCCATTGGAAAATTTTACTTCTTTTTCACTCCTCTTTTGCCGTTGAGCCTCGGTTTCTTCAATAATTTTCCCTTCTTCTTGTTCTACAAGGGGTTGGATGATAATATTATTCACCCCTAATAAAGACATCTGTTCCAATATTTCCTGACGAGCCCCTGCACCAATCGCTAGCATAGCAATGACACTGGCAACTCCAAAAATAATTCCTAACGATGTTAACAGAGATTTGAGTTTATTCTGTCTAATGGCATCCAGAGCAATCTGCAAGTTTTGCATTGTCTTAATTGACCAATGATAATGCCAGGTCATAGTGAATCCTGCAAATAGATGATGTTAAGGTCTTCACGTTTATCAGGAATGGATAAATAAACTTTATCTTGCGATGTTACTCCCCGCATAATCACAATTTCATTTTCATTCCTCAAGCCTGGTTCAACTTCTTGTTTAACAATTTCCGTTAAAACTTTTTTATAGACAAATTTCAAGGAATCTTCCGAATGGTATGCCTCCAAAGGAATAAAGAGTGCAGAATCCAAGGACGCAATGATAAGTGTATTACTTGTTGTCATTGCAGGACGCAAAGTTGAATCTGATTCGTTGATTTCAATTTCTACTTCAAAAACTTTAGAATTTGAACTCGGATGTTTTTCACCAATATTTGCAATATATGTTACCTTTCCTGTAAAATGTTTTGATGGGTCAGCATCTAACCCGACTTCAGCTGGTATTCCTAATTTTACTTTTTGAATATCGACTTCACTAACATACGTGATTGAAAGCATCACACTCAAATCGGGCAAGGTGGCAATTAATGGCTCCCAAGCGTTGATTGTAGATCCTTCTGAAATTTTATTCCCATTCCAATCCCGAATATAAATAACCATTCCTTTTTCAGGGGCATAAACGGTGAATTCATCCATTAAATCCACATATTCCTGATATTCATTCCGTCTTTTTTGCAGATCTGTCTCTACTTCAGACATTTTTGCGATGGCTTGCTGAACTTTGGTTTCATAATTTTTCTTTGCTTGATTCAATGCACGGACAGCCTTATCATAATCAATTTCTGCTTGTCTTGCAACTGAAGGCGCTTCAAATTTAGCCTGTTCTTTCAAAAGAAGTTTTTCTTCAAGAGCATATTCCAGATTCACAAGCTCATTTCGTGCATTTGCAAGGGTTAGTGCACAATCCAGCTTTGCCTGTTCATATTGACTTTCAGCCTTTTGAATTGCAAGTTCTACATCTTTTATCTTGCTTTCAAGTTCAGATCTATCCAATGTTGCAATAAAATCTCCCGAATCAACAACGGTCCCTTCAGGCACTATGTTTAAAATTTTCATTTCATAAAGTCGTGCTCTTCGAGCATTTGCAGGACCTTTGATTTCTGTTGAATGTTTTGCTCGTAACTCGCCTGTCGTTGTTATTGTAACCTGAAAAAGACCTGTCTTAGGAGAAATAAGAATGTCCGTACGCTCTTCTTCTGATTGGTGAAAACGAAAAGAAAGAATTCCTACAATGCCAACCATTACAATAATTATTATAATTATTTTATGTTTCATTGATTTCCACGATCATATTCTTTTATGATTGACTGATAACACGATTGGATGTAAGAGTTTAACCATTTATTAAAGGTATCGACCTCCTTCTTTTTAACACCTTTTTGGTAGAATTCATTTTGTAATGTTCTTGCTTTTGTAATAATTATATCTTCTTGAGGGATAAGTTTCTGTAAAAAGCCCGTTTGTTCTTTATTTTTTAGTGGAGCAATGTTCATATATGCTTTCCCATTTCCCTTTACATAGGGAAAACACTTTTCTTTGAGTGTTAATGACCATATTACGAGGAGAGGATTTTCCCCATCCTCAGAGAGAATAACGGTAGGGAGGGATTCTCCTGCTCCAATCCACACAGGAGTCACTAAACAGGTAAGGGGAAATCCAAGAAGCGTCCATAAAGTTGTTGCCTCGGGGTTTTCATCCGCTTTAACACCTTCAACAATCAAGGAAGACGCTGACCAATAGCGCACCACATAATCCTCAAGACAGATAAAATAATCATCATAAAAATCGTTAGGTAAATATTCATCCCAAATCTCTCTTTTCATTAGGCCATGATGCATATTACGTGTTGCTTTTTTCAGGAGGAATTCCACACTAATCCCTCCTTTCAACATTTCAGTTTGAAAAAGATTCGTTGTTTCTATATAGCGAATATATCCTTGACCATCTTCAGGCTCACCTGCAAATGAAAAATTTGTCCGAATAAGATAACCTTGGGGGGCAACGCGTTTATCTGTTACATCAAATTTTAGGTAGTCGTAAAAACCTGTTTCAAAATAGGCAGCGCCACCGTGGGCATCTATCACACCAAAATTTGCTTCAATACCCCATTTACCCTGTTGAGATTGTAGAAATGCCTCAAAGTCATCCACCGTTGCACATTGTCCCAGGGCTTTTTTCATAAACATGCCTTCCTGATCTTTTTCTCCCGTCCATTCTACTCCTGCATTAACATTATAGGATGCTGTATTCATAATACTGAATCCTGTTTCATTCGTCCCCATCCAAAGCTCTTTATTTAGGGTATCGCTGACATTAAAAATTCCAGTAAAAGCGTATTTATCCCCCTTTAAATGAACAAGTTTATTTTCCACTTCACCTGCATCCCGATGTTTCCAAAGAATAGGTCTGCCCGTTAAACTGGCATCAGCTGAAATAATCGCCGATGTGCAGGGAAAAAGGTATGTGTTAATAAAAAAAATTACTATCACGCAAAAGAATATTTTTTTCATAAATCCTCCTTATGGATTAAAAAAAAGATAGGCGACAAAAATGGCTGCGATAATGCCGGCAAAATCTGCCATTAGACCTGCAGAAACAGCATACCGCGTTTTACGAATCCCAACAGATCCAAAATAGAGTGCAATTATATAAAAAGTGGTATCAGTGGCTCCTTGCATAATACACACAAGTCGACCTACAAAGCTATCAGCACCATAGTGTTTCATCGCTTCGATCATGAGTCCGCGTGCACCACTTCCACTTAAGGGACGCATAAAAGCGGTAGGAAGGGCTGGCAAAAAATCTGTGTTGATGCCTATAGCAGAAAACCCCTTACCTAAGAGTCCAATAAACATATCTAAAGCACCAGAAGTGCGAAAAACACCGACAGCCACCAAAATAGCAATTAAATAAGGAATTATCATAATAGCTGTTTTAAACCCTTCTTTTGCTCCATCGATAAACACTTCGTAGACATTTAATTTTTTACGAAATCCCATCCCGATAAAAAAGACGATAACGGTAAAAAGGATAAGGTTCCCAACAATTAACGAAACAATATTGATCATTTCGGGCGACAAGGTTGAAAAAAAGGCAATAATTCCAACAATGATAGCAAGAAATCCTCCCAAATAGGCAAGTAAAACCTTATCCCAAATGCGAATTTTCTGACGAAATGCAACGACAAGAATTCCACAAAGTGTTGATATAAAAGTCGCTATTAAAATAGGAATAAAAATATCAGCAGGATTTGTAGCACCCATTTCAGAGCGATACATCATAATAGATACCGGCAAAATCATGAGTCCAGAGGTATTCATTACCAAAAACATAATCATAGCATCTGTCGCAGTATCCTTTTCAGTATTCAGATCCTGCAGTTGTTTCATAGCCTTGAGTCCTAAAGGTGTTGCAGCATTTTCAAGTCCTAACATATTCGCAGCAATATTCATAAGCATAGACCCATAGGCGGGATGACCAGCAGGAATTCCTGGAAAAAGCCGACTAAAAAGAGGATTAACGGCTTTTGCTAAAAGCTGGATACATCCTGACTTTTCCGCAATTTTCATTAAACCAAGCCAAAGGGTCATAATACCTGCCAATCCAAGTGAAATTTCAAGCCCCATTTTTGCCATATCAAAAGTGCTATTGATAAGCTCAGGAAAGATTTGAGTATCCCCCAAAAAAATGAGTCGTCCCAAGCCCACAAGCCATGCAATGACAAAAAAAGAAATCCAAATAATATTTAGAACCATAAATATCCTATTTCTTTAAAGCATTATACAAAATTTCGATGGGATGATAGGCTATACGTCCTGTTCCCTCTTGAATGTGGTGCCGACAACTTGTACCGGGAGCGGCAATAACAGTATCTGGCGATGCATCTCGAACGACAGGAAAAAGAACCAGTTCTCCCACTTTCATGGAGATATCGTAATGTTCTTTTTCATAGCAAAAGGATCCTGCCATTCCACAACACCCACTGGGAATTTCTTGAACATGATATTTTTCAGGAAAACTTAGCATCCGTCGCGTTGGTTCGGTTGAAGCCACAGCTTTTTGCTGACAATGTCCATGAAGTAAAATGTGTCTTCTTCACCTGTAAAAAGATCTCTACTAATAACCCCTGCATCCATCTCACGGACTATAAATTCATCTATCATCCATGTATTTTCAGCTATTTTTCGGGCAGATTCTTTTAGCGGATTACTCACCAATTCAGGATATTCATCCCGGAAAGCCAAAATCGCCGACGGCTCAAGACCAATTAAAGGTGTCTCATCCGCAATTATATCTTTTAGAAATGAAACATTCTTTTCAGCTATTGTTTTCGCTTTTCGTAAAAATCCTTTCGAAAGACTTGCCCGTGCACTTTCTTTATGCTTTGGAATTTTAACATCATATCCTAAATAGATAAGTAATCGAATAGCGTCAATCCCAATTTGCGTATCATTGTAGTTTGTAAACTCATCATTAAATAAGTATATTCTGCGCTTTTTTCTGTCTTTTGGAAGAGTTTGTTGATAATGTTTCATCCATTTTTTCAGCGTTACGGGTTGAAGCAGTGGAAGTGTCCGTTTGGTTGAAAATCCAATGCTATACATAAAAGGTTTTCGGAAAATACTTGTTTTTAGAAAAGCATTTGCAACTCCAAGGAAAATAGCCCAAAGCTTATTTAACGTTGTAATATTTGCAATGACTTTAGCGCGAAAAGGAGCGCCATGAATATCATAATAGTGTTGAAGAAATTCTGCCTTTAATTTTGCAACATCAACTCCTGATGGGCATTCTGACTTACACGCTTTGCAACTAAGACAAAGGTCCATGATTTCATAAATTTCCTCATGATTCAAAGGATTTTTCTTGAGAGAATACGTTAAAAATTCCCTGAGGATATTGGCACGTGCACGCGTTACATGATGCTCATCTCGGGTAGCCATATAGCTAGGACACATGGTACCGCCAGAGAGTTCTGTTTTTCGGCAGTCACCTGAGCCATTGCATTTTTCAGCAGCCCGAAAAAATCCCCGGACATTTGAAAAATCAAAAAGGGTGTCAATCTCGCGCATAGGAAGACTAGGGTCGTAGCGAAGATGCGTATTCATGGGAGGTGTATCAACAATTTTTCCAGCATTAAAAAGATTGTTGGAATCCCAGATATATTTTAACTGACGAAGTAATTGATAATTATAAGCTCCAATCATAAAAGGAATCATTTCTCCGCGAAGCCGACCATCTCCATGTTCACCACTCAGCGAGCCTCGATACTTTTTTACCAAAGTGGCTACATCAATGAGCAAAGAGCAAAAAATTTCCACTTCATGAGGATCTTTTAGATTTAAAAGGGGGCGCAAATGAAGTTCTCCCGACCCTATGTGAGCATAATATACACTCTCTTTGCCATATTTTCGTAAAATTTGGCCAAATTCTTTAATATATGCTGGTAAATCGTTGACATCTACAGCTGTATCTTCGATAACGGTTACACTTCGAGTATCCCCCGGAATATTTGAAAGCAGTCCAAGCCCTGCTTTTCTTAATTCCCACACGCGTTCAGACATATCATTATACAAAACTGGAAAAGCATAGCCATAGCCTGCTTCTCGCATTTCTCTTTTCATAGCAGTTGTTAAGGCATCCAATTCTTCCTGGGTGTTACGCCGAAATTCAACCATCATTAATGCAGCAGGATCTCCTTGAAGAAAAAAACGATTTTTTCGTTGGGCAATATTTTGTTTTGTACAATCCAGAACATGATGATCCATTAATTCTACAGCACCCGGTTTATATTTTAAAGCAATGAGATTTGCATAAAAGGCTTCTTCTAATGAATCAAAATGGCAACACACAACAGCGACCTCTTTGGGGGGAAGGGGAACAAGATTAAAGGTAATTTCCGTGAAAAAAGCTAGCGTCCCTTCAGAGCCAGCTAAAAGCGCTGAAAAATTAAAAGGTTTTCCCTGAGAATTAAAGGGTTGCATATCCAAAAGGATGTCTAGAGCATAGCCTATATTTCGTCGTGGAATAGAGGGATTGGGATAATTTTTTCTGATTTCTTCTCGGTTTTGTGGATCCTCAAGCATAGCTTGAATCTGGTGATATATCTTACCTTCGAGAGAATTTTGCTTTGTCTTCTCATAAAACGCTTCTGCTGAAAGAGGTTCAAAAAGAACCTCAGAGCCATCGCTTAGCGACGCTTTTACTGAGCGAATATGGTCACGGGTGCTGCCATAGAGAGGTAAATGAGAACCACAGGAATTGTTTCCCACCATTCCTCCCATCATACATCGACTTGATGTTGATGTCTCTGGACCAAAAAAGAGTCCGAACTCTTTTACATAGAAATTTAAATGGTCTAAAATGACACCCGGTTGGACCCGAACCCATTTTTCCTCAGGATTTATTTTCAGGATATTTGTCATATATTTTGAGAGATCCACAACAATTCCATTGCCTACAACTTGCCCTGCTAAAGAGGTCCCAGCCGTTCTTGGAATCAAAGAGCTACTATTTAATCGGGCAAAATGGATCAACTCTTTTAAATCTTCCTCATCTTTTGGCCAAGCCACTGCTAGGGGTTTTTCCCGATAGACCGACCCATCGGTTGCATAGATAATTCGTGTTGTATTATCTGTAAATAATTCCCCTTTTAAGGAGGATCTTAAGGCATTCAGTGCTTCATTCATGTCGCTCTTCATTTAATCTGGTACAAAAGGAAGTTAAAAGAAAATTCATTTAGCTCAAAGATACAATAAATGTCCCCACAAAAAATAAGGATTGGTTTTTAAAGAAGAACTAACTTGACACTATGAAAAATTTTCAATTCCTTAATTTTTTAAAAAATTCAGTCATAAGCCAGTGTATTTGTTCACGCAGGTAACCATGAAGGACTTTCACATGGTGATTTAAGCGTGGGTCTTCACAAAGATGATAAAGGGAATCACATGCGCCTGCTTTAGCATCTTCCAAACCATAAATAACGGTTTTTACTCGAGCATTAATCATGGCACCCGCACACATGGGGCAGGGTTCAAGCGTTACATAAAGTGTTGCCTCATCAAGTCGCCATGATTTTAAATGTTCAGAAGCTGCTGTAATTGCCAAGATTTCAGCATGTGCAGTAGCATCTTGGAGCGTTTCACACATATTGTGTCCACGACCAATAATGTGATTATTTACCACAACAATTGCACCTACTGGAACTTCCCCCTCTTCAAAAGCCTTTTCCGCTTCCCGATAGGCAAATTGCATCCAATACGTATGGGAAAAAGGTTTTATCGGTTCAGACATACGTTAATTCTTTTTATTTAAATCTGTCAGACATTGTCGAATTCTGGCAAATCCTTCTTGAATTGATTTTTCATCTGTAGCAAAAGCAATTCGAATATATCCCTCACCTGTTTCTCCAAAATAAATACCCGGTACAACCGCTACTTTGTACTTTTCCAACAATAATTTTGAAAAATCGATACTCTTTATTTTCTTTTCACAATATTCCTGATAATTAAAAAAGAGAAAATATCCCCCACGAGGTGCTGTGGACGCATAAAATTCATGTTGCATCAACAGGTCCCGCATTAATTTTTTGCGATTTGCCAAAATAGAAAGAATCTTATCTCGTTGTTCTCTTCCAGTGCCTTCCAGTATTCGCATGGCAACACGCTGACTTATGGTAGGTGCACATGTTGTAGAATAATTGCGCAAAAAATTTACCAAATCGATAACTTCTTCCGAGCCAATTATCCATCCTATACGCCAACCCGACATATCAAAAAGTTTTGATACGCTTGTAAAGGTAATAACATAAGGATTATAACCGGAAAGGGAAAAAGTTTTGCTTTCGTATGTGATTTCTCTGTATGATTCATCGACCATACAAAGAATTCCTTTATCATGACACACATCAGCAATTGTATGGAGAACGTGTTTATCGATGACTTGACCTGTAGGATCCATGGGTGAATTGAGAATAATCATGCTGGTTTTAGGGGTCATAAATTTAGAAATTTGTTCTGGTAAAACAGGGTCTGGCTTATCAATTTGAATGGGATAGCGAATGGGCACGCACTCTGCAAGATTTACCACAACTTCATAGCTGGGATTTCCAATGGCAGGGATCAAAATTTCATCTCCCGGCTCACTTAAGGCAACCACCCCTGAAAAAAGAGCTTCAGAAGCCCCTCCTGTTATAGAAACTTCATATCCTTCTTCGGGAAGATTGTTTTCTTGAGCAATTAATTTACGAAGTGGCAGCAATCCTGCAGGTTCTGTATAGGATAAATCTTCGGACAGGACAATTTCTTGCGCCGCATTGCGGATATTTGCGGGCATGGGGAAAAAGGGTTCAGACATAGAAAAATTAATTACATCGCGGGATATTTTATGGGTAATCGTCCACTGCCCGTAAAAAGATAGCTTTGATAACTGATAGATTTTTTTTCTTCCGATCATAGATAGAAATATTTACTCATTTATAAAGAGAACTTCCACCAATAAATTCCCGAAGAATTGAAGTCGGCGGAATATCATCGGTAGGGATAGGTAAAAAGAGCTGAAGATATTTGCTTATGCGAACGGCTTCTGCCTTAACACATGATGTAATAGGAATTCCCTCTAAAAGAGGAAGAAGCTTATTTCTAAATACAGCCCATTCGTATTCTAAAGCACTATTAAACATCATATCCGCATGTTCTTGAAAAGGAAATATCCATTTTTCTTCACCGTGACGAACCATCGGCCAGCGTTTTAAGGTGCTTTCTACCGAATAGGCTCTAAATTTATAATCCCTAAGCATGCGTCGTAAAAGACGCGTATCCGACGTGCTAATGCGATTATACACATTAAAGTTTAGCTGAGTTAATGCACTAATATAAATTTTAAAAATGCTTTCCGGATCAAGGTCTTTGGTCAATTCAGGATTAAGTCCGTGTATACCCTCGATAATCAAAACATCTTCTGGACTTAACGAAGTATATTCTTTCGACATTTCACGGCGACCAGTCTGAAAATTAAAATGAGGCAAAACAACTTTCTTTCCCCGTACCAAATCATTAAGATTCTCACTTAAAAGGTCTCGATCAATCATTTTCAGATCTTCAAAGTCAATCTCGCCATTCTGATCAGGAGCAACCTTATCCCGATCAATATAGTAGTCATCCAGAGAAATATTTTTCACTTGAACACCATTAATGCGAAGCTGAATTGACAGACGTTTCATAAATGTTGTTTTTCCTGAAGATGAAGGACCTGCCACAAAAACAAAACTTACTTTTTCTCGTCGATAGGTAATTGCATCCGCAATTTGTGCAATTTTTTTTTCGTGCAATGCTTCATAAAGATGAATAGCATCAACATAATCATTTTTTTCAATGTGTTCATTCAGATGATCGGTAAATTTAATTTGAAGTAATTCACCCCGCTTTTCACTTTCCTGAAAAATTGCAAAAAGTTTTGGAGATTCTAAAAAAGGAGGTAGAGAATCAGGATACATGCTATTAGGAAACTGAAGAACAAACCCATCATCATAGCTGTGTAAGCGGTAGTGTTTTAAATAACTTGTCCGAGGAATGAGGGGAGAGAGAAACCAATGAGGAATGCCACAAATATCATATACTGGAACCGTTTTAAAAGGGGCATATCTTAAAATTTTAAAGCGTCCTAAGGGAATTTTTTGAATTTCCTCAAGGGGGAGTATTCGTTCTTCTAATTCAATATCTTCTTCAATAAGTGAGGACATTTTGGATGAAATTTTCAAGATATAATCATCAGGAAGGAATTCAGAGGAGAGGGGTTTGCAAAAAAATCCCTGGCTATAAGAGTGTTCTACAGAAATCGTAACCTTGGGGAAAAGGCTCTCTGCAGCACAGAGCATAATTGCCGTAGCACTCACTGCCATGGCATTTGAACCAGGGGGAGAAAAAATATCAAAAAAATCCACAACAGAAATTGAAGGAGGAATCATGGCATGTAAACTTTTAGGATTTCCATCAACAGCCATAATCAAAATTTTTTCAAACGACTCAGGAAAAATTTTTTGAGCAAGATCAATCCCTTTTACGGCATTTTTTTCACAATGCTCTACTGATTGTTCACCATAGCGTATAAGCATCACTTATTCTTCCTTTATAAAATCTTGCCACCGAACATTCAGTTCTCGATTTGCTTTTCCTTCATCAAGTCGCAAAACGGGTGTTGTATAGGGAGCATTTTTAATATATTCAGGATTTTCATCTATTTCCTGATCTATTTTAAGCATAACATCGGCAAAATAGTCTAGGGATGCTTTACTCTCAGTTTCTGTTGGTTCAATCATCATGGCTTCGTGGACAATAAGAGGAAAATAAATGGTTGGTGCATGAACACCATAGTCTAAAAGACGCTTGGCAATGTCCAACGTCCGTACCCCTTTTGCTTTTTGCCGATCACCAGCAAAAACACACTCATGCATTGGTGTTTTTGGATAAGCTAATTGATAAGCTTTCTCAAGGCGAGATTTTAAATAATTGGCATTTATAATCGCTCCCCGTGATACCTCCTTGAGTCCTTGTTCTCCCAACATTCGGATATAAACCCACGCACGCAGAATAACACCAAAATTCCCAAAAAAACTATGAATTTTCCCAATAGAATCAGGTAAATCCCAATCAAAAAAATAGTTGCCCTCTTTTTCTCGAACAATGGGAACTGGTAAATAAGGTAAGAGGTGTTCAGTAACACCAATAGGACCACTGCCAGGTCCACCGCCACCATGAGGTGTAGAAAAGGTTTTATGCAAATTCAAATGCGTAATGTCAAAACCAGCTTTTGCCGTTTTAACAATCCCCAACAGCGCATTCATGTTTGCACCATCCATATACATCAATCCATCAACGTCATGGATTAGCTGACTAATTTCCAGCACGCGCTCTTCAAAAAGACCTAATGTGTTTGGATTTGTCAACATAAATCCTGCAACATCTTCTGAAAGTTTTTTCTTTAAATCCTCAAGATCAACAAGTCCCTCTGCAGTTGATTGGACTGTTTCAGCATGAAAGCCACCGATCACGACTGATGCTGGATTGGTTCCATGCGCCGAATCAGGTATGAGAATAATTTTTTTCTTGTTGCCCTTTTTTTGGTGATACTGACGCATTATCATGACACCTGTCAGTTCACCATGAGAGCCTGCAGCAGGTTGCAAAGTAAAACCAGCCATGCCAGTAAGTGTGCAAAGAAATTTTTCAACATCCTTATAAATTCTTAGAGCTCCTTGAACCGTTTGTACCCCTTGAAGAGGATGAAGTTCTGTGAACTCCGACATATTTGCAATTGCTTCATTTATTTTAGGATTATATTTCATTGTGCACGAACCCAGGGGATAAATTGCTTTATCCACATGATGGTTCATGACAGAAAGATTCACAAAATGTCGAACCACTTCAGGAATACTCACCTGGGGCAAGTCAGGTGGGGTTTTCCGTAAATAGTCAGAAGGAAAATATGCTTCAAGTTTCTTTTCTTCCACATCACAGGCTGGAAAACGAACACCTTCTTTCCCTTCACGGGATAATTCACTTAATAATGCTTGATTCATTATTCACCTGCTCTTTTTACAAACGTAACCGCTTTCTTTAAAATATCCTCAAAATTGGTGGACTTTTTGCCACCTGCAATTGCCATATGAGGACGTCCACCTCCTCCACCCCCTAATTCTTGACCAATCCTTTTTGCAAGTTTACCTGCGTGGTATCCTTTTTTCACAAGATCTTCTGTCACTACACACAAAACCTGACTAGTAGAATCATTTTCCATCCCTAAAAAAACAATACCCGATTTAAGGTTTTCACGAACTTTATCACCAAGGTGTTTTAATTCATCTATAGAATTTACATCAACAACTGCCGTATACACAGGAATTGATCCCACAAACTCAGGATTTTTCAAATATTCACCCATAGAACCTACCAGATAGTGGGCTTTTAACACTTTTGTTTCTTTTTCAAGACTTTTTACCTGGTTAATCAGTGATTCAACTTTTGATGCAAGGGTTTTAGGATTTGCTTTTAATAAAGAAGAAAGATTTTCAACTACCTCTTGCCATTGATCTAAAATTTGGTGAGCTGTTTTTCCTGTTACGGCTTCAATCCGCCGAACACCACTGGCTATGCTGCTCTCATTTAAAATGATGAAATACCCAATATCTCCCGTTGCTTTTACATGGGTCCCACCACATAATTCAAAGGAAATATCATCAACCTTAACGGTGCGCACTTTATTGCCATATTTTTCGCCAAAAAGAGCAGTGGCACCCTGCTTTATCGCTTCCTGATAAGACATATACCTTATGGTGACTGGGATATTTGAAAGAATAGCATCATTGACAAAATCTTGAATTTTTTTCAATTCCTCGGAGGTAACTTTTCGGGGAAAATTAAAATCAAACCGCAAATTTGTTGGACTCACATAACTTCCTGCCTGGTGGACATGAGTTCCTAAAACGTAACGCAGGGCTGCGTGAAGCAAGTGGGTTCCTGTATGATTCCTTGCTGTTGCCTGACGCAATGTTTCATCAACATGTAATTGTGCCGTTAACATCAAATCTTCATGGGGAATTTTTTCATCTACAATATGGATAAACTGATTCCCTTCTTTTTGAGTATCACAAATTCGATATTTCTTATTCCCAAAAATTATAAAACCACAATCACCTATTTGTCCCCCCGATTCAGCATAAAAGGGCGTTTTATCAAAAACCAAAAAGGTTTTATCCTCGCGATAGGAAAATTTGATAAGAGTTGCCTGACTGTTAAGGGTCTCATAGCCTACAAATTCTGTCTCTTTCGCTGCTTTCTCAGGGTCTAACAGAACCCAGTTGCTAAAGGATATAGAGCTCTCTTTAAAGGATCCTGCTTGTCGAGCTCGTTTTTTTTGCTCTTCCATCAGTTTGTAGAAGGCTCCTTCGTCAATTTGAAACCCCTTTTCCTCTGCTAACAGGCGCGTAAGATCCACAGGAAATCCATAGGTATCATAAAGTTTAAAAACATCCTCACCCGGAAGAATTTTCATCTTATTTTTATTTGCCTTTAAAACAGTATCCTCAAAAATCGCAAGTCCTCGATCCAATGTTTGCAAAAAGGAATTTTCTTCATTTTTTAAAACAGAAGCAATGTGAGCCTCGTGTTTTATCAATTCAGGGTAGGCATCTCCCATTATTTTAGCCACACCTGGCACCAACATATAAAGAAAAGGATCATTCAAGCCAATCTTTTTTCCATAGCGTGCAGCGCGGCGAAGAATTCTTCTTAGGACATACCCTCTTCCTTCATTAGACGGCACAACCCCATCAGCAATACAAAAAGAAAGCATCCTCACATGATCAGCAATAACCCGAAAAGGCATCCCTTCTGGACCCCTATCATACAATTTTCCACAAAGGGATTCAATCTTATAAATGATTTCCTTGAAAAGATCTGTTTCATAATTGCTTGAAACTCCATTTAGTACACCGAGTAACCGTTCAAAACCAGCACCCGTATCCACATGTTTATTGGAAAGTGAATGAAGAAGTCCCTTTTCATCCCGAAAATACTGAATAAACACTAAATTCCAGAGTTCGATGTATCGAGGATCACCCATATTAATTCGGCTGGCATCGATGCCATCTTTCAAAGATCCACGATAATAATGAATTTCTGAACATGGTCCGCACGGACCGGTATTCCCCATATCCCAAAAATTATCTTTTTCACCAAAACGAAGAATTTTGGATTCAGGTAATCCAGATATTTTTTTCCACAAGTCATAAGATTCATCATCATCATAAAAGACCGTTGCAAAAAGTCTTTCTTTAGGTAAATTCCAGACATCGGTCAACAGTTCCCATGCCCATTCGATTGCCTCAGCTTTATAATAATCGCCAAAACTCCAATTCCCAAGCATTTCAAAAAAAGTGTGGTGATAATCATCTTTCCCCACTTCTTCCAAATCATTATGCTTACCGCTAACACGAATACATTTTTGAACGTTAACAACCCTGGAAGCTATGGGTTCTTCCTGTCCTAAAAAAACAGCTTTAAACTGATTCATGCCAGCATTTGTAAATAAAAGAGAGGGATCATTTTCAGGGATAACCGATGAACTGGGGACTTCTATATGGCCATGTTGTTTAACAAAAAAATCAAGAAAGCTCCGGCGAAGTTTTTGTGATTTCATTATCTTGAGATATCCTTTCAGTTGATCATCAGAGTGATTAATGTAAGAAGTGTGTAAGAATATTACAAATCAAAGCGAAGGGGTTTTATCCTGTTTATTGTACAGCAAATTTTACTGTTTTATTTTCACCATTCACATTATACATAAAAAGATAATAGACGCCGCGACGAATGGGATTTCCATCTTCAAGGCGGCCATCCCAGATAATTTGTCGACCATAATGAAAGGGAGAAGAGGGATCGATGGTAAAAAGAACATCACCTCCAAGGGTAACAACTTTAACTGTGGTTTGATCGGGAAGTCCGTCAATAATAAGCCGATTATGAATTCTTGAATTAAAGGGTTGAGGATAAACCTTAATCGCTGAAGTTCCTTTTATTTCCTCAGCCCAGGGTGTTTCAACAATATTAATACCACCGGCTGTAGCAAGATATGCCTTGCCTGTTTTTGCATCAAAAGCTGCATCGGCCACAAAAGAATCTAACAATGGGGAATTCTCAGGTGTATAGCCATATCCGCTGTTTAACCACAAATTGTTGAATAAATAAACTTTAATTCCGCCATCACTGGTCAAAAGCCATTTGTTGTTTCGGCTATCAATGCGGACTTTTGTAATATTGGCATTTGAAACAGCAGGTAAGGGAGACGAAATATTGCTTACGATATCCTCAAGAAAACGGGTAACGGAAACAGGGGAAATGATGCTCTGAATTCCTCCGGATGTTACCACCCAAATTGTCCCATCCGGTGCGGTATCAATACTAAGCACATTATTATTTACAAGTCCATGAGTAGAAGTAATTCGATACCACATATCTCTTCGATAGTCATAAACTGCAATTCCTCCTTGAGTAATAGGATCATTTTGCGGATGACTTTGAAGTCCAATCCACAACCTATCAAAATGATCGGTCGTCATTTCCGTAGGAAGGACTTCCAAAGCATTTTCCGAACTTGTTACGGAATATTTTTCAATGGATCCATCAGGTTTAAAGCGAACCAAGGGTTCCTGATTGGCAGCATGGGCATTTGCAACCCAAATAGAGCCATCTTTGGTTTCAGTAATCCCCCGTAAAACAAGATATCGTGATTCACCTCCTACAGACGCTTCAGATCCATGAAAAACATCGTTGGTTGTGTCTATCATGGTATAATCAGAATAATCATTTCTATTGATCACAAGCAGAGGGCCTGGCTTAACAACCGGATCATAATTCAGGCGCGGATAATCAATATAAAATCCTTCAAATGTCGCATATAAATAGCCATTATTTGCGACATGAATATCATAAATTTTTGTGCTGGTTGATATAATTGCTGTATAAGCCAAGGTATCAGCACTAAATGTTTCAATGGATTCATGAGCATGAATGTACGTTAGAGTATCTGAACGAATAAGATTGTGCCAGCTACCCAAAATGGGTCTATAAATACTAACTCCATGATTATTTGCAAAATATACATTGCCATCTGCATCTACATCAACTGCTGTATAAAAGGAGGAAAATGGAGAATTTGGTAAAATTCTCTGAGAAAAACCTTTTTCGGCATTGTATAGGTGAATCCCTTTATTCTGTTCTGCTAAAATCAATGTATCCCCAACAACGATAGCATCATTTAAGGGCTGTGGACTAGAATAGGCAAGTCGCCACTGGTTATTTTCCAATGTATACATCCCCCATCGATCAGCAATCATAAGGGTGTTATTATGGACCAAAAATCTTAACGGGGTATTTCCCTGATAACCCGAAAGGGAAACCCACGTTGAATCGTCAAAACGTTGAATTTCGCGGGATCGTGCTGCATAAAGGACATCGTTGTATTCAAAAAGTAGGGAGGCATTTCCCTCTTTTATTTTGTGCCATTGAGAGGCTGGTTTTAAGTTAGAAGATTTGCGATTTCCAGCATAGACATTTCTTGAAGAAGAGAATAAAATGAATGAATCGTTCACAGCAACATCATAAATATTATCAACAACCTCTGGAAAATTTTCATAGGTATCCCGAAATGCAACATAGTCAGCTGCAGTATTAAAATGTGCGAGTCCATAGGTAAGCCCTTTTTTATAGGCTATAATTACATCATTTTCCTCTCCTGCTATTGTCAAAATCTGGTCAAATCCAAAAGAAAAAGATTGAACAGTTCCATTTGCCATTTTACAGGTAATTGTAGCAGGTGCATGATCATAGCCAATCCATAAATGATTGTGATCATCTAAAAATAAGCTGGATATTTTTATATGATCCAAAAAATCGATATTTGTCAAAACTTCAGTCGAAAGATCGCGAACATCAAAAGATAAAAGTCCACCATCTGTTGCCCCATAAATTGTTTTATCTTGAAGAAAAATTTTTTTCACATTTATAATAGGTCCAACCGATTGCCAATCTCCTACAGCACCTTTAAGAAGAGACATGCAAGGAAAAAAAACAAAAATCAGTAGATATTTAAAATACTTTTTCCCCATTCAAATCCTAATTCTCTTTTATATGCACAAGCAACGTTATTGTTCGAAGCGAGAAGAATTTTACGTTATTCTTTTACGATAAAACTATCTGACTGATACTTATCAAGAAGATACTTCCTGTCATTCTGGGCACTTTCTCTGTCTTTATAATTCCCAACCCATACGACATACAACGTACCGTTTTCAGTTGCGCGGACACGAAGAGAAACAGGGAATCCTTCCTTTACAAAAAAATTACGTAATTCTTCGGCATTTGACTTTTGTGAAAAGGCCCCTACTTGCAAATGATACGGAAGAGAGTGTGTGGGTACATCCAGCTTGGGTGTCTCTTTTGTATCTTGTGTTTCTTCCGTTGGATAATGGGAAAGAACCTCCCTTTCACTCAGGATTTTATTTGCTTCATTTAAATTAAGAATAATTTTTGAAGGATTTTTATCTTGAGGCGCTGTTGCCAAATCGGGAAGATTATCAACAAGCCTGCTTTCAAGAAGCATAAAATACCTGTCCTCAGAAATGTAAGAATCACGAAGGAGTGCTTTCTCCAGGAGTCCTTCGGCAAGAACACGATTTCCCGAGGATAAATAATAATCTGCAAGGAGCAAAAGCGCCCAGTTTGATTCAGCCTCAGTCCCATATTTCCGGATATAGTCTTGAGCCTTTCGAGCAGCAGACAATCCATCTGTATCTAAAACTATATCCAACAACTGAACATTTTTATCATTGGAAGCATATTCTTTATACACATTCAAATATTTCCGCAATTCACCAGAATCTTCACCCTTCATTATCTCTTGGATGTCAAAGGCTTGCTGAGCAAAGACTATTGAAAATCCTCCCAGAAGGATAAGGATAATTTTTTTCATCATGATATAAAAATAAAGAATCTTTCGGATATGAACATCAAGAAAAAAGCAATAGGTGTTCCCACTTGCAACAAATAACACGGAACTATCAAAAAATAAGATTAAACAGAATTCTCTTTAAAAAACACTCTCCTCTTAAAATATTGAAGCAGCAATAAAAAAGCTTTTTTTAAGAGTACTTTTGGAGGATCTTTTACGCAATGAATCTATCAACTATTTTTATGAGTTGACCATCTTTAAACAGCATTTTCAGATGATTCATGCTATACCAATAGTCTAAATCGCGATAATCAGAGATATTCCGAATGGTAATATCGGCTCGTTTATCGGTAGCAAGAATACCGGGGTCTGATTCAAGATTAAGGGAATAAGCACTATGATAGGTAACAGCTTGAAGTGCTTCAAGGGGTATAAGGTGCCTGTAAATATAAGCAAGAGATAAAATGATTGAGAGATTTTGTGTCATTGAACTCTCTGGATTAAAATCAGTTGCCAGAGCTACACGAATGCCCTCATTCTATAGAGTACAGGCAGGGACATAATCCTTATTTCCCAAGAAAAAATGTAGTTCCAGGTAAAAGTATCGCCATAGAATTTCCTCATTTTAGCGCTTCGATTCCTATTTGGTTATTTTTACTAAATGATCGGCAGACTCAGCATGATATTTTTCTGCCAACTCAGTTCCTCCAATGGAAGAAAATTCATCAGTATGAAGCCGGAGTTTAAGACCATTATCCAAATCAGCTATGAATATTTGTTCTGTCCTTCCCGTGAAAAAACCGTTTTTTCCATAAACATATCACAATACACAGCTAATTTTTCTTCATCAACGGCAAGAAACATCTCATTAATAAGAAGTTTCACATACACCTCACGGCGATCTTTATATTCTTCGGGGATTTCATGGGCACCTAAAAAGATTAGAATTAAATCCAACGATAATGTATTATTTAAACGACGGATAACCCCTAGAGATTTCAGCTCATCTTTTATGGTTAATCCATATCCGCTTTTCACCTCAATGATTGCAGTTCCATCGTCTAAAAAATTTTTTCACACGAGGTAGATATTTCAAATAAGTGATCTTCAGAAATATTTCTTATGGATTTAACACTGTTTAAAATCCCTCCCCCTTGGGCAGCTATGGTTTCATAATCTACACCCTTGATTCATAAGTCAAATTCATCCCGACGCATATCCGTAAAAACTGGATGTGTAAGAGGATCAATAAAAGCCGATGTTACAACACAATTTCGGCAATCAATCACTGAGCCACTTTTTGCTTTACCACTTTGTGTTATGCCAAAAATTCTATCCAAAGCAATGACTAAATCCTAATTTTCACGCACAATCATTTTTTGTTGAGTTTCATCCTATGTGACTAACTGTCCAATATTTCTAGAATCGTTTTTATGATCAATTTTAATCATTGATTGTCTTAATTTTTCTATAATATCCTTTATCTTCTTTAAGAACATTATATGAAAAGACAACATAGTGAGAAAAATTGAGGGATTGTGCCAAAATCACATTTTTTTCAAAATCGGAATAGCTCTTATTCCAAAGTCCATTACCGACCCAAATTTGATGTTTTGACTGGGAAGGTAGAATGTCACGTATTTCTAGCAAATTATCACGATAGACATTTACTTGTGTTGTATAATTCATTGGGATGGCGCAATCAAGCCATCCTTCTTTGATCCACGTAGCCCAGTCTTGATAGAAAAGATTTTTTGCTTTTTCCGGCGAAGGTTTTACAGCCGCTGAAAAAAAAACAGGATTTTGTAAGCTTTTATTATAGTATGCAATTTCCTTGATAAGGTTAGATATGGCATCACAGCGATATTGATCATATAATATTCTAAAAAGTGGATACAATTCGGGATCATCACATAGGGGAGAATGATTCATAAAAAAACGAGGATTCACACCGTATTTTTCATAAAAAAGTTTCATTCCTGTAGGATTATAGCCATATTCAGAGCCTTGAAAACGGACATAATCCAAATGAATGCCATCAATTTCATAGTTAGTGATAAGTTCCTTAATAAGAACAAGTAAATAGCTATTCACTTGAGGATGAAGGGGTGAGAGATAGATTCCTTCAAATAGTTTATAATTTTTAGCCTTATGATATTTATCAACATCACTGATGGCACTCTCATCCCATTCAATCCAATCAGGAAATTGTGATAGGAAAACAAGAGCAGAAGAATTATTGGTATTTTTGGAATAGAGGATATAGGTATTAAACCATGCATGAATCTTTAATCCCTTTTCATGGGCTTTTGTACACACATATTCGAGGGGATCAAACGTTGGGTCTTGAACAAGGGGCGAAATTTTCACATGTTCACTACGATACATAGCTTCTCCCCGCGCTCTTACTTGGACGAATAGATCGGTAAATCCCAAGGTTTTTGCATCATCGAGGAACCGATCGATATGTTGTTTATCGGCCAAATCGCGATGTAAAATCCACAATCCTTTATGGATTTCTTCTCCCATCAGTACCTGAGAGAAAAACAAAAAAAGGGCAATCAAAACGATTACCCTTGTGAATGTATGATATATGTGTGTTGAGTATTTCAAGTTATTCGTTTGATTTTAAGGATTCCTTGGAGGATTTCTCTTCAGCGGTGGCCGTTTTGGGGGATGACGCTTCAGCAGATTTTTCCGATGTTTTCTCTGTTTTTAATGGTGCAACTTTTGGAGTAGTTTTTTGTGGGGTAGATTTTTTCGCTTGTGTTTTTGATTTCTGTGGGGATTTAGAAGAAGATTTTTTCTTTTTTTCTCCTTCTGTCGTGCCCACCATATCAACCAATTGAAATAAAACAACGCTTGCCGCATCATTAGGACGTTGACCCAATTTCAAGATACGGGTATAGCCGCCATTTCGATTCATGTAAACTGGAGCAATTTCTTCAAATAAAATTTTTACGGCTTCTTTATTTCGTAATTGGGCAAAGGCTAAACGTCGTGTATGCGTCGTATCATTTTTAGCATACGTAATAAGCCTTTCAACAAGGCGTCGTGCTTCTTTTGCTTTGGCTTCCGTTGTTTTTATTTGTTTATGAAGAATAAGAGAAGCAGCCATATTTTGAAGCATTGCTTTTCGATGACTTGCTGTTCGTCCTAATTTTCGTCCTTTTTTTTCATGTCTCATAGTGGTTCACTTCACTTCTTACTTGCATCTTTAATATATTCAGAAACATCCATACCAAAACGAAGGCCCAGTTCATCAAGTTTTTCAATCAGTTCATTCAGTGATTTTCGACCAAAATTCTTAAACCTGAGCATTTCGTTTTCTTCTTTTGAAACCAGATCAGCAATTGTTTTAATATCTGCAGCTTGAAGACAATTATAGGATCTTACGGAGAGTTCAAGTTCATCTATGCTCCGCATAAGCTGCTTACGGATTCGCATTTTATCTTCATCAATTTGTTTCTCAGGCTCAATAACATCTGTTTCTTGAAGAGCAAAGAAGGGTTTAAAATGATCAGTCAAAAGTTTAGAAGAATAAGAAATGGCATCTTCAGGTGTCATTGTACCATCTGTTGTTATTTCCAGGACAAGTCTTTCAAGATCTTCTTTCACGCCAGATTGAAGTTTTTCGGCATAGTAATTCACTTTTACAATGGGTGAAAAAATAGAATCAATCCAGATAGTATCCAACGGTGCATCGGCTGTTTTATTATTTTCAGCGCTCGCATAGCCTCTTCCGCGACCAAACCAGAGGTCAAGGTTGATATTTTTTTCTTCTTCAATCGTCATGATGTGTTGGTCTGGATTCATAATTTCTACATCAGGATTTCCGCCATTAAGCATTCCTGCTTTTATATCAGCAGGACCTTGAAGTTTAAGAGAGAGTTTAATAGGCTTTGAATTTGGTAGAAGCACTCGGACTTTTTTTAGATTGAGGATAATAAGGGTTACATCTTCAATCACGCCATCGATGGATGAAAATTCATGTAGAATTCCTTCAATGCGAAGAGCAGTGATTGCTGAACCTGGAATTGACGAAAGAAGAACACGGCGAAGAGCATTTCCTACGGTTATTCCGAATCCTCTTTCGAGAGGTTCAAGAATAAATCGTGCAAACCGTTCATTCTTCGCAGTTTCATCTATTTTTACTTTTTCAGGTATTTGAAAATTAGGCATGTTTCATTACCTCTATTAATTATTTAGAATACAATTCAACGATAAGCTGTTCATTAAATTCTTCAAGAACTTCTTCCCGTTCTGGGAAATGAAGTATTTCGCCACTTAATTTTGCTTTGTCAAGTTTAAGCCATTTTGGAGTATTTTCTTCTCGTGTTTTCTTAATTGAATCAAGAATTAATTCCATCCGTTTGCTTTTATCGCGAATACGGATAACGTCCCCTGGCTTTACTTGATACGATGGAATATTAACTGAAGCATCATTCACCAAAATATGTTTATGAGAAATAATTTGTCGCGCAGCGCGACGTGTTGGTGCAAATCCCAAGCGATACACCACATTATCAAGCCGGCATTCGAGCAATCTTACAAGGTTATCCCCCGTTTTACCAACCTGGCGATCAGCGCGTTTAAAATAATTTCTAAACTGGCGTTCCAAAACCCCATAGGTATACTTTACACGCTGTTTTTCTTGCATTTGAATTCCATATTCAGAAAGTCGACGGTGTTGAGTAGGGCCATGTTCCCCTGGTGGATAATTTTTCTTCATGTTTGAAAATTTTGGAGACTCAAATGCCGCATATTCTAAGCGGCGACATACTTTACCTCTTGGTCCACGATATCTTGCCATAAATAGCTCCTACACTCTACGACGTTTGGGTGGACGACACCCATTATGAGGAATAGGTGTAACATCCTTGATTGCAGTTACTTCCAGTCCAGCTGCAGCCAAGGATCGAATCGCCATTTCTCGTCCTCCGCCTGGACCTTTAACGCGAACTTCAACGCGAGCAAGGCCAGCCTCCATTGCCTCTTTTGCTGCAATTTCAGCTGCTTGCCCGGCTGCAAAGGGAGTACTTTTTCGGGATCCTTTAAAGCCAGCACGGCCAGCAGATGCCCAGGCTATTGCATTCCCATATTGATCGGCTAAGGTTATAACTGTATTGTTATAGGATGCTTTAATAAAAGCAATACCTTCAGGATCAACCTTAATTTTTCTTTTTCTTTTATGTGTTGTTTGTGTATTCTTTGGCAATTTTAAACTCCATTAACTTGGAAATTACTCTTTGTATTATGTTTTACGCTTTTTCCTGATGGCTGCTTTTTTCTTCCCCTTCCGGGTCCGTGCATTATTCTTTGTGTTTTGACCACGCACCGGCAGCCCCCGGCGATGACGAAGCCCCCGATAACAACCAATATCCATCAGTCGTTTAATGTTCATCGAGACTTCTGTCCGTAATGCACCTTCAACTTTATATTCGTCAGCAATTATCTGGCGAATCGAACTTACCTGATCTTCTGTCAGATCCTTCACTCGGATTTCAGGATCAATCCCTGCTTTTTGGAGGATCTTAAGAGCCGTAGGACGTCCAATACCATAAATGTAAGACAATGCCACGTTGACTTTTTTATCACGTGGTAAGTCTACGCCTGCAATTCGAGCCAAATTAACCTCCTAATTACCCTTGTCTCTGCTTGTGCTTTTTATTTTCGCAAATAACGTGAACAACGCCATTCCTGCGAACAATTTTACACTTATCACAAATTTTTTTTACAGATGCCCGTACTTTCATATTCATTCCTTTATTTGTATCGATAAACAATACGCCCCCTGCTTAAATCATAGGGGGATAGTTCTAAGGTAACCTTATCACCTGGCAAAATTTTTATAAAATGCATCCGCATTTTTCCTGAGATATGCGCCAAAACCTCATGCCCATTTTCTAATTTCACCTTAAACGAAGCATTCGGTAAGGTTTCTATTATTGTTCCATCTACTCGTATTGGATTTTGTTTTGCCATAGTTTACTCTTTTGTTAGAACAAGCGGCCCATTCTCGGTTATCACAAGTGTATGTTCAAAATGAGCTGAAACCTTACCATCTACTGTTACAACAGTCCACCCATCCCGGAGTGTTTTGATTTCATGGGTACCTAAGTTTATCATAGGTTCAATGGCAATAGCAAGACCTGGCTTGAGTTGCAGCCCTCGACCTGAATACCCATAATTAGGAACTTGAGGGTCTTCATGAAGTTTCCTTCCAATTCCGTGTCCAACAAGTGATCGAATGACTGAAAATCCGTGACTTTCTGCATGTGTCTGAATGACATAGCCGATATCTTGCAAATGGTTTCCAACAACAGCTTTTTCAATCCCCTTGTAAAGGCATTCTTCTGTAACTTCAATAAGATGTTGGTATGCATCCGGGATTTTGCCAACAGCAAATGTCCGCGCATGATCTCCATAATATCCCTCAACAATAGCTCCACAATCAATACTGACAATATCTCCTTCTTTTAGAATACGTTTTCCCGGAATCCCGTGAACAACTTCTTCATTAACAGAGATACAGAGAGTTGCTGGAAATCCATCATATCCTTTGAAACCTGGAATTCCATCATGTGATCGTATATACTCCTCAGCTATTGCATCCAGCTCTGCTGTCATTATACCAGGTTTAATCCACAAAGAGACTTTTTCAAGGGTATCATGGACAAGTTTTCCTGCTTTTTGCATAATTTCTATTTCTTGCTGAGTTTTATAGTGTATCATAGGATTAGAAACGACGCCTTCCCCGAATTTTTCCTGATTTTAAAAAGCCATCATAGTGACGGGTAACTAATTGTGATTCAATTTGTTGAAGTGTATCCAAAGCCACACCCACTATAATAAGAAGGGATGTTCCACCAAAAAAACTAGCCAAATCGTAATCAATACCCATAACATTCATAAGAATAAAGGGGAAAATTGCGACTATTGCCAAGGCAATTGCTCCCGGGAGGGTAATTCGTGTAAGAATATTATCAATATATTCTGCTGTTCGCTTACCAGGACGTATACCTGGAATAAATCCTCCATGTTTTTTCATGTTATCAGC
Source organism: Fidelibacterota bacterium (assembly GCA_028716785.1). Lineage (GTDB taxonomy): Bacteria > Fidelibacterota > Fidelibacteria > Fidelibacterales > Fidelibacteraceae > Fidelibacter. Next base: position 72,952 of record JAQUPD010000002.1, read on the forward strand.
AACTTCTGTTGGATTAAAAGCAATCGCAGTATAGAAATAGGCAAAAAAGACTATCAGCAAACCAAAAACAAGCCAATAAAACCAATGATTAATGTTAAAAATTCTCATAGCTCCTTCAAGCCATGTAACATCTCCAACAAAAGTCGCAATTGTGCTCGGAATAAACATAATTGATTGGGCAAAGATAATAGGCATGACTCCTGCTGTATTCACTCGAAGTGGTATATACGTAGCTTGTCCTCCATAAATTTTTCTTCCAACTACGCGTTTTGCATATTGTACAGGAATTTTTCGTGTCCCTTGTGTAAGCAAAATAACAAACCCAATAATAATTATCATTAAGGCAATGAGAATTATTTCTATAAATATACTTCTTACACCATTTGAAATAAGGGTAATTTCTTGAAAAACGACATTGGGAAAACGAGCCATAATACCAACCATAATAATAAGGGAAATACCGTTTCCAATCCCTCTATCTGTAATTTGTTCACCAAGCCACATGATAAACATGGTTCCAGTAATAAGGGTTAGGACAGTTAAAAGAATAAACCCGGCACCGGGATTTGGAACAACTGGCATGGGTTGAGCGGGCGTGCCTGCATTCATATTTTGAAGAAAGATAGCAACACCATAACCTTGTAAGGCCGATATAGCTACTGTGCCATACCGCGTTAATTGTGTGAGTTTTTTTCTCCCCTCAGGTCCTTCCTTTTGGAGCCTTTGAAAATAAGGAAAGACAGCTCCAAGAAGTTGAATAATAATGCTTGCACTAATATAGGGCATAATTCCTAACGCAAAGATAGTTGCCTTTTGGAAAGCACCACCTGCAAACATATCATAGAGTCCTAAAAGAGTATTTTGAAAACTCTGTGCAGCAATACTAAGAGCAGCCGTATCAATACCTGGAAGGGGAATATGACCACCCACTCGATAAATAACCAAGATTAATAAGGTAAATAGAATTCTTTGCCGTAATTCATGAATTTTGAATATCGATCTCAGACTCTGGATCATAATTCTATTGCCTTTCCTCCGGCTTTTTCAATTTTTTCTTTCGCTGATGCACTAAAAGCATCCACGGTGACATTAAAGGCTTTATCAACTTCACCCACACCTAAAATTTTTACAGGTTTGTCTTCTTTTTTTATCAATCCATTTGCTTTTAAAATAGCAGCATTAACATCCTTTTCATCTAAGATATTGAGGTCTTTTAAATTAACAATTTGATATTCTTGACGAAATTTATCATTTGAAAACCCTCGTTTAGGAACACGGCGTTGAAGAGGCATTTGTCCTCCTTCAAACCAGCTGTAATGTTTTGAACCGGTACGGGATTTTTGTCCTTTTGTCCCTCGTCCGGCTGTACATCCATTGCCAGAACCTATGCCCTTTCCGCGACGTTTTGAATTTTTACGAGATCCTTGGGCAGGTTTTAGTGTAGATAAAATCATTATTCTTCGACCTCCTCAACTTCAACCAAATGCGATACCTGAGCAATCATTCCTCGGGAGGAATCATTATCAGGAAGCACAACCGTTTTATGGAGTTTCCCTAATCCCATTGCTTTTATAGTCCGCCTTGTTTTTTCTCGATAACCAATGGTACTTTTAACTTGAGTTACTTTCAGCTTTTTTTCTTTTTTTTGTGTCATCTCAGTTGAATACCTCCTGTACAGTAATATCTCGACGTTTTGCAACCATATAGGGATCTTCCAATTGAGCCAAGGCAGACATTGTTGCTTTAATTACATTGTGAGAATTTTCGCTTCCAATGGATTTTGAAAGAATATCATGAACTCCAACTTGTTCCATAATAGCGCGCACAGTGCTACCGGCGATGATACCCGTACCAGGTGATGCTGGTTTAAGCACCACTCGAGCTGCTCCATAGCGTCCAATAACTTCATAGGGAATTGTGCCTTTTAACACAGGAACGCGAATAATATTTTTCTTGGCATCCTCACGCCCTTTATTAATAGCGTCAATGACCTGATTTGCTTTTCCCAAGCCAACACCCACGTGCCCATTTCCATCACCAACAACAACAATTGCATTAAACCGAAAACGGCGACCACCGGTAATCACCTTGGCCACGCGGTTTATCTTAACAACTTTCTCCTCTAGTAATTGTAACTCAGCAGGATTGATTGACTTATTCAATTGCAAGATAATACTCCTTCTTTAAAATTTCAATCCGGCTTTGCGACTGGCTTCCGCCAATGCTTTAACCCGACCGTGATAAATGTACCCATTTCGGTCAAAAACAACCGTTTCAATCTTTTGCTGCTTTGCAAGATTAGCAATTTGCTTCCCAATTTCTTCGCTCATTTCTGCTTTTGATTTGGATATGAGTTTTTCTTTATTTTCCTTTGAGCAGGAAATTGCATGAGCCAAAACACGATTATTTACGTCATCAATAAGTTGAGCAGAAATGTGTTTATTGCTCCTAAAAACAACCAGCCGCGGACGTTCGGGAGTCCCAAATACTTTCTTGCGGATACGTGCCTTTTTTCGATATCGTATGTCATTTTTATTTGTGTTTTTTTTCATTATCAAATCCTTTACTTCTTGATCGTCTTTCCAGCCTTCCGATGGACAACCTCATCCACATAGCGGATACCTTTCCCTTTATACGGTTCGGGGGGGCGGAAAGACCGTATTTGGGCAGCAACAGCGCCTACCTTTTGTTTATCAATACCTGAAACAGTAATAATATTTCCCCGATTTATTTCAAAAGAAATTCCTTCTGGAGGTTCGATCAAAATCTGATGGGAATATCCCAAGGATAAGAGTAAATTTTTCCCCCGCAACTCAACAGAATAGCCAACACCTTGGATTTCAAGCTGTTTTGTATATCCTTCAACAACACCCGTTACCATATTCTGAATCAAAGAACGTGTCAAACCGTGCAACGACTTGCTTGGCTTAGAATCAGAAGAACGTGTTACCATGATGGTATTATCCACAAGTGTTACTGCCATTTCGGGATGATAAGTTAACGATAATTCACCTTTGGGTCCCTTTACAGAAAGCGTTCTATTTGCAATATTTGCTTTGACATTTTCGGGGACTGATATTGGTTTTTTACCGATACGTGACATAAATATTTTCCTTCTTACCAAATTTTACAAAGATACTCACCGCCAACCCCGCGTTCTCGGGCTTCTTTGTCGGTCAGGATACCTTGTGAGGTTGAGAGAATCCCAACTCCAAGTCCATTTCGGACCCGAGGAATATCCAGAGCTTTTACATAAATGCGCCGACCTGGTTTACTTACCCGTTCGAGTCCATACAACACGGGTCGACCGTCACTCTGATATTTCAAATAAAGTCTGAGCATTCCCTGTTTTCCATCCTCAATAAGGATAAAATCTTTAATATACCCTTTTTCCTTCAGGATCAATGCTATCCGTGCTTTCAGCTTGCTCGCGGGAATTTCAACCCACCGATGCTGAGCCTTGGATGCGTTGCGTATACGTGTTAAAAAATCTGCAATTGGATCCGTCATGAATCTTCCTTTTTACCAACTTGCTTTTGTTATTCCGGGAATTTCACCCTTTAAAGCCAGTTCGCGAAAACAAATGCGACACAAACCAAATTTACGATAGACTGCTCTTGGTCGTCCGCATACACTACAGCGAGAATGAGCTCGTGTTGAGTATTTCGGTTTGCGCTTGGCTTTTGCTATCATGGATTTTTTTGCCATAACACTTCTTATCCTTCTGTTTGCGTATTACGATGTTTAAAGGGAAATCCGAGTGCTTTTAAAAGTTCATAGCATTCTTGATCACTCTTTGCCGTAGTGGTAATCGTAATATTCATTCCCCGTATGCGATCAACTTTGTCATAATCAATTTCTGGAAAGATAATTTGTTCTTTCAGACCAAAGGTATAATTCCCATATCCGTCAAAAGCTTTATCAGATAAGCCATTAAAATCCCGAACTCGGGGAATTGTAACATTAATCAGCCGATCCAGAAATTCATACATTTTAGTACGTCTAAGAGTAACACGAACACCAACGGGATCACCTTCCCGAATCTTGAAATTACTAATTGCCTTTTTTGCATGGGTTATTACAGCATGCTGACCTGTGATCATTTCAAGATCTTTTACACAATGTTCAATTTGAGCCGGTTCTTCTTTCGCATTTCCCAATCCAACACTAACACTTATTTTGTCCAGTTTTGGCACTTCCATAACATTTTTGTAATTAAATGCCTTTATCAAATAGGGGACAACTTCTTGTTGATATTTTTCTTTCAATCTCGGAATCTTATTCGTCATGCTTATTTCCCTTCATCCACTTGTTCGCCCGTTTTTTTACTATAACGGACACGGGAACCGTCAGCAAGTATCCTTTTCCCGATACGGGTTGTTTGATTATCATACAACAACATTACATTCGAGGCATGAATTGGGGCTTCTTTTTCAATAATCCCTCCTTGAGGATTTTGTTGATTCGGTCGTGTGTGGCGTTTTACAAGATTTACACCCTCAACGATTACCCGATTTTGTTTCGGAAATACTTTAAGAATTTTACCGGTCTTACCTCGATCTTTTCCTGCCATGACTTTTACAGTGTCATTTTTCTTTACGTGCACAGGTTTCTCCTTACAATACTTCAGGTGCCATTGAGACAATTTTCATATATTGCCGTTCGCGCAGTTCACGGGCAACAGGGCCAAAAATACGAGTCCCGATAGGTTCACCTTGGTCATTAATTAAGACTGCTGCATTTTCATCAAAGCGGATATATGAACCATCAGCACGCCCTACTTCTTTTTTTGTACGTACGATAACGGCTTTTGCAACGTCGCCTTTTTTCGCTGTCCCACCGGGAATTGACTGTTTTACAGCAACAACGATGACATCACCGACTGTTGCATACCGGCGACGAGTTCCGCCCAACACTTTAATACACTGGACGACTTTCGCTCCGGAATTATCGGCAACCCGCAATTTAGTTTCAACTTGTATCATCTCGCAATGCCTTTCACAGTTTATACTTCGGGTTCACGGTCTATAATTTCAACAAGACGCCATCTTTTGTGTCTGCTCAAGGGACGTGTTTCAACAATACGAACCGTATCGCCGACTCGACTCTCATTTTTTTCATCATGAACCATAAACTTCACACTGCGTGTGATATACTTCCCATAAACTGGATGTTTTACTTTACGACTAATCAGGACAGTCACGGATTTATCCATCTTATCGCTGACCACTTTGCCAATTCGGACTTTTTTATTTTTCATGTTCATTCACTATTCCAGTTCTTAACGCTTACCCAGTTTATATTCATGCAATATCGTTTTTAGCTGAGCAATTTCTCTTTTTATTTTTTTTATTTCCTGAGGATTATTCAGTTGCTGAAGTTTGTGTTGAAATTTCAAATTCATCAGAGCGTCTTTATTGTCCCGCAATTTGATTTCAGCTTCTTCCTGTGTGAGCTCTTTTAATTCTATTTTTGACAACATGAGCTATCCTCCTATTTCTCGGCGAGCCACCATTTTTGTCTTGATGGGAAGTTTGTTGGATGCAAGACGAAAGGCTTCTTTTGCCATTTCTTCGCTTACTCCTTCAACTTCAAACAAAATCCGACCAGGTTTTACAACAGCGACCCAAAATTCAGGGCCACCCTTCCCTTTTCCCATACGTGTCTCTAGTGGCTTCTTGCTAACTGGCTTGTGAGGAAAGATCCGTATCCACATTTTACCATGTTTTCTAACAACGCGAGATATGGCAACACGGGCAGCTTCAATTTGGCGACTCGTAATCCAAGATGCTTCCAGTGCTTTTAAACCATAATCACCAAAATTAACTTCAGAGCCCCGAAAAGAGATCCCGGTTCTACGCCCTCTGTGTTGTCGACGATATTTTACCTTCCGTGGCATTAACATGAGAAAAAATCTCCGTTTTTCGTGTTAAATTGTATTTACTTCGCCATTGCAAATCCAGACTTTGATACCGATACATCCATAGCTTGTATTTGCAGTAACGCTAGCATAATCAATATCAGCCCGAAGAGTATGCAAAGGTACTCGACCTTCACGTGCAGTTTCAACTCGGGCCATTTCTGCTCCTCCCAAACGCCCAGAACATTGAATTCTTATCCCTTCAGCACCCATACGCATCGTACTTTGGATTGCACGCTTAATTGCACGTCTGAAAGAAACCTTTCTTTCAAGTTGTTGAGCTATATTTTCACCCACAAGATAGGCATCCAATTCAGGTTTTTTAATTTCAATAATATTTACCTGAACGTCTGATTGTGCTAGTTTTTTAATCTCTTCCCGCAGCTGATCTACTTCTTTTCCCTTTGCTCCAATCACAATGCCAGGTCTTGACGTATAAATTGTTACGGTGATCAGCTTGGTTGTCCTTTGTATCTCTATTTTGGAAATACCACCATTTGCAAGTCGTTTGAAAATATATTTCCGAAGCATTAAATCTTCAGACAGTTTTCCGCGAAAATTTCTCTCATCATACCAGTTAGATAACCAATTTTTTGTGATTCCAAGTCGAAATCCATAGGGATGTGTTTTCTGACCCAATCTTTACTCCTTTTTTCTCAATGCTTTCTCAGTCTTTTTAGTTTTCTGAGCTCTTTCAGCTTCTGCAGGTAAACCAACTTTAATCGTTACATGACTAGTCCTTTTGCGAATCAGATATGCTCTTCCCATAGATCTGGGTTGAATTCTACGCGTTATTGGTCCCTTATCTACATAGGCTTCTTTGATTACCAAATCTTCAGGATTAACCTTGCTCCCTTCTTCAGAATCAATATAGTTCGAAACTGCCGAGCGAATTGTTCCTTCTACAATTTTCGCTGCCTTATTTGGCAAAAAATGAAGGGTATTCAATGCATATTCCACCCGCTTACCACGAACTAGATTCAGCATTGGTATAATTTTTTTTGAACTATGTTGTATATATTTATTGACTGCGCGTGTTTCCATAATGTACCTATCTCACCATTTATTTTTTCTTATCGTGCCCACGGTATGTCCGTGTTGGAGCAAATTCTCCAAGTTTATGTCCTACCATGTTCTCCGTCACATAAACAGGGATAAATTTCATTCCGTTATGAACAGCAAATGTAAATCCTACAAATTCTGGTGAAATTGTCGATCGCCGTGACCATGTTTTAATAACCTTTTTCTTTCCTGTCTTGGACATTTCTTCAATTTTTGCCAGAATTTTTTCATCCACATAAGGACCTTTTTTCAAAGATCTTGCCATATTTTATGGTTCCTTATTTTTTACGACGTGCAACGATATATTTGTCGCTGGTTTTATTTTTTTTGCGCGTTTTATATCCCTTAGTAGGTTTCCCCCAGGGCGTTGTTGGGTGACCACCCCCACTTGTTTTTCCTTCTCCCCCACCCATAGGATGATCAATAGGATTCATGGCAACTCCACGCACTTTCGGACGGTGACCAAGCCAGCGATTTCTTCCAGCTTTTCCCAAGGAAATATTGCCATGATCTTTATTTCCAATTTCCCCTACTGTTGCATAACACCGATCCAAGATCATACGCATCTCACCCGATGGCAGTTTAAGAGTGACATATTTACCTTCTTTAGCCATTATTTGAGCTCTAGTTCCAGCTCCACGAGCAATTTGCGCTCCTTTACCGGGTTTCATTTCAATGTTATGCACCACTGTACCAGATGGAATTTTATTCAGAGGCAATGAATTTCCCACTTTAATTTCTGCCTCTTCACCAGACACAACTACATCTCCAATTTTTAGTCCAAAAGGTGCAAGAATATATCGCTTTTCACCATCTGCATACTGCAAAAGAGCAATATTCGCAGAGCGGTTAGGATCATATTCGAAAGCGACGACTTTTGCGGGAATATTATGTTTATCCCGTTTGAAATCAATAATACGATAAAATCTTTTCTGTTCACCGCCTCTTCGGCGGACACTAATTCTACCTTTGCTGTTTCGACCACCCGAAGAATGATTTGATTGAATGAGTCTTTTCTCAGGTTCTTTTTTCGTCAGGTGGCTAAAATCCAGCGATGTTTTCATCCGCAATCCAGGGGTATATGGCTTATATGTTTTAATCGGCATAAATCTTTCCCTTAAACAGCTGTTTCACCTTCAAACAGGTCTATTTTTTCATTTGGACGTAGTGTAATAATGGCTTTTTTCCAGTGAGCTCTTCGACCTGTTGTGCGAATCACTTTGCCACCACTCCGTATCATTTGTGTCTTTGACTTTCCATTTTGTCTTATGATAGCCACTTTTTCGACATGTACGTTAAAACGATTTTCTATGGCCTTTTTAACAACCATCTTATTGGCAGACATATCGATTTTAAAAGCGTATTTGCGTTCAAGATCAGACAGATATGTCATTTTTTCTGTAAGAAGTGGCTCAAGAATTACTTGTCTTTCTTTTTCCACGGTACACCTACGCTTTCAGTAATGTATTCAAGGTTTCAGCAGCACGCTTTTCCATCAAAAGCACTTCACAATTAAGGATATCATACGTTGAGGCTCGTTCAGCAGGAACTATTGTTACATTGGGGACATTCCGACTTGCCAGATATAAATTTTCTGAAACATCGTGGACAAGAATCGTCACCTTTTTTTTAATAAGCTTTAAATTGTTGAGCAACTCAACAAATTCTCTTGTTTTTGGTGATTCAATACTTATTTCATCAACAACAACAACACATTCATTTTTCACCATTGCAGAGAGAGCACTACGTCTGGCAAGGCGTCGAACCTTTTTATTAAGTTTCTGGGTATATAGATGAGGTCTGGGAGGAAAGACTTTTCCACCGCTAACCCATAATGGTGAACGGTTACTCCCAGCACGTGATGTACCACGACCTTTCTGTCGCCATGGCTTACGACCACCACCACTCACTTCTCCCCGTGTTTTTCCTTTATGAGTCCCCTGCCTCATGTTTGCCAGTTCCGCTTGGATAGCCAAATACATGCAATGTTCGTTAGGTTCAATACCAAATACTTCCTGTTCAAGTTCTATGAATGTTTCTAAGGGAGTCCCATCATTTTGTATCACTTGTAATTTCATTTATATCAGTCCTTTAACTTCGTAATGCTGATAATCCCATTTCGCGCACCAGGGACACTCCCTTTCACAAGTAAAAGGTTTTTTTCAGGATTCACTTCCACGACTTTCATATTGCGGATTGTTACAGTTTTATTTCCCATATGTCCAGCCATACGCATTCCTTTCCAGACTCTAGATGGTGATGAACTAGCTCCAATAGAACCAGGTGCTCTGAATCGGTCACTCTGGCCATGTGTTTTTGGGCCGCCCCGAAACCCATGACGCTTTACACCACCCTGAAATCCTTTTCCTTTTGATTTACCCGTTACCGAAACAATATCACCGGGCTTAAAAATATCAACCGTAATTTCTGACCCTGGTTGTAATTCATTACTGTTGAAATCACGAAATTCTTTTAAAATACGTAACGCTTTGCTACTTTTTTTTAAATGACCGAGTTTTGGTTTATTTAATACTTTTTCTCGAACTTCTTCAAAACCAAGTTGGACAGCATTATACCCATCTTTTTCCTGAGTTTTGATCTGAGTAACATAACAGGGACCTGCCTCAATAACCGTTACAGGTATATTTCTGCCGTGCTGGTCAAAGATTCGAGTTAATCCGATTTTTTTCCCTATGATTCCGTTCACCGTCTATACCTTTATCTCAATATCAACACCTGCTGGTAAATCCAATTTCATGAGTTCATCAATCGTTTTTGTGGTTGTATTGAGAATTTCCACAATCCGTTTATGAACTTTCATCTGAAATTGTTCACGGGATTTCTTGTCCACATGAGGTGAACGAAGAACAGTATAGACTGTTCGGCGTGTTGGCAAAGGGATAGGACCTGCTATGACAGCGCCAGTTGCCTTCGCCCGTTGCACAATCTTTTCCGTGGATTTATCCAACAGGTTATGATCGTATGATTTTAATGCTATTCGTATTTTCTGTCCTGCCATGATAGTTTCATTCCCTATTCAATAATTTCGGTTACGACTCCGGCGCCTACAGTCCGTCCACCTTCGCGAATAGCAAACCGAAGTTCTTTTTCCATGGCGATGGGAACTATCAGTTCTACTGTGAATGTCACGCGGTCTCCTGGCATCACCATCTCTACCCCTTCTGGAAGCTGAACATTCCCCGTCACATCTGTCGTCCGAAAATAAAACTGGGGTCGATAACCATTGACAAAAGGTGTATGGCGCCCCCCTTCTTCCTTCTTCAAGACATACACTTCTGCCTTAAATTTCGTGTGTGGGGTGATGGAGCCCGGTTTTGCCAAAACCATCCCACGGCGTAAATAATTCTTTTCTATCCCACGTAACAATAATCCCGCATTGTCTCCAGCTTGTCCCTGATCCAAGAGCTTACGAAACATCTCAATCCCTGTTACTACCGTCTTCTTGGTCTCTGGCTCTATCCCTACTATCTCTACCTCATCCCCTACACGAACTACACCTCGCTCTATGCGTCCCGTGCCTACCGTCCCTCGCCCTGTAATCGAAAATACATCCTCTATCGGCATCAAAAATGGCTTGTCTATATCTCGTACCGGCTCCGGTATATAATTGTCTACCGCTTCCATCAACTCATAAATGCACCGCGTCTTCTCCTCATCATCTGGATTGTTTAACGCCTCTAACGCTGACCCACGTATAATCGGCACCTCATCTCCAGGATAACCATATTCATTCAATAACTCCCGAAGCTCCATCTCTACCAAATCCAATAACTCCGGATCATCTACCATGTCTACCTTATTCATAAATACCACAATCGATGGAACATTCACCTGATATGCCAACAATACATGCTCCCGCGTCTGGGGCATCGGCCCATCTGCCGCACTTACAACCAAAATTGCCCCATCCATCTGTGCCGCGCCTGTTATCATGTTCTTGATATAATCTGCATGTCCCGGACAATCTACATGAGCATAATGACGCTTTACCGTCTCATATTCTACATGAGAAGTCGCTATCGTTATCCCTCGCTCTCGCTCTTCCGGCGCATTGTCAATACTGTCAAAAGAACGCCTCTCCGCTCCCCCACTCTTTGCCAAAACATACGTGATCGCCGCCGTTAACGTCGTCTTGCCATGATCTACATGCCCTATCGTCCCTATATTGACATGGGGCTTCGTCCTTTCAAACTTTTTCTTTGCCATGAGAAAAACTCCTAAATTTTTCCATGAATGGTTTCTAAAATCTTTTCCTGGACTGATGCGGGAACAGGATCATAGTGATCAAAATCCATGGTAAAAACCGCACGTCCCTGGGTGATAGATCTCAAGTCAGTTGCGTACCCGAACATTTCTGCTAACGGTACATAAGCCGTTAGGACCTGAGCATCATTTCGTGGCATCATTCCTTTAATTTGTCCACGACGGGATGTCAAGTCACCCATTACATCCCCTAAATATTCATCAGGCACAATGACTTCCACAGTCATCATCGGTTCCAAAATAATTGGTCCCGCCTTTTTAGCTGCTTCTTGTGCAGCCAAAGAGCCTGCAATTTTAAAAGCAATCTCTGATGAATCTACCTCATGATACGACCCAAAAATGAGTTCTACTTTTACATCTACTAGGGGATATCCTGCAAGAATACCATTTTGTAATGCTTCCTTAATCCCCTTATCAACAGCGGGAATAAATTCCTTAGGAATAACTCCTCCGACAATTTTATTTACAAATTCGTATCCTTTTCCTTTTTCATTGGGAGACATTCTAATCACCACGTGGCCATATTGTCCTTTACCACCTGTTTGCCGAACAAATTTTTTATCCACTTCCACAGTTTTTGTAATTGTTTCTTTATAGGCAACCTGGGGTTTCCCAACATGGGCATTTACTTTGAACTCACGTTTGAGGCGATCCACAATAATTTCAAGGTGCAATTCACCCATCCCCCAAATAACAGTCTGACCTGTTTCTTCATTGGTCCGGACCTGGAAGGTTGGATCTTCATCAGTCAATTTTAAGAGTCCTTTATATAAAGCATCCTGATCGGTTTTACTGGAAGGTTCAATAGAAACACTAATGACCGGATCAGGAAAAATCATCTCTTCCAGAATAATGGGTTTAACTTTATCGCACAAGGTATGGCCTGTCTGTGTGTCTTTCAAACCAACAACAGCAACGATGTCACCAGCAAAAGCCTCATTTAAATCTTCTCGTTTATTGGCATGCATGCGAAAAATTCTGCTAAATCGTTCATTTTTCCCTGTCAAAGGATTCAAAGCATATTGACCCACACTAATTTTTCCGGAATAAATCCTAATATAGGTAAGTTTTCCTACATAGGGATCAGTCATAATTTTAAACGCCAGTGCTGAAAATGGACCATTGATATCAGCTTCACGTGTAACGACTTTTCCTGTTTTTGGATCAATTCCTTTTACAGGGGGGATATCCAAGGGCGAAGGCAAGTAATCGACCACGGCATTTAGAAGGACTTGAATGCCTTTATTTTTAAAGGCAGAGCCGACAATGATAGGGATAATATCGCCTTTAAGCGTTCCTTCCCTGATCGCCATTTTAATTTCTTCAATATTCAGGGTTTCACCTTCAAGATATTTTTCCAGAAGATTATCACTATAAGCCGCCACTTCTTCAATAAGATGATGGCGATAATCCTCAACAGTATTAAACATATCCTTCGGAATTTCCCCATATTCAAATTCTGCGCCAAGAGAAGATTCATTATACAGGATAGAGCGCATTTGGATTAAATCCACAATTCCTGTAAACATTTCTCCGGATCCAATAGGTAAATAGATAGGGAGAGGATTAGCACCAAGTCGTTTTCGAATCATATCAAGAACATAATAAAAGTCAGCACCAGTTCTATCCATTTTATTAATAAAGGCAATTCGTGGAACATGATATTTATCTGCTTGACGCCAGACAGTTTCAGATTGGGGTTCAACGCCTCCCACGCCGCAGAAAATTGCAATAGCGCCATCCAGAACGCGAAGCGATCGTTCTACTTCAGCAGTAAAATCCACATGGCCAGGTGTATCAATAATATTGATGTTATGTCCTTGCCATACGCACCGGGTCGCAGCAGACGTAATGGTAATTCCTCGTTCTTTCTCTTGATCCATCCAGTCCATTATGGCAGTCCCTTCGTGGACTTCTCCAAGTTTATGAGAACGCCCAGTATAATAAAGAATACGCTCTGTTGTTGTGGTTTTACCCGCATCAATGTGAGCCATAATCCCAATATTTCTGAGCTTTTTTAAGTCTGCGTTAGCCATAAATTCTTTTTACCTTAACGAAAATGAGCAAACGCCCTGTTTGCTTCTGCCATTTTATGAGTATCTTCACGCTTTTTCACCGAATTTCCTTCGCCTTGTGATGCCGCAAGGAGTTCTGCTGCAAGTTTTACTGCCATACTATCTCCTGCACGTGCGGCAGAATATTTAATGACCCAGCGCATTGCCAAAGCGTAGCGACGGTTATGACGAACTTCCACAGGAACCTGATAGGTTGCACCCCCAATTCTTTTTGATTTTACTTCTAAAACAGGAGCAACATTATCCAGTGCCTTTTGAAACGTTTCAAGACCCTTCCCATTTGTCTTTTCATTTAATATATCCAAAGCATCATATAAAATGGATTCTGCAACACCTTTTTTTCCCCTTCCCATGAGACTATTAATAAATTTTGCTACCGTTGTGGATTGGTATTTGGGGTCAGGAAGAATATCTCTTTTTTGAGGTTTGTTTCGTCTTGACATTTAACGTGTTCCTTATTTTGGCCTTTTAGCGCCATATCGTGAACGGCTGTTTTTTCTATCTGATACACCTGCAGTATCCAATGTCCCTCTTATAATATGATAGCGGACGCCGGGTAAATCTTTTACACGCCCACCCTCAATCAAGACAAGTGAATGCTCTTGAAGATTGTGTCCCTCACCAGGAATATAAGCAGTGACTTCTGTACCTGTTGTTAAACGAACACGAGCAACTTTTCGTAAAGCTGAATTCGGTTTTTTAGGAGTGGTCGTATAAACGCGGGTACACACTCCCCGTTTTTGTGGATTTCCCTGCAACGCAGGGACTTTATTCTTTTTGATAACTTTTTTTCTACCCTTTTTCACCAGTTGATTGATCGTCGGCATACTTTCTCCAATTTTTGTCAAGCTGGATAATGTAATATCCTTATTATTTATAAGCAATGGGATTTATTCATGAATCAGGTCTTCATTTTCATCGTAAATTTGTTCCTCTGCAAAATATTCTAAGTCATCGACTTCTGTAAATTCAGGCTCACTAACTTTTAAATTTTTATATTTCGATTGACCCGTTCCTGCAGGAATTAGCCGTCCCATAATGATATTCTCTTTGAGGCCTTTCAGATAATCAATTTTCCCTTCAATTGCAGCATCTGTTAACACGCGCGTTGTTTCTTGGAAGGATGCAGCAGAAATCCAGCTTTCAGTATTTAGAGAAGCCCTGGTAATTCCTAAAAGAAGTGGTTCAAACGTTGCCGGTACTGCCGGTTCATAGTCTGCAGGTTTTTTCCCTGCTGCCCGATGGCGAATATTATCTTCTTCTACAATATCGAGGGGATATAAATTATCGACTTTAAAAGCAGTATCGCCAGAATCAGTGATGCGTACCCTATTCATAATTTTCTCATTCTCTTCCATAACAACCTGGCGTGATGCACGGTCTCCAATGAGAAATTCCGTATCGCCCGGATCACTTATTTCTACTTTCTGAAGCATTTGGCGAACAATGACTTCAATGTGTTTATCATTAATCCGAACACCTTGCAAACGATAGACATGCTGAATTTCGTTCACCAAATATTTTTGGACTTCATAAACTCCTTTGATCTTCAAGATTTTTTTAGGAGGAATAGCACCGTCACAGAGGGGATCACCGGCATGGACATAATCGCCATCGTGAACCAGAATATGTTTTCCTGGAGGAATTTTATAGGTAAACACTTCACCAAGATCGTTTCGTACGCGAACAGTTTGAACACCTTTTGAAAGTCGATCAAACTGAATATACCCATTAACTTCGCTTACGATTGCTTCATTTGAAGGATTTCGTGCCTCAAAAAGCTCGGAAACACGGGGAAGGCCTCCAGTAATATCATTACTCCGTGTCGTTTCTTTGGACCGTTTTGCAAGTGTTTCACCTTGATAAACCTTCTGACCTTCTTTAACAAGAAGGGAGGAAGATTCAGGGAGATTTATGGCTTTCCCTACAGGATTCCCCTCTTCATCCACAATTAAAATCCGAGGTGTTTTATCCCGATCTTTTGAAGGAATAATCTGCCATTCTTTAAATCCCGTAGTATCTGCGACTTCATCATACGTTACTCTGGGGATTAAGTCAATGAACTTTACATATCCTTCATAACGGGAAACAATGTGCTCATTATAAACATCCCAGTCATAAAGAATTGTTGTTCTATCAACCTGTTGCCCATCTTTAACATAGATTTTTGCCCCTTCGGGAACAGTATACGAAATAAGTTCACGGTTGTTATTATCAATGATGCTTAATTTTCCATTTCTTGCCAGGACAACTCTATATTTTTGTTTTGTTATTTCATCAACAAAATCTTTGTTTGAGATATGCAAGTTTTCCGAAAAAACAACCTGTCCTTCATAGCGGGACAATTGATGGGATTCCTCCACAACATGGCTTGCTGTACCACCAATATGAAATGTCCGAAGGGTTAGCTGAGTCCCAGGTTCACCAATCGATTGGGCAGCAACAATCCCTATGGCTTCCCCTTGATTAACGAGGGTACTTGTTGCAAGATTTCTCCCATAGCACGCGGCACAAACACCACTTTTCGACTCACAGGTAAGTACAGAACGGATCATGACTGTTTCAACATTACTTTCATCAACAATTCGTGCTTTTTCTTCGTCGATCAGTTCGCCACTTTCTACTAAGAGCTTATCCGTTACGGGATCAACAATATCATCCAAGGCAACACGCCCTAAAATCCGTTCAGAGAGAGGTTCAATGACTTGTTCACCATCTTTTATGGCAACAACTTCAATGCCATTAATGCTTCCGCAATCCTCTTCACTAATCACCACGTCTTGGGCAACATCAACGAGACGTCGTGTAAGATATCCAGCATCCGCTGTTTTCAACGCCGTATCTGAAAGCCCTTTACGAGCACCATGTGTTGAAATAAAGTATTCAAGCACCGTTAATCCTTCTTTAAAATTTGAAGTAATCGGTGTCTCAATAATTTCTCCAACACCACCCGTCATGGATTTTTGTGGCTTGTTCATAAGTCCACGCATACCCGCAAGCTGTTTCATTTGATCTTTTGAGCCACGAGCTCCTGAGTCAGACATCATATAAATGGGATTAAACCCTTCCCGGTCATTCTCCAAAATTTTATTCATCGATGCTTGAACCATATCGGTCGCTCTTGACCAAGCATCAATTACTTTATTATAGCGTTCATTTTCTGTCAAAACGCCTTTGTTCCGTTTTTCATTAATTGAATCAACCAGTTTCTGAGTTTTCCTGATAATTTCAAATTTATCATCAGGGATCAAAACATCGCTCAACCCAATCGAAACACCAGACATGGTTGCTAGTTCAAATCCCAAATCTTTCAAAGCATCGAGAAAACGGACTGTTTCGTGCAGCCCAACTTCTCGGTTTGACTCAGCAATGATATTTTCTAAGCGTTTTTTTGTTATCAATTCATTATAATAAGGTAATCCATTAGGAACAATGGCATTAAAGTAAATCCGTCCTACCGTTGTATCATTAAGTTTACCATTTATTAGCAGTTTTACTTTTGAATGGAGGGTTACACGGTTATTTTCAAAGGCCAGAAGTGCTTCGTCATAGGATGAAAAAACCATTCCTTCGCCCTTTTGGTTTGATTTTGCTCGCGTAATGTAATACGCTCCTAAAACCATATCTTGGGAAGGAACGGATATTGGATTTCCGTGTGCTGGATGAAGAATATTATTACTTGAAAGCATAAGCATCCGTGATTCAATTTGAGCTTCAAAGGAGAGAGGAATATGTACAGCCATTTGGTCGCCATCAAAATCAGCATTAAAAGCAGCACACACAAGGGGATGAACACGAATCGCTTTTCCATCCACAAGAATTGGTTGAAATGCTTGAATTCCTAAACGATGGAGCGTTGGAGCGCGATTAAGAAGAACTGGGTGATCTTTTACAACATATTCAAGAAGATCCATAACTTCGGGGGCTCTTCTTTCCACCATACTTTTGGCTGTCTTTGGAGTAGAAGCTTTTCCTCGCACCAGCAATTCATGGATCAAATGAGGTTTAAAGAGTTCTGTAGCCATAAGTTTGGGCAAACCGCACTCATGAATTTTCAATTCAGGTCCAACAACAATCACAGATCGCCCTGAGTAATCCACACGTTTTCCCAAAAGATTTTGACGGAATCGTCCTTCCTTGCCATTTAGCATATCACTCAAGGATTTTAAAGGTCTTCGTGTTCCAGAACGAACAGCAGTACGTCTACGACTGTTATCAAACAAGCTATCCACTGCCTCCTGGAGCATCCGTTTTTCATTTCTAAGGATAACATCTGGCGCTTTAATATCAATCAGTTGTTTTAAGCGATTATTTCGAATAATCACTCGACGATAGAGGTCATTCAAATCAGAAGCAGCAAATCGCCCACCTTCCAAAGGAACGAGTGGACGTAATTCAGGTGGAATAACGGGTAATACTTTCAAAATCATGTATTCAGGTCTATTAACCGGTGGCTCATCATCTTCAGAATGAAAGGCATTTAAAATTTTAAGCCGTTTAACGATATCTTGTTGTTCAGATGCGGAGTTACTTTTTTTCAGTTCCTTTTTTAACGTTTCGATGAGCGTTGGAATATCGAGGTTTACCAAAATATCGTAGAGTGCCTCAGCTCCTGTTTTTGCAATAAAAAGATCTTCCTCTGGAATTTCTTCCTCTGCTTCTTCACCATATTTATACTGAAGATCAAGGTAGATATCTTCATCAATAAGTTCCATCGGTTCAACGGGATGGAATTTCCCTTTTTCCGTTTCAATAACAGCTTTCCCGGGCTGGATAACAATGTAGGATTCATAATAAATAACCTGTTCAATGCTTTTGGCAGACATGCCTAAAACATTGGCCAATTTTGAAGGAATAGATTTCAGATACCAGATATGGGCAACGGGTACAGCCAGTGTAATATGCCCCATTCTTTCCCGACGCACTTTTTTGCGGGTAACTTCAACGCCACATCGGTCACAGACAATTCCCTTATACCGAATCCGTTTATATTTTCCACAATGGCATTCCCAATCCTTAACGGGACCAAAAATCTTTTCGCAAAAAAGTCCATCTTTTTCCGGTTTATACGACCGATAGTTAATAGTTTCAGGTTTCAGAACCTCTCCTCTTGATTTACTTAAAATAGATTCAGAAGAAGAGAGTCTAAGTCGGATTTTTGTAAAATCCTTTTTTGTATCTTGTGAAGCATTGAATTTCACACTCAATGTGAATTCCTCCTTTTTTAAAAGTGAATCTTACAAGAGATCCACTTCAAGCGCCAATCCTTGTAGTTCTTTCAGCAACACATTAAATGATTCGGGCATGCCGTAATCGGGGAGATTTTCCCCTTTAACAATGGCATTATAGACTTTGGAGCGGCCATCGACATCATCGGATTTAACGGTAAGAACTTCTTGAAGGGTATAAGCGGCCCCATAAGCCTCGAGAGCCCAGACTTCCATTTCACCGAATCGCTGTCCGCCAAACTGGGCTTTTCCTCCCAGAGGCTGTTGTGTAATGAGAGAATAAGGACCCGTTGATCGTGCGTGTATTTTATCTTCAATCATGTGGGCTAATTTCATCATGTAAATATGTCCCACAGCTACAGTATCATAGATTTTTTCGCCTGTTCTACCATCATACAAATCACTTTTACCATTTTCTGGTAATCCAGCTTTTTTTAGTTCTTTTTGAACATCCTCATAGGTTGCGCCATCAAAAACAGGGGTTTCATAATAAAGACCCAATTCTTTACCAGCCCATCCTAACATGGTTTCATAAAGCTGACCAAGATTCATACGAGAAGGAACGCCCAAAGGATTCAGAATGATATCAACGGGAGTACCATCTGGTAAATAGGGCATATCTTCTTCAGGGACAATAATGGAGACAACGCCTTTGTTTCCATGGCGTCCAGCCATTTTATCTCCAACCTGAACTTTCCGCTTACTTGCAATATATACTTTTGCAAGCTGAAGAACGCCTGGTTGCAGATCATCACCCGCTTTAATTTTGAATTTTTCGTTATTGATCTCAAATTGAATCGTTTCTTGGACATCCTGGTAATGATGGATCAAGGTAACAACCCTTTGGAATTGATTTTCATCAGCGATCCAAGGCTTGGAAATATCAACACGACGAAAATCCATATTTTCAAAAAGATCAGCGTCCCATTTTCGACCTTCAGAAATGATAGGATTTCCACCTTTATCATAAATACCTATACAAGGATGACCTTCCAGAAGAGCAAGGAGTTTTCGTATCATTTTTCCTTTAAGGATTGCCAGACGTCGGTTGAGATTTTCATCTAATTTTTCGATCTTTATTTTTTCATCCCGTCGGGATTCTTTACCTTTGCGGACAAAAAGTCTGGTATCAATTACAATTCCAGATGTTCCAGGTTCTGCACGTTTTGAGGCATCCTTTACATCGCCGGCTTTTTCCCCAAAAATAGCCCGGAGCAATTTTTCTTCTGGAGTTGGATCTGTTTCACCTTTTGGTGTTACTTTCCCAATAAGAATATCGCCTGGCTTCACTTGAGCTCCAATGCGAATAATACCGTTTTCTTCAATATTCTTTGTGGCTTCTTCTGAAACGTTTGGAATTTCACGCGTTAATTCTTCGCTTCCTCGTTTAGTTTCGCGAACTTCCAGCTCCACTTCTTTAACATGGACAGAGGTAAAGATATCATCTTTTACCATTCGTTCACTAAGAATAATTGCATCTTCAAAGTTATAGCCACGCCATGGCATAAAGGCGACAAGGACATTTCGTCCAAGGGCAAGTTCTCCTTTATTTGTGGATGTTCCATCCGCAATAGGCTGGCCCTTTTTCACTACCTGATTTTTTCGCACAATAGGCCGTTGATTAATGGCTGTATCCTGATTTGTTCTCTCATATTTTTTGAGATGATAAATATATCTTCCTTCATTTTCATCAAGAGAGACAGAAGCATCAAATCCTTCCAGGGGTCTAAGAACTATCTTATTGGCGTCGACATATTCAATAACACCATCTGTATCCGCAGCAAGAACAGCCCGACTATCTGCAGCAACTATACCTTCCATGCCTGTCCCCACAATTGGGGTTGAAGGGGTTAAAAGAGGAACAGACTGACGTTGCATATTGCTTCCCATCAAAGCGCGGTTTGCATCATCATGTTCCAAAAATGGAATCAAGCTTGCTGCAGGACTCACAATTTGAATTGGAGCCACATCCATATAATCAACCATTTCAGGAGGGACAGCGGGATAATCAGGCCCTTTTCGACATTTAACAATATCCCGAGTAAAGGAATTATCTTCATTGAGTTGTGCATTCGCTTGAGCAATCGTACTTCTATCTTCATCATCCGCTGAAAGATATTCTATTTCATTTGTTACATAGACTTTTTCTTTTGTTTTTTTTGTCTTGCGATAAGGGGTTTCAATAAATCCAAGGCGATTAATAACAGCATAGCAAGCCAGAGAGGAAATTAACCCAATATTTGGGCCTTCTGGTGTTTCGATGGGACACAAACGGCCATAATGAGTATAGTGCACATCACGGACTTCAAATCCTGCTCGCTCGCGCGTTAACCCACCAGGACCCAAAGCTGATAACCGGCGTTTATGAGTTAGTTCAGCCAACGGGTTTGTCTGGTCCATAAACTGGGACATTTGAGAAGTACCAAAAAAGGTATTAATGACAGAGGTAATAATTCTGCTATTAACAAGTTCTTGGGGGGTAAGATTTTCAGCTCTGTGAATATTCATCCGATCTCTGATGGTTCGAGCCATTCGAGCAAAGGCAATAGAAAACTGATTTGCAAGTTGTTCGCCAACGGTTTTTACTCGTCGATTTCCCAAATGGTCTATATCGTCGGACAATTTTTCGCCACGTCGCATTTTAATCAGATGCTGCACAATACAAATAAAATCATTGGGAGTAATTACCGTATTTTCCAAGGGAATGTTCATGTTGAATTTTTTATTCATCCGATAGCGACCTACTTCCCCGAGATCATATTTTTTAGGACTAAAAAAGAGTTTTTCGACGAATTTCTGAGCTGTTTCAATATTTGGAGGATCCCCGTTTCTCAAATTCCTATAGAGATAAACAAGAGCATCTTCTTGAGTTGGTCCACCTATTGATAATCGTTCAGGATCCATTTTATCCTTTTCTCGGCGGATGGAATTTGCTAACAACTTCAAGTCAATTTCCTTATCAGGATCAACAACATCAATTTTCTTTATCCCAGCATTTTTCAGTGTTTGAATATGAGACGCTTCGAGAACAAGGCGTTCATCTTCAGCAACGCCAGCTGTTAAAATAACTTCGCCGGTCTCCGGATTTAAAATACTATGAACAAGTGTCATTCCAATAAGCTTATTAGAAACTGGAACTTCTTTAAACACCTCAAAATTTTTCAGTATATCATAGTCTGAATTAAACCCTACAGCACGTAAAAGAATGGAGACGGGGAATTTTTTCCGTCGATCAATTGTCACGTAAATCGCATCAAAAATATCTGTCGTAATATCAACCCAAGAGCCTCTAAAAGGGATAATTCGAGCGTTGTAGAGAATTGTTCCATTAGGATGTCGGGCATCGTTAAAGAAAACACCAGGTGAGCGTTGAAGTTGGCTTACAATAACCCGTTCAGCACCATTGATAATAAATGTCCCCCTGAGAGTCATAAAAGGAATATTCCCTAAAAACACTTCCTGTTCAATACTTTCGGAGTAAACTCCGGGTTCAGCTTCTTCTTCAGCAATTTTCAAAATGAGTTTTGCTTTTAATGGCACGGCATAAGAGATACCTCTTTCAAGGCACTCTTTTTCTGAATAACGAGGAATTCCTATAGAATAACCCATATAATCTAGCAAGAAAGTATTATGAGAATCCTCTATAGGAAAAATAACTCTAAAGGCCTCTTCGAGACCGATATTCTCACGTTCTTCAGGTTTTTTATCCAGCTGTAAAAAATCATTAAACGATTCAAGTTGTATACTCAGCAAATCTGGAATATCTAAAACCCGTGTAATTCGTGAGAATGATTTCCGCTGTACAAGTTCTGACAGATTTCTCAAAAGAAATCCTCCCTTATATTATTTCACAAAAAGAAACAAGAGCCATCATATTTTTAAGATGGCCCCACCACACATTATTCAATGGCCTTCTGGTTGCCATCTTTTCTGTTATTTCAGTTCTACCGTTGCACCAACTTCTTCAAGCTGTTTTTTTATCTTTTCAGCTTCTTCTTTTGTTAATGCTTCTTTGATGGTGCTAGGCACGTTTTCAACCAATTCTTTTGCTTCTTTCAAGCCCAAAGAAGTAATTTGGCGGACTTCCTTAATCACATTAATCTTTTTGTCCCCAAAATTCGTCATTACTACATCAAATTCTGTTTTTTCTTCGGCTTCTTCAGCTTGAGAAGCAGTACCTGAAGCAGCAGCAACAGCCACTGGAGCAGCAGCAGTTACGCCAAATTTTTTCTCAATTTCTTTGATGAGTTCTGCAATTTCCAACATGTTGGCTTTTTCTAAATATCCCAATACTTCGGCACGTGTAACTTCGGCCATGACTTTCGTCCTCCTTATCTCACTCTATTGTTTTTTCTCTTTTAAAGCATTTAACGCACCCACCAAATTGCGCATAGGTGCCTGCAGCGTTCCAAGTAACTGTTGCAGCGGCCATGAAATTCCACTAAGAAATTTCACAAGCAAAACTTCACGATCCGGTAATTCTGCTATTTCATCCACTTTCTTAGCATTTAAAAACTTGCCCTCAAATAAAATTGCTTTAACCTCTGGTTTCCCAAGATCTTTTGTCTCTTTTTTAAAAGAAGTAAGGACTTTCGCAGGAGCCACGGGATCATCCTTTCCGAAGACCAAGGCGGTAGGACCTGTAAGAAAATCTTGTTTCTCTACCTCGTACCCAGCATTTTGAAGGGCAATTTTAATCAAAGTATTTTTTATCACCTGCATTTTGATATTTTCTTTAAACATCTTAGCCCGCAGGCTGTTCACTTGTTCAACATTAAGTCCCAGATAATCTGTAAAGTAAACAGCTTTTGAAGAACTTATTTCATCTGCAACTTGTTGAACAATATTCATTTTTTCAGTGTTAGGCATCAATATTCTCCTAAGCTAAGGCTGTCTGCTTTTCGATTTTTATTCCAGGTCCCATGGTAGACGTAAGGGTAATTTTTTGCAAATATTGACCCTTTGCACTTGGGGGACGGAGTTTAATAAGTGTAGTAACCATGGTTTTAATATTTTCGACCAGTTGATTTTCTTCAAAAGAAATTTTTCCAACGCCCACATGGACAATCCCATACCGATCCACACGAAAATTAATTTTACCGGCTTTACTATCAGCAACAGCCTGTGCAATATTTTCAGTAACTGTTCCTGTCTTTGGATTTGGCATAAGTCCATGGGGACCCAGAACACGTCCCAGTTTTCCAATGTGGCGCATCACATCAGGTGTTGCAATCACCACATCAAAATCGAGCCAACCGTTTTGAATTTTTTGAATATATTCATCCAAACCTGCATAATCAGTGCCAGCATCCAAAGCTTCTTTAACTTTTTCACCTTGAGCAAAGACAAGGACACGTATTTTTTTACCAGTACCATAAGGCAAAATAACCGTTCCACGGACCATTTGGTCGGCATATTTTGGATCTACACCAAGATTAATACTGAGTTCGACTGTTTCATCAAAATGAGCAGAAGCAATTTTTTTTAGGAGTTTAATTCCTTCATTCAGAGGATACTCATATTCTCTATCCACTTGTTTTAGCAATTCACGATATCGCCGACTATGTTTCATGATTTTCCTCAGCCTCCTTTATCCTTCCACCTGCAATCCCATACTTCGTGCAGTACCCGCAATCATTTCCATGGCTGCTTCCACTGTATGGGCATTCAGGTCTTGCATCTTTAATTCAGCAATCTCTCTTAGATCTTTCTGGGAAATTTTTCCTACTTTTACTTTATTGGGTTCAGAAGATCCTTTTTGAACTTTTGCTGCTTTTTTTAGCAAAACTGCTGCAGGAGGAGTTTTTGTAATAAAAGTAAAAGACCTGTCGCTATAAATCGTGATAACAACGGGTATAATCAATCCCATTTTATCTGAAGTTTTTGCATTATAAACCTTGCAAAACTCCATAATATTCACACCATGCTGCCCTAATGCTGGGCCAACGGGTGGTGAAGGATTTGCCTGTCCTGCAGGGAGTTGCAATTTGATGACAGCTGTGATTTTTTTTGCCATTCTTTACAACCTATTTTTCACGTTCAACTTGTAAATAATCCAGTTCTACCGGCGTTGATCTGCCGAAGATACTGACCATAATTTTTAACTTTTTCTTTTCTTCATTTACTTCCTGAACAACACCAGTAAAATCCATAAAAGGGCCGTCCACAATTTTAACAGGATCACCCACTGAAAAGGGTGTCGCAATAACTTCGCGCCCTTCTTTTTTCTCCACTTCTCCTAAAATTCTGCGGACTTCCCTATCCGAAAGTGCTTGTGGGCGACCTTTGGGACCTACAAAACTAATTACACCTGAAACATTTTCAATAAAGTATTTTGTTTCTTTTGTAAGTTCCATTTTAATCATGATGTAGCCAGGATAAAAGACTTTTGTGCGAGAACGTTTTTTACCTTCTCGCATTTCAACCACATTTTCAGTAGGAACAAGCACCTCCTCAATATAATCCCGAAGATTCCGTGCTTCTGCTTCATACAAAATGCGGTCTGCTACTTGTCGCTCTTTTCCTGAAAATGCTTTAATTGTGTACCATTTCATGATAGATATCACATGTTTTAATATAAGAGTGCATGGATTGATTGTGAGAGAATAAAATCAACAACAAAGAGGAAGACAACTAAGATGAGAGAAAATAAAATAACAACCTTTGTTGATCCTTTAAGTTCTTCAAAGGTTGGCCATGTCACTTTCTTCATCTCTGCTTTTACGCTTGCAAAAAAATCACGTATTTTTTTAAACATCTTCATATCCTCTCTAATTTGCAGGTCCGGAGGGATTCGAACCCCCAACTTGCGGTTTTGGAGACCGCTGCTCTACCCATTGAACTACGGACCTGTCCAAGCATTTTAGCGAGTTTCCTTGTGTATTGTATGCGTTTTACACCACGGGCAATATTTTTTGAATTCTACACGTTGAGGATGTTTTCTTTTATTTTTTGTTGTTGTGTAGTTTCTTCGCTTACATTCATTGCATGCCAGTATAATTATATCACGCATCTTCAGACCTCAAATAGGTTATTTTTTTATTCAATAATTTCGGTTACTACTCCAGCGCCTACAGTCCGTCCACCTTCGCGAATAGCAAACCGAAGTTCTTTTTCCATGGCGATGGGAACTATCAGTTCTACTGTGAATGTCACGCGGTCTCCTGGCATCACCATCTCTACCCCTTCTGGAAGCTGAACATTCCCCGTCACATCTGTCGTCCGAAAATAAAACTGGGGTCGATAACCATTGACAAAAGGTGTATGGCGCCCCCCTTCTTCCTTCTTCAAGACATACACTTCTGCCTTAAATTTCGTGTGTGGGGTGATGGAGCCCGGTTTTGCCAAAACCATCCCACGGCGTAAATAATTCTTTTCTATCCCACGTAACAATAATCCCGCATTGTCTCCAGCTTGTCCCTGATCCAAGAGCTTACGAAACATCTCAATCCCTGTTACTACCGTCTTCTTGGTCTCTGGCTCTATCCCTACTATCTCTACCTCATCCCCTACACGAACTACACCTCGCTCTATGCGTCCCGTGCCTACCGTCCCTCGCCCTGTAATCGAAAATACATCCTCTATCGGCATCAAAAATGGCTTGTCTATATCTCGTACCGGCTCCGGTATATAATTGTCTACCGCTTCCATCAACTCATAAATGCACCGCGTCTTCTCCTCATCATCTGGATTGTTTAACGCCTCTAACGCTGACCCACGTATAATCGGCACCTCATCTCCAGGATAACCATATTCATTCAATAACTCCCGAAGCTCCATCTCTACCAAATCCAATAACTCCGGATCATCTACCATGTCTACCTTATTCATAAATACCACAATCGATGGAACATTCACCTGATATGCCAACAATACATGCTCCCGCGTCTGGGGCATCGGCCCATCTGCCGCACTTACAACCAAAATTGCCCCATCCATCTGTGCCGCGCCTGTTATCATGTTCTTGATATAATCTGCATGTCCCGGACAATCTACATGAGCATAATGACGCTTTACCGTCTCATATTCTACATGAGAAGTCGCTATCGTTATCCCTCGCTCTCGCTCTTCCGGCGCATTGTCAATACTGTCAAAAGAACGCCTCTCCGCTCCCCCACTCTTTGCCAAAACATACGTGATCGCCGCCGTTAACGTCGTCTTGCCATGATCTACATGCCCTATCGTCCCTATATTGACATGGGGCTTCGTCCTTTCAAACTTTTTCTTTGCCATGATTTCTCCTCAGATGAAAATTTCAAACTTCGTGGAGCCCACGACCGGATTTGAACCGGTGACCTCTTCCTTACCAAGGAAGCGCGACTACCAACTGTGCTACGTGGGCAAAAAAAAGCCCGTCACCAGAAAATACGTGACAGGCTTCTTTTAATCCCGTAAAATACACTTTCTGGTTGTAGCGGACAGGATTTATCTGCCCTCCCATGATCTTTTCAAGAATCAGGAGCGGGTGATGAGAATCGAACTCACGTAATCAGCTTGGAAGGCTGATGTTCTACCACTGAACTACACCCGCAGCGTGGGCCAGGATGGATTTGAACCACCGTAGGCTTACGCCGGCAGATTTACAGTCTGCTGCCATTGACCGCTCGGCCACTGACCCCTTTTGATATGAGCCACCAGCCGGAATCGAACCAGCGACCAACGGTTTACAAAACCGCCGCTCTACCAGCTGAGCTATGGTGGCACATCATAATTTTCAAAAAGCTTGGAAATATAAAATGAATCTCTCTGTTTTTCAAATAAAATTTGCTTTTCCTATCCCTAGAAATATTTCATGAAGAAAATAACTATCTATTTTGAATCGTTAACTCTTCCTTTTGCGTTTATTATAACATCTAGAATCAAAAACACTTTTATCATTTAACTAATTGAAAAATTGTAATGAGATTCGTAATATAAAAACTAAGATGACTAAACTATTTTCATAACGCATCTTATCTTTTCCAGTTGGTATCAAAAAATCCGGGGAAAAAAATGCATATTCTAATTCCTAAATATCTTAAAAAATAATAATAGGTATGGACATGACGAAGAAACGAATTTTGATTGTTGAAGATGAGAGGATTATTGCTGAAGATCTGAAAATGACATTAGAAAATTTTGGCTATGAAGTGATTGATATTATTTCTAATGGTGAAGATGCCATTAAAACAGCGGGAGAAACACGCCCTGATTTAGTCCTCATGGATATTGTTCTTGAAGGGAAGATGTGTGGTTCAGAAGCTGCTGAAATAATTCATCATGAATTTGGAACACCTATTATTTTCCTTACTGCTTATGCTGATGAAAACACCATTACGATGGCCAAAGCTTCCGAACCCTATGGTTATTTAATCAAACCTTTTGAGGAACGTGAACTTAAAGCAACAATAGAAATGTTTTTCTATAAAATTGACCTTGAAAAAAAACTTGCAATCAGTGAATATCGTTTACGTTCTCTTTTTGAAAAAGCAAATGATGGTTTTATTATCATTAGAGAAGATGACCAAATCCTTGAAGCAAACATAGCTTCAATAACCATCAGCGAATACTCTCAGAAAGAACTTGTTGGGTCGCCTTATAAAAAGATTCTTCCAGAGATTAATATCCATCGTTTAAGAGAATTGGATAAAAAAACAACGCTTATCGAGACCTATCTTTTAACAAAATCTGGACGCCGCCTTGATATTGAAATCTCTTATTCCATTTACTGGTTTGAAAAAGAAAAGTTTGTAATGCTTATTTTTCGAGATATCTCTGAACGCATACAAACTCAAAACATTTTAAAAAGTAGAGATAAGATTTTAGAAACCGTTGGCAAGATTGCTGAGCGTTTGTTATCGTCAGAAAACATTAATACAGCGTTGGATGAAAGTCTTCAATGGATGGGCAAAGCAACATCAGCAGATCGGTGTTATCTTTTTAAGAACGTTTATAATCCTTATAATGAGCTTTGCATATCCTTACGAAACGAATGGGCTAGCGATTCTGTGACATCTCACGTTAAAAATAATCTCTTGAAAGAATTGCCATACCAAGGAAATATTGACAATGCACTTCAAACGCTTTCTCAACATAAAGTATTTTTTAAAGTAGCTCATGATTTCAACGAATCTGAGCGGGTTATTTTCGAGGGTGAAAATATTCAATCCCTCATATGGGTCCCTATTATTGTGGATAAAGTTTGGTGGGGGTTCATCGGTTTGGATGAGTGTCATCAAGAAAGAATGTGGGCTCCTGCTGAAATTGAAGCATTGAAAGTTTTTGCCCAGACTATTGGTGCTGCAATACAAAATTATAATGCCCGAATAGAAATTCAAAAATCAGAAGATAAATATAAATTACTTGTCAATTCTATTAATGACGGAATTGTTATTAGTCAAAATGGCGAGTTTATTTTTTACAATACACGATTTGCTGAAATTTTAGGATACACCCTTGATGAGTTAAAAAACATTAATTACCGAAAAATTTATTCCAAGCGAGGTTTAAAAATATTGATGGATCGCTATGAGAGGCGTCAGCTTGGAGAAGATGTTTCGAATCATTATGAAACCTATTTTCTTAAAAAGAACGGTGAAGAAATTGATATAGATGTAAATGTAGCCATTATCGACTTTGAAGGTAATCCTGCTTCTTTTGCTGTTATTCGGGATATAACACAGGAAAAGGCAGCTATTAATGAGATTTTAAAGTTGTCTCGGGCTATTGAGCAAAGTTCTTCTTCAATCATCATTACCAATAACGAAAGTATGATTGAATATGTAAATCCACGTTTTACCGAAATAACGGGGTATGAAAAAGAAGAAGTTCTTGGAAAAAAAATGTCTGCCTTTAAATCGGGAATGAATCCTCAAGAAAAATATAAAGAGTTGTGGGAAACCATTAAGCAGGGCGAAAATTGGTATGGTGAGCTAAGAAACAAGAAAAAAGAGGGGGGGGTCTATTGGGAAAAAGTTTCCATATCAGCTATTCGGGATAACGAAGGTGTTATAACGCACTATGTGGCCATTAGGGATGATATTACAGAACAAAAGCAACGAGAGCAGCAACTTCGTGAAAATGAAGAGATGTTGCGTTCCATTACTGATTCTGCAAATGATGCCATTGTTATGGTTGATTGTAACGCACTTGTTCGCTTTTGGAATCCCTCTGCAGAAAAAATATTAGGGTTTAAAGAACAAGAAATTTTGGGGAAGAATTTCTTTGATCTCCTCGTTCCTGATGAATATAAAAAAATGTATGATATTCAGTCGTTTCATGGAAAATTCCTTGATGAACTCTTGGGGAGTGTGTTTGAATTTTATGCCTTAAATAAAAAGGGGGAAAAAATTCCTATTGAAGTGTCTTTCTCTTCCTTCCGTTTACAGGGTTATTGGAATACCATTGCTATAATCCGTGATATTTCTGAACGGAAAAAAGCAGAGCAGGAAATTAATCTTTTAGCTCATGCAATAAAAAGTATTAGTGAAGCTATATCAGTCACGGACTTAGAAGACCGATTTATTTTTGTTAATAAAGCTTTCATCAAAACGTATGGATACAGTCGTGAAGAAGTAATTGGCAAACATATAAACCTTATTCGATCTGAAGAAATGTCGAAAGATACAGCACTCTTAGAATCCATTCGAAGGGATACTTTAGAAAGAGGTGGATGGCAAGGAGAAATATACAATCAACGAAAAGATGGAACAGTTTTTCCTGTAATGCTTTCTACATCGCTTCTTTATAATGAAAAAGGTACTCCCATTGCATCAATTGGAGTTGCCCGAGATATTACCGACCGAAAAGAATGGGAAAAAGAATTGTATCAAAGTCGCGAACGCTTAAATATTATTCTTCATAGTATTGGGAATGGCGTGATCGTTCTTGACGCATTGGGAAAAGTTATCATATACAACGACAAAGCCTTAGAGCTGCTTAATATTCCAACGTCTTTTAAAAATCATCCTCCTATCAAGGATTTTCTTATTCACACAGAACACCAAGGAGAAGCTCTTTTAAGTTCCCTCTCAAAAGAGTCTTTTTCAAATCTTGAACTCATTGTTACTGAACCTGATTATAGAATTCTTTATGTAACAGGATCAACATTTCAAGATGTCGATAGGAAATCAGCAGGAAAAGTCTTTATTTTAAGAGACGTTACAAAAGAGCGGGAAATTGACAGGATGAAAACCGATTTTGTCTCAAGTGTCTCTCACGAACTTCGGACACCTCTCACAGCCATCATGGGATTTTCCAATACAATCCTTCGAAAAGAATCCATGTCTGAAGAAACAAAGCACGAATTTATAGAAATTATTTACAATGAGAGCAAACGATTAGCCCGACTTATTGAAGATGTTTTAAGTATTTCAAAAATTGAATCGGAAAAAATCACTTATGAAATGGAGGCTTTAAATCTCGATGAAGTGATTCAAGATGCGATTACAATTTATCGACCGCAGGCAGAAGATAAGCAAATTGATCTCTTGTATCAAAAAGACGAAGCACTACCTCAAATATTAGCTGATCATGATGCCATGATTCAAGTTGTTGTTAATTTATTAAGCAATGCTTTAAAATTTACACTTCCTAAGGGAAAAATTGATGTCCGTTTAAAACATGAAGGTAATTATATTATTTTTGAAGTAGAAGATACGGGGATGGGTATCCCTAAGAGAGAACAGGAAAAAATCTTTCAAAAATTTTATCGGATTCACAGGCCTGGAATGCAAATCCAGGGGACAGGGTTGGGGTTATCGATTATAAAAGAAATTTTAGAGAAGCATAACGGTAAAATTGACGTAATCAGTGAAGAAAATAAAGGGAGTTTATTTCGCGTCTCACTTCCAGTTTTTAAAATGTAACATAAAAAGAGGTTAATACAATGAAGATACTTGTGGTTGATGATGAAGAAAATATCCGAAAGCTTGTTCAGTATAATTTAGTATTGGATGGACATGAGGTTATTTTAGCAGAAGATGGCAAAGAAGGGTTAGAAAAGGCACGTCAAGAAATGCCAGATTTAATTCTTTTGGACATCATGATGCCAGAAATGGATGGTCTTGAAGTATGTTCCAGACTAAAGAAAGATCCAGAAATGCGAGATATTCCTATTTTTATGTTATCTGCAAAAGGACAAATGAAAGATTTGGAAGATGCGTTTGAAGCGGGCGCAGATAATTACATTACAAAACCTTTTGATGTTGATAAATTGAGTGAAATTATTCAGTTTAAAATGAAAAAATTACAGGAGAAAACAACGTAGATTTAGAATGCATTTTATTATTTATTCATAGGTTTACACCTAAACCAGAAGATAACCATTCTTAACTTTTTACACTTTATTATTGTTAATGAAAAAAATATTCCTTCTAAGGGTTCCCCTATTTTATATATAGCATCTTAAAAACATGAAACACAAAGAGATTTTTTCTTCATCGATTACACGTTTTCCAATCCTATTTCTTTTTTAAAATAATGCTATTCTTTTTCTTTAGGATACTGTGATCTACATCTCAAATTATTGGAATTATTATATAATAACATAGTGATAATTTGGAGTATTTCCCCCCACCCCGGGGGAAAGATACACCATCCAATGTAAAAAATCAAGATAATATTTCATATATAATATATGTCAATTTATATCTTAGTAAATTTTGTGTACTTAAAAGAGCTTTTTATAAGGATTATAGATCTTTAATTTGCGCCGCAGCAGTGTTTATATTTTTTGCCACTTCCACAAGGACACGGTTCATTCCGACCAATTTTTCGTCCTTCACGACGAATAGGTTGTGTCTTCCCGGATTTTGATGTGGTTCCAACAGAAGATGGATTGTTCAAGCTTGCACCAGCATGCTGATAGCCAAGATTTCCTGTCTCTTCATGCTTCATCACTAAGTTGGTTGGATGGGCTTTTGGTTGTTGTGGTTCAGCTTCCAGGCGAATTTCTGTCCTGAAAATTAAACGAAGGGCTTCTCGATCGATGCGAGAAAGCATCTCTTCAAACATTTTATATGCTTCTGTTTTATAAGCAATAAGAGGATCTTTTTGACCATAAACCTGCAGGCCAACGCCTTCTTTAAGCTGATCAAGTTCGAAGAGGTGTTCTTTCCACACATTATCGACCGTCATTAAATAGGCCCAACGCTCCAACTTTCCCATGATATCCGGAGGAATGATTTGTTGCTTTCGCTCATAAGTAGCCAAGGCTTTTTTATGGATCAGACTAATTACATCGTCTCTATCAATTCTTTCTTTTCCATCCTGCATGAGTTCTTCTGGGTGAATATCGACCATAAGAACATTGATGGTTTCTTGTCGGAGTCCTTCCCAATCCCAATCGTTTATATCTTCATCGGCTGTATATTTATTAACCGTATCACGGATATATTTTTCAAGCATATTCAAAATTTCATCACGAAGATTTCCGCCATGAAGAGCATAATTTCTGCGATTATAGATGACTTCACGTTGAAGATTCATAACATCGTCATATTCCAGAAGATGTTTACGAATTGCAAAATTTCGTTCCTCGACTTTTTTCTGAGCTCTTTCAATCGAGCGAGAGATCATGGGATGCGAAATCACTTCGCCTTCTTCCACACCAAGGCGATCCATAATTGAACTTATGCGTTCAGAGCCAAAAAGTCGCATGAGGTCATCTTCAAGACTCAGGTAAAAAACAGATTCTCCGGGATCCCCTTGCCGCCCGGATCGTCCTTTAAGCTGGAGATCAATTCGTCTGGATTCATGGCGTTCGGTTCCAATGATTTTTAAGCCACCAAGTTTTCGCGTTTCATCTGTTATCTTTATATCCGTTCCACGTCCTGCCATATTTGTTGCAATGGTCACCGCTCCCAGTTGACCTGCTCGAGCAATAATTTCTGCTTCTCGTTGATGTTGTTTTGCATTGAGAACATTATGTGGAATTCCGGCACGTTGAAGCATTTTACTCAACATTTCTGAAACTTCAACACTAATAGTCCCCACAAGAACAGGCTGTCCTTTTTTATGCGATTCAATAATTTCATGGATAATTGCTTGATATTTTTCTCGTTTTGTTCGATAAATCACATCATTGCGATCATTACGTATAACAGGTCTATTGGTGGGAATACTAACAACTTCCAATTTATAGATTTCACCAAATTCTGCCGCTTCAGTTTCAGCAGTACCCGTCATCCCTGCAAGTTTATCATGCATTCTGAAATAATTTTGCAGCGTGATGGTTGCCAGTGTTTGATTTTCACCTTCAATACGGACTTTTTCCTTTGCCTCAATGGCTTGATGGAGTCCATCGCTATAGCGTCGACCCGGGAGAATGCGTCCAGTAAATTCATCAACAATAAGAACTTTCCCATCTTTTACCACATAATCAACATCCCGATTATACAGTGAATAGGCTAAAAGAAGCTGGTGCAAGTTATGAATTGTTTCACTCCGTCGACTGTGAAGCCGTTGAATTTGATCTTTTTCTTTTTGTTTTTCTGTCTCGTTTAAATCATCACGCTGATCAATTTTTGCAAACTCTTCGCCAATATCAGGAATAATAAATTGATCGGGATCTTTAGGAGATAGCAGTTGCCTTCCTTTTTCAGTAATATCCACAATATGGCTTTTTTCATCGACGGTATAATAGAGTACTTCATCGACTTCATGGAGTTTTTTCTCTTGCATATAATAGGATTCAGCAGCATGCATCAACTTCTTCATGCCGGGTTCTTCAAGAAGTCTCATTAAACCAGGATGCTTTGGAAGCCCATGATAACACTGAAGAAGCATAGTTCCTCGTTTCATATCATCCAGCGTATCTTGTGCACGATGGAGTTCATTCAGTAAACTGTTGATATAGCGTTCTTGGGCTCGAACAAGGCGTTCGATGCTTCCTCTAAGATTTTTATAGGACTCATGAGTATTGGATTGGACAGGGCCTGAAATAATAAGAGGTGTTCTGGCTTCATCGATTAAAACGCTATCAACCTCATCGACAATCGCGTAATAATGTCCTCGTTGAACAACACCATCCAGACTAACAGCCATATTATCCCGCAGGTAATCAAAGCCAAATTCATTATTGGTGCCATAAACTATATCTTTTGCATATTCTTGTTTTCTAACTTCTGGTGGCATAGTATTCAGAATTTTACCTACAGAGAGTCCTAAAAACTGATAAATAATTCCCATCCATTCTGCATCTCGTTCTGCCAAATAATCATTGACAGTAACAACATGAACCCCCCGTTTTGTAAGAGCATTTAGAAAAACAGGCATCGTAGCAACGAGGGTTTTTCCTTCACCTGTTTTCATTTCAGCAATACCGCCCTGATGGAGAACAATCGCACCAAGAAGTTGGACATCAAAGGGAACCATATCCCAAACCATTTTTTGCCCAACAACCTGAATTTCTTGTCCAAGCAATCGTTGGCATGCCTGCTTTACCATAGCAAAGGCTTCAACCATCAGTTCATCAAGGGCCTTTTGCTCAGCTTCATAAATAAAATCATCCGTCCGTTCGTCGTCAAATCCTTGAGATTCTGCTTTTTCACGAGCTTCTTGTCGTTTAGACTCAACATAATTAATCATCTCTTGGGTGCGAGCTTGAAGGTCTTCATCAGAAAAGCTATTTAACGCCTCAAATTTTGCATTAATTTGTACAACATAAGGGGCTATCCGTTTTATATATCGTTCTGAACTTGTACCAAAAATTTTTTTTATAACATCAAAAAACATCTTATCTCCTATGTCTCAGTTATTTCAGGAAATATTCTTCCCTCCTCAATAAGGTCATGATAAATCCGATCCATCAGTCCATTTATAAAAATATGACTATCTTCAGTTGAATATTTTTTCCCCAATTCAATGGCTTCAGAAATCGTAACCCGCGGAGGAATATCCTTACAAAACATCAATTCAGCAATGGACTGACGCAAAATAATTTTATCAATCAACGCAATCCGTGTAAAATCCCAATTTTTGGATCTACTGCGGATTCTTTCATCAATTGCATCTTTATTTACGGTTGTAACGTGTACGAGTTCCCTTAATAACGTTTCATCACATTCTGGATTATCATTTAATAATAAAATATCTAAAATCACTTGATCAATGGGTTTATCATTCATTTCAAGAGCATAAAGAACTTGGAGCGATAATTCACGAGAGAGTCTACGAAGCTTCATCATAATAAAAAATAGCTGCCTTGTTTATGAATGAATGTAATAATATCCCTTTTGAAATATCTGCTTTCACATTATTATTTTACAAACAAAGGACATTGATATCAACAGGTGAATGCAGAGGGTTTTTGTGTTAGTTTTTAAGAAAATTTCTCTACATTATCTTATAAACATCATCAATGAAGGAGCAAAACCATGAAAAAAGTTGTTTTACTTATTCTGGTAGGAAAACGCAAAACAACGGCTGTCAACTTACAGAAAGTGCTTACAGGCTGGGGATGTATTATTAAAACACGTCTTGGTATTCATGACGGCGTTTTAGATAATTGTAGTGACAGTGGATTGCTGATGCTTGAACTTTGCGGAAGTGATGAGCAAAATCGAGAATTAGCTCGAAAAGTCGAA
>JAQUPD010000002.1:109184-135169 GCA_028716785.1 Fidelibacterota bacterium
CTTTTACTCCTGCATATTCGACCACCAGTATGTTTGCTGGCAGAAATATCCTGACAGTAGTAGGTTTAACATGAAGATACTTTGATTTTCATAAATTCAAATGGATCCAAATTCAAAATTTTGCCATTAAGTTTGTCAG
The DNA here is from genome assembly GCA_028716785.1 of Fidelibacterota bacterium. Lineage (GTDB taxonomy): Bacteria > Fidelibacterota > Fidelibacteria > Fidelibacterales > Fidelibacteraceae > Fidelibacter. The sequence goes on from JAQUPD010000002.1 coordinate 109,324, forward strand.
ATATTTCAGGATTAATGATGAAATTATCACTTGGAAAAATTTAGGAGCATTTGAAATAAAAACAGCAAAATATTGTAACTCAAACTCTTCTTAAAATAGCCAAAAATTATCCATGAGTCTTGGAGTCTTGATCTTTTGATTGCTCATTTGGAGAATTATTTTTTATAGCCAACTGTTTGTGTTAGGATAATGCCTTTATAATCCTCAAGTCCCATGGCTTCTCGAAGTTCTTTCTCGTCAAACCATCCGCGGACAACTGTGCCTAAGCCTTCAGAAGCACAATACAAATAGACATTTTGTGCGATAAAGCCTGTATTTATCCCCGACGTATAGCGATATATCTCGGGGTCAATATTTTTACCTGCTTTTTTGTAATTTGCCACATAAATGAGGTTCATAGGTGCCTTTGCGACAAAATTTTGTTTCCCTGTTTGTTTACGAATATCTTTATCATGGATTTTTTTCAAAGCATTCTCTTCCGGCACATAGAGAAAAAGTCCTTTCGCTGTTGATATATAAATCTCTATTTCATTCTTACCCTGTGATGAGGGGGCTGTTCTTTTACCACCCTCTCTGTTTACACCAAAAGCAGCCCAAAGAAGATTAGATAAGAGTTGGTTCGGAATTTCTTTTTCTTGAAAAGAACGTGAGGATTGGCGATGATTCAATGCTTCCATTAATGGCATTCCACCTGTTTTTTGAGGCTCTGGCAAGGGAATTAAATCGTTCTCTTTACCCATTACATGTATGCTCATTACCATCACCAGAAGTAAGACACTTAGTTTTTTCATCGTACCTTCCTATTTTTCTAGCTGTCTTTTTTAATATAACATATTTGATGTAATTCAACATTTAAATTTTACTTTAAATCTCCTCAATTTCTACAGCTTTTATATGAATGATGTGAAAATTGAGTTTCAACATAATTAAACATCATTATTTCAAAAAAACAAAACGTATTATATCCGTTCTGGTATCAGCTTTCAAGCGAAGAAAATAAATGCCTGAGCTCAGTCCATCTCCCGTCAAAACAAAGCTATTTTCACCTAAATTCCCCCTTATCACCTCGTGTGAAATTTGTCTACCCCTTATATCGTATACGGTTAACTGAACATCCATCGTTTGGGGTTGATTCCACGTAAAGATTGCTTGATGATTGAAGGGATTTGGATATAACCCTGTAATTTTAAATTCAGTAGGAATAAGGGGATTTTTCATACTTGTATAAATATAGTCATAACGATGAGTTCTTAAGGGTCCACCCCCTCTCAATCCACCTACAACAAGATATTCACTTGCTGTTGCCTCAGATTTTATATCTAAGGCAAACAAATGGTTATTCCCAGGGAAAAGAATTTCAGCGTCACCATCATTATCCAAATCACTGAGTGTAGGGCCGGCATGAATGCTTTCATTCATCACTATGGGGAAACCAGGAAGCATATTCCCTTGTATATCCCAAATCGCTACTTTTCCATTAGAGGAAACCCCTATAATTTCATCGATCCCATTGTTATTTAAATCGCCAGCACCTACTCTTGAAGACATTTGATCAAAGACAAGAGGCCAGCCTGGTAAAAATTCACCGTTTATATTTACAACTGCAATTTTTCGAACATCATAAGGATAGGCTAAGGCAGGGCCATCAGGCGTCCGCACTACTGTTGGTTCAGCAAGCACTTTTGCTGATCCTTTGATCGTTTTTCGCAGGGACCCATTTTCCTCAAGAAGCACAAAATCTCCATTTGAAAGGCCAACAGCGACAATAAGGTCTTCTTGATAAGTAATTAACACAGGTGTTGTTGTTTGTATCCCGTCAAACGTAACGGGCCAACCAGGCAAAGGCGTTCCACGAGCATTGGTTAAATAAAGTTCACCATTCCCTGTAGAATAGGCAAGAACTGGTTGTAAATAACTTGAATCAGCAACCGATACAGATGTTAATATAGCGCCATCTGTGGTAATGGGAAAACCGTGGACAAAAGAACCATCTTTCTTTATAGCGAGAATTTGATTCCCCTTTGTCCCTACAACAATTTCGAGATCATCTCCGCCATCTATTTGACCAATTGAAGGAGCCGCAACGATAGAATTTTGTGCTTGATAGGTCTTGAGGATTTCTCCAGACCCATTAAAAATAATAACTTTTCCAGAAGTTGTTGTCGCAACTAGCTCAAGGACACCATCATTATCTAGATCAGCAGCAGCAATTTCACCCGAAATCAATCCTCCAGCAAGTAAAGGGAATCCTGCTAAGGTATCCCCTGTATGGGTCCAGGCCATTAGATGTCCACCTAAGGTACCACATACAATTTCTTTTTTCCCATCCCCATTAATGTCCCAAACAAGGGGAGTAGAAACAACAAGTTCAGAAAGGGGGACAGGGAATCCTTTTTGATAGAGAGAGATCTCTAAGGGAATGGTTAAAACATCCTCAAAGCAGCTTCCTGCGAAGTTTTCTGAAAGAATAACACACTCAAGATATACGTCACCAAGGGATGATCCTGGTTTAACATAGAATCCCAGAGGCTCTGAATGGGTTCCGCTTTCACCAGATTTAAGATCTGGAAAGGTAGCTAAAGAATCAGTAATCACAATATCCGAAACAGTTGATCGAAGCAAAACATGGATATTTTTCCCATCCTGCCATCCCAGTTCATTGATAAGGGTTAGGGAGATCTGAACTTGTTCACCGGGATTTAAAATACCATCTCCATCATCATTTAGAATAAAAAGCCTTTGCTCTTGAATTTTCAACTGAGCTTTCATTGCCTGTCCAAGTGCCTTATAAAGATTTACGCGCCCTCGTCCAAGTCGTCCATCATATTCAGGATTATCGTTAATCGTGTAAATATCGTCTGTGTTATCTAACAGTTGATTGGTATACCAATCCGACGTTTGATGAGGGATATAGCTCATCAACAGTGCCATAGATCCCGCAACAATTGGTGCCGCCATAGATGTTCCCCACCAAGCTTGATAGCCTTTGGAATCTCCAGACCCAACTGAACTGAAAACTGTTGATAAAATATTTTCCCCAGGAGCTGCAATATCCACGTCTTCATGATAATTCGCCCATTTTCCCCATTTGTCATTTGGCCCCAAAGCTGTAACAGAAATCACTTCTGGATAAGAGGCTGGATAAAATTTTTCATAAAGCTCAACCCCCTCATCTGTTCCATTTCCTGCAGAAGCTACAAGAATACAGCCAGCATTCTTTGCGGTTTGGATTACACTTCGTGCGGAAGTGCTATACATTTTACTCCCCCAGCTTAGACTGATAATATTGGCTCCTATTTTATAGGCATATTGTATTCCTGCGTATCCCGACGTTATGTTTCCATCCTCATTGTTATCTGCCATAACCTTAATGGGAATTAAAGAAACATTAAAGGCGGTTCCAGCTATCCCAATTTCATTATCTGCTGTAGCTGAAACAATTCCTGCACAATGAGTCCCATGCATCCTTGCATTTAAAGGTGCTTCCCCATTCAAAATTGCCATGGGATCATTATCATCTTGCTCACCCGTTGAGCCTTCCAAATCCCACCCAATCAAATCATCAATGTAGCCATTTTCATCATTGTCAATGCCATTTATATCGCCAGGATCTAATTGCCAAACGCCATTAATATTTACAATAGTTTTTCCATTTCCATTGGCATCCTCCCCTAAATTTTGCCAAATGTTGTGAATTAAATCAGGATGTGTCCACTCAACGCCGGTATCCACAATGGCAACCTTTACGTTTTTCTGACCTGGCGTTTCTCCTCCTTCAATATCCCACAATCCCCAAGCCTTGTTGGCTTCAATCTGTCTAATCCACCATTGCTGAGAATAGAGGGGATCGTTGGGGGTGTAAATACTTGTACCACTTTCCTCTGTTTTGAATGAGGCAAGACGAATAATTGGCTCCTTTTCTGTATAGAGGATATAAGGATCTTTAGCAAGACTCTCCATTTTATGTTCAAGTGAGGATTTATTTTCTGTTAATCCTGAAATTTGATATATCCTGTTTAAATAAATATTCCCAACATGCTCATGGGGTTCTGATGCAGGTAACCACGGACGGATTTTTGCTCCCGGGTTTTGTGCTAATAGGGAATCAAGGCTTGGAATATTTGTCTTACCAAACATTAGTTGCTTTTCAGTGAAAGGTTCTGTATCCGGTGTTAGACAAAAAAGATAGGGACTAACATCTTCGATATTACCCAATAATGGATATCCAATAAAGAGGATTCCCAACGCTGCAATCATAAAATATTTTTTCATTCTGCCTCTGGATAAAAATAGTAAATATTCACATAGAAATAACACATTTTATTTTGATTGATACCCCTTCATCAGGGAAAATGTCTATGTAAAATCCTCCAGAAATGAATCATTTCTTGAAAGACAGCATTTTTTCTCTTTATATTTACGCAAAATTTAACAAAAAGGGACTGGAAGTAACAAGGGAGGATGATTTATGAAAAAAGGATTTATTCTTGTTCTACTGGGTTTTTTTGCCTTATCATTATTGAGTGGATGTGGAGGGAGCAAAGACACTGCAATAACTTCTCCTTACAATGAATTGATGAAAAAAAGCAATTCTATCCGGGAAGCAGGTGGAATTGCAGCTGTTGGGCAGGGACAAAGCGCTCGGGAGGATATTGCTCGGCAAAAAGCTCAAAGTAATGGCCGTCAACAATTGGCACTGGCACTGGAATCAAAAATTCAGGTTATGCAAAAAAGCTTTATGGAAGAAATTGGTTCAGCGACAGATACAGAAATTAATGAAGCCTTTACCGATGTTTCCAAAACCTTAGCAAGCACAACTCTTCGCGGAGTCTTTCCTGAAGAAGAAAGAATGATAAGTAAGGATGGTATCATTACGATCTACGTCTTAATGACAATGGATCCTGCGACTTTTAATCAAGTTTTCTTGGATGAACTGCAATCCAAGCCTAAAGTGTATGAACGGTTCCGTGCTTCACAAGCTTATGAGGAATTAAAACAGGAAATGGAAGCTTACGAAGCCCAACAGTAACCATTAAATAGATAGAAAGGGTGTGAATTCACACCCTTTTTATCTGTAAAAAATCTAGATTCCAACCCTTTTGCAACGTTTTCCTCTCCCTTTAATCTCCAAATTGAATAGTTTTAGAAAAATATTATTACACCTTTTAATGTTTCTTTAAATGATAGCTCTTTTATAAAAAATCCGAATCTATATTTCTATTTTTGGACTTTTAGTAAGAGAATAACGCCGAGAATCATAAAAACAACATTGGGTAACCAAACAGACCAAAAGGGTGAAATAGCACCTGAGTATCCAATGATTTGACCAAAAATTAAGGCAGTAGAATATACAAAAAGAACCATAAGGCTTATACCAATGGATGTTCCCAGTCCACGATTTCGCGAAGGATATGAAACCAAAGGAATACCAAATAAAATTAAAATAAACGATGTAAAATTCATGGCAGTTTTAAAGTATAAATTCACCACCCATTGTGTATCATTGAGTCCCATTACCCGAATCTTATCAATAAATTGTCGCAATTGATCCCAGGTCATATTTTCAGGATCTAAATTTTTTTGGGATACTTCCACGGGCGTGAGATAAATATTTGCAATAAGCGTATCTATATATTCATATTCTCGTATACATCCTTTCTCGAAGGTACGTTTTTCCACGTTCGTCAGAACCCATATTCCATCCTTCCAAATAATTTTATTTGCATCGAGGCGCTGTTTTAATTCTCCATTTTGAAATGTTTGAAGATTCACAAATTGACCAATATCTGTTGAAGTATCAAAAGCGCGAATAATAAGGACATCATCATTATCCAGTAAAAGGTAAATATCGTTTCTGAGTCGTTTATCAGTTGGTCGGCGTTTAGACATATAATCTCGTTTAATTTCATTAAGGCGTTGATTTGAAGGAACCACAACAGCATCTTCAAATTTGAAACTTCCATAACTTAAAAAGAGTCCCAGAATTAAAAAAGGTGCCGCCATGCGATACAAACTAATTCCCGACGCTTTTAAGGCAGCAAGTTCATTCAATTTATTAAGGTTGCCTATGTTAAAAACAATAGCCAAGAGAGACGACATAGGAATGGCGAGATGAATAAAAAAAGGAAAACTGTTTTTGTAGTAAAGAAGCACTTCATTAAAACGCATGTTATGATCAAGAAAGCTATCGATATTTTCAACGAGATCTACAATGAAAAAAACACTTAAAAAAACAAGCATTGCCCCAAAAAAGAAAACGAAAAATCGTCTCAAAAGGTAATAATCTAAAAGGCGAAAAATTTTCATATCAGCGTAAGGGGTGAATTTTAAGGTATTCAATGCTTTTTGGAGATGCTTTCAGGATTGTAAACTCCAGATTATTAAGAATTATTTTTTCATTTTTTACTGGAAAATGATCTATGTTTTCTAAAATATAACCCGCAATTGTTTCGTAATCTCCATCAGGGATCCCCAAATAATACGTTTTATTCAACTCCTCAATATCAGTCCGACCCCCCATAACAAGATCACCATTCGATAGCACTTTTATGGTGTAATGATCTTCATCATATTCATCTTCGAATTCACCAAAAATTTCTTCCACCAAATCTTCCATGGTTACAATACCAGAGGTACTTCCATATTCATTAACGACTACTGCAATGCTCATGTTATTTTCTTGAAATTCTCGAAGCATTTCATATACGAATTTTGATTCGGGATAAACCTTAATAGGTCGAACAATTTCTTTTATTGTTTTTGGATTGTGGAGCAAATCATGGATGACGATAAATCCAATAATTTCATCAATTGAATCCGACCAAATAAGCAATTTTGAAAAGCCCGATTCAACAAAGAGTTTTCGTGCCTCTTCAATATCAGCTGTTACGGGAAGACCCACAATATCAGGCCTGGGTGTTTGAATTTCACCGGCAGTTCGCCGGGAGAAATCAATTACATTGTGAATGTATTCTTTTTCCTGTTCATCAATAACGCCCGATTTATGACTTAAAGAAATTGTTTTACCAAATTCATCGCGGGTTACTATGGCACGGATTTCTTCAGGTTTACTGTGTGCAATTTTTAAAATACCTTGAATAATTTTTTGAACCGGCCATGTAATCGGTAATAAAATAATTCTTATCCAACGGATAGTTACCACAAAAAATAAAATGGTCTGGTTTGGTATTTCTTGAACAATAGATTTAGGAATTAATTCACCAAAAATAAGAATAATGAACGATACGATAAGAATAATTTGAAATTCAGTAAAGAGTCCACTTGTTAAAAAATAAAGCGTTGCAAAAGAGGTTGTAAAAATATTCGCAAGATTGTTCCCCACTAAAATCATGGTCAGAATATCTTCTCTTTTTTCCAGCATTTCTAAGGTTCGCTTAGCGGCAGTTTTTCCACTATCTGCCCAAATGCGAATTTTTATAGGATTTGCAGCCATAAACGCAATTTCTGCAGAGCTAAAATAAGCAGAAAAAATAATTCCTAAGAGGATAAAAAATAGTTCAATTTGCATTTTAATAACACTTTTTCATTAACTTATTTTACCCATGACAAAGTAAAATAACAAGAGTAAGCTTCATGTCATTTCTTGTTATTTCTTTAATTTTTTTTTAACATATTTTATGAAAGTTAAAAGTTTAGCAATGTTGCTTATAATAATAATGTTTATTTCATCCACATCCTTAAAAGGAGGCGTTTCAAATAGAATATATATTACAGAGGTTATTCCAGGCGCTGCAACAACCTCTTTTGTCCTTCCAAGTCTGGCAGGTGGTGCTGTACTTTCCCTTGCAGTAAGTCCTTTTGAAAATAAAAATAAAGATTACCTTTATGCCCATCCTTTCCTACCAGACGCAGTTTCACGAACGGGTGATCGATATATTTCAGAGTATTGGTTTATCCCCATTTCACTCATTGGGGTCCTTGCCGAAGGCATGAAAACAGACAGATATTATGAACCTCTTCGATACATGGTAGTAGCGCATACCTTAAATTTAGGGCTTACCTATGGATTAAAATGGGCAGTAAGACGAGAAAGACCCAACGGAATGCCATTATCTTTTCCTTCTGCACATACCTCCATTGCTTTTACCACGGCAACTCTTCTAACATGCTTGCACGGTTCATTAGTAGGTATTCCAATGTATACGATGGCTGTTCTTACAGGTTTATCCCGCATCAATGATCAAATGCACTGGCCGTCAGATGTTCTTTTTGGTGCACTTCTAGGGACTGTTACAGCCCGAGCCCTTTATGTATCAGAACAAGAAGAAAAGGAATCATCTTCATCTATTGTTATGTTACCGCTGATTGAAATCCGTTTTTCATCAGCTCAATGGATTACCAAATAATGACTCCCATGACAGAAACACTTGTTCATGCTTTATTTGCGTGGTTTCAAAAGGAAAAACGTTTTATGCCTTGGCGTGAAGAAGATGATCCCTATAAAATTTGGGTAAGTGAAATTATGCTTCAGCAAACACAGGTGGAAACGGTTATTCCTTACTATCACCGATGGATAAAAAAATTCCCAACGCTGAATGATGTGGCATTAGCCTCACTTCAAGACATTTTAAAGCAATGGGAAGGACTGGGTTACTATACTCGGGCAAAAAATCTACATAAAGGTGCCCAATATGTAATGCAAGAATTGCAGGGAAAACTACCTCAATCTCGTGAAGCACTCCGTAAAATTCCAGGAATCGGCGATTATACTTCCGCAGCTATAGCAAGTATTGCTTTCGATGAACCTTGTGGTGTGGTTGATGGAAATACGAGTCGGGTTATTTCAAGACTTTTTAGAATTGGTGACACCTTAACATCGTTACGATTTAAAAAGCACGTCGCTCAAGAAGTAACAGATTCCTTGAAATGGGGATCTCCCCGATGGATCAATCAAGCATGGATGGAACTCGGTGCCCTCATTTGTACACCCAATCCCTCCTGCCAAAAATGTCCTCTCCATGAATATTGTGAGTCCTGGCAATACAATTGTATTTCTTCCTATCCTGTGAAACCTATGAAAAAGAGAATCCCCCATCGAAAAGGAGCTATTTTTATTATAAAAAATGCTCAAAAAGAAATTCTTCTTGTCCAACGTCGTGAAACAGGTCTTTTACCAGGATTATGGGAATTGCCCAATACTTTTTATGACGAACAGCCCCTTTCTGATTTCATAATGGTAAATGATCTCACTCTTGACCGTTCATACGTAAATAAAGCAGAACATACCTATTCCCATTTTAAAGTTATTTATGAATTATTTGATGCCACCTTACAGAGCAACTGGTGGAATGATTATTGGATTTCTTTTCAATGGGTACCCCAAAACGAACTTACTGCCTATCCACGGCCAAAAGTACATATTAAAGCCATGAAAATTGCAGGTCTCTTATCTTGAAGTAAGGCCTTCAACGAGCCTTTCAAGGCCCTTTTTCAACGCAGTTCCGTCAGCATAGGAAATACGAATAAACCCCTCAAGTCCAAAGGCTTTTCCCGGTGTAACAGCCACGCCAACTTTTTCTAAAAGGTCTTGACACACGTCTTCTGAGGATTTTCCAGGACAGCTTTTTTGAATATTGGCAAAAAGGTAAAAAGCACCCATCGGTTCAACGTAGTGGACATTTTTTACATGATCAAAAATATTTTTTACAAATTCCCGTCGAGATTTAAAAATATCTAAGGGTACGCAAAAACGCTTAGGATTTTCTAGCGCTTTTAAAGCCGCATATTGGGAAGCTGTTTGGGCATTCCCGAGAATATGTCCCTGCAAAATTTTAAGGGGAGATATATACCTATCAGGCGTCGCTAAATAGCCAATTCGCCATCCCGTCATAGCATATTCTTTACTGAAACTTCGAATTAATATCATCGACTCTTGATATTTATGAATACACGCCTTTATATCAGACTTTAATGTTTCATCATAAATAAAATGTCCATAAACATCATCATTTACGCATAGGATATTTTTTTGCGCCAGAAATGATAAGAGCTCTTCAAGTTCTTGAGGATGATAAACGCTCCCCGTGGGATTTACAGGGGAATTTAAAAGAAAAAAACGGCTTTTAGATGTTAGATAGGGTTCAATATCTGAAGGACTTACTTTAAATCCTTTTTGGGGATTTCCCTTGATTAAAACTGGCACAGCGCCTGCATACCGAATAAGTGGAATATAGGATGGATAGTAGGGAACAGGGACAATAACTTCATCATTCTTTTCAGTCAACGCCATAAATGTTAAAAAAAGAGCTGATTTTGCACCGGATGTAATCAGAATATTCTGATCAGGAGAAACATGAAAACCCTCAGAGTGAAGTAAACCTGACACAACTTCTCTCAACGCCTGAATTCCTTCAGAAGGAGTATACATTATTTTGTGGGATTTTATGGCACGAATTGCTTCCTCCTCAATGATGTGATAAGGAGGAATGTCAGGTTCACCAACACATAAATTGATAATATCTTTCCCCATAGCACGAAGCTTTGTCATTTGATGAAAAATTGAAAGGGTCCCCGATTCTTCAAATGGTGCCTTTTTTACTGAATCCATAGCGAAAATTTAACCATAGTCAGAGATTTTGACGATATCTTTTCTTTAGGGGATATATCAAATCTAAGACATTTCATTAACTTCTATTTGTTTCATCTTTTAAATCAACAGAGATGCGACTATATTTCACGATATGTTGAATCGTTTTATATTACGCGGCTTTATTTTATTGCTTTATATCATAAATCCTATTATTTATGTTTACGCTGATGACTTACCAATAATTCATTGTCCTCACAATCATGATATTATCTCTTATGTCCCTTACAAAATTGTGTGGACATACAGTAGTTCTTTTTTTATTCATCAACAATTGATTCGTTTTAGCCAAGATCCCCATGGGAATGTAATACATTTACAACGCATTTTAGAAGGGGATGTGCGGGATTTTGTACTTCAACAAGGCTTGGCAGATAATAGAGGATACTATCTTTCCCTTGGATATCTTAAAAATCCCGGAGATACAATTTTATGGTCATCTCCAATTTATTTTATTTTGGACCATTTGAATTCTCCACCGGAGAAATTTATGATAAAACCACTCCCCGATACCTTAAAACCTGGCATATATTTAGAGTGGACATCCTCAATCGATCCTGATCCTTTAGATTCCCTTTTGCGCTATATCCTCTTTATTGAAGATCTTTCTGATTCCTCTTTGCAAAAAGAAATCCTCTATCTTCCTGAAAAAAAAGAAATAAATGTCCATGCTTTTGATATAAGTCCTTACCTTATAAATCACAAAAAATATCGCATTCGTGTTTTTGCAGAGGATTTTGATGGCCTTTTAACAGAAGGAACAAAAGAGCAGACCTTTATTTATTTTACAGGAAAAAATATCTCACCTAGTGTCCCTATAGGTTTAAAACCTTTTAATGTCACAGAATTATCACTTGGGGATACGCTCCAGTGGAATCCTTCTTATGATTCCGATGGGGATTCTGTACTTTATACAATCCAACTTGATTCAACGCCTGTGTTTTTAAAGCCTCTTTCTTTCATAACACACTCCCCCTTTTTTGTCCTTTCTGATCCTTTAAAAGAATCCTTTCAGGATGATGACCTTCTATATTGGCACGTGCAAGCGCATGATCTATGGGGCGGAATAAGTTCGTGGTCTACCTTCGGATCATTCTATTTTAATATAAAGAATACTCCACCCTATTGGCCTATTGATATACACTGGAAAGACAAAACATTATATATTACTCAAGAAGATGCTTTTCTCCAATGGCCACACGCCTGCGATGATGATTATTCTGATAAGAACTTCCTTATCTATCACATCATATATGCTTCAAAAAAGGATACTTTTTTCTATAAAACAGATACAAATACTCACAAAATCCCAGTTCAAGAGTTAAAAGAAAATGAAACGTATACTTTTAAAATTCTGGTTGAAGACAAAAAGAAAAACTGTTCTGACCAATGTCTTGAGGGTGTCATAACAATCAACTGTATAGATGAATCCCCACATATTCCTCCTCGTATTATTTATCCCCCCGATCATCATATTATGGCACCCACTGGCAGGTTAGCCTGGACAATCAGTAGGGATAATGATCCCTTAGATACACTTCATTACCTTCTTATGATATCTGAAGATTCTGCTTTTCAAAAGTCAGTCTATGTTGAACGCATTGAAGAATCAAAGATTCCTATATACCCCCATATTATCCACAGTTATAAACGGTGGGATGCACCATATTCTGTATTCTATACAAATAATCCTGATACCTTTGTTGTTCAGTTAAATTATTTAAACATTTGGGATCACCTAAAAGACAATCAACGATATTTCTATAAAGTTCAAGCTGTTGACAAAAAGGGATTAACATCACTCTTTTCTTTAACCCATACATTTATTCTCAATAAATATAACAATCCGCCAGAACCTGTCACTGAAATTTATTTTCCACAACACATGAGTAACATCAAAACTATTCATCCAGTTTTTTCATGGAAAGTCTCTGATGACCCAGATCCTGATGAAAACACACAAACAACGCGTTATCAATTATACATAAGAGAAATTGATGACACCATAAGCCATTATTTAATAACTGAACCTGGGGAATGCACCCTTGAGCTAGCATATCCTTTTCGAGAAAATGGAAGATATACATTTAAAATTCGGAGTTTCGATACAAAATCGGTTTTTAGTGCATGGTCTGATACTGTGTACTTTTGGATTAACCAGATCATTGAATTCCCTCACTTGGATCCCTCATCTTTTTCGATTCAACCCGATAGCATTATAACAACTCGGATACCTATTTTTCTTTTCGGTTCCGTCCGTTCGCCAGATCCTCCTGAAGAACAACAAGAAATTTTTATGGATATTCGTTTTATCCAGCCTGAAAGCAAAGATACCATTCTCTATGAATCACTCCCCTTTACGTCAAAATTTTCAGATTCTACTTTATCTTTCACTGAAAATAGTTGGTGGACATATCAAATACGTCTTAAAATAGCCGATACATTAATAAGTAATTGGACAAAGCCGATTTCTTTTGGGGTGGACACCTATGCAGATATCCCTTTACCTTTTTATTTGTTGCGTCCAAAAGCTGGACAAGATACCGTAAAAGTAAATCCTACCTTTCAATGGACAGAGTGTGTTGACCCTGATATAGGCGATGAAATAATCTATACCCTATACCTTTCAAAAGACAGTACATTTTACCAAGATACGTACATTATCACGGACATTAAAAATACCCATTACACATTTGATGAATATGATCTTGAAGACAATACAAAATATTTTTGGAAAGTATCGGCCAAAGATAAAGATGGACATATTATTTGGGGAAGTAATTCAAATTTTGAAAGCAGATATTTCATTGTTGGCCTTTTAGATGAAGCCGAAAAACACAAAAATTTTCATAGCCATGAGTTCCATCCAGTTCAACCTAACCCTTTTAAAGACATAGTAAATTTAACGTTCACACTAGGTCAGTCAGAAGAAGTAACAATCAGCATTTATAATATTATTGGTCAACAGATTGAAATTATTCATCATGGGATATTTCCTGCTGGTACACATACTGTTAAGTGGGATATAACCCAGGCAGGTGTATCCTTACCCGCCGGTGTTTATATTTTTACATTAAAGATTAACAACAAAGTCCTTCAACAAAAGGGGCTTTATCTTAAATAGTTTTATTAGGGGATATAATCATTTTTGCTTTTTGTCGTTTCAACATCCAGTACCAAATACTTCCAAATCCGACAAAAATCCACAGAATTAGAAAAAAAATGGTTAAAACAGGAATATTTAGAAAGATGTGAAGAACAGCAAGTCCTGTCGCTGCAGGTAACATTCCTTTTTGATATCCCGGTATTTTATGAGTAAGAAGATTTCCAATCCATACTGCCACGGGGAATTGTCCTAAAAAGAGTGTTACACCAAAAAAGAAAAGAAACAACAGGGATAAAGGAATTGATACAATAAATATCATCGATATCAAACCAAAAAGGGGGAGTAAAATCAAGCATAAAAATCCCCATAATCCCATTTTTAGGGGTTTATTTTTAATAAGGGAACCACTTCCTTTAAAGGATTCAGGAAAAAGGGCATACCAAATGGCGGCACAAATGAGACTGAATAAAAAAAAGTTAATTGCAGAACCATGAAATAGGAGGTTTCGTTTTATGAAATGGCTTCTTGATTTAACAGAACAATTTTCATGTTCAGGTTCATGTTTTTCAACAATACCAGACACATAGGCCATTTCGGACATTTGGTATACATCAACATAGGTTATAAGATTCCCATCAATTGTGCCATTTAGGATAAACGTCTTCCCATGAATTTCCACGTTACCTTGTATATGTCCGTTTACCGTAATCTTATCACCTGCAAGTGAAACATCGCCTCGGATATACGCGGTAGAATCTATAAAAATTTTTTCCCCTGCTAGTTTTATATCGCCATAAGATTGACCTGCCAAGTAAATATTTTCTGCAGCAACATAAACATTATCTTCAACCGTTCCATTTAAGAAACATTTTTCAGCAACAACGTAGAGATCATTTTCAACGGTTCCCGTAAAATTAATATTTTGGCCTATGACGTACAAATTGCCTTTAACATCACTTTTTAGCTCAGCATCGCCAGAAAAAATAACATAATCATCATTTACATCATAGGTTTGGAGAATTTTTGGTCCTGATCGCACTTCAAAGGCAAAAAGTGTGGATGATCCCACCATTAAACTCATAATCAACATTCCAAACGACACCTTTTTCATTTTCTTTCCTTTTTTTAACTATTATTAGATAAATAATTTATAGAAGTGTTGTCATAAAATTAATCACCTTTATTTTTCAAGGAATAAAAAAAACCCCGAGAGACTCGAGGTTTTTTTATTTTTTTGTGGGGTTATCTTATTTCATGTAAACCATTTTCTTTGTAGCACTATGATTACCAGCTTTTACTGTATAGAAATAAATACCGGTTGAAACCGTCATACCAAAATCATTGGTACCATCCCAAATAATGCGATATGTACCAGTATTTTGAGTTCCCACATGAAATGTGCGAACTGCTTGTCCGAGAATGTTATAGATTGTCATCGTAACGTCAGAACGTTCTGGTATGCTGAATTCAATGGTTGTCGAGGGGTTAAAGGGATTAGGATAGTTTTGACGGAGTTCAAAAATTTCAGGAATACCGGCAATTTCTTCATCCACTTTTACCCACCACGTGCAATCATATACATCAAGGCTATCAACACCTTGTCCCCATGGCAGACGAGGATCAGAATTCTGCATCCCGTAGCAATCCATATCTAACTCAAAAACTGGATTCGAATCATCTACATAAGCACTGTGATTTTGGGCAAATCCGGCTTCATTATCAAAACCATTTGCCCCATATTTGTAGATAAGATCTTTTGCGCTATAGGTAGGATATATCACAGAACCGCTGAAGATATCATCTCCCGCCACTTGATCTTCACCTTGACCATTATCGTACATTTTGTTTTCATCAGGAATATTTGCCCATGGCCAACCATTAAAGTACCCATTTACGCCAATGAATGTAACTTCACTATAGGAAAAAATTGTATCAGATTCACTTTGAACATCAATAATGTCAAAACCATTATTTAATGCAGTTTTCAGGGGATAGGCGTCGACTTTAAAAATTAAAGTAATATCCTGGTTTGTAATATCATCCCAGCTTACATCGCTAAAGAAAACGTGTGGCAATTCAATAGCGCTTGAGCCGTCAAAAATGAGAACACGATTATCTACAGATTCCCAGTTATCAACGCCACCGCCATTATGGACAAATTTATATTCTTCTCTTTGTCCTGCGCCAACGCCAGTAAAAGTTCTATCTAACAGATAAAGGTCATCATTCGTTGGATCTTTAGCCAGCACGTCTTCGTCAACATGTGCCCAACCATTAAAAGAGCCGCGAACATCAACAACATCCGTAGCAGGATTAAAAGAAGCTTTCACAATTTCAATTCCCATATCTACTTGGAAACGGACAACAACATCCTGAACGAAATAGTTCTGGAAAACAACAGCTGCCAGATAATCTGGATACCACCAATCAATCGTATCAGATAAAGCATTCATTGCCATTGGATCAAAGCCATAAAAGGCTGACTTTGTACCATTTGCTGTTTCATTCAAAATACCCACATGATAAGGTGTTACGTTATCTTCAGCATAGCCAATCATACTAAGTACCGCATTGTTTGTTTTTTCAAAACCATCAAACCAGTTATAATTTCCGGTTATTGCACCTGGCCAATAGTATAAAACAGCATTCGTTCCTGAAAGTTCATCATAAAGGGGGCCGGTAACGACATCCCCTTCAATAGGTTCAAGAATTGACTTCCCCATTGCATAGTCCGTTGAGTTGATATCTGCAAGATATGTAGCAACGCCCATGACATCTTTAAAGAATGTACCATCAGCTAGGGTCATTGGTGAAGCAGGCCAGCCATAGGGATATCCAAACAACTCATCACCAAAACCAAGATAGTTCTTATTTCCAGCATCAGCCCAAGTTTTTAGAGCATCATAGGTAGCTGTGCTGTGCCCAGCTAAATCAACGACAAAATTATAACTATTCAAAAGATCAATTTCTGCATCGCCATAAGACCATACATCATAGGGTAAGCTTACGCCGGGCCATACATAGGCAGCAAACCATGCCATATCATATCCAGAGTTATTCAGTACAAGAACAGGATTTTCAGGAAGGAAAATAAAATATTCATAATAGGGTGTTTCGCCAACATTTCCTAAAACATCTTTTGCGGTAATTTTATAGGTAATAACAGATCCAGGTGTTTGTCCAGGAATTGTCGCAGTATATTCATTCCCGCTTCCTTTTGTCATAGTAACATGTTGTTCTGTACCTTCATTAACTGAATATACAACTTCCGCAGACGCAACGCCGGCATTTCCTCCTGAGGGATTATCATCGGTAATTGTTGCAACAACCTGACGACCTTGTGTACTCGTTGTTGTAATAAGAGGTGTATGTTCAATAATGGGTGCTCTATCTCCAGTAAGATTTACTTTAACAACCCAGTCCCAGATATATTGCCGAATAAACCAACCATATTTTCCAATTCCAGCATTTGAAAATTCATCATAGAATTTAATTCCAGGATAGTATTCATAGGGTTGAATATCGCCAGACATAAAACCTATCCGGCCATCAGGATCAATTGCATTTTCCCCTAGAATTTCTATTACAATAGCAAAAGGGACGCCAGCACTCATAGTAGGATACAACCCTTCACCTGTTAACGCCAGACTTACCGTATCATCACTTTCCGCTTCAGAGGGAATTGTAACTGTAACTGCGTCAACATACAGAGGCCAAATTTTTTCTGTTAGGGGATCACCAGGAGTAAAATCGGGAAGCAAATTCACCCAGTTGGTTCCCTGCCATTCATAGTCTCCCTCTGTATCTTCATAGTAACCAATTCCAACATTGTCCTTATGAGCATAGCTACCCATATCCCAGGTAAGGTAGGATGTTCCCCAGATAGAGACGGTAAACGACTCGTTCCCATTTGGAACACCTGTTACGTCAGCAAGGCGGAAGAAAATTTCCTGCATCTCTCCATCAGCAGGTGGTATATAATACTGATAAAGAGCATCTTCAGGCCATACACCAAAATTGACAAGTCCAGTTTCAGGAATTGGGTACCGCAAATAATCAATGGTTCCTTTCGGGACCAAAGAGGGTGACCCTTTTGTTACCTTCACTTTTGCAGGTTGTATTTCTCGGTTCCATTTTTCGCCTTCCAAGGCAGCAAAAGCAGAACCAACAAATGCAACCAGCAGGAAGGTTACAATCAAACCTTGTACCAAACGATTCATTGTAGAACCTCCTTCGTTAACATTGTTTTTTGAATTTAATCATTATCCACTCAAAATGTAACGACGCTTTTCTGAATATTGCAAGTTTTTATTCACAAAACTTTAATTAACTCACTCTATCGTGTTTAAAATCACAGTCTGCAAAAGAAATTTTTGCAGACTGTGATAAAAAAATAGGGAGTTATTTAAAATCCCAGGCTCAAGGTAATGAGTTGGTGTGAATCAAAGAACTTTGTCATTCGATAAGCATAATCGAGTTTCAAGATAGTTGAAGCATTCAGGGCATAATTCAAGCCAAAGCCAAAGCTTGGGCCAAAGATATACTCTTCTGAGTGAGAGAGAAAAGAATCGTTATCAGGATTTTGCGCCAACACATATCCCCCTCTCACGGCAAACATATGATTAAAAACAAGTTCAGTCCCCAGTTTATACTCATCAAAAGAGAAATTATTATTCAGAAAGGCACCTGATACAGTCCATGTTATTATATCTTGATTTATTACATCGTAAGCAAGTCCTAGTTCAACTTGAGCTGGAATTTCAAATTCCTGCAAGGGAACGCGTAAAGGTCTTAAAGCGGCACCTGGTTCACTTCCTGGAGGTTGAACTTTTACTTCCAGATCGGAACCATCAAAGCACATATTGGTACCTATATTTCGGACTGCAATACCCATTCTTAGTCTTTCATTTATTGCATATTGAACACCTGCATCAAAGGCAAGTCCTGAAGCACTTTCGCGCATAATATTTTCAGAGATGAATTTAAAGGAAGCTCCAAAATTAATACGATCTGTCATTTGTCTGGAATAGGTTAAACCTAATGTTAAATACTGAGGAGTATATGTTTCACCTGTACCATCGGGAGCGTCGGTTGTAGTAACATTGATTTCACCAAAATCTAGCGAGTTTAAATTTAGTCCAAGGGAACCAAGCTGTCCAAGTTGAACGACAACACCTGCATAGAACGTATTAATATCACCGATCCATTTCTGATAAGAGAACAAGGCTTCACCTCGGTTATTAATATGTGCCAGTCCTGCTGGATTCCAATATCCGGCTTCAACCCCATGTACACCCGCTATATCAGCACCTCCCATAGCCATATTTCTGGAACCAATAGGGATAAGGAGTTCCATTGCGCCGGCTGTACCCCGACGTTTAGAACTTCCAGCCTCAGCAACGGTCCAAACAAACAGGAGGGCAATAACTAATATAAGGGTGAATAAGATTTTATTTTTATTCATTTTTATCTCCTTTTTTCCTAAAAGAGGTCCAATCGCTCTTCAGGCTGGAATACTGCAAGTTTAAGAATTTTGCTGCTCCCATCAGGGAGTTCAACATAAGCTATATACATACCGCTTGCAACGGGTATATTTGCATGATTCAGAAGATCCCATCGAAGGATGGAGGATCCTGGTGTATTGTGTTCAAGCTTTCGAACAAGATCGCCTGCAAGGGTAAAGATATAAACTGTTGCTTTTTCAGGAAGATGGGTAAATGTCACAAAACGATTGTGGGCATTTATTTCTTCGACTTGTTGTCCCAAATAGGGATTTGGAAAAACATTTATCATATCGAGTCGTTCAGAAATAAGGTCGTTATTATCTTCCAGAACCGGTGTTGTAAATTGCCAATAATCAATATGGGGAATAAGAGGATTCATAATTTCCACTTTTGCAATAGAACCGGGAATGTAATTGCGGGTATTATCCCATTTGAATGTCCATCCTAAACTTGAATGATCGACAGTATCGCCTGAGACTTTATAAGGTTGATACATCCGTTGTGGGTCATATTCATCATAAGCAATAACAAGAAAGCGCATGGAACCGGGAGAATATTTATACACGTAAATCAACGGATTCCCAAGACTATCAGGAATAGTCGTTAAGGTATCATCAAAAAATGATTTCGGCATCATAAGACCACCCGATGAGGACAACATGGGAAATGTTACCATAATAGCATTTAACTGTATATTATTTTCAACATCCCACACTTCAAAAGGTGCTGTTTTAATCATAATGGAATCAGCCCATTGCCCTGTGGTTACTGCCTGGACAGGCCAAATGGTAATATTCTGACCTTGATCAGGCCCTTTAAACCGTATTTCAAGGTCACTCATCATTTGTTCATCCGATGGCAACGGTGGATTTGGCAAAAGGCCTACAGCAGCCCAAGCATTAAACATGGCTGATCTTCCACCCGTCAATTCAGACGAAGCATCACCCGATAATCTGGCATTGACCTTTGTTTGTTGCAAAGAATCCAACCCTGATGGTATCACTTGTGTTAATTCACGGAAAGGATTCGTGATTTTTGGAACAAGTTTTGTTGCAATATCCCGAACAATGAGAGAAAATCCATCATAGAATTTGTAGGTCGAGGCAGAAAAATAATCTGGCTCCTTGGGAATCACAGATCGCACAATATACCCATCTTGTCCGTATGATTTATTGGGATCAATAACATTCAAAGACCAGTAAATATGTGTGGTTGTGGTATCCTGTTCACCGTCTTCATTGGTAAAATAGACTTCTTGTTCTGCTTCCAGCGAATCAAAACGAATTTCATACGTCTCACCGGTAAGGGATGCGGGATCTATCACCATAGGAATAATTTGCGCATTGGCATTACCCCCAAGATTTTCAACGGAAATTGTATCTCCATAGGTTGCATGATAGTCAAGATTTGCAGCTGGAAAGGGGCGTGGAATTGCAAGATAGCCATCTAACGCCGATTCAACAACTTTTGGAAGAGCATTTTCATCATAAACATAACAAGAAACCGTATAGTAATATTTCCTATTATTAATAAGAGGTACATTTCCGCGGAGGGCATCTTTTGTAATATAGATATGGTTTTGAACCCCAGCATCGATTCCAAATTGAACAGGTTGTTGGAGTACCATTCCGTAACTCTGATCGAATTTATCATCAACGATCATGGTGACACTATTTTTCACATCGTACGTTGCAATACGTTTCCAAGGGCCTGTAATGGATTCACCCTGGTACACGTTATATCCTTCAAAACGATAATCTGCAGAAGCAGTTTGATAGCGATAGCTTTCAATTTCTTTTGCATT
This sequence comes from Fidelibacterota bacterium, assembly GCA_028716785.1. Taxonomy (GTDB): domain Bacteria; phylum Fidelibacterota; class Fidelibacteria; order Fidelibacterales; family Fidelibacteraceae; genus Fidelibacter. The sequence continues at coordinate 130,344 of JAQUPD010000002.1, forward strand.
GTTGTCCCAAGTAAGAACAACCCCTTTATCTAATGCGATCACTTCTACTTCAGGCTGAGGAGGTGTTGCTAATTCAAAATTGGAATCAAACGCGTTTTGAGCAAAACGATCGTAATATTTCATAGCTGTTATTGCGCTCAGATTATCATTTCCTGAAGCAATAATAATGGAGCCAACAATTTCTTGAGTATCGCCAGGTGCCATTTCAAAAGGACCTGAGCTCATAAGAAATCGACGATCACCCGGTGGATCATCATCAATGTCCAACCATCCTTCCCCGGTAACAGGGTCACCACTTGCAATAAATTTTGAGGGTTCACCTGTTACGGAATTAATATATTCTTTCCCTGCGGGAGTAAGACCTGTCATGACATTCCAACACTCTTCCTTTGTTTCAGGGTCATAGAGAATAGCATTACCGTTAATATATTTTATAAAAGAAGTAACACCCAATTCTCGCCATCCAGGTCTAGGAACACCGGACCAGTAGGCTGTATCGCCTATACTTTTAACATGTGGACCCTGAAAAAAGTCGTAGCCAACAGCGGGGGGTGTTAATCCATACTGCTGATCATTAACACCACCATTAAAACAGTAACCTAAAACAAGGTTTGTATCCACGCCAACCAAGTCATCATTGGCATCTCCCAAATCAGGATCTGACCACATGGCTACATACATATCTGCGTAGTGATTATTGGACTTATTGATAACCAAATTCTTTATGAAAAGAATATCCCCTAAGGGATCATTCCGATTAAAACCAAACATGCTTGTCTGAATTTCAAGTCCCATAGGTTTTGAATCAAACAATTCTGTATGTTTTGTTTGGCTGGCATCATTGTAGACACTCCACATCATTTGGTCGCCCAAAATAAGGGGTTTCCCTTGTTCATCGACTGGTGCTCCAAATTCTACTGGCCAGTTCAAATAATCCAGAGAAAGTGAATCGTTTTTATTTACTTTGAAATATCGATATTTAGGATCATCTGGATTTTGAGCTACCCAGACACAATGAGCTTTAGGGTATTCACTTATAGGAACTTCAACATTATTTAAGGTATCAAGATATAGAATCTGTCCTGGTTGAAATTCCGCAACATATTCAGCCGCTGCCGTTCTAATTTCAGATTTAAAGGTTGCGGCTCCAGGTTCTTTAACTTTCCCAGAAACAAGCCACATTCCTGATTGAAAAACGGCATATTTCCCTGAACCTTTTGGCCATTCAAGACCCGATTGAGTGGTAACGCGGGAACTTACCCATTCTCCATTATTGTATGTCCAGGTTCGAATTCGATTGCCATCAAATCGTTTAAATTCCAGGGTAGATTGTTTGAAGAAAGTGCCCATATAATATTTCCCTGTTGGCTTTGCTCCAAATGCTGAAGTAGCAATGATCAGGCCGATCAGAGAAATGCATAATAGTCGCTTGTAATTTGTCTTCATTGATATCTCCTCTTATCGACCAGCTGTAAAGTTAAATCTCACGCCAAGAAGAACTTGCCGAGCGTTTTCATAATTATAGGGATTGCTAAGTCGAGCTTTATACGCTTTGACTTTAAGTTCTGTATCAGCAAGTGATTGACCAGCTGGTGTTGCTAAATAGCCATCATCATCTGGATTGCCAGTACCCGAATAGACAGTCCGGACATTATCCCTATTGAAGAGGTTAATAATGGACAAATAGGTAGTAAATTGTGTTTTTCCACCTACAAAGAAACTCTTATCAATGGATAAATCTGTTTGGAATGTCCAGGGCATGGTTCCCGAATTAATAGCAGCAACAGGGGTATTGGATGTTGGTGGAAAGACTTCCGAGACAATTACAGTTGGTGTATAACGGCGACCACTTCCAAAATTAATCAGAGCATTCACTCCAAAATTTTTGATGAACCCTTTGTTCCCCGTACGATAATCAACATTTAAAGAAGCCGTGTGTCGTTGATCAAAATCGAGGGGAGCCACATAGGTTGGGAAATTACCCCCTTGCCAAACGATTTTGTACTGTCCATCCGATGTTGAACCTGTTCCAGCAGCCCACTGAAGGGTATAATTCAATGTCATACGCAGATTTTGCGTCCTGCGAAGATTGTATGCCAGTGAAAATCCTTTTACTGTACCATAATCCCCATTGACAAATGTTGCATAACCAGTAGGAATTGCATAAATATTTCGCTCTTGAACATATTTATCCAATTGTTTATAAAACATCGTTATATCAAAAGAAGCATTACCACCTACAATTTGCTTAAAACCAATTTCATAGGATGTAACTTCAATAGGTTTGAGTTCTGGATTCCCTGATTCAGTAAAATTTCCTTGAGAAAGATTTGAAGCAAAACGAGCGTAACTAATAAAAACATCCTGAAGATTTGGAGGTTGGATAAATTTTCCATATTGAGCATGAAAAACTGTTTTATCTGTCACCGGGAAAGCAAACCCAAGGCGTGGACTAAAATAATTCATACCTTTGGGATCTTTTAATTGAGCGAGACCAACAGAATCATACTCTGTTGGTACAAAAGATTGGTAAACTATTTCTCCTTCATCATTAAGGGACGCGTATACGCGCTCTGCAATATCACCCGTTTCATCAATCACAATATATTCAGGATCAAAGAATGTTTTATGGCCAGAATAGTAATAATCATAACGAATACCCGCATTGAGAATCATATCACTTAATTCAATTTTATCCTGAACATAGGCTGAGGCAATGACAGGTTCACGGGCACCATCCCGATGATCATCGGGTAAATCGTTGAATCCTGAAACATCCCAGCCCATATTATCGGCATAGGCAGACCGATAATCCGCATCAGTCAATTGATCCCAACTATAATTATAATAACCATCATCACCGAGCAAAGGATCGTATTTCATTAAGGAAGAAGCCAATCTACCTGGGGCAATAATAGTATACCGGCGAATATTATTCATCCGATATTCAAACCCCGTTTTCAATTCATGATTTCCGGTTTGATGCATAATATTCCCTGTAAACATATAATAATAAGAATATGTCCTCAAGTAAGCATCATACCAACTTCCTTCGGGATAAAAAGCCATTAAATTATAATCTGCAGGTGGATTGGTCCCATTTGCGGTCATAATGTCAGCAGCCGGGTGGACCCATGAGGTATCGGTCCAGATAATAGTATCATGATAAACGGTATTAATAAGGTTCCCCTCGTCATCATAAACATAGAGAGTTTCAAGAGTATCACATATGCCATTAGTGGGCATATAACGGAGACCATAATAGCGATAGTCTTCGCCAAGGACAGAATCATAGCGGATAACTTTGTCGTTAAAATAACTTGCTTGTATGTTAAGCACTGTATTAGGACCAAGAGCGCCTGAAAGTCGAGCATATCCTGTCAATGTTTCTTCTTCTTCTGTGGGTTGATGACTGCTATTTAAAAGAGAATACTGATGGGAATAGAGTCTATATTTTGTATTGTAATAGGAGCCGCCGACCCGAATTCTAAATGGTTTTAAATCAAAAAGGAGATTTCCTACAGCGCTATAACTATTTTCTTCATTGTCTTTAATCGGTCCACGTTCCATTTTAATATCAACGACATTTCCTTCTTCGTCAAAGACGGGAACCCCATGTTTTCCAGCAGCAGGACGGCGGGCACCCATATCCAATTTTTCAGCATTCAAAAAAAGGCGGACACGATTGGTTAGGGGTCCACCAATTGATGCATTCAATTGATTATAGCCATAGGAATAAGTATTTAAAACCCCATCTCCCTGATCAAAAATATCTCCCCATCCATTTAAGAATCCATCAGTTATATATTCTGCTTGAAAATCCCAATTTTCGCCACCGCTTTTGGTTGTTGTGTTCACAATTCCCGCAGCAGCGCTTCCATATTCAGCATTAAACCCTCCTGCCTGATAGGATATCTCTTCAAGAGCAGTAGCAGGTATCTCTCCTGCCCTACTTAAGTTATAGGGATTGTTCACGTAAACACCATCCACATAGAAACCAACTTCACCAACACGGCCTCCACGAACATGGATATCTTCTCCCACACTAACAACACCTGTCTGTGTCGACACGATGCCCGTGAAGGTCCGGACAGGGAGATTAAGAATATCTTCAGATCGTACAACCCGGACTTCATTTGTTGCCGATTTTTCAATAATTGGACGTTCTGCAACAACCGTCACTGTTTCACCCCGAATTGCTTCTCTTTTCATTTCAAAGTCTGCCTGAGTCGTGAGATCAGCAGTGACCCGAACATTGGTCATTGTTATCCTAGCATAACCGATATATGTTACTTGTAATGAATAAATGCCAGGAGGAACATCCAAAATGACATAAGAGCCATCCTCATTGGTAGCAGCACCCATTGTCGTTCCTTCAATGACAATGTTTACTCCAGGTAGAGGGACCCCCGTTTCAGCATCTGTGACTGTTCCCATAATCTTACCCATCGCAGCAAAAATGATGTTGGGAATAAGTAACATCATGGACAGCCATAGCCATCGTTTTACCATACATAACCTCCCGAGTTTATCTATTTTATCAATACCAACTGTTTTGTGAAGCTCCTCATTCTTTCAGTTTTTTTATCTTAGAAGTAAAAAGATTCGTTTGTTCTTTACAAAAATTCATTTTTTCTTTTGTCCCTGGCTTTTTATGGGTAAGGACATGCTTTCCAAATCTGTTTTCAATACAATTGTTGTTTCTGTAAAACTTACATTTTTTATTTGATTAATCTGATCTAGTCGTTGTTCTAAATCAAGGGTACCTGCTGTACGAATTTTAGCAAGTATTGATCCTTTCCCAGCAATATAATGGACCTCTTGGA
>JAQUPD010000003.1 GCA_028716785.1 Fidelibacterota bacterium
TATTGATTCTGCGGCTATCACACGGCTTGAAGAGGGGCGAGCTTTTCTTGAAGAGGAAATACAAAAGGGGAAGGTGATGTATGGGGTAAATACAGGGTTTGGCCATTTTGCCCAAGTACGTATCTCTGATGATAAATTGGATGAACTGCAGGTGAATCTGATACGAAGCCATGCTGCTGGGGTAGGTCCTCTTGTAGAAGATGACATTGTTCGCCTAATAATGTTTATAAAAATTCAAAGTTTAATTCAGGGATACTCTGGGGTTCGTCCAGATGTTGTTGATCAGCTTGTGTTCTTTTTAAATCAGGATATTCTTCCCTGCATTCCTTCTAAAGGGAGCGTGGGTGCTTCTGGTGATTTAGCCCCCTTAGCCCACATGGCACTTTCCCTTCTCGGAGAAGATAAGGTACGATATAAGGGGAGGGAGGAAGACGCTGCTAATATCCTGAAAACCCTAAGTCGAAAGCCCCTTATCCTTAAAGAAAAAGAAGGACTTGCCCTTATTAATGGTACTCAATCCATGGCAGCACATGGTATTATGGCCTTGATTCGCACAGAGAATATTTTATATTCAAGTGAACTGATTTTTTCCCTTTCTCTCGATGCCATGAAAGCTTCTCTTGCTCCTTTTCATAAAACCATCCATGAAGTAAAAGGCTCGCCTTTTAATGTAGCATGCGCCGAAAGAATCCGCTTTTATCTTCAAAAAAGTGAAATTAATCGCTCTCATGAGCATTGTGATAAAGTCCAGGATCCCTACTGCTTTCGCTGCTATGCGCAAGTGTGCGGCGCTGTTTGGGAAGCTTTTGATCATGTAAAACAGATTGTTCTTAGAGAAGTAAATGGCGTTTCCGATAATCCCCTCATTTTTAAAGAAGAAAAGCTGGTAATCAGCGGTGGAAACTTTCACGGTGAATCCCTAGCTCTTGCCTTGGATTACTTAGCTATGGCTGTGAGTGAACTTGCCAATATTGCCGAACGACGAATTTCTGAATTGGTAGATTCCCGCATGTCTCGCCTTCCAGATTTTTTAGTCAATGAAAGCGGTGTGAATAGCGGATTTATGATAGCCCATGTCACCGCAGCAGCCTTGGTCTCAGAAAATAAAGGACTCGCAACACCTGCCTCAATCGATAGCATTCCTACTTCTACTAATCAGGAGGATCACGTGAGTATGGGACATCGAGCAGCCCGTAAACTTCTGGAAATTATTGAAAATACCGAAACAGTTTTAGCTATTGAATACCTCGTGGCTGCCGAAGGCATTGATTTTCATAGACCCCTAAAAACAAGTCCATTCCTGGAAAAAATTCATGGACGGTTACGTCAACACGTTCCTCACCTCGATAAAGATCGCATCATGTATAAAGATATTCAACACTCTTTGGCTATTATCAAAAGTGGCTATCTATCTCACCTGGCCAGACAGTAAATAGGTAACAAATAAAAAGGCCTTATAGAGGCCCTTCTTTGAAAAATATGTTTTTAAGAGATTTATTGAATAGAATGTAAATGACTGGCTAAACGGGATTTAATATCTGCAGCCCGATTTTTGTGGATAATTCCCTTCTGGGCTACTTTATCTACAAGAGAATAGACGCTTGGAAGCTTTTTTTCAGCATCCTCGCGGGACTCCAAAGCCATAAATTTTTTAACTTCAGTCTTTACCCTTGATTTATAATGTCGATTACGAAGTCTACGTTTTTCTGCCTGACGAATTCTCTTCTTTGTCGATAATGAATATGCCATGTTCCTCCTTTTCTTTTACAGGCTAAAAATTTATTTTTATTTCCATCTAATGTCAATAAAATTGTATAAATATTATTTGAAAGTTTTCAAGCGTTTCAAACCATAGCGTGATAGGAATTATGGTCATTGTGCTTAAATGTATTATTGGAATTTTAATATGTATCCTCTTGGTTTTTATTGGCATTCTTTTTATTCCTTTTCATATAAAAGTCCACGGAATAAAGCGGAATAAGGCAATTCAGGTAAAAAGTTCAGCCTATTGGCTTCCCTGGATTATGAGGATTCGATTCCTTTATTGCCAGAATACATTCAGTGTCTCGCTCATTCTCTTTGGTATCCCTCTAAAAATCCCCCTCAAAAAAAATCCCCCAAAAAAAGAGAGTGTGACAAAAAAGTCAAAAGAAGGGCAGAGGGGAGGGGAAAAAGAATTCTTCCAAGATAAAGAGCTTCTAAAAACAAAAACCATACCGGATGAAAAGAAACAACCTTCTAAAGGGAAACAGATTATAGAAAAAATTATTTTTTATAAACCTTTTATCAAAGATACGGTATTGCCTGAAATAAAAAAAATAAGACATTATTTTCATATCCACATTAATCACATCCATCTTATGTATGGTCATCCGGATCCAGCCATCACGGGCTATTGTCAGGGAATGGTAGAAGCCATGAAGCCCTTTCTTGATGAGATTCCTATTTTTTCTTTGGTAGAAACATCCTTTTTTTATGACAAAAAGAGGTTAGATTTTATTATCAAAGCATATTTTACCATGAATTTGTATGGTATTGTTCTTAGATTATTTATTATTTGGCGAAGATATCGAAAAGAGTATCAGCATTATGATGATAAAGGATAAGCCATGAATCAAACTCTGGAAAAGCTTCTTGATAAAGCCCACGAGTTTTTAAATACAAAAACAGTTGTGGGAGACCCTATTTATGTTGAGGATGTGACCTTAATTCCCATATCAAAAATATCGGTTGGGTTTGGGAGTGGGGATCACAACAATAAAAAAAGTAGCAGTAATGATTCCTCTATCTCTGAGGGATTTGGTGGAGGGATGATAATAAATCCCATTGCTGTAATTGCTGTTCACGAGGGGCATGCAAAGCTCATGATGCTTTCTGAAAAAGACCATGAAGTGAGTAAAATTTTGGATTTGGTACCCGATTTACTGGATCGTTTTGCCCCTAAAAAAACAAATACATCGGAGGAAAAATAAATGGATATTTCATTACTACGCCAAATTCCCCTTTTTGAAGATCTTTCTGACGATGAACTTGCCCATATTGCCCAATTAATCCATGTAAAAACATACGAAAAAAATAAAGTGATTCTTTTGGAAGAGGATCTTGGGGATACTCTTTTTATCATTAGTAAAGGTTCTGTAAAAATTAGTCGGATCAATGAGGATGGCAAAGAAGTGATTTTGAGTATTCTCTCTGATGGAGAATTCTTCGGGGAAATGTCTATCCTGGATGGAGAATCCCGGTCTGCCAATGTGGTTGCCCTTGAACCGTCAGAAGTGTTTATGCTGAAACGCTCTGATTTTCTTGATATGTTGGAAAAATACCCCAAAATTTCTATTCATTTACTTGAGGAACTTGCCCGCCGCCTTCGTCGGAGTGACCAGCAAATAGAAAGTCTCTCCTTAAGCGATGCCGAACATCGGGTCGCCAATACGCTTATCCGCCTTGCAGAAGATTTGGGGGTTCATTTTAAAGGATCGGTAACTATTGAGGAAATTCCTCTTCAACAAGATATTGCAAATATGGCAGGTACATCTCGTGAAACAGTTTCACGAATGCTAAAAATGCTCGAAAATAAAGGACTCATCACGCGGGATGGCCGGAAACTTATTATAAATAATTATTTGGAATTCTATCGGAATTTTGCAACATAATTCCCACTTTTACGATTGATACAAAGAGAATTTTAGCTTATTATGATATTCATGATACATGAAGTACTTCCTTATGCCCGGCATGGTTTTCGGTATAATCACTATAAATTTTTTCTTGACGATATGTTTCACACTCGTGTCCAGCGGCTGTCAATTGAAACAGGATTTACGTGTCCTAATCGCGATGGTTCAAAAGGAAAAGGGGGGTGCATTTACTGTAATAATCTGGCATTTATGCCCCCGTATGTTTTATCCGGTACTTTGGATGATCAAATAAAAAACGGTATCGCCTATCTCAAAAAACGGTTTAAGGCAGAAAAATTCATCCTTTATTTTCAAAGTTACACAAATACCTATGGACCTGTGGCTGTGTTGGAAAAGAAAATCCAACAGGCCTTGGAAAACAAAGAGATCATCGGCATTTCCGTCTCCACGCGCCCCGATTGCCTTGACATGGATGTCCTTGCATTTTTACAGGATCTTAGTAAGAATATTCCTGTAAATCTTGAAATTGGAATCGAGTCTATCTATGAAAAAACCCTCACATGGATGAATCGGTGTCATTCCATGAAAGATACCTACCAGGCTTTATCGCTTCTTGAAAAATATTCCTTTGATGTAACTGCCCATCTTATTTTGGGATCACCCACAGAAACGCGGGAAGAGATGCTTGCCATGACACGGGAAATTAATCGCTGGAATCTTCAGTTTCTCAAGCTCCACCATTTACAAGTTCTTAAAGAGTCTCCCCTGGGAAAAATCTATCAAAAAAATCCTTTTCACCTCTTTTTATATGAGGAATACCTTGATATTATCACTGAATTTATTGCCCGTATTAAGCCGGATATCATTTTTCAACGCCTTTTTGCTGAAGCTCCTCGTCAATATCTTATAGCTCCTGTTTGGGGAAAAAGGACTCCAGAGATCGTTATGGATATTCAAAAAACGATGAGAGAAAAGAATCTCTGGCAGGCAGACAAGCGATGAAAGATATAAGAGATCCCTTGATAAGCGATTTCTTAACCCATCGTCGAAATTATCAATCATCCTTTATCAATTAATTTCATATATTTGCACGTTGTTTTGAGAATCAATGATAACATGGAGTATATGCATGACGGATCATGTTCTTGTTAAAGATGTCCCGCAATATGTAGAAAAAGAAATTACCTTGCGAGGATGGGTCTACAATATTCGTAAAAGTGGAAAAATTTGGTTTTTAATTTTTAGAGATGGAACGAATTGGATTCAGTGCGTTATTGTGAGAAATGAAGTTTCAGAAGATGTTTTTGAAATGAAAAATACTTTAACCCAAGAGTCTTCCATCGAAATTCGTGGTGTCGTAAAATCGGCACCTCGGCAAGCTTTTGGCTACGAAATATTGGTGAAAGATATCAAAATATTTCAAATTGCAGAATCTTATCCCATTGCTTTAAAAGAGCATGGGATAGAATTTCTTTTAGATAATCGTCACCTTTGGCTTCGTAGCCATAAACCCCATGCAATCCTTACCATTCGGTCGGAAGTTGAAAAAGCGTGTAGGGATTTTTTTGATGAACGGGATTTTGTTCTTGTGGATTCCCCCATGTTTACTCCCAATGCTGCTGAAGGGACTACAACACTGTTTGAAACGGATTATTTTGGTCGGAAAGCGTATTTAACGCAATCGGGGCAGCTTTATAGTGAAGCAGCCATCATGGCTTTTCATAAAACCTATTGCTTTGGTCCCTGTTTTCGGGCAGAAAAGTCCAAAACACGCCGCCATTTAACTGAATTTTGGATGATTGAACCAGAAATGGCTTTTTACGACATTTTTGACACGATGGATTTGGCTGAAGAATTTGTGAGCTATTTAGTTCAACGAGTGCTGAAAAAATGTCAGAATCAATTGACGTTTCTGAAACGCGATTTCAATCGCTTAGAAGCAATTGTTCCCCCTTTTCCCAGAATTACGTATGATGAAGCGGTGGAAATTTTGAAGAAAAAAGGTTTTAATTTTACATGGGGCGAGGATTTTGGGGCACCTCATGAAACGGCGATTTCTGAAGATTTTGATAAACCTATCATGATTTGGAAATGGCCGGCAGAAGCCAAAGCGTTTTATATGAAACGAGATCCTGAGGATGAACGCTATGTATTGGGAGTCGATATGATTGCACCCGAAGGATATGGCGAAATTATCGGAGGGAGTCAACGTGAAGAAGATATCAATAAGCTTCTTGCACGGCTTAAAAAAGAAAACCTTCCCGAAGAAGTATTCAATTGGTTTCTTGATATCCGTCGCTATGGCTCAGTGCCACATGCCGGTTTTGGCCTCGGCCTTGAGCGAACACTTCAATGGATTTGTGGTGTGCACCATATCCGCGAATGTATTCCCTGGCCACGAACTATGGTCCGCTTGAATCCCTAACGGCCTGACATTTCCTGTACTTCCTAAGAGATATTCCCACTATGCCCTCAAAAGTGTGACAGGATAAAACGATTTTCTAAAAAAGATACTCAGAGTAAAGAGACTAACTTCCAAGGGATGTTATATATAAATCATTTTATTATCTTTTATTTTTAGCATTTTTTGTTTAAATTTTTCTATGATAACACGTAAACCACTTATTGCAGTCTTTGGGGGACGGGAAGCAGATGAAAAAACGTTGAAAGAGGCGGAATTATTTGGACAATTTTCTGCTGAAGCAGGATGGATTATCCTGTGTGGTGGTAAAAGCGGTGTTATGGAAGCGGTCTGCCGAGGCGTTGCTGAAAAAGGCGGACTTTCCATTGGACTTCTTCCTGAATCTGATAAGGCATCTGCTAATGAATATGTTACTATTTCCATTGCAACAGGACTTGGATATGCACGCAATGAGATTTTAGCCCTCGCCTGTGATGCTGCTTGTGCTTTTGGCGGAAAATATGGGACGCTTTCTGAAATTGCCCATACCTTGAATTTTCAAAAACCCGTTGCCAGTGTCTACTCGTGGAATATTGAAGGTGTTCATGTCTGTCAAACTGCCAGGGAGGCTTTTTTATGGATCAAAAAAAACCTCTAATTACACGAGAATATGTTCTTACGGGTCGTGTACAAGGTGTTGGATTTCGTTGGTTTACTCATAATCTTGCTTCTTATTATAACATCAAAGGATATGTCAAAAACCAACCAGACGGCTCTGTTTTGGTGGTTGCCCAAGGGACAAAAGAAATGCTCGAACTCTTTGAAAAACGACTTGCTGAAGGTCCTACCTATGCTCTTATCAGAAATATGACAAAAGAAACGATAGAAACGGATGAAAGATATTCTCGTTTTGATATTCGGTAAAAGGAGAATCTATGAAAATTGCTTTGATACAAATGAACCCAACCGTTGGTGCCCTGAAAGAAAATACAGAAAAAATTCTTTCCTTTATTCAAGAGGCCCAGAAAAATGGAGCAGATCTTGTAGTGTTTCCTGAACTATCCATTACAGGATATCCACCCCAAGATTTGATCTTTGAACCTAATTTTGTAACTAAAAATCGCACATTCTGCGAAAAAATTGCAAGAGAAACACAAACACTGGATATAGTATCTTTAGTAGGATTTATAGATAACCCCACAAAAGACACGTATTACAATGCAATAGCTGTAATTTGTCAGGGAAAAATTGTTGATACGATTTATAAAACCTTGCTTCCTACCTATGATGTTTTTGATGAGAAACGCTATTTTCAATCCAATCCATCCATTCATCCTGTTATCTGCAACATCAAGGGTAAATCAGTATCCTTAGGCATTGAAATTTGTGAAGATTTGTGGGATGAGGCATATTCCATCAAAGTAACTCAGGAGCTTGTTCGACAGGGAGCTGATATAATTATAAATTGTAGTGCCTCACCCTATAGTTATAAAAAGGTTGAAACCCGAAAAAAACAAATCCTCAAGAAGATACAAACATACCATATTCCCTTTTGTTATGTGAATTGTTGTGGAGGTCAGGATGAACTTATATTTGACGGGAATAGTTTTATGGTGGATTCTCACGGGCAATGGCTTGCTCATAACGGTTCTTTTGATGAAACACTCTCTTATGTTGAATTGGATGATACCTTTTCAGCTCAAGATACCCTTGGTGAACCCATGTTTCATCCTGATGAAGAGCTATTTAAGGCATTAAAAACGGGGGTACGGGATTATTTTCGAAAAACAGGGTTTACAGATGCTCTCTTAGGTCTTAGCGGAGGGATTGATTCCTCCCTTGTCGCTGTGATTGCTTCAGAAGCCTTAGGGTCCGATCATGTATGGGGAATTATCATGCCCTCCCAATTCAGTTCAGACCACTCAGTAAAAGATGCCATAGCACTGGCTAAAAATTTAGGAATTCACTATGACATGTATTCCATACAAAAAATATATGAAATCGTTCTTGAAACCTTAAAAAAACCCTTTGAGGGAACGCCGTTTGGCTTAGCAGAAGAAAATATTCAAGCACGAAGCCGAGGCATTCTTCTTATGGCTCTGGCAAATAAATTTCATCGACTTGTCTTGACAACAGGAAATAAAACGGAATTAGCTCTAGGATATTCAACTCTCTATGGCGATATGGCGGGTTCATTGGCTGTTATCAGCGATTTAAATAAAGAAGATGTGTATCGCTTATCATATTTTGTGAATCAACAAGCTGGCTATGACAGAATTCCTGAAAATATTTTAACGAAAATTCCTTCTGCAGAACTTCGGGAAGGTCAAACGGACCCGTTTGACTATGCTATTGTGAGTCCACTCGTTGAAGCTCTTTTGAATCAGGAAAAATCGCTGGAAGACCTTGTGGAAGAAGGATATGATCGAGAGCTTGTGTGTCATATAAAAAAACTCATTTTTCAGGCAGAATACAAACGCCGGCAAACACCTCCGGGGCTCCGAGTTACTGAAAAGGCCTTTGGGATGGGACGTAAAATGCCAATTGTCAATAAATATATGGACGACGATTAAGAATTATTCCCTTTTTTCCGGTGTATTTAGCCCGGTTCCACCGTTACGGCTCGTTTGTTTGACCGTAATCCTTATTCTTTTTTCTCGTGTTTTTTCTCTCCCACTTTTTATCCTTATCTCGATAATCCTTATTGTTTTAACACGGTTTTTCTTTTTTAAAGGAACCATTGCTCTTTTGGGTGTTTTGGGAATTCTTGTTTTTTTTACAACAAAACCCTTAAATCCAGAGGCCTGTGAGACTTTAAAGACGGCTGATTCGCTCACCGTAAAGCTTTTAAAAAAACACACAGACTGGAAAAAGCGGGTTTGGTGGGATGGAAGTATCGATGTTGAAAAGACAGCCTATCCAGCAACACTTTACTTTCATCTCCAGGATACATGCGAAGAGGCACAAAAATTTACAGCTGGAAGCCAATGGACCATCAGTCATCCTCGTATAACCCTTCAAACAAATTGGTTTTCGCAACGAATATCAATAGGAACAACTTCTTCATCATATATTGTACTTAAGAAAAAATCTCCTTCATTTGTTCTTGAAAATATCCTAGAAAAAGTTCGTGAGGTGATAAGGGATATCATTCTCATAGACAGCGACTTACGGTCTTCGTTTATAGCAATGGGACTTTTTCTAGGTGAAAAGCACATGATTCCTGAACCTATTAAAGAAAAAATAAACAGTATTGGAATTAGTCATCTTTTTGCTGTTTCAGGACTTCATGTGGGATTTATTGTGATGATTATAACGGGTGTTTTGAAGAGGTTGGGAATTTCATCGCGCTTCCGCACAGGATTAATTCCTCTCTTTGCCTTTTTTTATGCGTTATTAACGCCTTTTTCATCCTCGGTTTTTCGAACAGTTTTAATGATATTGCTTTTTAGTTTGGCGACTGTGATGAATCGAAAAATCCATGTTTTGCATGGTGTATTTTTGAGTGCATATATCATGCTTTTGGTGGATATTTCTCAAGTGACTCAGGTTGGATTTTGGTTTTCCTATTTGGCAGTAATTGGCATTCTCATTTTTTATCCTAAAGGTGAAAAGAAAATAAAGAAGGTCCCAGTTATTCCTCGTTATTTTCTAAATACTCTACTTGTTTCAGCAGCAGCCACATGGGGAATTATGCCAGCATGTGTTTCAGTCTTTGGTACGGTTTCAACGGGTGCAATTTTTTTGAATATCATAATGATTCCACTCGTTTTTATTATGTTAGCACTTATTATGGGAAAGGTATTCTTTTATGGTATTCCCTTTGTAAATGTCCTTCTTGCGTCACTTTTTTTCCTCGTTTCATCGCTTTTTTTCACCATTCTTAATCGTGTTGCACCCTATGCAGAAACGTTGGTGTATTCTGTGAAAAATGTGCCCTTAATTCTTACAGCATGGCTGATTGGAACACTTATTTTTTATAACATTCCTGAAAAGAAGGTTTATAAAGGATGGATCTATGCCTTACTTTTTGGGAGTGTTTTGCTTTTTCCCCATTTCATAAACGATATTATCCTTTTATCTGAGGAGGATAATTCGCTTCTTATCCGCCAAGGGAAAAAGATCCTGATGATGAATGGCACAAAGCAAACATCGTTTGAATCAACGCTTTTAAAAAAATTCAGACGCTTAGGAATCTCGCCAGACATGCTTCTTATTACTCATATCAATAACGCCGATCCTGAAAATATTTTACGTCTAAAAAGAAAATACAAAGGAGTAACTGTAATAACGCCGGAAGTTTGGAAAGACATCTCAGATATTCATCTTCAGAAAGATACAGTCTTTACCTGGCATGGGACGCACGTAGCGTTATATCCTGAGAAGGAGAAAGTAAATATCCTGCTAAAACCAAAAGAAACCATGACACTTGGAATCATGGAATATGCTGATAGCATGGAAGAACCGGAAATAGTGATAGCTAGAAAAAAATATAGTAAAAGATGGACAGGAACCGATAAATTCCTCGTACTCCATCAACAAAAATCCCAACAGGAATTAAGAAAAACTATGAAAGCATTAAATATGGAGGATGACATAAAAATATGGTGATAGATACTTCTTTGTGGTTATTTGATCAAAACATACGTGGAAAATCAACGGATCTTATTGCTGGGGTGGATGAAGCGGGGCGTGGCCCAATTTTTGGCCCTGTGGCTGTAGCTGCTGTCATTTTTCCCTTTCATCTTATTCCCGATCCTCTCATTCGGGATTCAAAAAATTTATCGGAAAAACAACGGGAATATGCAAGGGAGTGGATTATTCATCATGCCTTATCATGGTCGGTTGTTCTTGTTCCCCACACAGAAATTGATAAAAAAAATATCCTTCAAGCAACACTGGAAGGAATGAAAAAAGCAGTGGAGGGTTTATCGATAAAGCCGGACAAAGTCCTTATCGACGGGAATCATATTCCCTTAGGATTACAAGCAAGTCTTGCGATAAAGGGCGGTGATCGTCAATCCTTTTCAATTGCAGCGGCATCGATTTTAGCAAAAACAGAGCGGGATCATTACGTGAAAGCATGTGCAAAGCGGTATCCTTTTTATGAGCTTGAAAAGCATAAAGGATATGGAACAGCCACACACATAAAACTTCTCCGTGAAAATCTTCCTTCTCCAGAACATCGCCTAAGTTTTGAACCGTTAAAATCTTTCATCTTTCCTTCGTATCCCAATCGAAAAATTTTAGGACAGTGGGGAGAAAGCTGGGCTTTATATGTTATGCTAAAACATGGTTATACTTTTATTGAAAGAAATGTACGGATTCAAAAGGATGGAGAAATCGATCTAGTTATGAAAAAGGAGGAACAGTTTGTTCTTGTTGAAGTAAAAACCAGCGGACCCAATGATCGTTGGCAACCTGAAGAATGGATAACAGAACAAAAAATAAAAAAAATGGTCAAGTTATCGGGTTTATATTTCTATAAATTAGGGTATAGAGAATATCAGGTTCGCCTTGATGTGATTACAGTAAAAGCACAATCTTGGCGAAAACCCATCATAAAACATTATTCTGACGTTATTTACGGTGGAGAAAGTGAGATAAATGCGGATGACATATAAAGAATGGCGACAAAAACACAAAGAAAAGAAAAAAAAGAATAAGAAGGTCTTTGCATCCCGAAAAGAACATGTACTTTATGAAATTAAGTCGTGGGCTATCGTTATTCTCGCAGTCTTTTTTATTCGTGCAGGTATTATCGAGGCATACCAAATTCCTACAGGCTCGATGGAAAAAACCATTAATGTGGGGGATTTTCTTCTTGGGAATAAATTTAGCTACGGAGCAAGAACCCCTGATTGGATTGGAATTCCCTTTACACGGATTGGTTTTGATATTCCCTATTATCGCTTTCCTCCCTTAACATTACCCAAAGTAGGGGACATAGTTATTTTTAAATTTCCCCTCGATCCAAGAACGAATTATGTCAAACGATGCCTTGGCGCTCCTGGAGATACGGTGGAAATTCTTAATAAAAAGGTCTATGTGAATGGTGTGCGTTTTGAAGACCCCCAAACGGCCATCATCAATTATTCTAATATCTTTCCTGCAACCTATCAAGAACCTCAGATTTTTCCATCAGGCAATGGAAATAGAGATCAGTACAATCCCATTTATGTCCCTAAAGAAAACGACGTTCTTATTCTATCAGGACTTTCACCCAAAGAGGTAGAATTTATTCACCATATTATGATTTTAGACGGCCATAGTAAAGAAGATAACTTCGGAATTTACTACGAACAAGGGGTTCCTAAATATAAAGTTAAGCAAAACTATTACTTTATGATGGGGGATAACCGGGATAACAGCTTTGATAGCCGATACTGGGGACTAGTTCCTTATAAATATGTCATGGGGAAACCTCTAATTCTCTATTTTTCTTGGGATAAAACAGTCCCATGGTCCCAGTTTTATAAAAAAGTCCGCTGGAATCGACTTTTTCATACGGTATCCTAACTGAGAAATATGGAAAAACCTGGCATTTATATTCACATTCCATTTTGTTTAAAAAAGTGTCCTTATTGTAACTTTTATAGTGTTATTGCGGATCGCAATACTCATCGGCTGTTTGTCCAAACACTCTGTGATGAAATCCTACAAAAAGCGCCTTCCTATAAAAAAGTAGAATTTGATACGGTTTACATAGGGGGTGGAACACCAAATTCTCTTGAAAGTGATGCAATCGTAGAGATACTTTCAACTCTTTACAAAGTATTAACATTCAGTCACGAGACAGAAATTACCCTTGAACTTAATCCAGAGTGTGTAACAAAAAAAGATCTTGATGTGTATCGGAAAAGAGGTATTCATCGCCTTTCTTTGGGAACGCAGTCTTTCTTGGATAAAGAACTTGCTTTTCTCGGTAGAATTCACACAAAAGAAAAAAATTTACAGGCGATTCAGTATATTCAATCTTTTAAAACTTTTTCATTATCGTGTGATATCATCATGGGATTACCAGAGCAGACAAAAGATGACCTTCAAAGGAGTCTCGAATATATTGACACTATTCATCCTGAGCATCTTTCTGTTTATTTGTTAACAGCAGAGGAAGGAACTCCTCTTTATTCATGGTTTCAACAAGGGATTATTTCGCAACCGGATGAGGAAAGGGTTAAAGAATTGTGGCTATTTGTCCATGAATTTTTAATCGAAAGAGGATATGAACATTATGAGGTATCCAATTATTCCCTTTCCGGATACCGTAGTCGACACAATTCCAAATACTGGAATAATACCAACTATCTTGGATTTGGTCCTTCTGCCCATTCTAAGTGGGGAAACATTCGTTTTTGGAATCCCACATCTTTAGAAACATACTTGCAAAAAAATAGCGAACCTGAGTTCGAAATAATTACTGATGAACAAACCATGGATGAACGGCTTATGCTTGGACTCAGAACACAAGAGGGATTCAATGTGAATGCTATATCCAAGAAAAAGACGAAAGAGAATTTTTTAAAAACAGTTTATGCCTTAAATCATGATGCAGGAAAAGTGCTTTTGAAGATAGATAGGGGATTTTTAAAAGCAACACTTGAAGGGTGGACAGTGTTGGATACCCTTGTTGAACAACTCGTAGAAAAATTGATTGAACCTTGATTTTAATAAAATTAAATGATAAATTTTTATGTTGGGGAACAAAAACTATCTTACTAATTAGATAAAAGGGTAATGCTCGGAAGGAAAGCTTCAAAGCATAATGAAGAATTAACCTATTGTGGGTAGATTAATCTTCAAGGATATGATCAACGATATGATAGAAAGAAACGCAGATACTTTGAGATGAGTCAAAAAAGAGTCTTACATGATAACAATATAAGACAGAAACGATAAAGATTTATGTATACAACAAATATTTTACACCGTGCAGATTGGTGGGATTCTATTGAGGATAAACCAGGATTTGTTCAGTGTCATTTATGTCCCCACACGTGTCGGATTGCTCCAGATCACTATGGAATTTGTAAAGTTCGCCAGAACATCTCTGGAACGCTTTATTCAACAGCCTATGGTCGACCTGTGGCCTTGCATATAGATCCCGTTGAAAAGAAACCGTTATATCACTTTTATCCTGGTGAATCGGTGTATAGTATAGGGACTATGGGCTGCAATCTTGCCTGTGATTTTTGTCAGAACTGGACGATATCCCAGATGGGGTACGATAAAACACTGTCATCAAATATCTATACCCCTCAGGAAATTGTGGATTTAACCCTATCTGCTAACCTTCAGCTTCTTGCTTTTACCTATAATGAACCCACAGTGTATGCAGAATATATGCGAGATATTGCTGAAATTGCTGTTAAACACGGAATAAAAACATTGTCAGTAACTAATGGATATATTTCAAACAATATCATTCAAGAAGTTTATGAAAATGTTCATGCTTTTAATATCGATTTAAAAGCCTTTTCAGAAACCTTTTATAAAAAATATTCCAAAGCCTCATTTCACGAAATTCTTAAGACCATTAAAACGCTCTATGAATTGAAAAAACACCTTGAAATCACAACGTTAATTATTCCGGGATTAAATGATTCTGAGGAAGAACTTCGACAGGAATTCCAATGGATAGTGGAAAATACGAGCCCCTTCATACCGCTTCACTTATCGGCTTTTTATCCTTCCTATAAACGCCAATACCATATGCCTACTAGCCATGAAACACTCGTGAAAGTCCGTGAACTTGCCAAAGAGGTTGGATTAAGCTATGTGTACATTGGCAATATCGCCGGCGTTGATAATTCCACCTATTGCCCCGCATGTGGTGCCCGAATTGTCCGTCGACATGATTATCATGTGCACATTGAACAAAGAGACGTTTGTTTATGTGGTAGAAAAATAGATATTGTAAGTTAGAACAATAAATATAGAAAAAATATATGATACAATTTGACGATCAAAGCTGGTCGGGGATAAAACTCAAAGATACTATTGAAATAGAAATTACCCGGCAAAACTTATACTTTATGCAGCGCCAATTTTCCGTTGCAGAGCATATTAATTTTTTTCCTTATGATGTTATTGGTGCCATGAATCCTGCGGACAATGTGAATTTAAGTTATAAAGTAAAGACGATTACCATTGAGACAGATGCTGGTTTTTCGATCGAAACAGATATTGTAGATAAACGGTATGTGCTTCGGAATCGGAGCTATACAAAAGGAACAACCCGCTATATGACTGAAAAAAATGTAAAACCAGGGGATATTATTGTCATTGAAAAATTGGATGCTTATACGTATCGCATGTATTTAAAAAGGGAGTCTGAAAATGCTTAATAAACTTACCATAGAATTGGATGATGATCAATTACAGGAGTTTAAGGAATTAATCACCAAACTGGAAAAAACTTCACCCGGCGAGACAATCTCTGTTAAAATTACGGGAGTTCTCAAGGGAGCATTAAAAGATATTAATAAACAGTTACTTCACTTTGAGGACTTTAAAAAAAGAGATTTATGGTAGAAATGATAAGAATAGGCTCTTTCCACTTTAAATTTTTCATATCATGAATCTCATAGAAAAAGACCCATAAAAAGGAAGAATTCCTATTCAAAGAATCATGGGGCTTTCTTGAATTTTAACAACCGGAAAGATAGCGTTAAAAAGTTAAACCTCAACACAAATTAAAAGAATGATAAGTAATTCAAAGACGTGAGAAAACAATTCAAAATAATTTTAAGCAAAAATATGTCCAGAAATTCCCTATATTTTACGTCCCGATTGAAATAAGCAAAAATTACTTAGGACAGGTATTCATGTGTCATTGGCAGAGGATAGTTACAAAGGGAGTTAAAATTCACACAGTTAAGAAGACAATTATCTATACCTTAGGAAAGGGTCCACGCATAAACTTTTAACCAGATGTTGAAAGGGATACTATGGCATCAGTTCAGAAGTCGATTATTCGCCAAATTTTTGATGGAGCTCCAAAGGGGAGTATTAATTTAGCGCTTGGAGAACCTGTTTTTGATAAACCAGAGTGGTTTTATTCTCTGATCAACCATGATGTTATCAACGATTTTTCCTATTCACCTACGGCAGGAACGGAAGATGCAAGAAAAGCTATTGTTACGATTAACAACTACCCAGGGACAGCCGATAATGTCTGTATTGTTTGTGGAGCCCAAGAGGGTCTTGCTGCTTCAATTGGTGGTGTAAAACTTTATTGGGAGGGCAAAAAAAATGAACTCCTTATTCCGTCACCCTATTTTTTAACCTATCCAACTCTTGGTAAAATGTTGGGAATGGAAACCAGAACTTATCCAATTCCACCATTTTGTAAAGGAAACATTACCGAAAGTATTGAGGAATCTATTCATGAAAAAACCGCCCTTGTACTTTTAAATACCCCAGCAAATCCCTCTGGCTTAATGATGACTGAAGAGGATATTCAACAGGCTGAAGCCGTCTGTGAAAAATATGGAACTTTTCTTTTGGTTGATGAAGTGTATCGGTTTTTTGGAAATCGGGAAAACCCTATCAGTCACGACTGGAAATCCCTTAGGGAAAGCACAATCCTTGTCAGTTCTTTAACAAAGTGTTTTGGCTTACCGGGTTTACGGTTAGGATGGGCCTTTACCCGTCATTCTGTAATTCAACAAATTTTTGCGGCTCATCAAGCCATGGTGTCGATTGCTCCCACTATTTCCCAACTAATAGTTAGCCAATTTCCCCACTATGATTATCACCAATGGATTGTTGATAATCAAGAAAAAGTCTTTGAAAATAGAGAAATTATTACGAACGAATTAAAGAAAAATAATCTTGAATATGTTTTACCGGGCGGTGCTTTTTATATTCTCTTAAAAATTCCTGAAGATGTTTTGCTTACGATGGATGAAATGGATATTGCCTTTTTTTTAAAGGATAATTTTGGCATCTTGGTCGTACCGGGCAAAGCTTTTGGAGACTATTCCAAGGGTTTTATGCGCTTGAGTTATGGTGGAGATGCTAGCACCTTTGCTGAAGGTGTTTATAGAATTCGTCAAGGATTTCAAGCGATTCTTCAAAAAGGATCATCTCATGAGTGAAACACTAAAAAAAACACCGTTTTACTCAAAGCATGAAATGCTTCATGCAAAAATGGTTGAATTTGCTGGATTTCTTATGCCGGTGATGTATTCATCGATTCGAGAAGAGCATCTTGCAGTCCGTTCAAACGCAGGACTTTTTGACATTTCCCACATGGGTGAATTTTATGTCGAGGGGAGCGATGCAGAATCTTTTTTGAATTATTTGACCACCAATGATGTTACGACCCTAAAAGAAAATCAAGCGCAATATTCGGCCATGTGTTATCCTTATGGTGGAATTGTAGATGATTTGGTGATTTATCGTTTCCAAAAAGATAAATACATGATGGTTGTGAATGCTGGAAATATTCAAAAGGATTTTGAATGGATCAAAAAAAATCTTTACGGAAAAGTCTCTGTTAAAAATGTGTCCGATAAGATTGCTCTACTAGCCCTTCAAGGTCCCAAAAGTTTTTCGATTCTTAAAAAACTTGTTACGTTTAATCCCGAATCTCTCAATTTTTATCATTTTTGTGAAGAGCGCGTAGCAGAAATCCCTATGATTATTTCTCGTACAGGGTATACTGGCGAGCTAGGTTTTGAATTTTATCATCATCCTGATCAAAGTGAGCGCCTTTGGGATGCCTTGATGGAAGCAGGGAAAGAATATGACATAAAACCTGCAGGCCTTGGGGCGCGAGATACCCTTCGACTGGAAATGACGTATTGCCTATATGGCAACGATATCAACGAAAATACGAATCCCCTTGAAGCGGGTTTAGGATGGATTACAAAATTAGAGAAACCTTCGTTTATCGGAAAAGAATCCCTCATGAAGATTAAAGAGGCAAAACCCGCCCGAAAAATTGTAGGATTTATCCTTAGGGAACGAGGAATTCCTCGACATGGATATCCTGTGTATTATGAGGGAAAAGAGGTGGGAATTGTAACCAGCGGGACTCACTCTCCTAGTTTAAATGAACCAATCGGACTGGCTTATATACGTCGGGATTTGGCGAAAGTTGGAACAATCATTGAGATTGGAATTCGGAATAAAAATGTTAAGGGAGAAATTGTAAAAACTCCTTTTGTCACGTCAAAACCCTATTAAACATGCTATGAAAGAAAAGCTTAAAAAAGAAGTTATTGGTATCCTTTTTATGGTAGTTGCCATTCTGGTAGGTATGAGTCTGGCAACCTATTCACCCTCTGACGTTTTGTCTATGTCTCGCTTTTTTCTCATAGAAAATGCTATGGGAATTGCTGGCGTTTTTATTTCTCATGTGCTTATGAAATATGGGTTAGGCTATTTTTCCTGGGGACTTGTTTTGCTTTTGTTTGTCTGGGGGTGGACATTTTTTGCGGGGAAGGAATACAAAAAAACCTGGCGTTTTACAGGCTATTGGTGCTTATTTATTCTTTTTACTGCCGTGTTTGTTACAACACTTGCTAATCGTCATGTCCCAATTGTGTCTCCCAATTTTACAATCAGTGGTTTTCTCGGTGGCTCTCTAAGTCTTTTTTTCATGGATTGGTTGGGATTTATACCCACAATTTTATTGTTTGCTGTGGCAATTATTGTGGTTGTAAGTCTTTATTTCCGATGGAGTATGTATAAACCATTCCAATACCTTTTTAAGTTTTTGAAAAGATCCAAAGGGACTGAACAAGGGCACGATTCCTCGAAAAATCGTGAGAAAAAAAGAATAAAAAAAGAAAAAAAGTCTGAAAAGAAAAGAGAAAAGGAAAAGAAGAAAAAAGACAAGAAAAAGTCAGACCAACACTATAAATCCATTCCGGAATTTTTAGACCAAGGGATACCTCAAAAGGCAGAAGAAACCCAAGAAACACCGGAAGCAGGTCAAGAACAGGAAGGAAAAACAGAAAAGTCAACCGACTTATCCTATATGTTTGAAGTAAGTCAAAAAAGGCAAGATGACACGGTTGATTATGATAAACATGTAGAAGAGGCAAAACGAAAGGAATATCATTTTCCCAGTGTTGATTTACTAAATGATCCACCTCCTGGGTACGAGATTGATCCCAATGAACTTCAAGAAAATGCAGAAATTTTAACAAAAACCCTTGCAGATTTCGGGGTATCTGGCAAAGTAGTTAAGGTTGTGCCAGGTCCAGTTGTTACGTTATATGAAGTTGAGCCTGCAACAGGGGTAAGAGTGAGTAAAATTTCATCACTAGCAGATGATATTGCCCGAGTAATGGCAGCAAAGCGCATTCGTATTATTGCTCCCATTCCCGGAAAAAAGGTAGTGGGCGTAGAAATTCCTAACCGAAAACGAGAGCTTGTCTATTTTAAATCCATTGTAAATTCTGAGCGCTTTATTAAGGCAGAAGATAAGTTGATTATTGCATTGGGTAAAACCGCCAATGGAGAGCCTTTTGTTTTCAATCTTGCAAAAATGCCTCATTTATTAATCGCCGGAACCACGGGATCTGGTAAATCTGTGTGTATTAACACCTTGCTAATGTCTGTGTTATATCGCGCAAAGCCCTCTGAGGTCAAATTTATTCTCATTGATCCCAAAAAACTTGAATTATCCGTCTATAAAGCTCTTAAAAATTATCATCTTATTACCAATGAGGATATTGGTGAACATGTGATTACCCGTTCACAAAATGCCGTGCTTGCCTTACGGAGTGCAGAAGTGGAGATGGAACGGCGCTATACGCTGCTTGCTAATGCAACTGTCCGGAATATTGATGAATACAATAAAAAAGTTGATCAGGGGATGGAAGGAGAGCACCTGCCGTATTTGCTCATTGTTATTGATGAACTTGCAGACTTAATACTCACCGCAGGAAAGGAAATCGAAGAGCCCATTGCGCGCCTTGCTCAAATGTCTCGAGCCGTTGGAATTCATTTGGTTATTGCAACTCAGCGTCCCAGCGTGGATGTGATTACTGGCGTGATTCGATCCAATTTTCCTGCCCGTATTGGCTTTCAGGTCCCCACGAAAATTGATAGTCGGACTATTCTTGATACTGGAGGAGCCGAGAAATTATTAGGAAAGGGAGATATGCTTTTTCTTTCACCAGGCCGTTCTGAACCCATTCGTGTCCATAACGCTTTGATTACCTTAGAAGAAATTGAACGGGTTCTTGCGCATATTAATGAGCAACCATATTCTGAAGATGAATTTGTTCTACCCTCTGTAATAGGAGAAGAAGAGGAAAAAGAAGGTGCAGAGATTGAATTCCCTTCGGAACGAGACCCTCTTTTTGAAGAGGCGCTTAAATTGGTGGTGATACATCAACAAGGATCCATATCCCTCATTCAAAGACGATTACGCGTTGGATATAGCCGCGCTGCCCGCCTTATTGATGAACTAGAAAAAGAAGGAATTGTCGGACCTTTTACTGGCTCAAAAGCACGGGAAGTCCTTGTTGATCCCAGTTATCTGGAACATTTGAAATCTTTGGAAGATAGAAGCTTTGATGACGACACGGATAACGATTTGTAATGGCTTTTTCTCACTTCTCATTCTCTTTCTTTTTTCAGCTTGCCAACAAAATGAAAAAATCTTTGAAGGGGACCCCGAATTCGTTGTAGGAAATCTAGCATTTCCAGAGGGACCCGTTTTTATGGGGAATGATCTTTACTTTTCTAATAGCTATGGAGGATGGATTGGTCGCTTTACTGAAAAAGGAACCTTGGATACCTTTGTCGATTTATCCCCTTACAATTTTAAACCCAATGGCTTATATGCTTCAAAAAATCAAGAATTATGGGTTTGTGAATATCAACAAGGATTAATTCTTACGGTGAATAATCAGGGAGAGGTTACCGCTATTCTTGATTATCAAGGCACCCAGTTTTCACGGCCAAACGATATCACTTATCATAAAGGGCTGATTTATTTTACAGATCCAAAAACCTATGCCACCAATGTACGGGATGGATGTATTTATATCCTAGATCCTGAAACCAAAAAAATTCGCTTATTTGCCACAGACCTTGCTTTCCCTAATGGGATTGCAGGTGATCCTAAAGGGGAAAAAATATATGTGTGCGAATCTGCTCTTAATAGAATTTCAACTCTCTCAATAAAAAATCCTGAAGAACGATCTGTCTTCATCAATCTTCCTGGCGGAGATCCTGATGGCATTGAATTCTTAGACGATCAGACTCTTTTTGTTGCCCATTTTGGCGGCGGGAAAATCTACGCTATCAATGTTTCGCAAAAAACACTTATCGATAGTGTTGAATTTCCAGGAAAACGTGTTTCAAATTGTGCTGTGAGTCCTGACAAAAAATATCTTTATGTAACAGAAACGGAAACCCACGCGATTTATCGAGTTCCACTGCATCACTAATTATTTTAGTAGAGTTAACTTTTTAATCGATACGTGACCTGTCTTTGAATTTTTGAAAAGGGCAAAATAAATGCCTGACGCATAGGAAGATGCATCCCACGTAAAGGAATATTTACCAGATGTTAATGATCCATTGTGCAGAGTTGCTATGTGCTGACCTTTTAAATTGTATATAAAAAGTTGAGCGTGCTCTACGGACGGTGTGATAACGTGAAGAGTGGTGACAGGATTGAATGGGTTAGGATAAACAGCAGTGAGTTCAAATGTTTCAATGTTTGTTCTTTTCAGCGAATTGTGAATTTCTAAGGTAAAAATATTTATCCATTCATCAGGGTCAAGATTGATATCTCCATTTCCAGAAGGATATTGAAAGACCATTGATCCACCATCATTCGTTTCTATATGAACAAGTACTAACAAAAGGGTATCCTCTTCATGGGTAAGAAAGGGATCAAGTGGAATCGTTGCCTCCAGTATGTCTGCAGAAATACTTTGTGCTCCAATGCCACCTGGAGTCCAGCCATTCCATCCATTGGTGCTCTCCTGGGCTAAATAGGCATCCCATTCCATTGCCATTCCTGCTTTTGCCCAAGGCATGTTTATTAGGGTTGATTTGGGATGGGCAAGAAAGAGGAAGACATCTTTACCCACAGAGGGTGCAGGGGTTGTGCCCAGATAAAGGGTGTTATTTTGGACATGAACATAGAGCATAAGATTGTTATCATGATAAATAGGGGTTAGCCAAGGTTCTGGTTGACCATCAAGCACAAAAGTGTCATCAACATTGCCTGTATCGAGAATGCTAATGTGAAAATCGTTGCCATTATTGTTATTCCATGTGTTATCACTATATCGAATCACAAAATCAATTGTGCTAAAAAAATATCCCTCCGCTTTATTTAAGGGTCCTAAGGTAAGAATAAAAGAATCAGGCTGAGATGTTGTTAAAAAAGGTGTTTCAACGGCAGATCCTGTCGTAGTAACTGTATAAGGAGGATACAAACTTTCTGGAGGTGTTTGCCACCCATTAATACCCCAATGTAAAACTGGACTTGGTTTTGAGGTTACATGGATGAGCGTAATGGTATCATTTTTTGTGGGTTCAGAAGGTATCCAAGTAAGGCTTTCACCTGAACCTGGCAAAGTTCCTTGATGTGAACCAATCCAAACATGTTGAATTACACTTTTTGCAACATTACTGAAAATGTCTTCGGCTTCTATATAATAATCAATCAAGACATTTGTTGTATCAGGAAGGACTGCTTTGTATAGAGGTGCTTTTATCACGGGAAGAGGATCTGTTTGTGAAGGAAATTCAAAAGAATTCATTACGATAGTTTGCCAAGGGGTTACGTCTGAACCCCCATCATATCTCTCATTATCATCGGTATTTGGATCATTCATACCATCTTTATCAAAGCGATATTTTAAAAAAACATTGTCCTGATTGTTTTCCTTACAGAGACCACTTATATCATAGACGAAGGTCCAAATGGTATCCCGATGGGTCTGAGAGTGCATCCATTCAAATCCCCCTGGATTAAAAGGCTCACGTTGGGGATAAAAAATTGTGGGAGAGACATTTTCTTCCATAGTCAACAACGGAGCAATTAGTTCATAAGCTTGATTAATTGCACGGGTTGGATGGGAATCCCATCGTCCATCCTGACTGCCATCCCAGTACCAATAACAACTGGTTTGGGCATTCATGAGATATTTCCACGCTTCTTGAATTGTTTGAGATTCCGAATTTTCTGCATCTGCAGTATATATAGCATTTTGCCCAGCCGTAACAACTGCCCAGCTATTCCAATCTGGACTATATCCATTATAAGGATCACCAAGCCATTTTTTAAATTCTGGATCTCCATTATCGGCACCGCTCCAACTTCCATTTTCAACTTCAATGATATCATTCTCGTCAGGAGGAAACTGATCTAAATAATCCTGAATGGTCGTAAATTGAAAACGATGACTATTTTCCTGAATCCATGAAATAAAATTGTCAAAATTGTTATGATAATAACTTTCTGATCCACCCCCATAATTATCGCCGTCATGAGCTAAAATAATGAGCATGGGATGATTGGGGTCTGTATTATACGGTTCTAGCTGTGACATAACACTTTCATAATCCAAAGCACCAAACCCTCCACGACCATCTTCATTCCCTAAATACCGATCTGCCGGGACAGCAATAAGTTTTGTTTTTTCACCCGTTTCTGGATCGATGTATTGCACGTAATGAGGCTGACGAGACCATAATGCAGACACGTAAGTAGGTGCCCATAGATTGTTTAAATGAATCCAATCGCCCGGATCTGGATTGAGCTGATATGCTGGATTAGGTTCGTAAAGATTCCCTTCTATAGAATAAGGATAATTTTTACACGCTCTTTCAAAATGAATATTATCCACTAGAACCCATGATATACCACTTTTTACAAGGGCAGGAATCATTTCATTTCGAAACGCATTTTCGGGAGGAAATAACCCCTTTGAAGGACGATACCCAAGCTCTTGCTGAACCGAGTTACGATGTGCCTCGATTTGACGGACAATATCCTCCTGAGGTATGAGCCCCATGAGTGGATGATGATATCCAAAGGCAGTAAACTCTATTCGTTGATTTCCTAAGGAGGTTGTTTTTGAGGAAAAAGCGTTCCAACTATTTTTCCACCCTACAAAATTTTCGTTACCAGCCTGCTCCAGGGCATTGAGATTCTCAATGAGTGATCCGGAAAAACTAATATGTGCTCCTCCATGCGGTAAGCCAGCATCAATCGCTTTTTGAATAGCATCCATAGGCCATGCTGTATAAGGCCCTGTCCGCTGATTGTGAATATCCACTACAGAATAATCATAACGATGGTTTTGGTCCGTTTCAATAACTGTTTCATAAGGCCAGTATATCGGTTGATGCATGTGCCAGTGAAAAGCTATATAAATGGGAGGATTCGCCCACACAATCAAAGGGATAAAAAAAAGAAAAATTATTTTTTTCATAAGAGACCTCATCTTCTTACACGCCTTTTCAATAAAATAAGAGAACAAATTAAAAAAGGAAAGGTATTAGTTGTTTATAATTGAGTTAACAAAGAGAGCATTCCTTCAGCAGCGCACCATCCTGTTGAAAAGGCTGCTTGTAAATTGTAGCCTCCCGTATCGGCATCTAAATCAAGTAATTCCCCAGCAAAAAAGAGATTTGAAACAATTTTAGATTGCATTGTTATGGGGTCTACTTCTTTTAAACAGACACCTCCGTGGGTAACAATCGCCTCCTCAAGGGAACGGTAACCTGTAATTGTCAAACGAAAGTGTTTCATCCACTGGACAAGTTTTTTTCTGTCTGCTGCTGGAACTGAATGGCACCACATATCTCCTAAAACCCCCGTCTGCTCTAAACAAAGCATTCCCAAGGCTTCTGGAAGTAGGAGAGGCATAATATTTTTTAATTTTTTGTTATGATGACGAACAAACTCACGAATTAAACGAGCATCCAGTACTTTTTCTGTTAATGCTGGTTTAAAATCTATTTCTACATAAACTGCTTTATTTTTTTGAAGATTTTCTACAACATCTCGGCTAAGTGTAAGAATTACAGGGCCTGAAAGACCAAAATGGGTAAAAAGGAACTCACCAAAGATTGCATGTGTTGGTTTGTTGTTTATAAAAACGGTAACTTGCGCGTTTTTTATACTTAATCCTGACAATTTGAACGTTTCGCTTTCTTTAGTAGTCAAAGGAACGAGGGCTGGTAAAGGCGGAATGATTGTGTGTCCCGCTTGTTGAGCCAAAAGGTAACCATCACCAGATGATCCTGTGGAAGGATAACTAGTGCCTCCAGTCGATAAAAGAACAGCCTTTGTTTCAAAAGTTTTTAAGCCATTGGGTGTTTTACATTTTATAGCTTGAATACGGTTATTGTGAAGAAGAAGCTCAACACACTGGTGATTATACAAGAGTGTTACATGATGTTGAGTAGCCCACTGCGTTAATTTATCCGCAATTTCATGAGCATTTTGAGAAACAGGGAAAATACGCCCACCACGCTCTTCCATTAGATCAATGTGAAGATTTTGCTGAAAAAAAGCGACAAGATCATTGCTAAAAAAACGGGAAAAGGCAGAATGCAAAAATTTTCCATTTTTTCCAAAGGCATTAATGAACTCTGATTTGGGGCGACTATTTGTCACATTGCAGCGCCCTTTTCCAGTCATTCGGAGTTTTTTCCCTGTTTGTTCCATTTTTTCCAGGAGTGTTACCGAATAACCTGCTTTTCCAAGCTTGCCAGCTGCTATTAACCCTGCTGGTCCTGCTCCTACAATGATAATATCTTGCCGTGTCATGGTGAAAATTAAAAAGAAAAGTCATAAAAGTTTATTTTTCTAGTAAATGAGTCACACCTTTTTGTGATAAATATCAGTTTTCTATAAACAATTATCTGTAACAATTGATTATAGATTTATAAATTTAATAAATAATTAAAATGGAGGTGTTAATGGGAAAACGATTTTTTCAGGCATGTATTCTATTCTTTATCTCGATTTCTTTATTACCGGCTAGTATTGCCAGTGTAATAAAGGTTAAGGGGGATGTAAAGTTACTTCCTGCGGGAAGTTTTGATTTGCAATCGGTGGTTGTAGGGACTCAAGTTGAAAATGGGGATGTGATTCAAACAGCTTCTGATGGTTTTGCAATTCTTATGTTTCACGATGATAAAACTCTTTTGAAACTTCGTGAGAATGTACAGATCGGTCTTAACGATGAAGCGGCCACACGTGTAGTAAAAGTAGATAAAGGGGAGACTTTCTATGAAGTTCCACCTGGTGCCTCCAAAAATTTTAAAGTCCAAACGCCTGTCTCCGTTGCATCCGTCAAAGGAACAAAATTTTGGGTTGTTAGCGACAGAAATCAAGATAAAGTGTTTACAACAGAAGGAACTGTTGAGGTAAGGAATATCCTTTCTGGACTTACAGGAACTGTTTCACAAGGACAAGTGTGTATTACAACAATTGGTGGGGATATTCAGGTAAGATATTTCCAGTCTTCAGAACTTCCTGATGAGTCGGTTTTCGATAGCATGTTGGAAGAACCCGAGGTAGAACCTGCTCCCCAAGAAGAACCCGAGGTAGAACCTGCTCCCCAAGAAGAACCCATTCAAATAGAAAAGCCTATTGATCGAACCGAAAAAGCTGTTACTCCTGCTGAACCAATTGTTTCTCCTGAAGTAAAACCTGAAGAAGAAGAAAAAGAAGAAGAGGAAGAGCCACTTAAAAAAGAAAGAGATTATGGGGTAGGATTAGGAATTGGTTCTGTAACTATTAATGGCAAAATTTATAATCAATTTGCAGCACGTCCCACGTTGCAGATGGGAAAATTCGGAGTTGGGCTAGATATTGCGCTATACATCGATAATGAAGGTAATATTCTGGAAGACAATTGGAATTCATGGGATGATATTCTGGATAAAATTTATTTCTTAAGTTGGGGATTTCAAGAGGATCCTTTCTATATCCGTGTTGGGGGATTGGATCAGGTAACAATTGCAAATGGTCTTGTAGTTTCTGGATATACCAATATGCTGGAATATCCTGAATTTAAACGATTAGGGACCTATGTAAAGTTTCGCACGGGTAAGTTTGGGTTCAATGGTTTTATCTCTGATTGGAATGAACTAGGTGGTGAATCGATAGCGCCAGGACTTTTAGGAGGAAGACTCTCCTATAATATCAAATTGGTTTTGCCTATAAGTCTGGGAGTGAGTCTGGTTACTGATATTAATCCTTATAATGCCTTTGATCGCGATCGTGACAAGGATGGCTATTCTGACCTTATGGATATGTTTCCCGATGATAAAGATGCTTATCGAGACACTGATGGTGATGGAATTCCAGACAATCGGGATGTGGATCCTGCAGGAACAGGAGGATGGTATTACGATCCAACAATGAATTTGTCTCCTTCTGAAATTCAAGCTTTGGATAAATATTTTAAAGCTCTTGGATATACCAATGGTCCCGATTCGACCAGTATCCTGATGGGAATGCCTACTATCTCAGATCTTATGGATGATCATCCCACTGTTTACTCAATAGGTGCCGATGTTACTATACCTGTCGTGAATAAGTCTTATCTAAACCTGAATGTCTATTCTGAAGCAGCCATTCTTGGTTATGCAGGAGGACCAGTTGAGAAAGCGACCTTTGGTGCAGCACCTATAGGGTTAGCGGCGAATATTATAAAAATGATTGATGCTCGGGTTGAATATCGATGGGCACAAGAAAATTTCCGCTATAATTTCTTTGATCGAAATTATGATATTAATCGTGTGTATATTGAAAGAGATGCTCAAGGAAATATTATTCCCCGCACAAAATTTGATAAAATATTAGATGAAAACATACCGTCTGTTCAGGGAATTTATGGTGCTGCTGGTGTGAAAATTCTTAATGTTGCTTATGGACAAGCATCTTACATGCACATGGTTTCAAAAGATAAAGATAAAATCCGCAGTTTTAACGCGGAAGCGGGACTTCAAAAAGGGCTCGTTCCCAAAATATCGGATCTCTCAGCTTATTATATCCGCAACAACGATCCCAATCCCTTCCTTTTTAAAGAGCCTTCAGAAAATACCATTTGGGGATATCGCATTGGCGCAGAAGTAAGCCCCGGTGTCTCGATTGTCTGGAATTTTATGACAACCTATCGAGATAAAAATGGTGATGGAATCATCCAAACAAAAGAAGAAGCATTAAAAATTACAACCATTGAAACAGGGATTACTTTCTGATCGCAAAAGAATTGAGTTAATAACAAATAAATCAGTCATGACCCCTTGCCTCTCGTTGAATTAGCATTCTTCGAGAGGCTTTTTTTAATCCGGAAAAGATGGACATCATACATTTAGAATGCTAACAGATATAACATACCATATCATGGTTAAGAAGGTAAGATATTATTAAAAGGGTATAAAATATTTTTGGGAAGTGTGACGGAGAAATTTTCGCTTATATAATTGCGGGGTATAAAGGTTCATTCCTGTGTAAATGATACCTGCATAAAGACCCATATCATAAGGATAATTAATTTGTCTTTAAGGGTCACTTCTTTTAAATTAACTGATGTGCAAAGAAGATTAAGGCCTCAGGTTCCGTGCAATTGGGAAATGCTGAACCCCGTCAGGTCCGGAAGGAAGCAGCGGTAGGCATCAGAACAATGTGTCGGCTCACCTGAGGTCGTTTTTTATCCTCATGAGGAGTGAATGAGTTATCAGGTAATATCGCGAAAATGGCGTCCCAATAGTTTTGAAGAAGTTATTGGTCAAACCCATGTGACAGAAACGCTGGTGAATGCCATTAAACGGAATCGTATTGGGCAAGCCTATATTTTTAGTGGTCCAAGGGGAACAGGCAAAACGTCCACAGCGCGTCTCTTTGCAAAAGCTGTAAACTGTGAGCATCCAAAAGAATATAATCCCTGTAATGAATGTGTAAGTTGTCAGGAAATTACAGATGGACGTTCCATGGATGTCTTGGAAATTGATGGCGCATCCAATCGTGGTATTGAAGATATAAAATCGATTCGGGAAATGGTTAAATATCCACCTACTCGAGGAAAATACAGGATTTATATTATTGATGAATTCCACCAAATAACAGAACCTGCCTTTAATGCTTTGCTGAAAACTCTGGAAGAGCCACCTCCTTACGTTAT
Source organism: Fidelibacterota bacterium (assembly GCA_028716785.1). Taxonomy (GTDB): domain Bacteria; phylum Fidelibacterota; class Fidelibacteria; order Fidelibacterales; family Fidelibacteraceae; genus Fidelibacter. Next base: position 29,175 of record JAQUPD010000003.1, read on the forward strand.
TTTTGTTTTTGCCACGACAGAACTGAACAAAGTACCCGCTACAATTCTTAGTCGCTGTCAACGATTTGAATTTCGCCGCATTCCTTTTGATGATATTTTAAATCGCTTAAAAGAAATTTGTCGCGTGGAAAAAATTAATATTGATGAGGACTCCCTTCATGTTATAACGAAAAAGGGCGAAGGAAGCATGAGGGATAGCCAGAGTATTTTAGAACAGGCTATCGCGTTTTCGTCAGAGAATGACATTACCTATGACAAACTTATAGATCTCCTCGGAATTGTTCATGATGATGTTTTTGTAACACTTACAGAAGCTATTATGAACAAAGATGTCAATACAATACTTGATCAAATCCAGGATGTCTCAAATGGTGGACACGATCTCTCTGATTTCATTCGAAACTTCTCAGCATTTATTCGCGATCTCTACGTTGTCCGTGTAACAGGTACGGCTGAAAAAATAGAGACAACGGATGCCATGAAAGGTACCCTGAAAAAACTTGCAGATAAGAGTGATGAACATAAACTTATTCAAATGCTTTCTATTATTCATAATACCTTACCACAACTTGCAAATTCATCAAATGTTTGCCTACTTATTGAATCGCTTTTATTAAAACTCACACGCATAGATGATTTGGTGAATCTGAATGAAATCTTGGAAAAAATTCCCCATCAATCTACCCTTACGAGTCGTTCTTCTTTACCAAAACAAGAAAAAACCACACAAAATGTTAAAGAAACATCCTTTCAACCCGAAGAGGCATCAAATCCTCCTGAAAATAAAGAAAAAAGGGAATTAAATCAGGGAAGCTGGGATCTTTTCATTGAGGAATTAAAGAAAGAAAACCCAAAAATATCTACACTTTTAATAACTTTAGACATTACCTCTATTGATAAAAATATGGTCAAAGCAGACTGTGGAGATGCTTTTACATATCAACAAATTCAGCGGAATAAAGGTATGTTACAGAAACTTTTAAACAAATTTTTCAAAGAAGAAATATCCTTTCACGTTGACCTTAATAAAAAAGCAACGCCTAAAAATCAGAAAGAACCACAGGATAAAGGATTGCAAAATCTTCTAAATGTTTTTGATGGGGATATTGTGTAATAAACACAAAGGAGAAAAGATGTTGCCTAAAGGTGGAATACAAGAAATTATGAAGCAAGCTCAAAAATTGCAAAAAGAGGTAGAACGGGCGAAAGAAGAGCTTGAGCATGAAACGGTTGAAGCTTCTGCAGGAGGAGGGATGGTTACAGTTATTGTTACAGGCAAAAAGACGATAAAATCTCTGAAAATTTCTCCAGAAATTCTCTCAGAAGATAAAGAAATGCTGGAAGATCTCATTATTGCAGCAGTGAACCAAGGATTAAAAAAAGCAGATGAATTAGTGCAGGAGCGATTAGGAGTCTTAACAGGCGGATTGAGAAATATTCCGGGGTTAGAATTGTAATGTCCTCCATTCCAAAAGTAATTCAAGAACTAACCGATTTATTGTCAGCATTACCTGGAATAGGCAAAAAGAGTGCCCAGCGCATTTGTTTTTATCTCATGGATCGACCGCGGGACGAAATAGTTCGCTATGCAAAAGCTCTGATTGATCTTAAAGACAAAATTACCCATTGTCCTGTTTGTCACTTTATTACAGAAGAAACCCCATGCCCCATTTGTCGTGATCCCAAGAGAGATGATTCAGTTCTCTGCATTGTTGAAGATAGCCTTGATGTATTTGCCATTGAAAAAACAGCTGCCTTTCATGGTAAATATCATGTTCTTGGAGGATTAATTAGTCCCCTCGATGGTGTTGGTCCCGAAGATTTATCCATTGATTTGTTGGTTAAACGATTGGATACTGTAAAAGAAGTTATCCTAGCAATAAATCCTTCAATTGAGGGCGATACAACAGCTCATTATCTTCATAAAATTCTGAGTCGATATAAAAATGTTAAAATGACAACCCTCGCCCGTGGCATTCCTGTCGGGGGAGATTTGGAATTCGCCGATGAAGCTACCTTGACAAAAGCCCTGGAAGGTCGATCGGAAATGAATAAATGAATGAGAAAGACATATCATGATTCGTAAAGAATTTATCCCAAATATCCTCACTCTTTTCCGTGTCCTTATTACACCGGTATGCCTTTATTTTATTTTAAGTACAGGACCCTATTATAGCCTATATGCCTTAATATTGTTTATCATTGCTTCCCTTACAGATCTTATTGATGGGTGGTATGCGCGAAAATATGACGTTATGACAGAATTTGGGAAATTTTTAGACCCTTTAGCCGACAAAATTCTTGTCATGGCAATGTTTATTGTTTTTGGGTTAAAAGATCTTGCTCCCTGGTGGATGATTGGGATTATCCTTTTTCGCGATATCTTTATAACCCTTCTTCGAAGTGTGATGATTCATAAAGGTGAAAGTATGAATACCAGCAAGTTTGCAAAGAAGAAAACCGGTATTCAAATGTTTATGATTTATTTAATTCTCTTTTTCCTTGCGTTACAAAATATTGCTGTTCTTAATCCTATGTACAATTTTTTGTGGAAACTTTTGATTTATCATGATCTCTTATGGGTCTTGATGCTGGTAACAACCATGATAACCCTTTACAGTGGAATCCTCTATATCTTTGAGAATAAGCATGTCTTCGCAAAAAAGACCTAACAACCGTACCTTTTGGTACCTTATAAGTACTTTTTTTTATGTTGGGTATTTTCCAGTTTTTCCTGGAACTGTCACTTCCTTTGTCACTGCTGTTTTAATTTATTTGGTATATCCTATTTTACCTTCTCCGTACCTTGAAATTCCCCTTTTATTGTTAATCCTTTTTTTAGGAGTAAAAGGGAGTCATTTTATTGAGAAAGATTTAGGCAAGCGGGATCCCCAATTTATTGTTATTGATGAAGTTGCTGGCATGATGTTTTCCGTTTTGCTTATTCCTAAAAGTCTTCCCACACTGTTAGTAGGGCTGATTTTATTTCGAATTTTTGACATTTGGAAACCTTGGCTCATTGATCGAGTTCAAAATGTCCCCAAGGGATGGGGAGTTATGTTGGATGACCTACTAGCGGGTTTTGCCGCATGGATTTTTAATTGTGTATTTTTTTATTGTGTAAGATGAAGATGGTTGCTGAAATTATTACAGTCGGAGACGAAATTCTTGCAGGGTCTATCTTAGATACCAACGCTCATTGGTTAACTCAAGAACTTGTCACGTTAAATATTCCTGTCCTTAGAAGACATACAATTTCTGATGATAAAGAAGAAATAGTTTATGCTCTCAATACGCTATCAGAAAAAACGGATATTGTTATCTTTACGGGTGGTTTAGGACCTACGCGGGATGATATTACCAAGAAGACCATCACAGAATATTTCGGAGGGAAATTAATTTTTTCTGAATCACTTTATGCGGAAATAAAGGAAAAATTAAGCCATCGAAGCAAAAATTTTCCTATTAGTAATCGTGAACAAGCTTTTATTCCGGATAATGCAATTCTTCTTTCAAATCCGCTTGGGACAGCAGCTGGACTTTTTTTTCAAGACAAAAATAGAGAAATTTATCTCCTTCCAGGGGTTCCGGAAGAAATGAAGGCTATTTTTAATACCGCTATCCGTCCCCGATTATTACAAAAATTTGGCGAAAAAAATAAAGTTTTAGTGTTTAAAACTACGGGGATTATGGAATCAGAGATTGTAGACCGGATTGACGAAGGGCTCCAGAATTTTTCTGAAATAAAAGTTGGGTATTATCCATCTGTGCTGGGAGTAACCTTAAAATTTCTTATAAAAGAAAAGGATATTCTTAACGTTGAGCCGCGTTTAAAAGAATTTTTATATCATCACTTGGGAGATGATATTTATGCAGAAGAAGATATTGATATAAGTGAAGTGATTGCCAGAGAGTTAAAAAATCGGGAGTGGACGCTTTCAGTAGCTGAATCATGTACAGGGGGATTAATAAGTCATCGTTTGACAGAGATTCCTGGGATATCCGCTGTATTCAGGGAGGGGATTGTATCGTATAGTAATGAAGCAAAAATGCGTTTGTTAGGGATTTCTGAAGAGATGTTAAAACGCTATGGTGCCGTGAGTGAAAAAACAGTTATTGACATGGCGCGAGGAGTTCGGGAACGGGCAGGGACAGACACGGCAATCAGCATCAGTGGCATTGCAGGACCGGAAGGAGGAACACCCGAAAAACCTGTGGGAACCGTTTGGATGTGTGCTATAACACCTAACCAGGAAAAAACTTGTTGTATTTTTTTTAATAAAAATCGTTCGTTAAATAAACTATATGCCTCACAAGCGGCTTTAAATCTTTTGCGTAAGCTGCTAATATGAATAATATTCCTGAAATACGAACTTTTTTTGCCCTTCCATGTGGCGAGACTTTATCCCAAAACATTGATGAAAAGGTTGTCTTTTTAAGAGAATGTTCAGGAATAAAAGGGACTCCTTCACATGAATATCACATAACCTTGAAATTCCTCGGGGAAACACCTATAAATTTACTTGAGGAAACAAAAGAAAATTTGTATAGGACTATTGGACAAATTCCATCCTTTACCCTTAAATTATCATCAACGGGCACTTTTCCAAAAGGAAGTCATCCGCGAATCTTGTGGATTGGAAGTTATTTTGCTCCTCTTGCATTGCGACAAATTGTTCTTCAATTAAACTTGCTTTTCAAAGCGTATGGATATCCCCGGGAAGAAAGACGTTTTAAACCTCATATAACAATTGCTCGTGTGAAAGGGGATCCTTCTAAAGTGTGCCTTGAAAAATTTATGAACCTGAACTGCGAAGGGATGTTCTTGAAAGCAACTGATGTTATTTGGTATGAAAGCAAATTATCGCCAGTAGGTCCGGAATATATAGAAAGAATGCAAATTCCTTTAAACTTGGAAAAAGGGAGGTAAAATGGGTTCTCAAGACAGAGAAAAAGCATTAGAAATGGCGATTTCTCAAATTGATCGTCAATTTGGGAAAGGGTCTATTATGAGAATGGGGGAAGACCGGCCAATTATCCCTGTATCAGCCATTTCTACGGGATCATTAAGCCTGGATATAGCCATTGGTGTTGGTGGTATTCCTCGGGGACGAATAATAGAGATTTTCGGACCTGAATCATCGGGCAAAACAACACTTGCTCTTCAGTGTATTGCAGAAGCACAGAAAAATGGTGGATATGCTGCCTTTATTGATGCAGAACACGCTCTGGATATTACCTATGCTCAAAATTTAGGTGTTAACATTAATAATCTCTTGGTTTCTCAACCAGATAATGGGGAGCAGGCACTTGAAATTACTGAGACATTGGTTCGCAGCAATGCCCTTGATATCATTGTTGTGGATTCAGTTGCTGCTCTTGTACCAAGAGCAGAAATTGAAGGTGAAATGGGTGATAGCCACGTAGGCTTACAAGCGCGCCTTATGAGTCAAGCTCTTCGGAAACTTACAGGTGCAGTTAGCAAATCTAATATTGCAGTGGTTTTTATTAATCAAATTCGTGAAAAAATTGGTGTAATGTTTGGAAATCCTGAAACTACAACAGGCGGACGAGCACTGAAATTTTATACCAGTGTCCGAATTGATGTGCGACGCGTTGGCTCTATTAAAAGCGGCGAAGATGTTATTGGAAGTCGGACAAAAGCTAAAATTGTAAAAAATAAAATTGCACCACCCTTTAAAAGCTGTGAATTTGATATCATGTATGGAAAAGGAATTTCCTATGAAGGAGATGTCCTTGATTTGGCAACGACATTGGATATCGTGAATAAATCAGGATCTTGGTATAGCTATGGAGATGAACGTATTGGTCAAGGACGAGAAAATACAAAAGCATATCTATCTGAACACCCGGATGTTCTTAAAGCTATAGCTGATGAAGTAAAAGCTGCCATGGGATTATCACCACAAAAATCCCAAAACCATGAAACGGATAAAGAATAATCGCCCATGATGCTGGAATCGCTACGATTTGATAATCGGCGAAAATCATGGATGCTTACTTTTAGTGAGAAAGAATCTTTTTCTGTAAGTGATGAATTGAAACAAAAGTATGGTCTTCATCCGGGCATGGAGATTTCAGAAGATCGAGTTTCTACGTTGAAAAAAGAGGCAGAACACCACTTTGTTTTTGAGAAAGCCCTTGAACTGCTTTCTTACCGCGAACATAGCACGTATGAACTCAAAACAAAACTTTTACAAAAGGGTTATTCCTTGTCTTTGGTTCACGATGTTATTAAACAGATGATATCCAAAGGGTATTTGGATGACGAAAGGTTTGCAACGTATTACTTTCAAGAGTTATTGCGACGAGGAAATTATGGTCCCTTTGTGATAAAAAGGAAAATGTTGGAAAAAGGGGTGAATAAACAAATCATTGAGAAAAAACTTGCGTCTGTTTCGCAGAAGGAATGGGAACAAATTGCTCGAAAAATTCTTAATAAAAAACAGAAAAAGTTAGGGAGAAATCCTGAAAAAATAAGAGACACGCTGTTGACAATTCTCATACAAAAAGGGTTTGATTACGGAAGTATTCAAAACGTGGTGAATGAATATTCTAAAATGGACTTATAAAAGGATAAAGTAGTAGCAGAGGAATCGATAAAAAAGTATATTCCTACCGTTATAAACGATAAAAAAAAGGAGGATTACATGAGCGTGAAAGTAGGTATTAATGGATTTGGTCGTATTGGAAGGCTGGTATTTCGAGAAATACTACATCGTGAGGTATTTGATGTTGTAGCGATTAACGATTTGACGGATGCAAAGACCCTTGCTCATTTGTTGAAATATGATTCAATTCATAAGAAATTTCCTGGGACAGTGGAAGCAAAAGAAGATTCAATTGTCGTAAATGGAAAGGAAATTAAAATTTATGCAGAAAAAGATCCTGTGAATCTTCCCTGGAAAGAACTCGGTGTAGAATATGTTGTGGAATCGACAGGGGTTTTTCGCAAAAGAGAACAGATAGCTAAACATCTTGAAGCCGGCGCAAAAAAGGTTGTCCTTACGGTTCCTGCAAAGGATAAAATTGATAACATGGTTGTGATGGGTGTTAATGACGATACTCTTCGTCCTGAAGATCAAATCGTTTCAAATGCTTCCTGTACTACAAACTGCTTGGCTCCCATTGCAAAGGTTTTAAATGATGAATTTGGGATTGTTAAAGGACTAATGACCACAGTCCATAGCTATACTAATGATCAACAAATTCTTGATCTTCCTCATAAAGATCTCCGTCGTGCACGTGCTGCAGCGATGTCTATAATTCCCACAACAACTGGTGCTGCAAAAGCTGTTGGGAAAGTCATTCCTGAATTAGAAGGAAAACTAGATGGAATGGCACTGCGTGTTCCTACCCCCGATGGGTCTCTTGTTGACCTTACTGCTGAACTCAAAAAAGAAGTGACCATCGATGAAATTAATACTGCAATAAAAAAAGCAGCAGAAGGCCCGATGAAGGGCATTATCGAATATACTGAAGATCCAATCGTTTCTGTTGATGTGATTGGCAATTGTGCTTCATCAATTTTTGATGCCGCATCAACTATGGTTACTGGCAATTTGGTGAAAGTCCTTGCGTGGTATGACAATGAATGGGGCTACAGTGTCCGCGTTGTTGACGTGTTGGAAAAAATGGCAAAGATATAATAATTACAATACTATACCGGGAGAGATGTTATTCTCTCCCTGGCATTAGCTATGACAAAAAATATTCAATTCATTTTCGGTGTCCATAATCATCAGCCAGTTGGCAATTTTGATTCGGTTTTTGAGGAAGCCTATCAAAAATGTTATTATCCCTTTATAAAAGTCCTGGAAAAACATCCTTCTGTTGCTGTATCTATCCATTATAGCGGTTCTTTATTAGAATGGCTTATGAAACACAAGCCGGAATTTTTTGATACGATCAAATATTTGGTAAGAAGAGGAAATATAGAACTCATTTCAGGTGGATTTTATGAACCGATTCTTCCAGCAATTCCTGAAAAGGATGCCGTCGGACAAATTGCAAAACAAAATCAATTTATTCGGAACCATTTTGGCTATGAGCCTTATGGACTTTGGCTTGCCGAAAGGGTGTGGGAGCCTCACCTGGCCAGTTATATTGAAGAAGCAGGACTTCATTATACCTTTATTGATGAATTTAACTTTATGTCCACTGGAATTTATGAAAAACCCTTTAAGGGATATTACAATACAGAAGAAAATGGACATACCTTAGGCGTTTTCCCTTTGTCTTATCAACTTCGAGCAATGATTCCCTGGGCAGATCCCGAAGAAATTATTCACTATCTCAAAACACTTTTAACAGATAATATTCAGGATGTTATTACTGTTATTGATGATGGGGAAAAATTAGGCCTTCATCCTGGAACCTATGAACGGGTTTATGAACACGGTTGGTTGGATCAGTTTATGACGCTTTTGGAAGGGACTCCTTTTATCACGACAAAAACCGTTAAGGAATATTGGAAATCTTTTCCTCCTAAAGGACTCGTATATCTTCCAACTTGCAGTTATTTTGATATGGGCAGACAAACATTAAATTGTGATGTCCGCAAAGATTTTGAGACATTTCTTAAAACGCTTGAAGATAACCATATCGATGATTTAGCACGCCCCTTTGTGAGGGGTGGTATTTGGCGAAATTCTCTTACGAAATATCCAGAATCCAACTGGCTCCAAAAACGCATGCACCAAGTGAGTCGCAAATATTATCTTCTTGCTTCACGCTATAAACGCAATGATTGTTTACGCATGATTCACGAAGACCTTTGGCGAAGCATGTGCAACAATGCTTATTGGTATAATATTTCAGGTGGACTTTATTTGCCTCATTTACGAGCTGCTTTATGGAAACACCTTATTCGTGCTGAAAAAGAAATTGACAAGCGTTTGTATAATCAGGGAGATAATTCTTATCTACGGGAGGAACTCGATATTAATCGAAATGGCTTTACTGAAATTGCCCTTTCTTCCCAAAATATCCATGCTGTTTTTAGCTCTAAATATGCCGGTTCTCTCATTGAATTCGATTATAGACCTGTCAATTATAATATTTGCAATACTATAGCTCGCTACAAAGAGTATGATTGTGATCCAAAGGACGGAGATGCCTATGATTTTTATCCCCGGCACTCCCTTCTTGAGCGGTATTTTGATATAGAAATTAATCCACAAGGATTAATGAATAATGCCTACAAAGAAGCGAGTGATTTTCTAAATGAACCTGTTGATATTTGTAGAGATTCAAATTCAGATTGCGTCGTTTTTACCCGAAAAGGGTGGATTAATTGGCAACGATGTAATTTGAGAAAAAGTATTACCATGAAAAAAGACGGTTTTACCACTGAATATAAGATTTCTAATATTGGATTTGCGAACAATGCATTCCTCTTTGGTCCTGAATTTAATTTGGCATTCAATGTCGGTAACCCAGAAGAACGATATTTTGAAGCTAATAAACCATTATCCAATACAGATTTGGAAGCAATGCTGGACGAACAGGAGATCGAGACGTTTAAAGTGGTTAATAAAGCCATTGGTATTGAAGTAATTTTTACCTTCGATCAAAAAGTCCGCCTTATTACATATCCTATCTATACAACTCTGAAAAAACCGTCAGGAAGAGAAAAGATCTTTCAAAGTACAACCCTTTTACCCCTTTGGGATATCCATATTAATCCAGGCATAACTATAATTTTATCTTTTACGTTTAAGGTAAAAAGTATATAAATATTTAGAGAGGTCACATGTGAAAATTGTCATGGCAAGTGCAGAAGCCGTTCCATTTATCAAAGTTGGTGGCTTGGCAGATGTTGTTGGTGCTTTGTTTAAGCATTTACGCGTAGTGAATCAGGATGTTTGTCTATTTCTTCCTTTTTATGGTCATATCGACAAAGAAAAATATTCTCCTGTTCAAGTGTTAGAATATGTCGATCTTAGCGTCTCTTTTGATCATGATGTGATTCCTTTTACCCTCTATAAATATTCGGCGGTAGATACAAATTTTACAGATGTTTACTTCATTGATTGTCCCCGTTATTTTCATCGGGATGGCATTTATTCACATCCGAATAATGAACCTTTTGAGGATGAAGGGGAAATGTGGATGTTTTTTCAGTTGGCAGTAATTCACGCCGTTGAAGCACTGGAATTATATCCCGATGTCATCCATGTTCATGATTTTCATACCGCTCTCATTCCAGCCCTTATCCGTACTACCTATAAAATGTCTCCCTATTTTAGTTATTCAAAATGCGTCCTTACCCTTCATAATTTACTCTATCAAGGTGTTTACAATCCCTCAGTTCTTTTTAAAGGGGGAATTAGTGAAAATGCCTTTTATGCCTTGAGTCCCTTTGAATTCTATGGGAAAACGAATTTTGTCAAAACAGGTATGGAATTCTCCGATGTCATCAATACTGTTAGTCCACAATATGCAAAAGAACTCCTTGAAAAACCGGAGTTTTCCTATGGACTCTATGATGTTTTTAAAGCAATCAGCTACAAATTTAAAGGCATTTTAAATGGCGCTGATTACAGTTACTGGAATCCCGAGAAAGATCCTCTGATTTTTAAAAATTATTCGGCTGAGACTCTTGAAGATAAGATAGAAAATCGTAAAGGACTTTTAAATTACGTAGAATTAAAAGCCGATGTTCAAACAATGGTGTGTGGCATGGTTGCCCGCATGACAGAACAAAAAGGATTTAAGTTTCTTCTGGATTGCTGGAATGATATGAAGAAACGGAATATTAGACTTATTATCCTTGCGAGTGGCGATAAAAAACTTGAGAATCAATGGAAAGAAATTGCCCGCCAAAATCCCGATCGTCTTTATCTTAATACATCGTTTGACGAGGAACTTGCTCATAAAATTCAAGCTGGCGTTGATCTTTTTCTTATGCCATCCCTTTTTGAACCCTGCGGATTAAGTCAAATGTATTCTCTTAAATATGGTACACCACCCCTTGCCCATGAAACAGGTGGATTGGCTGATACGATCAATGATTCACCATCCTTTCAAACAGGCTTCCTCTTTAACCCCTATACACAAAGATTTTTTTTAAAAACATTAGATCGGGCTTATTCGACTTTTTTACAGAAAAACGTCTGGACTCAAATACAAAAAAATGCTATGTCAATGGATTTTTCATGGGAAAAAGCAGCACAAAATTATCTTGAAATGTATCGAAGTCTTATGAGGTTTTAAGCCGATGAAGTCGGAATATAATGCTGTTGTAGACCAAAAAATTAATCTTTCGCTCTTGTTAATGATTTTTAGAGGTGTGCTTGTTAGGTGGAAATTATCTCCTTTTAAGCCAAAATGCCTTGTAAGTCAAGAGTGTTGGATAAAACTCCGTATTTTTCCGAAGCCAATTCTTCCCAAAAGACGGTTTCAGTAAACTGGAATGGTTGAACTTTTTATGGAAAGTGGATTTCATCCGTATCATCGAAAGATGGGGAGGGAGTATTTTTAATGAAGACTGGTAAAACAACGGTGATGATTGAGCGTTTTGATCCAACCATGCACACATTTTGGGATTCTTTTGTTATGGCATCAAATAATGGAACACTCTTCCATGAACGCCATTTCTTAAATTATCATCCTACTGGCCGCTTTATAGACCATTCCTTAGTTTTTAAGACAAAAAAGAGTGTTGTTTCTCTTTTCCCAGCTGTTGAATATGAACAAGCTGGTATGAAAATTCTCCATTCACATCGTGGCGCAAGTTTTGGTGGATTTGTCCAACTTCCTGATATGTCCCTCGATATGCATTTACAAATTACAGACTTTTTCCTACACTATCTTCATGATCAAAATTTTGATCGCGTTATTATCACCATTCCTCCTATAATCTATAATAAAAGGCTTTCCAATTATTCAGAATTTGCCCTTTTTCGAAACCATTTTCGCTATTTAAAACGGGATATTTCATCAGTCCTCTATTTAGAGGATTCTATTGAGAAAAATATTGAAAAATTCCGTCCCACAACCCGGACCGCTTTTCGGAAGGCGATTAAAATGGGAGTTACCGTTAAAAAGACTGATGATTATGCTTCTTTTTATGAAATCTTGAAAAAAAACCTGAAAATTCGTCATAATGTTCAACCAACTCATACACTTGAAGAATTAGAAGATATTAAACGGCGATACCCAACGCGTATTCACTTGTATGCTGCCTATCTTCAAGAGAAGATGATTGCCGGTATTGTTCTCTTTGATGCGAATGATCAGGTTACTCTTGCGTTTTATATCTCACATGATGAGGCCTATCAGGAATATCGAGGCGTAAATTACCTTTTTAAAGAAGTAATTAACGATTGTATCCAGAGAGGATTTTCTTATCTCGATTTTGGAATTTTTACTGTCAATATGGAACCGAATTTAGGACTAGCCCGCTTTAAAGAATCATTTGGTGCTGGCGGGATTTTTCGGGATACTTTTTATCTTGATCTGAAATAATGGCAAGTGATATACGAAAATTAGGGACTCAGACCCTTATTTATGGAACGGGTTACGTTTTAACTCGTATGCTGAATTTTTTTCTTCTCCCTTTTTATAGTCATCTCTTTCATCCGTCAGAATATGGTGTTGTTTCCCTTGTTTTTTCAGGTATTGCTTTTATGAATATTATCTATCACTATGGCCTTGATAGCGCCTTTTTGCGTTTTTATACCAAAAAAGAAAATTATGCCCGAGAAGAAGCCTTTAGTGCTACGTTTTTTTCCCTGTTGAGTACGGGCATCCTTTTCTCGATAATAATCTTTTTTGGAAGTTCATGGATTAGTCGCGTTTTTTTAGGGTCTTCAGCATATATATCTCTTATTCGCCTTGCAGCAGGGATTCTGCTTATGGATACTTTAGTCAATATCCCATTACATACGTTAAGAATGAACGATAAAGCTATGACCTTTACAGGGATAAATCTTGCTAATGTCCTTTTGAATATTACCTTGAATATTTGGTTTATTCGATACAGATCTATGGGAATTGAAGGAATATTCTGGGCAAATATTGCAGCATCAACCCTGAGTTTTATCCTTTTAATCCCCATCCTTAAACAAAACCTGAAAGCTGTCTTTAATGCTGAACTCTATAAAAAAATGCTTCGTTTTGGACTTCCTTTTGTGCCAGGTGGAATTGCTTCCATGGTTTTGGAACTGATTGATCGCTATATGCTTCGAATTATGGTCGATTATGAAACTGTGGGATTGTATTCTGCCGGCTATAAACTTGGAATTTTCATGTTGGTTGTCGTTACGGGGTATAAATTTGCCTGGCAACCTTTTTTCCTTAATAAAGCAGATGATCCCCAGGCAAAAGAAAGTTTTGCTCGCATCTTTACGGTATTTAATGCCATAATGGCTCTTGTTTTTTTAGCTGTTACTCTGTTTATTCGTGAATTTATTACACTTCGTATTTTTGGGGTTTCTCTCTTTAGTGAAGCATATTGGCAATCCGCAAATATTGTCCCCATTATTTTGGGCGCTTATCTTTTTCTGGGTATGTATGTTAATTTTCTTCCGTCAATCTATTTTTCTGAAAAGACAGGTATCATTCCACTTATTAGTGGTTCTGCAGCAGCCTTAAATGTGGTGCTCAATTATTTTCTTATTCAAAAGTATGGAATGATAGGGGCAGCCTGGGCAACATTTTTGTCCTATCTATGGATGGCTTGCTTTACTTACTTTGCCGTTCGTAAATGGTATTTTATTCCTTACAATTGGAAAAAAGTCTTTATTATTTATGGATTGTTAGGAGTGATTTTAATGATTTATTTCATGGGAAATATTACATCCCCCTTAGTAAAACTTGGACTTTTTCTCTTGTATACAGGATGCCTTTTTGTCTTTAAGGTAGGAAATTTTCGATCCGTTAAAGAGATTTTTAAACGTGAATGAAACAATTAACATACTTCATATAAGTTGTACTCATAACCCTGATGATGACAGGATTTTTTATCGGGAAGGATTGAGTTTAAAAAAACACTATTCATCCATTAGCATTATAGGGGTTGACAAACAAGAAAGGGTGGATACAAAACGTGGGATTCGAATCCTTGCAGTAAAAGAAGCAAATTATAAAAAAAACATTCAAGAAATCATGATGGAAGTCCAAAAGCAAAAACCGAATCTCCTGCATGTCCATGATCTTTTTATCCTTAAACAAGCAATGAAGTATGCCAAGGGAAAAAAAATTCCTCTTATTTATGATGTCCATGAGCATTTTCCCCTCTTAGTAAAGCGCTATTTACCTGGAAGTCTTTTAAAAAAAGAAGCCCATTATGCAATGTTATCTCTTCTTGAAAAGAGAGAGAGTCATCAGGCATCTCATATTATCACGGTTGTTCCCCAATTGACAGAACGTTTTTCTAGGTGGAATAATCATGTAACAGAAATACGGAATTATCCGCGAAAAGACCTTTTTCAAAAACAGGAAGGAAAAGAAACACCGAAACTCCGTATCCTACGGGATGTGGCAAAAGACCATATTGTAATAATTTATGCGGGAAATATTTCTAGATATCGGAATCTTTTTCTTATGGGAGAAACCATTAAAGCACTTAATAAAGAGAGCAATTCATACATCGGAGTTACCCTGGGGGATGGTGAAAAAGAAGACATTGATGCGTGGAAAACGTATTGTAATACCAGTAGCGGACAGCTGATTCATCTTGGATATGTACCTCATGAGAATATTCCTCAATATCTTCGTGAAGCTCATTTGGGATGGTGCGTACTGCCCAATTATTCCCCTTTTACGATGAGTCTGCCCAACAAAATTTTTGAATATTTAGCGTGTGGACTCCCTTTTATTGCTTCAAATTTTTACACCATTTGCTATCTTTTTAAAAATAATCCTGCGGCATTGCTTGTGTCTGAAGAAGATCCCAAAGTCTTATCTGCGCGTATTCACACTGCCTTTCCCCATCGAGCTTACCTTCAAGAACTTAGAAAAATAGCTAAAAAAACTTTTTTAAATCAGTTTACATGGGAGAGCGAAGAGAGTAAATTACTTGATGTGTATCAGCAAGTTTTAGGGGGATATAGAAACAATGACAAAATTTCGTGATGAAGTAGAAAAAGAATCCCTTCGGTTTATTAACTTTTTAAAGCAAACCTTGAATCTTACAGCAGAATTAGATTTGAATAGTTATCGTGATTACTCCGTTTCGACGAACATTCCCGCCATGAATTTGCGATTCACTGTGTGGTATAGTCCAAAGAAAAAGTCTTACAAAATAACGATTATTCAAAGTGATGACCCTGCAAATTGTGAAAAAATTCAAATGGCCTGGCATGCTTTTCAATTTAGAGATAATCTGGAAAATGGAGAGATTCATGCTTTTGTGGATGGGAGTTTTATAGACAATGACGTTGGGTATGGTCTCATTATTATACAAGATGGGGTTGTTTTACAAGAGATTCAAGGAAAGGTGACTCAGCCAGAATATAGTGCATATCATCAAGTTGGGGGAGAGTTAATTGCCGTTGTAAAATTTTTTGAGTGGTGTATCAAAAATAAAATTTCACGGTGTATCGTTCACTATGATTATGATGGAATTTATAAATGGGCAACAGGGGAGTGGCGTGCTAAGAACGCGTTGACCCAAAAATATCAGGAATATGTTAAAAAGCTTCCTTTGGATATAACATGGAATAAAGTGAAGGGACATTCAGGCAATATCTGGAATGAGCAGGCTGATCGTTTAGCAAAGGAAGCAATTAAGAGGAAAGCCGATGGAACAAATTGATCAACATGAGTTATCAGACATTCAAAAAAAATTAGATGATATTCAAAAAGCGCTGAGAGAGAGGGGGCAAGGGGAAAATCATGAAGAGAAAACCTGGGAATTAGTTGAAAAAGTTACGGCAATTGAAGACAAACTTGAAGAACTTAGCAAACGTCAAGCCTCAATGCACAAAATATTAACTGTGCTTCAACAACAAATTTCTGGATTAAAGGTTGGGATTAGTACCTTAGAGGATTTTTGGGAAAAACAAGAACCTGAGAGTAAACAAAAGCGAGTCAATAGGTATGCACCACATCGCTCTTCATCAAAAGCAGGAAAGATAATTGCTGGTATCGTTGTTTTGGCACTAATTTTTTTCTTTTTAAACCGCTGGATTACTGGATATTTAGATAGTCGCTGGGATGAACATGCTGAAGCGGTTCCAGGAATCTATGAATCGTTAGAAACGCCACAAACTGACCAATCGCCTATAACAACTGAAACAATGCCTTATGAGCAAGAAATTCAAACACAAATTGGGAAAAAGCTTGATGAAATCGTACCAAAAGATGACGACTCTAAAGTTACAGATCACATACTACCTGACATTTTTGTCCCTAAAGTTCTTATCTTAAATGGGTGTGGAGTATCAGGTATTGCAGAAAAATTGGCGACCTATCTGAGACAAAATGGTATTCACGTTGTAGACAGTAAAAACGCAGATAATTTTAACTATCCTTCGACAATTATTTTTTCCACATCGGATAATCCAGATGATCACATTTGGTTAGAATTCATTGGGGTAAATCCTAAAACTGTAAAGCCCTTACAAGAAGAACGTGAAAATGCAAATACCGTTATTATTTTGGGGAAAGATTATAAGAATCTTTCTGTTTTTTAAATATAATAAATTCAGAATTTCAATAACAGGTCATGGTTAAGTGTAAGATTGAAGACACCGTATGGAAAGGGAAAATGTGAAGCAAATTTTGCCATTTCGTGCAAAACAATTGATTTTTTTATCAGGAAATGTTAATCTAGTTTGCTTTTGAAAAATGTGGTGACGTACCCAAGAGGCTAAGGGAGAGGTCTGCAAAACCTTTATTCGCCGGTTCGATTCCGGCCGTCACCTCATGGAGTATGCCGAAGTGGCGGAATAGGCAGACGCAAGGGACTTAAAATCCCTCGGGGATTATCCCCGTGCCGGTTCAAGTCCGGCCTTCGGTACACACATAAACCCCTGTATATCAAGAGATTACAGGGGTTTATTATAGTGTAATGATTTTCTTTTATTGAAATGTTCTTACAAATTTAATGTAAACTGTTAGGGATAAAATTTTTTTCCAATGATAGCAAAAAATATTTTATTGATGCTCCCATAGCATATTCTCCAGGGTTACCATTGGAACGAATTACCCGATGACAGGGGATTATAAAGGGGAGAGGATTTATTTTCATGGCCGTACCAACAGCTCTTGCTGCTTTTGGATAGCCAGCTAAGAGTGCAAGATTTTTATAACTTATTGTTTGTCCATAGGTAACCTGAGCCTGTAATGTTTGATACACATTTTGTTGGAAGGGCGTGCCTCTTATAGTAAATGGGAGAGTAAATACATCCCGATCACCCGATAAATATTCTATTAATTCTGTAGCAATGTGATTTGAAAGAGGTGTATCATAATAAAAAGGTGACAAAATCTTATAGTTATTCATGAAATATTTCAAAAAAATTTTACTTGAAGTGATGCATTCTACGTGATCTTCAGATGTAAGAATATGGAGGGTTGGTATTCTCTTGTGGATATTTTTTGTTGTTAAAAAGTAACTTTTCTTATTTTCCATATAACATCATCCTGTATTTTTTGGCATCAATTAAAGAAATTCCCAAAAAGATAAATAACATTCCCAGATATGATTGAATGTTCAATGATTCATGATAAAACAGAACACCAATAATAAGGGATACCAGAGGGGTTAAATAGGAAGATAGGGATAATTTTGTGAGTTGAACATGGCGCATAAGCCAGAAAAAAGCAATCAACGTATAGCAGGATGCAAACGCTGATAAATAGAGCAGTACAAGCCAAAAAGGAAGATCTTTTGGGAGTTGGAGGGGAGATTCTACGATAAAAGCTGTTATGAGAAGGAATACGCCGCCTAAAAGCATCCCGAGAGAATTTAAAACTAGAACATTAAGGTGAATACTATATTTTCGGATAAGAACCGTGGGAAAAGCAGCGAAAAAAACCGATAAAACCATAGAGAAAAAAGCCAATGAACCAATGGGAATTTCCAAAATGAGAGGATCAAAAAAAATTAAAACAACCCCCAAAAAAGAGACAAAAGTTCCTAAAATTTTCAGAAGATGTATTGTTTCATCCTGTAAAAAAAGAAAAGATAGCACAAGAATCAACATAGGATAAAGGCTAAAAATAATAGAGCATAGGCTTGAAGGCAAAAATTGTTGACTCCAAAAAACGAGAGCATTGGACAAAGCAATAAAAAAAAGTGCATAACAAAAAAGAGAGAGAATATCCTTTTTGGTTAAGGGTTTTTCTCTTATTGATTTAATGGCAAAGGGAAAAATGATAAAGCCGGCAAGAACGTAGCGTAAACCAGCAATAAAAAAGGGTTTAGAAGTAGGGGAACCAACAATTTGGGTATATCTTTCAAGGAGAAAACGGACAGATGCCCAGGAACTTCCCCAAATCAGGATATTCAAAAAAAATAAGGAATAGAGCAGGGATTTTTTTTGCATCATAAAAAGGCTCCTAAAGCTGGAGCCTAAGTTATGGGATAATATTTATTTTTTTGTTTTTATTTTATTCCGTTTTCTTTGTTCAAGCATAATGAGAATGGGTGATGCAATAAAATTAGAAGAATAGGTCCCTACTATAACTCCAATTACCATGGCAATTGAGAAACCAAATAAAACTTCACCCCCAAAAAGGACAAGGGCAAGCACAACGAGTAACGTTGTAAATGACGTTATAATAGTTCGTGATAAACTTTCATTAATGCTTAAATTAATAATATCAGGAAACGTTTTGTTTTTATGGGAGAGTTTATTTTCTCGAATTCTATCAAAAATAACAATGGTATCATTCAGGGAATATCCCACAATGGTCAGGAAAGCTGCTAAAACAGGCATAGATATTTCCCATTGAAAAATGGAAAAAAATCCCAATGTAATGAGAACATCATGAAACAAGGCTATAACAGCTGATAAAGCAAATTTAAATTCGAAACGAATGCTAATATAAATAAGAATAAAAAAGAGAGCGACGAGAATTGCATTAATAGCTTTTTGGCGCAATTCTAAACCAATTATAGGTCCAATAATTTCCACACGTCTTACTTCAAAAGATTTTTCTTGCAAATCTTCTTCTATTATCTTTTGAATTTCATCGCCTGTACCGACGGTAAGGACACGGATCATATATTCATCGGGTCCACTGCGTTGAATTTGTGGTGTACCTAATTTAGGATTTTTTAGTAGGGAACGAATTTCACCAGCGGTAATTGGCTCATTAAATTTCATTTGAATCAACGTACCGCCACTGAAATCAATGCCAAAATTTAGTCCTTGAAACATTAAACTTAAAAGGCCAAGAAGGATAAGTATGCCGGAAATCCAGGATGCATAGACGCGTTTCCCAACAATATCATAATGTGTATCAACAAATATTTGAAGCAAGGTATATCTCCTTTCCTTAAATGCTTAGTTTTTTCAGCGTCTTGTTATGAGTAATACTTGTTAAAATTGTTTTGGAGATAAAGTAACCGGAAACGAAATTAAAGACAATTCCCCAAAACAAGACAACAGCAAAACCACGTATGGGACCTGTTCCAAATTGCCAGAGCACGAGTGCGGCAATGAGTGTTGTCAAATTTGCATCAAGAATAGTAATAAACGCTCTTGAAAAGCCATTATCAACCGCTGCTTTCACAGTTTTTCCTTTTCGAAGTTCTTCGCGAATTCGTTCAAAAATGATCACATTGGCATCAACAGCCATACCGACAGTTAGTACCAATCCTGCAATTCCAGGTAAGGTTAACGTTGCCCTAAGCAAAGCAAGAGCCGATAGAACAAAAGCAATGTTAAGAACGAGAGTGACAAAGGCAATCACGCCTGCACCTTTGTAGTTAATAATGATGAATATGATGACAATAAGAAGCCCCATTAAAACACTCGTTGTACCCTTTCGAATGGAATCTGCACCAAGAGAAGGTCCAATTGTTCGCTTTTCAATAATTTCAACGGGAGCCGGTAAAGCACCAGCTTTTAAGCAAATTTCAATATCTTTTGCTTCTTCAATGCTTGTCAATCCCTCGATTACGGTTTTTCCACCAGCAATACGGTCTCTAATTACAGGAGCAATTTGAACCTTATTGTCGAGGACAATCGCAATGCGTTTGCCGATATTGGCACCTGTCACACGTGCCCATGTTTTTGCCCCTTCACTATTCATGCTTAAATTCACAATAGGTTGACCCATATTGGTGCCGCTCATTCCCCCTAATGTTGCCTTAGCATCTGTAATAACATTACCCGTAAGGACAGGCTCTCTGTTTACAAAATAGAGGCGATAAAAAGCAACCTTTGAACCATCCTGTGTGGTAAAGGTCTCTGTTTTATTTGACCATAAAATGCGCAAATCAGCAGGAAGTGTCCGCTGGACTTCAGGATTTTGTAGAATTCTGTTTACGGCATAATAATTTTCTACAGGAACCCCAATATCATTCCCAAGATTTCTTAAAAGGGCACTAAAGGGACGTTCCTCAAAAATATTTTCATCTACAAGTGCTACAGAGTCTTTAGCTTCCTCATCCGCTAATCCAAATAATTCTTCAATAGAGACTTCTTTGTCTTTACTAACGGTCTCTTCAATTCTTGTTGTATCTTTTAACGTTTCGGGATCAACCTTTTTCATTACAGCATCAATTCTGGCAATGGCATCTTGTACAACTTCTGGGTCTTTCAACAGGACAAACTCCAACTGAGCGGTACTTTGTATAAGATTTGTTGCCCGCTCTGGATCAGTAATACCTGCAAGTTCAACGATGATTCTCCTATCTCCCTGACGCTGAATGGTTGGTTCAGAAACGCCAAATTGATCCACCCGGTTTCGAATAATTTCCTGAGCGCGTATCACGGCATCTTTTGCCTCTTGTTTTAAAGATGAAACAATTTGTGAATTGTTATCTCCTCTTCCAGGGAAATGTCTTGCTAAACGAAAATTTTGTGCATTGGCCATTTCTTCTAAAATATCAAAATAATCTCTATCAGGATCGGCTTTATAAGCTTCTTGCACTTGGGACATGAACTGGTAATAGGATTGACTTTTATTTTGAGCGATATTTTGTGTCAGCTGAGCAACATCTACTTCCAAAACAAGATGCATGCCACCTTGAAGATCTAAACCTCTTCGAATAATCTTTTCTTCTAAAGCTTGTAATTCTCCTGTCATTCGAAGTTCTTCTTTTCGCTCTTCCGACATCAATTCATATCGAAGTGTTGGCGTTAATTGCCAAGCAGCCCATACCAGGAGAAGACCAATTATAACATAGTTTAACATAAATTTTTTCTGCATTCTGTATTTTACCTCCTAAGTGATATCGGAACGTTGATATGTTTTAAGCAAGCGAATTTAACGTGACATAGGGTGAATTTCAATCTCAAAAGAAAAACCCAAAAGCATTTTCTTTAATAGTCATTCACATAGCAGCGTTTTTCATAACAGACAAAACATAATCAACGTCTTTTTCTGTGTGTTCTGTGGAAATTTGAAAACGAATTTCTTCTTCTCCTTTCGGAACGACAGGATAATTGAGTCCAGTTGCAAGAATACCGTTTTGATGAAGGTATTTTGTGAGCTTTCCTGTCTTTTCAGTATTGCGTATCATAATTGGTACTATAGGATGAGGCCCAAGAATGGTTTCATACCCTACATTTTTAACGCCCAATTTAAATCGCTGCGTTAAATCATTTAGCCATTCCAAAAGAGCATGCCCCTCTGAAGAATCTACAATGGAAAGAGCTGCTTCTGCTGCAGCAGCTTCTGATGCAGTGATAGGATTGGAATAAATATACATTGGTGCGGTTTCTCTTAAGTATTGAATGAGAATTTGACTGCCTGTCACGTAGCCACCATTTACGCCAAATGCTTTTCCAAGGGTTCCAATGAGGATATCAACAGTGGTGTCTGTATATTCTTCTGTGCCACGACCTGTTTTTCCGAAAGCACCAACACCATGTGAATCATCCACAATACTTATAACACCCTCCTCAAAAAAATCATCATACTTTTTACACAAAGGGACTAAAGCATTTAACGGTGCAAAATCTCCGCGCATGCTGAAAACACCATCGGTAATAACTAGGACACGTTTTCCTTTTCCTTTTGAAGTGTTGAGTTTGTTTTCCAAATCCTCCATATCGTTGTGATGATAAATATATTTTTCTTTAGGACGAGAAATGCGAATCGCATTAATAATGCAATTGTGGTTGAGCTCATCACTTATAACAATGGTTTCAGGGGTAATAAGGGGATATATCACCCCCATGCTTGTTACGTATGCAGAACTTAAAATCATGGCTGAAGGTTTATGATGAAATTGTGCTAAACGGTTTTCCAAAATAATATGGGGTTTAAAAGTTCCACTAATAAATCGAACAGCACCCGGTCCGCTTCCAAACTTTTTTGCAGCTCTTTCTTCAGCCTCAATAACTTTCGGATGCCGAGAGAGTCCGAGATAAGAATTGGAATTCATGCGAATAAAAGGCTTTTTTCCCATCCCCTCAAGATAATATCGAGGTCCATGGCCATTTTGTGGTGCTTTTATGCTATAAATTACCATTTCATGGCTCTTTGTTGTGCCCTCTTTTTCAAGGTCATCAAGAATACATTGTAGGGTAGATTCGACTTTTATCATGATAGTTTCTCCTCTTGTGTTAATTGTTTTTTTAAGGTAGAGAGCATATCTTTTACCATCTCTGGCAGAGTATACGTAGCATGCCAATGCCACTCTTTTTTTGCCATACTATCGTCCATGTTGTCAGGCCAACTATCAGCAATGGCTTGCTTAACAGGATCAGGCTTATACTCGATAACAAAAGTGGGGATATGTTTTTTGATTTCTTCAGCCAAATCGCGTGGACAAAAGCTCATGGCTGAAACATTATAGGCATTTCGGTGAATTAACGTCTTGGGATTTGCTTCCATAAGAGTAATAGCAGCTCGTATTGCATCTGGCATATACATCATATCAAGATAGGTATCTTCTTTTAAATAGCAGGTGTATATGCCTTTTTGAAGCGCATCATAAAAAATCTCTACTGCATAGTCTGTTGTTCCGCCACCAGGTTTTGTCACATTGGAAATAATGCCAGGAAATCGTATGCCTCGCGTATCAACACCATATTTTTTAAAATAGTAATCCCCCAGCATTTCACCACAAATCTTTGTAATGCCATAAATTGTTATAGGACGCATGATTGTCTCTTGTGGTGTATTTTTTTTGGGAGTTGATGGGCCAAAAACGCCAATTGAGCTAGGAATGAAAACAGAGAGATGAAGTTCCCGGGCAATTTCAAGGACATTGAGCAGACTTCCAACATTAATATTCCATGCCATGAGGGGCTTGTGTTCACCCACTGCCGATAAAAGCGCTACTAAATGATAAATTTGAGTAACTTTGTGCTTAATAATGACTTCAATTAACCGTTGATTATCCATACAATCCATAAGTTCAAAAGGGCCCCCCTCCAACACGGCTGGACAAATATCACTCCGAATATCGGAAGCAATAACATTATTTTCTCCATATTCTTTTCGCAAAACAGGTGTCAATTCTGAACCAATTTGTCCCCCTGCACCAATAACTATAATTCGTGTTTTTTGCATGCTTCTCTCCTAAAAGGTCTGAACATTAAAGTTTTCAGAAATTTCTCTCTCCTATAATATTTATCTTTAAAAAATATCATAAGTAAATTTAATGTGAATAAAAATGGAATCAAAAAGACAATTCATCTTTAAAGAAAACCATTACTATGACATTCTGAATTGACTAATGGTCAATCTATCTGTAATTTTAAAAGCTTAAGAGATGAGTAAAGGGTATGAATTTTTCAATGTCGTTATACTCAAGTTTTTTTCAGATTACAAAACAAAAGCACGATCAAGTTTTTCTCATGCAGGAGGGTGAAAATTATACATATTATGATGTTTTAAATAAATCACTCCAAATTGCAGGGTATTTATTGGAAGTTGGGGTAAAAAAACGCTCACGGGTAGCAATAATGCTTCTCCCTTCTCCTGAATTTTATTTTATCATTCTTGCCTTATCACGCCTTGAGTGTACTGTTGTTCCTGTAGACCCTAATTTTAAGTCCTTGGCACTGAGGCATGTTCTTTCTGATGCTGACATTTCAACAATTATTTATTATCAAAAATTTGAAAAGAGTGTAGCAGATGCTATTGACATTTTAGAAAGCATTTCAACAATTATTGCGGTGGGTCAAAAGGGAGATCTCTCGGATTTATATATTGATTCTACGTTGAAACATTCTTTATATGGGGGACCTTTTCATCCTGATAATAAGCAAGAAGCAGTGATATTTTTCAGTTCTGGAACAAGTGGCCCTTCAAAGGGGGGGATTTTTACCAATCAACAGTTGCTTAAGAATGCCCAGTCTTTTTATGAAACCATGATGTTTCATAAAGATGAAATCCTATGCGCTCAGTTTCCTCTGCATCATTTTTGGGGATTTACGACTGTTTTAGTAACATCTTTGATGAAAGGGAACCGCGTTATTTTAAACCCATCATTCACATTACCCTCTGTTCCAGAATCCTCAAGAGGAATAATACTTATTGGTGAAACCACCTATTTTGAAGCGTTATCAACATCACTCGAAACGATGCCAGAAAACTATTTATATGGCATTACGGCGGGTGGACATTTGAAATCTGAGGTGCAATCGTGGTTTTATCAAACGTTTCACTTCCCAATTTATCGGGGATATGGATTAATTGAAGCAGGCCCAATCATTCTAATTAATAATGATGAGAGAAAACTCCGTTCAATTGGCGTACCTCTTCATAATATTGCCATTTCTCTACGGAACGGGGAAAAAGTTGTCTCCGATCAAAAAGTTTGTGAATTGTGTATTTGGAAAGAATCCTTGATATCGGGATTTACTTCCAATCAAGATAAGTTAAAAACATCACTGGATGATGATGGGTGGTTTCATACGGGCGATTTGTGCTATCAGGATTTGGATGGCTATTTTTACTTTGTTGATCGGGTAGAAAATCGAATTCGAATCAATGGGTTCGATATCTTCCCCGAAAAAATGGAAGATATTCTTAAAAAACATCCTAATGTACAAGAAGCCGTGATCGTTGGTATTCCTATTGATAACCGAGGCAATGAAAAATGTGTTGCCTTTGTGGTTCCTAAAAAATTGAGTCAGGCAAATGCAGACGAATTAAAAGCTTATTTGAAAGGAAAAGTTCCACGCTATCAAATTCCCTCTGATGTTATTTTTACTGATCATTTATTGGTTGGTGCGACGGGTAAAATTGCACGACAAACAATTCGAATAAATGCAATACATCGAAATAGCAAAAACAACAATATATCTTCAAAAATGGAGGATGATGAATGAAAACATATGATACGAAGCATATTCGAAATTTTTCTCTTATGGGACATTCGGCAAGTGGAAAAACAATTCTTTCCGAGGCCTTGTTATTTTTAGCTGGTGAAATTAACCGTATTGGCTCCATCCAGGAAGGAAACACAGTGTCTGATTATTCGAGTGATGAAATTGAGCGTCAAATATCCATTAAGACATCTTTGATACATGTTGATAAAGAAGGGGTAAAATGTAATATTTTAGACACACCAGGCTATATGGATTTTATAGGCGAAGTAATGAGTGCGGCAAAAGTCGCTGAAAATACTATAATTCTCGTCAATTCTACATCAGGCATAGAAGTGGGTACAGAATTTGCCTGGAATTATGTCAATGATTTCAAAACAACAGCAATGTTTGTCATGTCTATGCTGGATA
Source organism: Fidelibacterota bacterium (assembly GCA_028716785.1). GTDB lineage: Bacteria > Fidelibacterota > Fidelibacteria > Fidelibacterales > Fidelibacteraceae > Fidelibacter. The sequence continues at coordinate 55,019 of JAQUPD010000003.1, forward strand.
AAGAACACACACAATTTGATGCCATTGTCAAAAGCATTCAAGAACGCTTTTCAAATAGAATTTTCCCGTTGCAAATTCCTGTCAATGCCGGTCCTGCTTTTGATCGCGTCATCGATTTATTAAAGCGCAAGATGTTGGTATTTGATGACAAAGGTACTTATACTGAAGAAGAGATTCCCGCTGAATATATGGATGACTTTGAAGCAAGGTATGAAGAACTTATTGAATTAGTTGCTGAATCGGATGATGTGTTATTGGAAAAATATTTTGAAGCGGGAGAGCTAACGGAAAACGAATTAAAGGATGGCCTTCGTAAAGCAATCCTGGAACGCAATTTTTTTCCTTTAGTGAGCATATCTTCAGAAAAGAAAGTTGGTATTTCACGACTAATGGAAATGATGGTTGATTATTTTCCAGATCCCTCACAAAAAAGTGAATGGAAGGTAAAAAAAGCCGAAAAGGCAGATCCTGAACCCATCGCGATTGATGAAAAAGGAATTACTTCTCTCTTTGTGTATAAAACCACCCATGAACAGCATGTGGGAGATATGACATATTTTAAAGTCGTGACGGGTGCGTTGAAAATTGGTGATGAGTTAAAAAATCCTACAACAAATACTTCTGAACGATTTAACAATCTCTTTGTTGTGAATGGAAAAAATCGAAAGGAAGTTTCTGAATTAAAAGCTGGGGATCTTGGTGTTGCAGTTAAATTAAAAAACACACTTACCAATCATACCTTGATCGATTCAAAAGAACCTTGGGAATTCGTTGGGATTAAATACCCTGAGCCTGTTATCCGCGTTGCCATTGAAGCAGCTTCCAAAGGAGATGAGGAAAAAATTAGTGCTGGGTTAGCTCAAATTCAAGCAGAAGACCCTACCTTTCATTATGTTGTGGATTCCGAATTAAAACAAACTATTATTTCAGGGATGGGTGAAATTCATTTAGATATATCAATAAAAAAGATAGAGCAACGATTTAATGTTGAAATCATTCAGGCTGAACCAAAAATACCTTATCGAGAAACAATACGTAAAACAGCAACTGCACGTTATCGGCATAAGAAACAATCAGGGGGTGCAGGACAATTTGGTGAAGTGGAGCTCCGCGTAGAACCGCTACCACGAGGAAGTGGAGTAGAGTTTGTTAGCGAATTGGTAGGAATGAATGTTGATCGCTCTTTTGTCCCCTCTATTGAAAAGGGAGTTCGACAGGCTTGTGATGCTGGCCCCCTGTCTGGAAATAAAGTAATAGATGTAAAAGCAGCTGTTTTTGATGGGAAACAACACCCAGTGGATTCTAAGGATATTGCTTTCCAAATTGCCGGCCGGGGTGCTTTTCGTGATGCTTTTATGAAGGCAGATCCAATTCTTCTGGAACCAATTTATGAAATTGAAGTGACAGTTCCCGAAGACTATATGGGAGATGTAATGGGAGATATCTCTGCTCGTCGTGGAAAGGTTCTTGGAATTGATTCTGATGGCAACTTTCAGATAATTAAAGCTGAAGTACCCTTGGCAAATCTTTATAAATATTCCAATACTCTCCGTTCTTTGTGCCAGGGAAGAGGCTATCACCGAAGAAAATTTAGCCATTATGAATATGTCCCTAGGGAAATTCAAGATAAAATTGTTGAAGCATATCAAAAAGAACGAGAAGAAGGACATTAAAAATGGAGTATCTTTGGGCTCCTTGGCGTATTGAATATATTCGTCGCGATAAATCTCAAGATGAGGGATGTATTTTTTGCAAAAAAAATTCTGAAGAGAACGATGAAGACAATCTTATCGTTTATCGAGGCGAAACTGCTTTTGTGTTGATGAATCTTTTTCCCTATAATAATGGCCATCTCATGATTGCACCCTATCGACATACATCAGATATCCTATCCCTCTCTGAGGATGAAAGCCATGAAATCTTTGAGCTTACAATGCTTTCTATTTGTGTTATAAATACCTGTCTGAAACCTCAAGGATACAATATTGGTATGAATTTAGGACATGTGAGCGGTGCAGGTATTGCCGATCACCTCCATCAACACATTGTGCCGCGATGGCTTGGAGATACAAATTTTATGCCAATCGTTGGACACACAAAAGTCATGATGAATGGATTGAAAGAGACATGGAAAGTGCTTCATGATGCTTTTGAGGAAATAAAAATCAATCAAAAACACCTTAACGATAAAGTTACTTTTTAGAACATAGAAAGTGACAAGAAATTTATGAAAGCAATAAAAGCTGTTAAAGGAACAAAGGATATTCTACCCTGGGAAATTCCCTTATGGCATCAAATAGAAACCCTTTGCAAAGAGTTATTTGCTTCTGCAGGATATCAAGAAATCCGGACACCAGTCTTTGAAAAAACAGAACTTTTTGCTCGTGGGATCGGTGAATTTTCAGATATTGTCAGTAAAGAGATGTATACTTTTCAGGATATGGGAGGTGAATGGCTAACGCTAAGACCTGAATTTACAGCTTCGGTGATTCGATCCTATATTCAACATCACTATTATCAACGCGCTTCTCTTCACAAATTATGGTATTTTGGCCCCTTATTCAGACAAGAACGTCCTCAAGCAGGCAGACTGAGACAATTTCATCAATTTGGTATTGAGCTTATTGGCTCGGAATATCCTGAAGCTGATGCCGAAATTATCACCCTTGCTTGTGACTTTTATAAAAAAATAGGTCTGAAAGATTGGGAACTCCATATAAACAGCATTGGAAATACAAAGGATCGCTTAAACTATATTGAAGTTCTTAAAAAGTCATTAACTCCTTATGTTGACGATTTGTGTCCAACATGTCAAGACCGTTTTGATAAAAATATTCTAAGACTTTTTGATTGTAAAAACGAATTGTGTCAACAGATTTTGGATACCCATGCTCCCAAGATCATTGATTATTTATCCGAGAAGGATAAGGCTCATTTTGAGGAAGTTTGCGAGTATCTTGATCTTCAAAACGTACCCTATCAGATCAATTCAAAACTTGTAAGAGGCCTTGATTACTATACGCGAACAACGTTTGAAATTAAAAGTAACCACTTAGGGGCACAAGATGCCTTATGTGGGGGTGGGAGATACGATAATTTGGTGGAAGAGTTAGGAGGACCTTCAACGCCTTCTATTGGGTTCGCCGCAGGAGTAGAACGACTAATAATGGCACTGGAAGCTGAAGAAAAAGCGTCTGTTCAATTATCACCTCCGGATCTTTATATAGCTCCTATAGATAACCAAGCTTACAAGGGAATTGTAAAATACTGCACGCATTTACGCAATCAAGGATTCATTATTGAGACAGATTTACTCCGCCGCAGTGTGAAAGCCATGATGCGAGAAGCAAATAGAAAACAAGCCCGCTTTGTTACGGTGATTGGCTCTGAAGAGCTCAATTCGGGAACACTTACCCTTAAGCATCTTGAAACGGGTCAAGAATATCCTGTTAACTGGGATAACCTTGGTGAATTTCTTGAAAAAACAATCCTTCCCTTTTAAATATAAACTTGAATATTTTGTACTCTTAATTGTGCGTTTTATTGCAATGGCTCCATCTGTTTCTGTTGCAGAGTGGTTTGGAAGACGGCTGGGAGATTGTATGTGGTATCTTTTCCCCTATCGCTATCAGATAATGATGTACAACATGGATATTGTTTTTCCCAATAAAACGGATGAAGAAAAGCTCTGTCTTGCCCATAAAGTGTATCAATTTTTCGGAGAAATGATAATTCAGTTTTTTAGTCAGGATAAAAAGGCTAACCGAAAAAGAATAAAGAATGCAGACGTGACGGGGATTGACTACCTTAACAACGCTTTTAAGCGTGGAAAGGGTAGTATTTTAAATGGTATTCATTTTGGAAATTGGGAGTTTATCGCATCGTGGATGAACATCCAAGGGATCCCATCTGCAGCTATTTACAAACCCATGAAGAACCCTTTAAGTGATGCCTTTTTTTTAACTTTGCGCAAAAAAATGGGGCATTCAATGAAGATGATTTCAACGCGAGAAGGAATGAAAGCTTACGAAAAAGCTCTACACGAGAACCGAGCTCTTGCGATTGCTGTTGATCAAAATGCCCATAAACGTGGCGTAAAAGTTCCCTTTTTCCATAATACCACATCCATAGCAAAAGGTACTGCTGTTTTAAAATATAGAACAGATGCTGAAATAATTGGCATGGTTCCTTTATATGAGAATAAAAAATTTTCTCTCCACTTTTTTCCCATTTATACACAACCCATAGAAACACTGGATGAAAAAACCATAGCTCAAACTATGGAACAGGTTATGAAATCTTTTGAACCTTGGATTACACGATATCCCACACAGTGGATGTGGTTTCATAAATTGTGGGGAAAACCGAAAAAAAAGTACAAACGAACACTGGGACAAATTTTAAAATATTAAACGTTAAGCTATTTTGAATAAAATTATTTCTTAGAATTTAAAAGGATAAAAGATATTGAGGCCTTTATTATAATGTGAGATCAGGAATCTTTTTAATTTATAGGGTGGGAATCATTAAAAACTCCTAAAATTTATGCTTATAATATATGGAAAAGATTATCTATAAGCTCCCCCGGGGATAAAATAGACCTGAATTGTGAAAAAGCAAGTTTATATAATAATTCATATATTATAAACTCCAACGTTTTATTATATTTTCTGTGTTTTTCGATTTCAATTATTCTACCATGAAATATAAAACAAGCGTAAGTATTTATTTTTTAACGAGATTCTTTAAGCGTGATCATTTTTTTGGAGCAGATATTCACACCCCATTGCACATACTTCACGAATGAAGGGGATATTGGGAAAACGCAAGGGTCTTAAACCGAAGCGGATTCTGTATATCGGTCGGATCAGGAATAATTCTTTTATGACTGCTTTAAAGTGGAATTTGGTATAATAACGTTCAAATCTCTTGATCGTTAATCCGTTTTTATAATTTCCTATGATTGCTTCAATCACTCGTGGATCTTCTTTTTGGCGTTTTCCCATTTTCCGAATCATACTACTTGGCAGGATATGTAGAAAAGGAATCCTCCTTAAAAAAGAACGACAATTCTGTTGATGTCCAGCAAATGCGGAATATTTAGGGGGGAACGTTATATAGAGATAAGCATGATCCGATGATAGGTACTGCAAATTTGAAAAAGCAGCTTCCCGATCGAAGACATGTTCTATAACATCCCTTAATATGATTAGATCATAGGTACCTAACTGATCAAGAATCTTTGGGTCTGTAATATCCATCACACGAATATCCAATTCTGGATTCTTATTCTTTCCAATGGCAACCCTTCCGGGTTCTAGTTCCGCGCCAGTCACACACATCCCGAGATCATGAAAGACCTTCAAGCTTCCGCCTTCTGCGCATCCCACCTCAAGTATTCGGAAAGTTTTAAAATCCGGGATGTGTTTTTGAAAATAGGGTACCAAATACTCCTGTGTGTGCTTGAACTGTTCATAATAATGTTTTTCTGCCATGATAAGAACTTAATCCTCCACCTCTTTTTTTGAATCAACACAAACCATTGATCCTGAGAGGTTGTTCCCCCTCAAGATTAACTATAAAATATACATCATTAATGTGTAACCATCTGTATCAATTTTCTGGATATTATTTTGTTGTTCACGTTATTTCTGCACTGTTTATCCGCGTTTATTTTTGATTCTGTAAATTTGAAAAGTCTTTGAGGATTTTCAACTCCCTTATCCCTTAAGGAAATTCTCTTCTTACAAATAATACTTATAAATTTTTGTTTGATAGAGTTATTTCTTTCGCTTTTTATCAATAAAGGCAATAAACATATCGTTTAAATTTATTCCTGTATATCCTGTGTATATCAGTCCATTAATGGCTTTAAAAAAGGTATAAGAGTCGTTATCTTTAAGTGCTTGAATACCCATAGTTTTTATAGTTGGTGTGATTTTTTCATGAGATATCCATGCACCTGCAGCATCGGTGGGGCCATCAATGCCATCGGAACCAACAGCAGCAATTCCCCATACTAAATCCGTATCACATAACTCAAGAGCGACTTGTAAGATCAATTCCATGTTTCGGCCGCCTTTCCCGTGTCCTTTTACGGTCACCGATGTTTCACCACCACCAATATAAACCATAGGAAAAACTCCCGAATGCCGCACAAGCCATCGTGCAATCTTTTTTCCACAGAGGGATGCTTCCCCAGAAAGCTGAAAAGGGAGTTCTTTGACAGGAAACCCCCTCTCTACAATAACTTTTTTCCCTTGTTCAATAAGCGTGCGATTATTTGAAATTATGGTTGTTGTTACATGAGAAAAATCTATCCACGCTCTTTTTTGGCATTGCTCAGGAATTACCGTGGCATCAAGCCCATAACGCGTTAAAATACGTTTTGCATCGTGAGGCGTTGTTGTGTCAGGTGTAACTGGACCAGAAGCAATAAATTCAAGGTTATCTCCTAACACATCAGACATTATAAAGGCATGAATTTTTCGAGGATATAAGATTTGAGCGAGTTTTCCTCCTTTAACAGCGGAAAGATGCTTACGCACTGTATTCAGTTCCTTAATGTTTGCCCCTTTTTCCATAAGCATCTTTGTTATTTTTGAAATATCCTGAATTGTAATAGGGGGTAGGGGGATTTCAAAAAGTGATGAACCGCCACCTGACAAAAGAAGGACAACCTCTCCGGAAAGGGGAATGGTGTGTTGAAGAGTTTCTAAGACACTACGAGAGACTTGAACTGTTTTTTCACCAGGAAAAGGATGCTCACTTAGATAAAGGGGTAATTGCTTGTGAAACGTTTTAGGAAGATACGTATCTGACGTTATAATACAGGTGATCAGCGGAGGAGATGAAATATGATTCAAAAAAACCTCTGCCATGGAAAGTGCAGCTTTCCCGATTGTAAGAAGGCCATAAGGCTCCCTGAAAGTCATCTTTTCCAAATAGGGAGGAAAGGTTTGTTCAGGATGACTCTTTTGAATGGATTCATGGATGATATTCTGTAAAACTTGTGCTATATTTTCACTGCTTTTTCTCATTGATACCTCATGATATTATATAAAGAAGGAATAAGAAGGAGCATCCTTTGATAAAGTTTGAAAATATTTATGTAAAAAAAAAGAATAAAGTAGTTCTGAATCATCTCTCCGGCGAAATTCATGAGGGAGATAAGATTTTAATTACAGGTCCCTCGGGAAGTGGTAAAACAACATTCCTCAAAACGCTCTTATTTTTTGATTATCCTCAAACAGCTGAAATTACCTTAAACAATCAAAAAGTAGGGAAGAAACATATTCATAACTATAGAGCTTTATTTGGATATATTGGTCAAAATCCCCCTGCATTTACTGGAAAAACGTCATCCCTTATGCACCTTATGGTCCGCAATATTGATGCGAAAGAAGAAAAGCTTCATACCTTCATGGACTTTTTTTCTCTTGACCCTGCTTTGCTAGAAAATCCCTTTCTATCTCTCTCAAATGGAGAAAAACAGCGGATAAATATTATCATTTCTCTTCTTTTAGACCGAAAAATTTATCTTCTGGATGAAATTACCTCAAATCTTGATCCTGATAATGTTCAAAAAACAATTCAATGCTTTACCCGAGATGATTTAACGTGCCTTATTGTGAGCCACCAAAAAGAATGGCAAACGTTAGCAACACGCCATTGGATTTTAAACAAAACCTTAACGGAGAAATAAATGACATCTCAAGGGACGTATGATATTCCTATTCTGAATATGATTTGGTATAGTTCCATTCTTATTGTACCTCTTGTTATTTTTATATGGATGGATTTAAAATTGTACAAAGACTTATTCATTTCAATAGTTCGCATGGTTTTACAACTCTTTTTAATTGGACTTTTTTTAAAATATCTTTTTCTTTATGATAATATCTGGTTGAATCTTCTTTGGGTTTTAATCATGATTTTTGCCGCTAATTTTACTATTCTAAAAAATAGTGGCATGCTAAATAAACGAATTTATTTGACAACAATCCCCGTTTATATCGTTATTATTTTGCTTGTTTTTCTCACGTTTTTTATTCCCTTAGGATTTAACAACGTGCGTTCAGCACAATATATGATTCCCCTTATAGGCATGATTCTCGGAAATATCCTCAGCAGTAATATTATCGGTCTTCAACGATTTTATGAAGACCTTATCCATCATGAAGATGATTACATTCAATATATTTTAGCAGGTGCTGGGTTTATGGAAGCCATTAAGCCCTTTGCACGACAGGCTTTAAAGACTGCCATTCTCCCTAAATTAGGAATTATGGCAACTATGGGACTTGTATCGATTCCAGGAATGATGACAGGTCAAATTTTAGGAGGGGTTCCGCCCATATCAGCTATAAAATATCAAATTATAATTATGATCGGCATTATCGCTTCTGCAACATTGTCAGTAATTTGTTCCATTATTGTTTCAGCTCTCTTGAATTTTGACAGCTATGGTAGAATTTGCAAAGATGTACGGGATCTTTTATGATATCTTTTATACAGAATTATGAAGAAAACAAAGAACGCATAATTTCAGCTTTAAAAAGGGGAAAAATTCTTGCCTATCCTACTGATACTCTTTTTGGCTTAGGAGTAGATGCACTCAATGTAGAGGCTGTAAATTCTTTGTATGACCTTAAAAAAAGACCTAAAATGTTCCCTTTTAGCATAATGGTCTCAGACCTTTCTGTGATTCTCAAGAATGTTTCTGTCCCTCCAAAAGTATCCCTTTTCTTAACAAAGGTGTTTCCCGGCCCCGTAACCGCAGTTTTGCCTCTAAAAGAAGATTCGCTTTTTCAATCGGCGATTCTTAAAGATCACTATATGGGATTTCGTATTCCCCAACACCCTTTTTGTCAATGGTTGGGGCATAATTATGATCATCCTGTTGTTACAACATCGGCCAATCCTTCTGGCAAAACGCCTCTTTTAACCCTGAAAGATATTGCCTTATACTACCAACATAAAATAGACCTCTATATTGATGATCCTAGTCCTGACTATAAACATTTTAATAAGCCGAGCACTGTTTTTAAAATTACCGAAGAAGGATTCTTTGAAATCCTTCGGGAAGGTCAAATCCCTAGAGAAACCTTAAAAAAGATGTACCAAAGGTGTATGAGTTAGGGAAAATATTTTTCTACCAGGGAGTCAAAATACTCTTTTTTATCAGGAGAAATATCTCTGTAAAGCGGTAAAAAGGATGTATCGTTTAAAGCAGCAATAAAATATTCCGCATCTTTATAATGTGCTTCAATAAAATCACTGGTGAATTTATCTTTGTTGCGGATTCGAACAATCTCCTGTATCAAAGAAAGGGATTCTTTGAGCTTGGAAAGGGCTAATTCTTTTTTGTTATCTTCCACAGCCCAATATGCTTCACTCAGGTAAAAACGAGCTTTTCGAAGACGATAATTCTGAGTAATGATTTCATAGTCTGTTGTTCGCGTCCGCCAACCAGAACTCCATTTACTGGATTGACTTTTTTGAATTATTTGACTTACTTTTTCAAACGTTGCATTGCCACCCAATAGTTCAATCGCATCTAATTCTGTCCCAATAATCAAATACGCATAAAAATCAATGACATCTGTTAAAGAATTAAATAATCCTTGAGAACGAAAAAGCGTGGTTCCAGACGAATATTCAAATTGCCATTGTGGATCATAATAGCGCTGATCATATTCATTGGTAAAAAAAGCCTCACACGTATAGACTCGTTCAGAACCAATTTCTTCAATACTGCGGACAAAAATGGAAATTCTGAAAGGAATTTGAAAATCATAATTATTATCTGAAAAGGATTCTGTATAAATATAATTGGTAATTTGCTTCTCAAGCTCTTGAATTTCAGGTAAATAAGACGATTCTATCCGTTCAGATTCAATCGTTACTTTCGGGATTAAAATTTGTCCAGATAGAAAAAAGGGAATTAATATTATAATCAACATAATATATATTTTTTTCATGAATTTCTCCTTATGTCGTTATATATTTAATTTAGGACTGAACTTTTACATTGTAAAGATATAATCCTTCTTGTTCCCTTTTGGATTATGGTGTAATTTTTCCCTGATTCAACGATTACGTGCAACACGTGATACCTCATAAAGTCGGGAGAGGGAGGAGGGCGGAGAGAGAGGAAGGAGGGAGGGATGAGGCTTTCCACGGATGTGTATAGAGACTTCAGAATGTAGAGATGTTGGATTTTGTGACTAAATTCAACGTTCAGCTGTGTCCATCCCCTAAAGATTGCCGAAGAATTTGACATAGAACATCATAAAAAATATATCAGATCTATCCATGGCGAGAGGATCATGTGCTGAACTCAGAACTCAATGATATCTTGCCAAAGAATTAAAAGAGTTGAGTGAAACAGATGCAAATGGTTTATCGATAATACCAGGAAATATCTGCAATGCTGTACACTCTAATTCAAACCAGAATTAGGAACGATGATAAATGATTTTCCGTCTCCATTCCTCGTTTGAGTTGCATTTATGACGTGAATTCACGGTTTAAAAATTTAGAGGGTTATGAGCCATATTCTAGGAATTTCTGCATATTATCACGATAGCGCTGCAGCACTTATGCGAGGCGAAGAAATTCTTGCAGCTGTCCAAGAGGAGCGTTTTTCACGCATTAAACACGATGCATCCTTTCCAAAAGCGGCAATCCAGTATTGTTTGCAGGAAGCTAATATTTCAGCAGACGCATTACAAGCTGTTGTCTTTTACGATAAACCCTTTCTAAAATTTGAAAGACTTTTAGATTCTTATCTCCATTATACGCCGCGTGGCCTCTCTTCTTTTTTAAAAGCTATTCCTGTATGGATTAAAGAGAAAATATGGATAAAATCTCTAATTGAAGAACAATTACCTGGCTTTAAAGGAGAAATTCTTTTTACACGCCACCATCAAGCTCATGCGGCATCCGCCTTCTACCCTTCACCTTTTCAAAAGGCTGTTATCATAACAGCGGATGGGGTAGGAGAGTGGACAACGACGAGTATTTGTGTGGGTTTCGAAAATACATTGAAGATGATAAAAGAGATCCGTTTCCCCCACTCTTTGGGATTACTTTATTCAGCATTTACCTATTATTGTGGATTTAAAGTTAATTCAGGTGAATATAAAGTGATGGGATTAGCCCCTTATGGATATCCAAAATATAAGGAAATAATTTATAAACACCTGTTAGATGTAAAAGAAGATGGCTCATTTTCCATGGATATGCGGTATTTTAATTATCCTGTTGGACTTACAATGGTTAACAAACGTTTTGAAAAGTTATTTGGTTTTCCTCCTCGTAAACCAGAAGCACCTCTTACTCAAGAATACATGGATTTAGCAGCTTCCATTCAAGAAATTACCAATGATATCATGGTGAAAATTGCACGATATGCTAAAAAATTAACGGGCTATGATACGATATGTCTGGCCGGAGGAGTTGCTTTAAATTGTGTGGCAAATAGCAGAATTCAAAAAGAAGGAGGCTTTTCTAATATATGGATTCAGCCGGCAGCCGGCGATGCAGGAGGTGCTCTTGGGGCAGCATTATCAGCCTATTATGACTATTATAAAAATCCAAGGAGACATGTTTATACCGATTCGCAAAAAGGAAGTCTTTTAGGACCCGCCTATTCCGATGAGGAAATTGAATCTTTCCTCAAACGCTATGACATTCTTTATCATAAAAAAAACGTTGACGAAATCCTTTCAAAAACAGCCCACTGTTTAACAGAACAAAAGGTCGTGGGGTGGTTCCAGGGAAGAATGGAATTTGGTCCCCGTGCCTTGGGAAATCGGAGTATTCTTGCAGATCCTCGCTCTGCAACCATGCAAAAACAACTCAATCTAAAAATTAAATATCGGGAATCATTTCGCCCCTTTGCTCCGTCTGTTTTAGAAGAACATGCCTCAGATTTTTTTCACATTCTCTCCCCAAGCCCTTATATGCTTTTAACAGCAGATGTTCATAAAAATATCCGATACCCTGTTTCCGATATACCCCATCAAGGACTTGAAAAACTTAACATACAACGCTCTCTGATTCCTGCTGTGACTCATGTGGATTACTCTGCTCGCCTCCAAACTGTGAATAAATCGACAAATCCCCTCTTTTATAGACTCATCTCAGAATTTTATAAACTTACTGGATGTCCTCTTGTTGTGAATACATCTTTTAATATTCGGGGTGAACCCATTGTTAATACTCCTTCTGATGCTTTAACCTGTTTTATGAATACCGAAATGGATGTGCTGGTAATGGGGACTTTTATGATCTTTAAAGAAGAACAAACCCACCTCAATAAATACGATTGGATAAAAAAATATACAAAGGATTAAATATGATTATATCTTATAAGTCAATTCAAACACGGACGGCACGACACTTTGGACTTATTCTTTTAGGACTTTTAATCATTTTTCTTGGAATTCACTTTTTTCGATTTCATGCCGTTAATGGTCTGCTTCTTTTTTTTGTTTTTTTTGTTATCCTTCTTCTTTTACTCCCCTCTTTTGTTATAAGAGCCCTTTTCTGGGGCGTACTTTTTATCACGGCTTTTATAGGAACGATCTTGACTTTTATGCTGCTTAGTTTAATATTTTTCCTTATAATTTTACCTTTAGGGCTAATTCGACGACTCGTGGGAAGGAGTCCTCTCGATGATACACTCCATGTTGATGAAGAAACCTATTGGTCAAATATAGAAGAAGATGATAATGATTTCACAAAACAGTATTAAGGATGAATCATGAGCAAAATGTCCATTGTTAAAGAATTTTTCCAGTACGCACGAAAACATAAACGATATGTCATTCTACCCATTGTTATTCTTCTACTTCTTTTGGGATTTATTATCATTTTTTCACAAGGAAGTGCCCTAGCTCCCTTTATTTATGCCTTATTCTGAGAAATCTATGACAAAATCAAAGTGGAAAAAAACTCTCTTTATCTTCCTGCTTATAATTATTGGCATTTCCCTTTTTTTTATCAGTGAAAAGGCTTTGCAATTCTTTCACATGGGTGAAAAATATTCCCTTGTTGATGAGCTTGACATAAACCACGAAGCCTTTTACAGAATAAATCGTTCTTTTCCAAAAAAGTATTTTCGTTCCATGAAATCAGCTCCGGAATTCCGCGATGTTTTGATACCTGCCCATAAAAAAATGAATGAAAAACGTGTAATTGCCCTAGGAGGAAGCACCACATTTGGCTTTCCCTATTCCTATAATATTACCTTTCCTGATATGTTGGAAGACCTTTTAAATCGCGCAGATTCAGAATATGAATGGCGAGTGATTAATCTTTCCACATCAGCAATTAATAGTTTTTCTGTGACGGATATTCTAGAGCATGCCCCATGTTTAGAACCAGATGCCATTGTTCTCTATATGGGACACAATGAATTTTATGGTGCCTTTGGAAGCGCATCAACAGAAAAAGGGTTTAATTCCTATGTTTTAACCCATCTCTTTATGAATCTTCAGGAGTCCTATCTTTTTCAAAATATGCTTTCATTGTTTCAGAAAAATATCTCACAAAATCAAGACTCCGAAGACCCCTTGATGGCACGCGTTGTAAGAGAAAGACACATTCCCTATGGGTCTTCTCTCTATATGAAAACCTATTTGAATTTTATCAAAAATCTTGAGCGAATCCAAAAAACAACTGAAAAACTGGATATTCCCGTCTATATTGGAACACTTGTAAGCAATGAACGCTCTCAAATGCCATTTGCCTCAGAGTTTATCGATGAAGACTTAGATCAATTTTCTCTTTATAAAGAATTTGAGTCCTATCTGATTCGAGACGATACCATAGGCGTAAAGCTGTGGCTTGAGGATTTGTACGTGTGGGAACCTACATCGGCTATCTTTGCCTATTGCATGGGGAAATATTATGATTGGATTAATATGCCTGATAGTGCAACTGCCTACTATATCAAAGCTCGTGATCAAGATGTTTTACGATTTAGAGCAAGTTCTGACTGGAATCGAGCCATTCAACAAATAGCTATGACAAACACGTGGGAAGTGGTGCCAGTTGAAAAAGCCTTTTATAACTATTCTGCCCCCCATGCTCCTGGGAATAATCTCTTTCACGAACATGTCCACCCCAATATAAAAGGATATATGCTCATGGCAGAAACCTTTTTTAAAGAATTTTTAAATTCAAATTTTTGTCAGACATCCTTACCAGTTGACAGCATTCTTTCTGACTTCGAAAAAGAATATCCTATTACACCTTTTGAAATAAAAGCAGGAGAATTAACAATTCAAAAGCTTATGAGTAGATGGCCTTTTACCTCTGAATATCAGCAATTTACTTTTAATCCTTCAAATACCACCGAGCATTATGCATGGGAATATTTAAACAAAAATATCACATGGGGAAAAGCTAATCAGGCATTGACAGAGTATCACATAAACCGAAACGATATAGACCTGGCCATTCGCTATGTACAGAGCATAAAAGCTGTAACTCCTTATAGTTCATGGCCATACACAAAACTTGCCAGACTTTATCTCACTATGCAACGACCTGATTTAGCACTAAACGAATTAAAAGGGATTGATCATATACTTGATGATCCTGAAATTTGGTATCTTGAAGGAATGATTTACTTTCAGATGAATGAAAATGATTTTGCTATCTATGCACTGAATAAAACAAGATCCCATCTTTTAAAAGAATCCTCAGCATTATCCCATGAAATCATTCAACAGGTGTATCTTATGTTAGCACAAGCACTTATGAAGTCTTCTCGTACTGAAGAAGCTCAACGAATCATCGAAGAAGCAAATAATATATTTCATGTAAGCATCTCTTTATGAAGCATGAAATCCACCAAACAAAAAAAAGAGTCCTTTTTAATTCCATCCTTATTCTTTTCATTGTGGGATTTTTTTTGCTAATCGAAGGCATTTTGCGTCTTACTGACTACGGGACATCCTATCATCTATTTCTTGAAAAAGAATTTAATGAGAAAACGTATCTAGCCATCAATCCCCAGGCTGGAGGAAAATACTTTGCTAATCTCGTGATTCCTGACGTGTCTACAGACATGTTTCTTAAAGTAAAACCTGAAAAGACATACCGTGTTTTTGTGTTGGGAGCATCAACCAGTGCTGGATATCCCTGGGAATATAATTTTTCCTTTTCAAATATTTTGAAAGAGCATCTTTTTTACTACAAGCCGAATTTTTCCATTGAAATGGTGAATCTATCCATGCCAGCCCTCAATAGTTATGCTGTTGTGGATATTTTTAGCCAAATCATGGAGTATGAACCAGATTTGGTGATTGTCTATATGGGACATAATGAATTTTATGGAAGCATGGGAGCAGGAGGGGGTGGGCACTCGGTGTTTTTAAAACGAACCATCCTTTTTTTCAGAGATTTTCGTCTCTATCAACTTTTGGAAAATTTTTGGCAATCTGTACTTCAAAAAAACAAAACACAGAATTCATCAATCTTGATGCACCGTCTTGCATACGAACATGTTGTTACACCAGATAGTAAAATCCGAGATGCTGTTTATCGACAATACCAAAAGAATCTTAATGCCTTGTGTCGAAAAGCAACGCAAAACGATATTGAACTCCTTCTTATGCGTCCTGTAAGCAATATAGTGGATTATCCACCTTTTAAATCCTTCAGCAATTTACAGAATAAACCCTTAAAGAGTTCCTTTAAAAACATTGAATCTTTGATGAACCAAGGAAATTGTCTGGAAGCTCAATCTTTGTTGGAAAAGATAGTGGAGAATGATCCCAACAATGCTTTTGCCCACTACTTGCTTGGAAAATGTTTCCTTGAACAGAATAACATAAAGGATGCAATTTACTATTTAATCCGTGCCCGAGATTTAGATGGATATCCTTTTCGAATGACAAGTCCTTTAGATACTCTTTTACATGAAACAGCTGAAAAGTGGTCTGTTCCCCTTTTTGACACGGAAAAAGTTCTTGAATTAAACGCCCCCCATCTCTATTCACAGGTTTTTTGTGATCATCTTCATTTTTCTATTGAGGGATTGCAACGTGTCGGTGAAGCCTTGGCTGAAGATATCCTCAGGCGGCCTGTAGATCTTGTTCAGAAAATGGACCATTTTACCCGTTTAGATTCGCTTTTAGGAGAACTTCGCCTGGATGTGTTGCGAAGATCTTGGCCTTTTACAGAAAAATTTTATGGTATTAGGCCTCAATTTTATCCACAAACTGCTTATGACCGACTTATAATGGATGTATGGGAACGGAGACTAACATGGGAAGAAGGCCATGTGTATGCAGCAAATCTTTTAGAAGAAGAGGGAGATATTGCTGGGGCGATTCAAGAATATAAAGCTTTATGGCATTTAATGCCTTACAATGAAGCTCCCTTGGTAGAGAAAGCACGGTTGTATATTCAGCTTCAATCATGGGAAAAGGCATCAGAAGTAGGTCAAAAAGCGTTGTCTATCTATTTTAATCCTCGCGCTCTTTTATATACGGTTCAAGCAGAAGCCGCTCAAGCCCATTTTGGAATGGTTCTTTCCCTGATACATCACTATCAGGATAAAATCATTCACACAAACCCCCAAAGTCAAGGAGTTCTCTATTATTTTCAAGGATGGGCTTACGCCAATAATGGGGAATACAGCCAAGCATTGGCGTCGTTAGATAAAGCATTGGATTTATTGCCAGGGTACCAGCAAGCCTTAAAATTAAAGCATGACATCGAGGCAGTTTTTCAATAGATTTATTTATCTTTACATCTTTTAAACAAAAAGTAATCTGTCATGAAACGAAAAAGCACGATTTGTCGCAAACCATTAGACTTTCAGAAGAATTGTTTTCAGAGCCTATCTTTGATCCTTCTCTTCGTCGGGCACTCAATCGAGGCTATAGCCTCTTATCATGGGATGTGATGAACAGTGTGGCATGTTGAAGTTGGACAGGCAATAAACCCACTATGGAAACAGCAGAAATCTGGAATTACCATCACGAAGATGGACATATTACTCTTTACTCTGCCCCATACTGCTAATGAGAAACTTCTTGAAAATGTCCTAAAAAATACTCCTGACTCTTAACAACGGGTCAAAAAGTTGATACTATCCCTGAAAAAAACGCGTTTCTGATTTGTATAAGTCTATCTACCAACTGTGTGAACAAAACACAGAAGCGGATTTTTATTTGTCATATTAAAAATTCTACTAAAATCACTTCCTGTTGTTTTTATGGGATCGGGTTTCATATTGTATATTGCAGCATGTGGAATACTTATAGTTTAACGGAGGTGGGGTTTTTTATAAGGTGTTTCTTGTTCTTATTTTCTATAACATGTGTTAAAACATAGGTTAAAAATGCATCGCGTTCCTGAGAAGTACAGAGAGATTCAAAAGGAACTCCTAAGGCAATAACAGAATAATCGCCACAGTAAAGAATACCTGCACTAATGTTGTTATCGCAATACCGGAACAGGGTTTTTGCTGTGGATTGATTGGCAGGTTCAATACCATCGGGAGATTCAACAGCATAAAGAGAATCATTCAGTTCACTCACATAAGTATAAACAGAGGACTCCTCTTCAGTCGTTAGCACAGGTACAAAGGCGCCACTTTTCGATGCATAATTGGTTCGCCATTTAAATTTTAAAATCTCTTCGCAAAATTCTTTATCTTCAGGATAATTCATAGCATCTGTCCCAATGTAGGCCCCATTAACAAAGATAATTCCTCCTTGCTTTGAAAAATTTGTCAAGGTACGTTTTAATTCAGGGACCCAAACACGGTATTTAGGGTTTTGAAATGCTTTCACACTGGGTGTTGTTTTTTGTTCACCATTTAATACATCTATAAGGGAATAGGAAATTGTTGAAAAAGTCGTGTCTTTTAACACGCCTGTCTGACAAGAGGCAAATGAGTAGCCTAAATTCATAAGAGCCTGCCCATGAACTGCCGTATAATTAAAAGTATTTCCTGCAATAAGGGATGTTTCATATGTTGCGAAACTTGCACCATGACCTGGATTATCGTCATCAAGCCATTTTACATCCCCATTAAATTCATATTGTGATCCCACGTAACTTATATCATATCCCCAAGGAACACCTTGATCTAAAAAATCAGCAAATCCTAAAATGGGATCATTTTCTAAGGTTGCCGGTGCACTAACGCGGTCAAAATTATAAATCACCAAAGCTGTATCAGGTCCCTCTGAAATTCCTGCTGATAAAATAACTGTGGGAAAACTTTCACCTCCAGCATTTGCTGCTGTTACTTTAAACTGATAAAGAGAATTCTTTTTTACAGATGGAAGAATAAAATGAGGTTCCTCACACACAATTGGTGCTCCAAATTGTTTTTCATCCACCCGCATGTATAGCAGATAATATTCAGGAGATGCTGTAGGTTCTAAAGGATCATCAACCCCTTTCCATGTTATTTTTAAGCCATTATTTTGAAGGGTTACGCATAAATCTGTGGGGGGGAGTGGCTGAACAGTATAAGGCCGATTGTAAGAGATAGCCAGAAATTTAAGAATTGCTTTATAGATAGATCGTGAAACATCAAAACGAAAGTGAGGATCTAATCCATACTTCATGTCCAAAAAATTGTGATGGGATAACAGCTCCAAAAGTCCAGCTGGGACATTAGGTTTCCAAGCTTCATTATATTTGCTATCCCAGAGACCTCTACGATTCCACACAGGATCGTAAAGTATGCTCAAATCTTCCACAATTTGTGTTTGAAGGATATCGGCAAAGTCACGATTTGCGATACGATTAACACCGTTGGGAAAAAGAAGCGTATCTTTCAAACCTTTAGTGCTATAAATCATCAAGGTGCCGATAACAGTATCTGTTCGTGCAGAACCTGCATCGGTATGAAAGGCCAAAGAAAGATCGATGGGAATTTGTAATCCTTTTACATCCTGATGGGCTGAATCGATGAACGTTCCACCAAGATAATTTACCCATGCTCCTCGGCATTGATAATCATCATTATAATCAAGTGTATCTTTATTTAAATTATAAACCAGCGTATCCGGAAATCCTGCATACTGTAAATAATACCGAGCTCCTTCTGTAAAAAGTGGCCGGTTGCTAAGACGGTTATTACGGGAAACATTTCCCATTCCTCCACCAAATCGGACAGCATCAGCTGTGATTACTTTATTAGGAAAAAAGGAGCAGTTTGTTAAAATTACAGATCCACACTCAGGATTTAAGCCTTTTTCAAAATAATAAGTACCTGCATAAATCCATGTCCCATAACCCATTGTTTGATTTGCAAGCACCCGCGTTGTTCCACCGGTATGCTGAATGAGGTATTCTGCATCTGAAACGGCCTTATTGGTATCAGCCCAGGATAAGTATATGGCATATTTTCCTGTCTCAGGAATATCTGGAATGTACTTCAAGGAATCTCTTCCCAAAGGATCGCTCATCATATAAAGCCATTGGCCTGTTTGAAAAGGATTTTCACCGCTTTTATAAGGTGGATTGCCAATGGAAAAACCCGGCGTTGTTCCCATTGCCCATTTTTTAGGAAAGGAAATCATGGATTCCCCTGTTGATGAATCCATATCGACAATCACTTCATGGGTTTGAATGTCTCTTTCACGGGGAAAAAGAACAACAGCACCTGCATTTTCCAACATGGGAGCTAAAAAGGGAACAGTATATGCCATGGGATACAAATCTTCTACAATTTGAAAAACCCTTGCTCGTTGCCATTCCCAGCGATCCAACCTATTTTCATAATACCAACCATGGCTATGCCAAAGGGCGATATGTGATCCCATTAATCCCTTAGAAGGGTTAAGGGGATGATCGGGAAAACGAATGAGAGGAGGAGGAGGAAAAAGCTGAGGAATAGCCATGCGCGATGGATCATAGGTGGCAGGGTCTGAACGAAAATAGTTGGGAACAAGCTCAGAGACTTCATAACCATTAGAATAAATAGTAACAATCGAATTTTTATACTGTTTACCCGCAGATTCCAAAATTTTGTGTTTTAGCTTTGTTATCTCATTTTCCCGATAGGGTTTATATGAAAAAGCTTGATTCATATAGAGCTCGATAACATTTTCTTCTGGATGATATGCCAAGGAATCCATGCGTGCATTGATAGGTATTAGGCGCTCTTTTTTGGCATCATCAATAAAAGCTTCCATTGCAGTGTACAAGCGCCGTGTTGCTGTATTATCAGGTGAAATAGGAAGTTTTTCTTTTGGAGGAACTTTAAATGTCGCACAAGCGGTAATAAAAAATAAGAGAATTAAAATGGATTTGTTTTTCATAGAGATACTCAATCGTTAAGGGTTTTAAAACTATCTGGCTCAAAAGTCTCCAAATCTGTTACGACTGAATCCAGTGCTTGTGGTTTCATGAGTGTTTGTTCTAAAATATCCCGATAATCGACTATTCGGTCAACAAAGCGTACAGCCTCCATGCCGCGAGCATAGCCATAGTTCAATTTTGAATAGTATTTGGGTTGACTTAATAAAGGCAAAACGGTTTTTAAATCATGCCACGAATCAGGATTTTTATTCAGTTCAACGGCCAATTCTCTCGCATCCATGAGATGTCCAAACCCTATATTATAAGCAGCCAAGGCAAACAAATAACAATCATTATGTTGGACACTTGATGGAATTCTTTCGAGAAGTTCCGCGAGGTATTTTGCGCCGCCAAAAATATTTTGTTTTGGATCAAGGCGATTTGTTACACCTATATCGTGTGCCGTTATCTGTGTAAGCATCATGAGTCCACAAACCCCTGTTGGACTCTTTGCTTTTGAGTTCCAGTGTGATTCCTGGTAAGAAAGAGCCGCCAAAAGAGTCCAGGGGATATTGTATTTCTCACCTGCTTCTTCAAACCATTTACGGTATAAGGGCAATCGGGATTCAATTCGCCAGTGAAATGTACGAATATCAAAATAATCAAAAACTTCATAGTAGCCAAAATATTTTGCCACAAGCTCTTCTAAATAACCACTTCCTTTAAGGTCAGAAAACCATTTTTTTGTATATCGTTTGAGATCATAACCCTTATTTCGAAGAATCCAGGCTACATTCTCTGGTTCACTTACGGGGAAAAGGGGGATAAGCTCTGGAAAATAACGGCGATAGAGAGAAATTATTTTATCATCACAAATCGTGATATCTACCTCTTCAAGCCATACCATTTCTAAAATTTGCTCTGTTGAGAAAATCGATGTTGTATCCCACGTAAGATCAGGATATTTCTTCTTCAACCGATATAAATTTTCCTCAAAACTCGTTCCAGAAACTATTAAAGGCCGATAATTAGGTAATTCTTCCAGAGATTGCGGGCCATTTTTTAAGCGTTTCCCTACAACATATTGCGTAACCTCATAGTAGGGGGGACCAAATATAAATTTTTCCATACGGGCGGGTGTTTTTGTAATTCCTGCTGCCGCAATATCACCTTCTCCCTTTTCCATGGCTATTAGCACTTCACGAATATTATGTTTGATTTTAAATTCAACATCTACCCCTAATGAATTAGCAAAGAGAGTTAAAAGTTCATATTCAATTCCCTTGGGACCATCGGTCCCATAATAATAAGTGGAAGAGGTATTGGTTGTGATGACAATAAGTTTACCCCGCTTACGAATAGTTCTTAATGATGAAAAATATATGGTATAAATAATAATCCCCACAATAATAATGATAACAACACTCGCCAGAATTAAATTTGAACGATGTTGGAGTATGGGATTTGTGCTTTTTTTTGTATACTTGTCCAATTTATGAGGTATTTTTACATGATTATAACTGCTTCAAATGAATATGTCAATATTAAGTCTATAAATTTGTTATGATTGAAACACAAGTTACATTCCATTCCTGGAAAGACAATAAAGCGGTTGAAATCATAAAATATATCCTTGAGGTATTTGTTAAAGAACAAAAGGTCCCCCTTGAAGAAGAAATTGATGCTTATGATCCACAATCTATCCATGTGTTTTTACAGGTGAAAGATACAGAAGGAAATTATTATCCTGCAGGCATAGGCCAATTACTCCCCAATGGACACATTGGAAGAATTGCTGGATTAAAACGGTATCGTAAACATGGATTCAGCCATTTAATGATGGAAACGTTAAAAACGAAAGCAGAAGAATTTGGATTTTTTTCTATTGAATTATATGCCCAACTTCAGTTAATTCCTTTTTATGAAAAAATAGGCTATACCACTTACAGAGATGTATTTATGGATGCGGGAATCCCTCATAAAAAAATGAGAAAAACTTGAAAAAAATAAATAAAAAAAGTAATAAGAGCTTATCATGAAAATAATGAAATTCTTTTTTCCCCTTATGTTGTTGGGTATCTTAGCATGTAGCCGAGACGTTTCTTTTGATTCTGATGAGATGACCCTTCAGGAATGGACTCTATCCCAACGTCAAAAGCAAAGTAGCCATTCAAAAACTTGGTTTTATATGACTTCCTCGGATTTTTTTCACCAAGAGAAAGCCATTGAAACCACCCTATCAAGGGGAGATGTAACTCTCCAAAAAGTAGAAAGAATTCCTGATAATGCCTCAGGAACATGGTTGATTTATACACCGGATTCACTCCCTATAGAGTTCCCTGGGGTCTTTCTTCGGGGAGATACTGTTTTCATTGATAGCGATACTGTAGCAATTCATGAGCATTTCTTTTTTACACTCATTCCAACAGGCGTGAACAATATGTATCATGAGTTAATTATTGCAGGATCAGACGCAAATCCTGTCTCTCTTTATGATTTTCTCAATGCTAACATTTACTTTCCTGAACGGTGGCTTGTTTATACACGAGGAGACGTAAGGCTCCCTTCTTTAAAGGCTGTTACGAAAGAATCTTTAAAAGATTATCCAACATTTCCCAAAGAATCCATCTATGCTGAATGGATTCAAAAAATTCGTCAATCATCCATACCATCTATCACAGCAGAAGCCTTTGAAGCCTATCTTACCCATGAAAGTATGCCCCTTATTCTTGATTCACTGGTAACATTTTTCTGGTTTGAGCCTACCAAAGAAGAACCTGTTTATTTGATATCTGATATTACGGAATGGAATGTGGCACCTGAAAATCAAATGACAAGAATTCCAGAGACGCATATTCACTATTATCAAACGTTTCTTCATCCTGAAGCCCGTTGTGAATATCAATATCGTATAGAAAATACGGTAAAAAGAGATTATTTAAATCCCTGGTATACAGGAAATGGGTATTTTTCTCAATCCGTTGTTACCATGCCCAACCACACGCCATATAGAGAAATAACAACTCCTCCTTTGGTATTTCTATCAGAAAAAGAGACCTTTAAAACCGAAAAGGGAAACACAATCCATGTTATTCTTCCACCAGGATACCGTCAAACTTCTACTCGATACAGAGTTCTTTACCTTTTAAACAGTAATGCGAATCTTTTTACCATCCAAACACTTATGGAAAATTTGATGGTGATGGGAAAAATTCCTCCTATGATTACTGTTTTTGCAGGTAATGAGTTTCTTGAAGAACTTGTTTCATCAATAGATTCGCGTTACAGGACCCTTGCGGCTCCTGAGTATCGTATGATGAGTGCTTGGAGTGGTGAAAGCAGGAAAATGGTCATCAAACAATCCCTTGCTCACACGTATTTTCTTTTTTCACCTCTGAATTATCCCACAATATCCTATGAAAAAAGGGATAAAATAACATGGTGGATTGAAACAGGTATGTATGATTTACCAAAGGCTAAAAACATCACCAAAACGCTACAAGAAACATATCCTAAAGATGTGTCTTTTTACTCTTTTCCAGGAGGACATCATCCTGTGGAGTGGCATCGTGCCCTTTTTCGACGATTAAACGAAACATTTTAGAGTGTTAAAAACTGTCAAACTAAATAGGATTATAAATATCACAGTAAAGACATGAAACAGAAAAGGTTGTTTCAATTCTCTTTTTAAGGGCTAATATGCCTGTTTTTTCAGAACGGTAATGACCCAGATTAATAAAGTTCATGTGATAATCATAGAGGTAAGCAGGAAGGTGTTCTTTTATATCACCGGTAATATAAGTATCTGCCCCATGAGATTGATAATCAGGAATATATCTGCTCCCACCTCCACTTAAAATGCCAATTTTTTTTGGAGTATCTGGCCCAAAATCATAGTACTGAATATTACCAAGATATTTATAATGGAGGGGAGAAAGGGGGGATGGAGGCGTCGATGATGATTCTGGATCAAGTTCTTTATGGTAGGAATGAATAATCTGCATAAAACTTAAATTACGTGTATTTTCTACTAAAAATCCCACATGAACAGGCTCCAAGAGAATGCCTCCAATCATTCGGGCTAATTCAGCGTTATTTCCAATTTCAGGATGGGCATCCATGGGCAGGTGAATACCAAAAAGAGAGATATTTTTATGCAATAATTGATAGAGGGATTTTTTAAAGGGCTCATGAATTTTAAATAAATCTTTCCCAAAAATACCGTGGTGAACAAGGATAGCATCTACATTTTTACGAATTGCTTCTTCTAAAAGAAGTGCATTAAAAGAAACTCCGAAAAGAATTGTATTAATTTCTTCAGATCCTTCCACTTGTAAACCATTATAACAGTAATCATCAAACATGTCATAATGGTACACATCGTGTAAAAACTGTTCAAGGTCGTAGCGTTTCATGAATCCTCCTGATTTTTCCCTAATTTATCAATGTCTTTTTAAATATGGTAAAAATCTGTTATTTTTTGTCTATGGCAGAGAATATTCGAAATTTTTGTATTATTGCCCATATTGATCATGGTAAATCCACTTTAGCCGATCGACTTTTGGAATATACAGGGACACTTAAATCCTTTCAAATGAAAGAGCAAATTTTAGATGATATGGATTTGGAGCGCGAACGGGGCATTACCATAAAGTCGCATCCCATACAATTCGAATATAAGCCAGATAGTAAGCAAACCTACATTTTAAATTTAATTGATACCCCTGGCCATGTTGATTTTAGTTATGAAGTCTCTCGGAGTTTAGCGGCTTGCGAAGGTGCTTTGTTATTGGTCGACGCTACCCAGGGAGTAGAAGCACAAACTGTTTCCAATACCTATATGGCATTGGAAAATGATTTGGAAATTATTCCTGTTATTAACAAAATTGATCTACAGGGCGCTCAAATTGATTCAGTGAAACATCAGCTAATGGATTTAACTGGGTGTAAAGAAGAGGATATTCTTTTAACGAGCGCCAAAACAGGACAAGGTATTCCAGAATTACTACAAGCAATTATTACACGTATTCCACCACCCAAGCAGGATGCTGATAAACCAACTCGAGCGTTGATCTTTGATAGTGTTTTTGATAACTATCGAGGTGCTATTCCCTATATTCGCATTTTTGAAGGGTGCATTACGCCCGGACAAAGAATGAAATGTTTTACTACGAAACATGTATATGAAGTTACTGAAGTAGGAAAGTTTCATTTTAAAAAAGTCCCCACAAAAGAATTAAAAGCAGGTGATGTTGGCTATTTGGTTGCTCAAATAAAAAATATTCAAGATTTAAAGGTTGGCGATACAATTACTACCCTGGAAAATGAGGCGAAAGCCCCCTTGAAGGGGTACAAAGAAATGAAACCAATGGTGTTTTCAGGTTTATATCCTGTTAATAACGATGATTATGAAGAGCTTCGACAAAGTCTTGAAAAACTTCAGCTAAATGACGCGTCACTACGCTATGAACCTGAAACGTCTGAAGCTTTAGGCTTTGGATTTCGGTGTGGATTTTTAGGACTCCTTCATTTGGAAATTGTTCAGGAGCGATTGGAACGAGAATTTGGTCAAAATTTAGTGACGACAATTCCCAATGTTGAATATCATGTAAGAGATCGACAGGGAAATGTTATAAGCGTGGATACACCATCAAAAATGCCAGAAATGGGAGAGATTGATGTCATTGAGGAACCCTATGTTAAGGTAGAAATTATTACTCCTTCGGAATACATTGGGAATTTAATGACATTAACCCAGGAAAAGCGTGCCATGTATATCAATACTCATTATTTAGATCCCACAAAAGTTCAGCTTATTTATGAACTACCCCTGTCTGAAATTATTTACGACTTTTACGATAAATTAAAAACAGTAAGTAGGGGATATGCTTCATTAGATTATGGGTTTATTGGCTACAAACCTGCCAAGTTAGTAAAATTGGATATTCTTATTAATAATGAACCTGTAGATGCTTTATCGCTGATAGTTCACCAAGATCATGCATACTATCAGGCTCGACGCCTTGTACAGAAACTCCGCAGTTTAATTCCCCGACATCTTTTTGAAATTCCCATTCAAGCAGCTATTGGGAACAAAGTTATTGCCCGTGAAAATGTAAAAGCTCTTCGAAAAAATGTTACTGCGAAATGTTATGGTGGCGATATTACTCGAAAGCGTAAATTGTTAGAAAAACAAAAAGAAGGCAAAAAACGCATGAAACAAGTAGGACGAGTTCAAATTCCACAAGAAGCATTTCTTGCCATTCTTCAGCTTGAAGATGAAAAATAGGGGAAGACTATGAATATAAAAAAACATTTAAGATCACTGAATTTTATCATACCTTTTCAAATAGGTGTTAGAGGAACTTTCCCATCATGGTGAACTCGTGAATCTTCCTAAAGGTTCATTTCTTCTCAAAGAAGGTGATAAAAGGTGGGACCTATTCTTTTTACTAAATGGAAAGGTTGAAATCACTATGTATGTCATCAAGAATGAGCATAGAGACGTTACGATTTATCGGCCAGAACCGGGTGAAATGTTGGAAAAATTCTCTTTTATCGATGGCTCTCCACGAAGTGCCAGTGTTCGGGTGAGTGAAAAGTCAGTTGTTTCAAAATTTGCATACAATACTCTGATCAAACAGTTTGATGACAATCCAAACCTTGGCTATCTTTTTATGAATAGCCTCACCGAAACCTTTGTAAAACGATTAAGACGGTCAGATAGCGGTCAGCGTGATTTCTTTATGTGGTAACAAAAGATGGCTCATCAAATATTTTTTTATAATGGACGAATTTATACGGGGGATAAAAAAAGGCCTTGGGTTTCTGCGTTATTGATTGAAGATCAATACATTTCAGCCATTGGTGAATCCCACGAATTTTCGCCTTCAATTAGCCGTGATAGCATAGTATATGATCTTCAGGAAAAGATTGTCTTACCGGGTTTTTGTGATTGCCATATTCATATTTCAGATTGGGCAAAAAAAATCACTCAATTAAATCTTGGAGACTGTAAAAGTTATTCTGAAGTACTTGAAAAAATTAGACAACACAATAAAGGACAGACATGGATTATTGGTTGGGGATGGAATGCCAATACCTGGGATGAATACATAATACCCCGGGCAAGTGATCTTGCCTTTTTACCCTCCTCAACAAAAGCTATTTTAATCAATAAGGATTACCATACGGCTTGGGTAAATTACCCTGTTTTTGACTTAATAGATACCCGTAAACTGGTAAAATACATTCAAAAAGGACTGGTGCCTCTTGATGAATTGGGGAAACCAGTGGGAATTTTTAAGGAAGATGCTCTGAATGAGCTTATTTCACCAATGATTCAAAATATGGAATCCCCTGTTTTTCAGGAACCAGAAAAAATTTTTAAAGAACTTTTTAAAAATGGCATTACAACAGTCCACGCTGTGGAAGAATACGAAAATTTTATCAAATATCAGGATTTATACCAGGATCCTCTAAAAAGAGGACCTCGCTTTCGGTCATATATTTACTGGGATGATCATGAAGCTGTTGAAAAGATGTATAAAAGCTCGGGAGGAGGAGGGAACTGGTTCGAATTTTTGGGAATGAAAATTTTTTTGGATGGGTCTCTTGGAAGTCGTTCCGCTGCTATGCGTTTTGATTACTCCGATAATACAGCACAAAATTTTTTAAAATATACAGATAAAGAACTAAAAGACATTTTTTCAAAAGCATCCAGAAATCATTGGAATATGATGATACATGTCATTGGTGATGCCGCGCTAGAGCAATTTTTTAATACGATAAATTCTTTCAACGGAAAATGTCGACTTGAACATGTCCAGTATATCCCTGAAGATCTTTTTAAAAAATCCATTTGGCAAGATCTTACTGTCTGTATAAATCCATCACATCTTCCAGGTGATATTGCGTTAGCAGAAAAAATGTGGGGTAAAGAAAAGTGCAGATATGCTTACAACTATCGGGATTTATGGCGCACAAATGCTAACATCATTTTTGGTTCTGATGCCCCTGTTGAATCTATAAATCCTTGGAACGCTATACAGGCTGCTGTTTTTCGATATCCTGAAAAAGAAGAAAAATCATGGCATCCTGAACAAAGTCTTACACTGGAGGAATGTATCGAAGCGCTAACCATCAATCCTTCCATTGCGATTGGTAAAGAAAACAACGTGGGAAAACTTGTACCAGGCATGTTGGCGGATCTCATTGTTCTGAATGGCGATCCTTTTGAATCAGAATCTTTTCTTTCCCTTGAAACTGTTTTGACAATTCTTGATGGAAGAGTCGTTTATTCAGCTTTATAACATATCATGGTGCTTAAACAAACAAAATCTCCGCTTCTTTCTTTCATTGCTGTGTTACCACTGGTGGTGATTTATGAAGTTGTGATGTTTATTCGCTTCTATACTGAACCCGTGGCTATTCGCAATGGTGCTGACATTCTTTTGAAAAGACTTTTATCCGAAATTGGGTTTTATGGCCTTGAAGCTAGCATCGTTTTATTTCTTTTGGTTTTTATTCTAGTAAAATGGATTCATAATATTCACTTTAAAGAAAGTGAATTGCACCTTGGATATATTCCAGTTATGATTGGTGAAAGCTTGATTTATGCCCTCGTAATATTTTACATTTTAATACACCTGAATGTACCCTATACACCTATTAATCCTCAGGATCATGAATTGAGTATCGCTTACAGCTGTGGTGCAGGTGTCTATGAAGAACTGGTATTTAGGGCTTTGCTTATGTATGGATTTTATAAACTTGTTTTAACAATAGGAAAAAATAAAGGGTTAGCGTGGGGAGTAGCCATTCTTCTTTCGACAGGCATTTTTGTTTCGCTCCACTATATTGGAGAATTTAAATATCCTTTTGCGTGGAATACATTTTTGGTTCGCTTTGCAGTTTCTCTTATTTTAAGTGTCATTTTTATTTTCAGAGGTTTTGCCGTGGCTGCTTATACTCACACTTTTTATAATCTTTCACTGATTTATTTAGGAGGATTAATAAGATGATCCGTAAACCCAGTGTGGCTGGTCAGTTTTATCCAGCGTCGCCCCAAGAACTTCAAAGAATGATTGGGGAGTATCTGAATCGTGCCCAAATGCGAGAAATAAAAGGGAAAATTGCTGGACTCATTGTCCCTCATGCAGGCTATATTTTTTCGGGTCAACGAGCTGCTGAAGCTTATAAAGCTCTCGTAGGGAAATCCTATAACAATGTAGTCGTTGTGAGTCCGAGTCACCAGGAATTTTTCGACTACCTTTCAATTTATCCCGGGGATGGCTATGAAACACCCCTCGGAATTATTAAAAGAACCTTGGATTTTGATGATCTCGTGGATTCAAGTCCAGGATGCCGGTTTTCTGAAACAGGCCATCGCTTTGAACATGCGCTGGAAGTTCAACTCCCTTTTTTACAGGTCGTTTTAAAAGAGCCTTTTTGTTTGCTTCCCATGGTGATTGGCAATCAAAATGAGGCCAATATTGAGCATTTGGCAGCATTTCTTAAAAAGATAAAAGCCAAAGATCCTGATGTTCTGATTATTGCAAGTTCTGATCTTTCTCATTTTCATCGCGCTTCTGTAGCCTATGAAATGGACAACACATGGATTAATGCCATGAAAGCTTATGATGTACATCGATTGAAAGAGTATTTCTTTTCGGATACCTGTGAAGCGTGTGGCGGAGGTGGCATTATTGCTGTTATGAAAGCACTTCAATCCGATAAAACATCGATCCTTGTGACAGGGTATACACATTCAGGAGAAATTAATATGGATCATTCTTCGGTGGTGGGGTATACGTCAGCTATTATTATAGAGGATATATCATGATTATACCTGTTGAGTTAAAAAAAGAAATGCTTAAAGCAGCCAGAAACTATTTGGCGTATAAACTAGGGATTGTTGATACCCGGCCTGTTCTTTCAGAAAATCCAGTATATGAAGAAAAAACAGGCATATTTGTTACGCTTAACAAAAATTCTAACCTAAGGGGGTGTATTGGTCATATCGTTGGCTATCTTCCTCTAAAAGAATCCCTCTTTGAAATGGCAGAAGCTGCTGCCTTTTCTGATCCCCGTTTTCCTCCTTTACAGAAAGATGAATTAAAAGATATCACCCTTGAAATCTCGATCTTATCAGACCTTCTTCCTGTTGATTCTATGGAAAAGATTATTCCCGGTAAACATGGAGTGGTTTTAAAGCATGGTTATCATCAAGCCGTTTTTTTGCCTCAGGTTGCTACAGAACAAGGATGGGATCGAGATGAAATGCTGGCAAATTTATCTCTAAAGGCGGGGTTACATCCTTCTGCTTACAAAGAGAAAAACACGGAATTTTATGTTTTTACTGCGGATGTTTTTTCAGAAAAGGATTATTATGAATAAAACATTTTCTTTGATTGGTACAGGGAAAATTGGTTGGGCACTTAGTGGTCTTTTGACAGATAGGGGATGGAAAATTGTGACCGTTCATGATGCTTCAGAACAAAAGGTGAAACACTATCAAAACCATTTTGCGCCATTTTTTTTGGATAAAAACCAGTTCCTTTCGCCTACATGTCTTTTTATTTGTATCAAAGATGATAATTTTCAGGAACTTCTTACAGAAATTTCGTCCAACCCAATCTGGAAAGCTTCCCATATAATCCATACAAGTGGTTTCCATAATGCAAGAATATTAAAACCTCTCCAAAAGAGTTTTTATGCGGAGATCCATTCTTTTCATCCCATGATTTCAGTTATTGATACAGATCCCGAAAAGGGGAAAGTTCTATTACAAAAAGCTTGGTGGGCTTTATCAGGAGATAATCCAGAGTGGATGAAAGCCTGGGCGGATGCGTTATTATTAAAGAATTTTTTTCTGCCTGATGAAAAAAAAGATTTTTATCATGCCGCAGCGGTAATGACGGCAAATCTCATCATTGGCGTTTTACGGGGCGCTGAAACAATTGCTTCAAAAGCTGATATTTCTCCCGAATCCTATCAAAAAATTTTCTTACCGCTCGTCGATAGCGTTGTTGAACATATTCATACAGTTGGATTACAAAGTGCTTTAGGTGGACCTATTGTACGAAAAGATTATGCACTTCTTGAACGGGAAAAAGAAGCCCTTAAACAAGCTGGACTTGTAGATGAGTATGCCATGTATGATCTATTGAGTAATTATTTGATCCAAAAAATTCAAAACACCGAATAACCCCTCCAAAAAAATTCCTCTTAACCATTAATTCATTTTTTATTCATAATGTTTTAATTCTAAGGTAAGAATTTCTCTTCGTGATAACGATGAAAGGAGATCTATGGAACGTCATTCACGGAGAGAAAAATTATTTAGGATTTTGCTGATATCTATCTTTTTTATAGCTGCATCGTTTTTACATGCTGCCGAAAGATATGGATCTTTAAATGGACGTATAACCGATTATAAAACAGGTAAGCCCCTTGTGGGAGCAAATGTTATTTTAACCGGGACATTCCTAGGAGCAGCAACGGATATTGATGGAAATTACACGATTTATGATATTCCTCCTGGAATTTATGAAATTTTAATTACCTATGTTGGATATGAAAAACAGGTCGTAAAACAGTTTCAGCTTCAGCCCGCTGAAAATCACTATTTAAATGTGGCGCTTATTCCCTCCGTAATGAATTTATCGGAAATTGTTGTAGAAGCTGAAGCGCAAAAACATACAGATGCTTATCTAATTTCAGAAAAGAAACGTTCGCTTAATCTTCAAGATGGAGTAAGTGGAACCCAAATGGCTCGCACCGGCGATGCTAATGCAGTAGATGCCGTAAAACGCATCACAGGTGTAACCGTTTTTAATGACAATACCGTGTATGTTCGGGGACTTGGCGATCGGTATGTCACAACACAAATGAACGGCGCACCCTTACCAAGTCCTGAACCAGAAAAGAAAAGCGTCCCCCTGAATTTATTTTCTACAGGAATTTTGGAAAGTATTACAGCCTATAAAACCTTTACACCTGATCTTCCTGGCGTTTTTGGCGGGGGAACTGTTGATATTAAAACTAAGGCCTATCCTGATAAACGCATGTTTTCAGTGAGTTCTGGTCTCTCTTTTTCTACAGATCTTGCTGATGCTAAGTATCGAGTGGGAAGTCAAGGAGCTTTGGATTTCTGGGGATTTGATGACGGGACACGTCAGATACCATCCAAAATACCTGAGAATACCTTGCTGACTAAATATCCCACAACAGATCTTTTTACACACTACAACACCCTAGGGGACTATGGGGAAGCTTTTAAATCAGGAATGAAAAGTTCACCTGCAACGCCTATGCTTCCCATCTCTTTTGGATTTAATACCGGCAACCGCTATACGCCTTCTCAAAATTTTGAATATGGGTATTATGCAAATATGAACTTTTCTAATGACTATGGCTATCAGGAAGAGACCTATCGAAAATATGCTGTGTCAGAAAATCATGTCTCAACACGGACAGATTTAGTAAATCAAAAAAGCAGTTATAAAACAACACTGAATCTTACAGGGAGTACCGGCTTAAAATTTTATGAAAATCACTCTTTGAAACTCGTTGCCTTATATACACACACTTCTGAAAATACTTATACGTATGGTATGGGGAAAACACCAAATCTTGACGAAAAAGGGATTTATCTACACGATTATTTTGCTGAAAAAAGTATTTTTAATACAACTCTTACTGGCATGCACCATTTTAATCGTCATAAAGATCATCAACTTGAATGGAGACTCAATACAGGACTTTCTAAGCTTTCTGAACCCGATACAAAAAGTCACAATTATAAATATTATCCCAGTGAAAATATTTATCGCCTTGCTAGTTCATCGGCCAAAGCAGGTATGCGAGAATTTACAGATGGTTTTGATTTTAATGGCAATGTGGACATGAATTATATCGTAAAATTCAAAGATCGCTATCAAGAAACCTATACGTTTAAAACAGGGGGGAGGCTCCAATATAACTTTAGAAGTTTTCAAAAACGGTCTTTTTACCATGAACATAGTCTAGGGTCCTGGCCTGATGATCTTATTGCTTTTGATGAAACCACACCGCTTGATGAATTTGGAAACACCTTCTCATCGGAAAATTATTTTTCCTACAATCCAGCTGAAAATTCTGTAAAAGAAGGAATTATTCTTCTTGAATCTACCGATGGGGCTTCTCGAAATGCCTATGATGCAGAAGAAATAAACAATGCCTTTTATTGGATGATCGATGCTCCTGTAGGGATTGGACACTTTGAGAAATTGAATAATTTCAGGATTGTTACAGGTTTTCGTATCGAAGATTATCACATTACCCTCTCGCCATATAATCCAGTTACTGGTGATTCTTATCAAAGCGATATCCTTTATGGTCAAGTGATAAAAACAGACCGGGATGAAACGGTACTCTTGCCTTCATTAAATCTGATTTATCATGATAAAAAAAATCAAAAAGTAAGGGTTTCTTATAGCAATACCGTTGCACGCCCCGAGTTTCGTGAAATGGCACCTTTTGAGTTTCAGGCGTTTTATGGAGGAAATCCAATCGTCGGCTTTCCCTATCTTAAAACAACACGCATTAGAAATTATGATATTCGGTATGAAAAATATAAAATGGCAGGGGAAATTTTTTCAACAGGTATCTTCTTTAAAAATTTTACTAATCCCATTGAAAAGGTGATTATTGAAACAGCTGATGAATCGTATCTTACTTTTCAAAATGCTGATTATGCTTATACGTATGGCGTTGAAATAGATTATCGTTCATATATGCCTATTCTTCCTGTTGATAAGGGTAAGATCATGGTGATTTTTAATGTAACCCTATCTCAATCTCAGGTAAAATCTCCTGAAAAAATTCAGCTTTTTACAGGTGCTACAACGCTTAATCATTCACAAACATTAAAACGACCCCTTCAAGGGCAATCTAATATTATCTTGAATGCATCGTTAAATTATACAGGATTACAGGGAATTTCCAGCTCCATAAGTTATAATGCATTTAGTCCTCGTTTGTATGCCCTTGGCTCTGGGGATGCTCCCAATGAATATGAGTATCCCTTTCATTCCCTGAATCTAACCATAAGTAAAACATTTGGTGCTTTAAATGTGAGTTTAAAAATGAAAAATCTGCTGAATTCAGAGATGAAATTTGGCTTTAATAAAGACGGGAAACGTTACATAACCAATCAATACCACCCGGGGATTGGTGCAAGTGTTAGTCTCTCGTATGCAATGTAAACAAAGAAAGGAGAAACAATGAAAAAAAGGTTACTCAGAAGACTTTTTATCATGTTTGCAGGACTGGTCATACTATCAATGAGCAGTTGTGACCTTGTCAACAGTAATGATGATGATGATAACAACAATGAATTAGAAGCAGATGTTGTGTTAAAGGGAAATATTACAAAAAACATGACACTTCATGCTCAAGACAGCATTATCCTTGCAGCACAAACATTTGTAAAATCTGGGGTTACTCTTACTATTGAAGAGGGAACAACGATTTATGCCCTTGCAGATGATGGGAAAGGATTAGCACCGGCTCTCATTATCGAACGGGGAGCCACTCTTATTGCAGAAGGAACACCAGAAAACCCCATTACCTTTACATCAATTTTGCCAAAAGATATCCTAGAACGCAACCCTCGTGGAAATTGGGGTGGATTAATTCTTCTAGGAAATGCCCCTGTCAATATTGGTGAAAGCTATGTTGAAGGATTAGCAGGAATTCCTTACGGCGGGAATAATCCCGATGACAACAGCGGCGTGTTAAGGTATGTCCGTGTATGGTATGGTGGAAGATCCATTGGTCAGGATAATGAAATTAATGGAATTACCTTAGCAGGTGTTGGTCGTGGAACCACTGTAGAATATTGTGAAGTAGCCTTTAATTTGGATGATGGCTTTGAAATGTTTGGTGGCACTGTTAACATAAAGTATTGTGCGGCTATTTTTTGTGGTGATGATCAATTTGATACAGACCTTGGTTATCAAGGGAAAGGCCAATTTTTAGTAGCACTTGTTGGTGGAGATGATGGTAATCGGGGTTTTGAAATGGATAATGACGGTTCAAATATGGATTTACAACCTCGATCATTTCCTCAATTTCATAATGTAACCATCATTGGGTCTGGCGAAGGATCTTCTGCTGATAACGACCAATGTATTCGTCTCCGTGAAGGTACAGGCGGCGATTTTAGAAATATGATCATTTACCAGGGGAAAGATTATGCCGTCCGTATTTCTGATGAACCAACTGAGGCTCTTATTACACCAGACCTATCTGGAGCAATCTCACCCAATTATATTTATTTCTCTCCAAACAATATTATTTATGATACACCAAACTTATTTTATGAAGGTGTTTTCTCGGCTATTCAGGAAAATCCTGGACTTTCTCTTGAAGGTCGAGAAACTGGTGGAAATATTAATCTTTTACCTACTCCCAATGGACCTGCTTTCCAACAGGTTGATGAATTACCTAATGACAGCTTTTTTGAATCGGTTGATTTTAAAGGAGCTTTTGGTCAAGAGAATTGGCTGGAAGGCTGGTCAATTCTTTCTGAATTAAATCGCTTTTAATCGTTATCACATAACGTTCCCCAAGAGAATTCAGCCCTAAAGCTGGATTCTCTTTTATGATCGAATAATGGAAAAATGGTCAAAAAACACATATTCCACAGCGTGACAGTGATGGCACTGAATTAATTTTGTTCCTGGAAGTCTTTTCATCCACTGACT
The DNA here is from genome assembly GCA_028716785.1 of Fidelibacterota bacterium. Taxonomy (GTDB): domain Bacteria; phylum Fidelibacterota; class Fidelibacteria; order Fidelibacterales; family Fidelibacteraceae; genus Fidelibacter. Next base: position 91,060 of record JAQUPD010000003.1, read on the forward strand.
CCGATGAATACGGCGCATGGAATACCTTCTACAAACTGAACACTGCCCGTGGTGATCCTGAGTAATTCGAAATTTCAGCATAGAATAATCATGTAGCTCCAGCTTTTATGAACAAAATTGAATAAATGTCATCAAATCTAAAACATTTTCTGTTTCAAATTTAAGGGTTGATTCGTTTATCATGACAGCTCCTGGGAAAAAGCTATATTTATAGGCAATAGTTGGGTGAGAATAGCTAATTTCAAGCGACATAGATATTGGAACCAAGGGGATAGATTCGCGAAATATTTTTGTATTTAATGCTTCTTTTATCGCTGATTTATACTCGTCACTCACTTTTGCCAGGGATTTTGTGATCACCGCATTCCCAAATCCAACTTTGGTTTGAAGAGTAATGATAGATGGAATATGCTCCTTTGCTTCCCGACAAATTTCTTCATCTCCCGTTAATAAGGTAACGGGCACTTTAAAATACCCAGCAACGAGAGCATGAAGGGTAAATTCTGAAATCCGATGACCATTTAACCGCATTTCACGAATAATGGATGATGCCATGGTGTGAGATAGGGGATTTCCCAAACTGCCAGAAGGGGAGTGATAACCAATCATAAAAACGGCATCAAAACTCCCGTCTAATCCCTGCACCATGGAAAAAGGATGTCCACTCCATCCACGAATAACAGAAACATACTCTGGCAACTCATCAATGAAAAGATTTCTACCCGATGCATGAGCATCTTTGATCAAAATCTCACGGATTCCATTGTTTTTTGCTTCTTTGCAAATCGTCAATACTTCATACGTCATAATTTTACGATAATACGTATGTTCTGCATGCCCTAGCATTGTGTCATCCCAATTAACAACGCCAGTGATTCCCTCCATATCAACACTCATGTACAATTTCATGATCTTACCCTTCTTTTGTCATATCCTGATGTTTTTTTAATTCATCCAAAACTTTTGGAAGTAATTTTATTACACCTGTAAGTCCTACTATGGGGGTTGTTAAAATAACACTGTCGATAATTTCATCAGATGTTGCTCCTGCTTTTAACGCTTTGGGAATGACAATTTTAACTGCATCAGGTTGCTGTGTGGTAACTTGTAATGCCAAGGTGATAAGATTTCGTGTTTTGTCGTCAAGGTGATTGCCTAACGTTGATAATAATTTTTGATAGGATTTTACGACGTCTTTTCGATTAGACATTAAAAAAGTAAGTCCATCAACATCGTAATCTTTAAAACTGTATTTATCCATATCAGAACTCCAGTTTTTAATAAATTTATTAAAGATAAGCATAAAAATCACTTTACCACAAATAGAATCATGACTATTTTACCTCATGTTCCGATAAGACAATAAGCAACCTGAAAAACAATGGGAATGACGATGAAAGAAAATAAGATTCTACCTGAGATTACTGTAAAATCTGTTATTTTAGGAGTCTTTTTGTCTATTATCCTTGCTTCTGCAAACGCATATTTGGGACTATTTGCTGGAATGACGGTCAGTGCATCTATTCCTGCTGCTGTTATTTCAATGGGAGTGTTAAAACTTTTTAAACGATCCAATATTCTTGAAAATAACATTGTTCAAACTGCCGCATCTGCCGGAGAATCACTTGCCGCAGGTGTCATCTTTACGATTCCTGCATTGGTTCTTATGGGATATTGGACCGATTTTGATTACGTGGAAATTGCTAAAATTTCAGGAATAGGTGGTTTAATTGGCGTTTTATTTACAATTCCTTTACGACGGGCATTGATTGTTGAAGCAAAACTCCAATATCCTGAAGGTGTGGCAACAGCGGAAGTGCTGAAAGCAGGAGATTATGAAAAAGGAAACCATGATTCTTCAAAAAATTTATTGATGATTTTCAGGGCTGCTATTTTTGGCGGTATTATGAAATTGGCACAACAAGGATTCCACATGTGGAATTCAGCTATTGATTTTGCCATTCCCTTTGTCTCAAGACAAGCGGGAAAACGATCTGTGATTGGGTTTGGAACAGAACTGTCACCGGCACTTCTTGCTGTTGGGTATATTGTTGGAAGAAATATTGCGGTGCTGGTTTTTGTAGGTGGACTCATTTCCTGGCTTATTGCGATTCCCCTGTATACGTTTTTCAATCCCATTGATGTTAGCACAGGATATCTTGATGTTGCCTATGATATCTGGGGGACAAAAATTCGATATATGGGCGTCGGCGCTATGGTGGTAGGAGGCATCTGGTCAATTATTAATTTGTTTCGTCCCTTAGTAAATGGTATAAAATCCAGTCTGAATGCTTATAAAAATAGAAATTTGGGTGTTGCCGTTGAGCGGCATGAAAGAGATATCCCTATTAATTGGGTTATTGTTGCCCTTATTATCTCTGCTATCCCCGTCTTTTTTATTTATCATAATATTATAAACAGTTTTGCAACAGCGGTGTTAATGACCGTTATTATGATTATTTGTGGGTTTCTTTTTTCAGCGGTTGCAGGCTATATGGCGGGATTGGTAGGATCCTCCAATAATCCCATTAGCGGTGTAACAATTGCAACTATTTTATTATCATCATTACTTCTGCTTTTAATAAAAGGAACTGGAAGTCTTGAAGGTGCTGCCGGTGCCATTATCATTGGCGCCGTTGTGTGTTGCGCAGCTGCTATTTCTGGTGATAATATGCAAGATTTAAAGGCTGGTTATATCCTTGGCGCAACACCATGGAAACAACAAATTATGGAAATTGTGGGGACACTCTCAGCTGCGATTGCGCTTGGATTAACTCTGGATATCCTTCATAGTGCTTATGTCATCGGAAGTGAAGCACTACCAGCCCCCCAGGCAACATTAATGAAATCTGTTGCAGAAGGTGTTTTCCAAGGAAACCTCCCTTGGAATTTTGTGATTATCGGGGCTGTTTTAGGCGTTTTCATTATTATCGCAGACCTTATTCAGAAATCTCGTGGCGCCAGTTTTAGAATCCCTATTCTTGCTATTGCTGTTGGAATATATCTCCCCATTACTCTCTCAACACCGATTTTTATCGGTGGAATGGTCTCTCACGTTACCCGCAAACAGCGAGAAAAAAATCCCGAAAATAAACAAGGACTCCTTTTTGCATCCGGACTTATTACAGGAGAGGCCTTGATGGGTATTTTAGTTGCAATTCCTATTTTTATTACAGGAAATAAAATCTGGTGGCCTGAAATTTCAGGGTTTTCATGGCTCGGTATCTTGTTATTTGTTTTAATTACTGCGATATTAATAAAAATTGCAAAAAGGAATTAAATGTCATCACTAACTTCATTCGATCCAGCCTTAAGAGAAGTTATTTATAAACTCCCCAAAGCAGAACTTCATTGCCATCTGGATGGCTCTTTAAGGGTTGATACCCTCTTCGAATTGGCAAAAGAAAAAAAGGTAAAAATCCCCTATAAAAATAAAGAAGAACTTATGGCGTTTCTATATTTTGAAAAAGGGGAGTCTCTTGAGGTGTATTTAAGTAAGTTTGATCTTACCCTTAGTGTTCTTCAAACACCCGATGCCCTCGAACGGGTTGCCTATGAATTGGCAGAAGATGCATCAAAAGAAAATATAAAATGGCTAGAAGTTCGATACTCTCCAATTCTTCATACCAATAACGGCATGGGAACCGTCGAAAATCTTGAATCTGTGATTCATGGGTTAAAACGAGCAGAATTGGATTTTGGCATTCAAGGCGGTGTGATTATTTGTGGCATGAGAAATATTAGTCCTGAGGTGTCATATAACTTGGCTGAACTCGCTGTTGCCTATAAAAACAGAGGAGTTGTTGGCTTTGATTTAGCAGGTCCTGAAGAAAATTATCCTGCAAAAGATCATGAAAATGCCTTTCGCCTCGTGTTAAAAAATAACATTAATATTACTATTCACGCTGGCGAAGCCTACGGCCCCGAAAGTATTCACCAAGCAGTCCACTATTGTGGAGCACACCGCATTGGCCATGGGACACGCCTTGCTGAAGATGGCGATTTACTGAATTATATAAATGATCATCGAATTTGTCTGGAAATTTGTCTTACCAGCAATGTCCAAACAGGTGCTGTGAAAAGCTTGGAAAATCATCCTTTTAAATATTTTAAAGATTATGGCCTCCGACTTTGTCTAAATACCGATAATCGCCTGATCTCAAATACAACACTTACCAATGAATTATGCCTCGCTTACCAAACATTTAATTTAAAACTAAAAGACATTAAAGATGTTTTGATTGACGGCTTTAAAAGTTCTTTCATGCACCATCGGGATAGAGTCCGTTTAATCCGCCAAATCTCTGTCGAAATAGATGAATTAATTCAAGAATATGAATCAACAACATCAATCCTAAAAAAGAGTAATCTGTAATGACACGTGTTGTTTTTATTGTTTTCTCCTTGGTGGTTTTATTTCTGTTTTTAAGGTGGATCCTCTCTCCTAAATTTTCATCTCCTAAAATGAAATCTTTTGAACTTATTACAACATCCTTAGGAGAATATTATTCTTTTTTTCTTTTAAAAATGCTAGTGTTTTTCCTCCTTATTTTTATGTTTTTTTCCCACCAATCCATAAATAATCCACTCTTTTTTGGATTTATCATGATCGTTCTCTACGGGATTCTGCTAAAAATATCAAAATGTAACCATAGATGAACATTTATTGGAAATATAAAGTCCCCACGCTTAAAAAGCCCCGGAGTATTGAAATTCAAGCTTCCCTCAGAAATGGATTTGTTCAAAATATTTCATTTAATGAGGAGGAATACCATCCTGAAATAATTCATAAAAAAGAACTTTTATCACTATCTCAAGACTATCCCTTTTTGCTCTTTAATTTTTTAAATAAGCTGATTCTTAAAGATGAATCCCCCTCGGAAAGCATGCTGTCAACGGATAGTCCTTATTTTATCTTAAAAATCCTTGAGGATTATTTTACAACCCTTGAAATCATGAAACAGATAAAATACATCGCTCAGTATTTCAATGATAAAGCCCTATACCAAACAATAACCCTTTTTTTTCAGGAGAATACTTTTAATGAAATAATTTTAAAACGTCTTATTGAATACTTTTTAAATCCGAATTCTCTATCTCTTAAAAAAGATATTCTTACCATAAAGGATATTTTTTTTCTCTATGATTTAATTATAGGGTATGAAAGAGAAAAGGAGAAGGAGGGAAGAGGATATTTAACAATGAATAATGCGCTTTTTAACCATTTTTATAAAAAAATCACGATTTTGGCATGCAACTTTTATGAATTAACCTTCGATTCAAATCCCTTTTTTGATAAAATTTCTGTTCCCCTTTATAGAAAAAAATTACTTCAAGATTTAAAAAAGTCCCTTCAAACAATGCGTAATGATCTTGAAATTTTATCTGGTAAAGAGGACAAAGAACTGTGGAATTATTCAAAACATATCTCAACAGATATCACAGATTTTCAATATGGAAAAATTATTTTTGAGAAAAATCATTGTTATACAGTAAATTATTTATATGGAAATTATATTGAAAAGCCCGACATTTTTTATAGCTTACACCATAAAGCTCTTGAATTTTTCTTTCTACTTTTGAATTTTACAGAAATAAGGAAAGAATATTCGTGAATCTACCAGCTTTTATTGAAACCTTACCGGTTCACAACATTTTTAAAATTTTATGTACCATCCTTATTTTAAGTGTGTCACTTCTTGTTCTTTATTTTTTGATTATTGTGTATCGGAAATTTTTAACAAAAAGTCAGCAGAATGGAAAGCCGGATCGATTTTCTTTTTACGTTACTTCTTTTTTTACCGATTCCCTTTTTATCAGTGAAAAGGGTAGAAGTAGCACCATTTTAAAGTTACAGCTTCCCATAACACTCCTTTTTCTTCTCTATCTCCTCTATTTCCCCCTGGTGTCTATACACACTTTTAGCTTCTTTGCGCTCTATAGTGCTAGTGTTATCTTTCTTTTTTTTATGCTTTTTTTATCTCAACAAGAATCTGTTTTCCACTATTTTTTTATGAAACGCTTGCAAATGCTTCTTGAATACTTTTTTCTTATTTTGTTTCTTATTTTAATCCTATCAACAATCGATGCAATAACTTTTGAAACCTCTTTTTTTACAGTAATTGCTGAAATTGTGAGAGTCTTACTTGTTTTGATACTCTTTATTTCTCTTTGGATTTTTCGACATACCCTTTCATTGGATATGTATTGTATTTATCAACCCTGGTCAGCAACTCTTTCAGATACGGGGAAAAAATATCTCTGTGTCATCGATCAAACAACCGGTATATTTCTTCTTGGTCTTTTTCTTAATATTAGTATTCGACGCCCTTCACCCGTAATGACTTTTTTAAATGAAATCAACAATTCCTTTCTTTTATTGTTAATCGCTATTGTGGTTATCCTTTTTCTTGATCTTTTTCAACGACGAGTCATGAGCTGTTACTCCTGGCCAAATGGAAGCTATTTAAGGAAACTTAATAATTTTATCTTTTTACCTTTTCTTGTTATCGTATCAATAGGAATTGTCTTACTATGAATTTTGAGCAGCATTTTTTCCCTTATTTTATGATACTTCTTACACTTCTTGTAGGAGGAGGCGTTTTTTATTGTCGCTTAATAATAAGGAAAATCTTTCTTGTATCTCTCCTTGTTCTTTTTCTTTTTTTACCCCTTGCAGTATCTCATGGCCCTGTTTGTTTTTTGTTTTTGTATCCTTTCCTTTTATTAATGGCTTCCTTTGTCTTTCCAAAGAATATTAAACTAATTCAATGGCCAGATAAGGTATATCCGGTAATTCTTTTTATTTTATATGTTGGAATCTTTCTCACGATTGGCTTTTTTGTGATGGTCTATTCTGAGGTATTTGTATTCCATGAAATGCTTACCCCTGTTTTTTCTGTTTTACTCTTGATTATGTTCGTCCTAGCAATTCATAGTTTTCTTCATAAGAGGAGAAATAACGAATGACATCAACTCTTTTTATAACTTTTCTATCTTTTAGTTTACTCGTTATTTTTTCAGGAATTTTGATTTTCTTTACGAAAGATAAAATTCTTCAAGGACTTGGATTTGTGGTTGGATCAGCCGTTTTTGTTGTTCTGTTTGCGACCTTTACAACACTGAATATTGCTTTCGTTGCCATGATTATTTTGATTTTAACGTATGTTTTCTCTATGAAAAGGGATTATCATGATTCTAACAACTAATCTCTTTTCAGCATTACTTTTTTGCGTAACGGCGTTTTACGTGCTCTATGTGCTTATTCCCTCATTTCGCCGCCGTACAATTTATCTCCCCCTCCTTACTCTGATGGTTTTATTAATTCTCTTTCTCTTTCTCTTCCTTTCTAATCTTTCGTCAAATCCTGTGTTATCTTATACAATTTTTGATGTAGAAAGTGTCATGTTTGTTCTCACGTTAAACCGGTTGATTATGTTTACAGTCTTCTTTATAATTTTACTTTTTTTAGGAATCTATAAACGAAAAGAAAAAAAGGATCATTGGTATTTTTCTGGACTTTTTATAAGTCTTTTTTTCTTTTCAGGGAATCTTTTGACCCTTCTTTTAGGCGTGATCCTTTTGGTATTACTTATCTTTATGCTCTATCCCTGGAAATCTAATAAGTTTCTTGATACCCTCCAAAAGCTCCACAAAAGCAGGTCTCTTTCTCTACATCAGACCGTTATACCATGTATTCATGAATACAGCGATAAAAAAATAACAATTTTACAAACGCTCTTTATCACCATAAGTTTTATCATAATAATGATTGATGTGTTAAGATAATGGACGTTTTTTTTAAATATATATTCTTGTTTCTTTTTGTCCCAGCCTTTTTTGTCGATGTGCTGCCTAAAGGTTTTTATTGTATTCAAGAAAAATATCCTCATTTTTTACTGTTTCAGGGAACCTTTTTGTCAGCACTATTAATCCTTGCTTTTCAAAATACCTTTCCCCTACAAACATCACTTTCTTTTTTTAACGCTTTTTCACTGGTTTTCCAGTTTGATTATTTTAATGCATATTTTCTTTTATGCTTTTCGTTTACCTTTTTTATTTTGTTCTTAATCCGAAAAAAAACCTCAAAACGACTCTTTCTATGGCAACTTCTTGCCCTTTATAGTCTATTCCTTGCCGGGAATGTAGCAACAGTGTTTTTTGCAGCATTTATTTACTTTATTGCCTTTTTCTTAATTGAGAAGAAAACGTTGAACGTGATGAGATATTTGCCTTTATTTTTTATACTTATTGCCTATTTTCTTTTTATTGCACTCCAAAATCATGCTTCTTTATCTATACCAATTTGTGAAATATCTACAATTATTCCAGCGTCAGGAAGTGTCCTTTATATCATTTTATCCGCTTTTTTTATCCCTCTTTTAATTCATTTTCTGGAATTTTTGGATGAGAAAATTCCTAATGAGGAGGGCATTCTTGAAATCATCCTATCAAGTTTTGCTTTTCTCTTTGTGAGTTATCGGTTAACAGGAACTATGCTGAATCCTCCTCTTGCGTTGATCATTTCATTTATTGTGATTGCATCTATTTTATGTATCATGGCTATTTTCCTTTTTATAAAATTCCCTTCGCAAAAATCTTTTATCCCGTTTATGATTCTCTTTATGATAAGCCTGTCTATGATTTTTATGAACCTTAGAGGCTTTCCTGTAAATCCATCAATTTTACGTCTTCAAAAAGACATGGTTATTGTATTTCCCTTATATGTGTTATTGATTATTCTTTTTCAGGATGTTTTTTACACCATAAAAGACACGTTCACCCGCTCAGTTTCCTTTGTTCTTTTTATAGCTGGCCTTTTTTTGAATCCCTTTTCAACAATCGGAAAGAGTTTTTCTTATATTTTCTTAACGTTTAAGATGAATACGTTGATAGGATTCCTTGTCTTTTTCGTCTTTGTCAGTTTTTTTCTTCTTGCGGCTTCGTTTTTACTCCAGACTGAAAGAAAGGAGGAAAGGTGGGAGGGAGGTCCCTTACAATTTTCCCATCTTTTTTTTCTGATATCCCTTGTGTTTGTTATTCTTTTTGAAATAGGAATGAGTCGATGATACATCTCACGATATCACATATTTATGGACTTGTTCTCTGTTTATCATTATTGGAAATTATTTATTTATTTTCAGGGGGAAAAACACCCGTGGGAAAAAGTGCAGGATTATGTGTTTGGGCAGGACTTCTCTATGCCTCTTTTATTAGTTTTGTCTCATTTCATCAATTGCCTCCTGAGTTCGCCTTTAATCATCAATCAGGAGTTTTATCCGCTTTTTCGGCTATCCTCATGCTTCCACCCATTCTTCATGCCCATCGATACAAAATACAACCCTTATATCCCGCCTTTGGCCTTTTTCCCTTTTTTCTCTTTTTCCTCAGCACTTTTCATGTGCCTTTACTCTGGTTTCTATCCTTTGAAACCCTTTCTTTCTTATTATTCTTATCCTGTGGAAATTTTCAATCCACTACTTTTTCGATTCGTTATGCTCTTTCATCTTTCCTTCTTTTTCTCTCAATGCTTCTCTTAACAACACCCCTTGAGATGGCAGCCATTCATGAGTATGCTTCTTTTTTCTTGTTTGTAGGCTTTATGCTTCGCCTTTATATGCCAAAAAAAGAATACCTTAAAACAAAAGATGCATTATTTTATCTTTTTTTCCAAGCAGCTATTATCCTTATCCTGATAATACAATTTAATCCCCTGTTGACGATGTTTTCAGTTAAACTTCTAGGATTAATTCTTCTTGTAATAACAATTATAATTCTTATTGTGCAAATTGTGCAAACACCTCAAAAAGCATTGCCAGAAATTTATGTGGCGATAGGTATGAATGGTATCTTTTTACCACTTCTTTTTCTTTCCATGACAGATTCAACCCATCAGTATAGCATGTATCTCTTTCTGGTTCTACCATTTCTCTCCTTATTTTTGTTAAAGGAAAAATGGACAGCCACAAAATATCAGCGGGGTGTTCTTGTCATGCTTATGACACTTTATGGTTTCCCCTTTACGGCAGGAAGTATTATCTGGATACATTTTTTAAAACAATTTACTGTTGAAACCCCCTTGAAAATAATCATGATATTAGTGGGAATCTTAACGTTCTTTTTTTGGCTCTATCTTTATCATAAAATAGAGGAAGGGGCAAGCCTTAATGATAAAGATGATAAAAATCATAGTGACTTATTGTTGCTTGGAATTTTGCTCTATAACGTAATTTTATGGAGCCTTTGGGTGAAATTTCCTTATTTTTTTGGATTTTAAATCAATTTTCAATTAATAATCATAAGCTATTCCTTTAAATTTGCACACAAATGAAACGAAGAGGATAATTAATGGCAAAATCTTATCCATTTGGAAAAATCGAAAAAAAGTGGCAAGAAATCTGGGAAAAAAATAAAACCTTTAAAACAATAGACGATTTTAATACGGTAAAATTTTATGTCTTGGATATGTTTCCTTATCCATCAGGACAGGGACTTCATGTAGGTCATCCTGAGGGATATACGGCAAGCGATATTATTGCACGCTATAAACGGATGAAAGGATATAATGTGCTTCATCCTATTGGGTTTGATGCATTTGGCTTACCAGCAGAAACCTATGCTCTTCAAACAGGCACTCATCCACGAATTACAACCGAGAAAAATATTGCTACGTTTACACGACAGTTAAAGCAGTTTGGCTTTTCGTATGATTGGGATCGGATGATTAATACAACAGATCCCAACTATTATAAATGGACTCAGTGGATTTTTATTCAACTTTTCAAACATGACCTCGTGTATGAAACTGAAGCACCTGTTTGGTGGTGTGAAGAATTAAAATCTGTCCTTGCTAATGAAGAAGTTGTTGATGGAAAAAGCGAGCGTGGCGGATACCCGGTCAGACGTATTATGCTAAAACAGTGGATGTTAAAAATTACCGCATACGCAGATCGTCTTCTGGAAGACTTAGATAAATTGGATTGGCCTGAACCCATTAAAGAAATGCAACGAAATTGGATAGGTAAAAGTGAGGGTGCTGAAGTCTATTTTTTCCTTGTCGGTCATGATGAGACAATAACTGTCTTTACAACACGTCCCGATACTCTTTTTGGCGCTACTTATATGGTGTTAGCCCCTGAACATCCCCTTGTTAATAAAATTACATCACCGGAATATATAGAAGCCGTGAGGGCTTATCAGGAAGAAGCAGCACGAAAAAGTGATTTGGATCGGACTGAATTGGCAAAAGAAAAAACAGGTGTTTTTACAGGTACTTATGCAATAAATCCTGTTAATCAAGAAAAAATACCGATCTGGATTGCTGATTATGTTCTTATTAGCTATGGCACAGGTGCTATTATGGCAGTTCCCGCCCATGATCAGCGAGATTGGGAGTTTGCCAAAATGTTTCATTTAAAAATTGTACCCGTTTTAAAGGGAGGTGATATAGAAAAAGAGGCTTTTGTGGAAGATGGTATCCACATTAACTCTGAGTTTATCAATGGTATGGACAAACAAGATGCTATTGAAACCATGATTCATTGGCTTGAAGAAAAGGGAGTAGGGAAGAGGGCTGTGAATTATAAACTCAGAGATTGGCTTTTTTCTCGTCAACGATATTGGGGAGAACCTATTCCGCTTTATAAAGATGAAGAGGGGAATGTCTATGCAATGGACGAAGAAGACCTTCCCTTAGAGCTCCCTGATGTTGAAAAATATGAACCTTCTGGTGATGGACTATCTCCTCTGGCAGCAATCAAAGATTGGGTTGAATTTATTGGAAAAGATGGAAAAAAATATACCCGGGAAACCCACACAATGCCTCAGTGGGCTGGATCCAATTGGTATTATTTACGCTATATCGATCCCCACAATGATGAGAAATTGGTTGATCCAGAAAAAGAAAAGTATTGGATGCCTGTGGATTTTTATATTGGTGGAGCAGAACACGCTGTTCTTCACCTTCTTTATGCACGATTTTGGCACAAATTTTTATATGACATCGGAGTTGTTTCTACAGATGAACCATTCCAAAAGCTTATGAACCAAGGACTTATTCTTGGTGAAGATGGTGAAAAAATGAGTAAATCCCGTGGAAATGTTGTAAATCCCGATGATATCATACGCCAATATGGAGCGGATACTCTCCGCGTTTATGAGATGTTTATGGGACCAATTGAACGTCTAAAACCTTGGTCTACTCAAGGATTGGCTGGCATCCATCGCTTTTTGAACAGAATTTGGCGTTTATTTGTACAGGAAAATGGACAAGTAAATCCTATTATTTCTCACAAAAAGAGCTCTGAAAATTTTGTAAAAGTCTATCACCAAACAGTCAAAATACTTACGGAGTATATTGAAGAGTGCCGATTTAATACCGCCATTTCCCAATTAATGGTCTTTATTAATGAAGCTTATAAAGAAAAAACTTTGAATCATGAGCTGATGAGCGGATTTGTCCAACTTTTATCACCTTTTGCGCCTCATTTATCTGAAGAATTGTGGGAAAAACTTGGAAATACAGAAGCACTCACTTATAAACCATGGCCAAGGTATGATAAAAAATATCTTGTTGAAGTTGAAATCGAGTACCCTGTCCAAATTAATGGTAAGATTCGAACTATCATTACAGTTCCTAAAAATACCTCCATTGAAGAGGTAAAGACCAAAGTTTTTGAAAATGAAAAAGTTAAAAAATATATTGAAAGTAAAAAGATTGCTAAAATAATTATCGTTCCAGAGAAGATTGTAACTCTTGTTGTTAAAGAATAACGTATAATCTCGAAGATAGAATGAAATGTTAAGTCCTGGTTCGTAATCGTTTTTAGGAAATATCTTTTATAAAATATAAAAGCACACAAAAAAGAATAATCGTGGGCATTTAAGATGCTGCGGAGGAGAGGGATAAATTATCCTAAAACATATTTTTTGATTTGAAAAAGGAAAAAATATCATAGTTTACATAATATACATTATGCGCAGTTTTATAAGGTCTTTTCGACACGTTCTTGTAGAAGTAATTATATGCACGACATTTTTAACGGTTTTGTAAGTTCACTCTCCCTTTTTAGTCTCTTCTTAAAGAGAATGTTTTCCCCATCTAAAATGGACTATGAATGATATACACTGTAAACACCTAATAGATACGAGGATCATTTGAAAGATATAAACGTAAATCTTTTTCTTTTATTTCTACATCCTCATAAAAAAATGATGTGATCTCAAATATTGTACCTATCAAGATTTATATCGTATGCTTTTTAAGTGTATGATTTGTTAACACTTAAGAAATAGAATCATTTACCATGGAAAAATAGTTGTTTTTTATCATCCTTATTAATAATTGTAAAGAGAATATTTTCAATGCTATTTTCCCCTTTTGAAAAGAATGCTACACCTCTTAAAATCAAAATATGTGATTATTAGTCCTTTATTAAATCCTAGTAACATAATGATAAACAGTATATTAGAGACAACGAATAAAATGTACATGTTATGTTATATTCTATGTTATAGGTTATTCTACCTACTGTACATCATCGTAGTGTTATTATTATTCCCATTCGATCGTTGCAGGAGGTTTAGAACTTATATCATAAACAACGCGATTTACGCCCTTTACTTCATTAATTATCCGATTGGATATTCGTCCCAGAAGATCATAAGGAAGTTGAGCCCAATCAGCTGTCATGCCATCAACACTGGTAACTGCTCTAAAAACAACAACATTTTCATAGGTTCTTTCATCTCCCATAACACCAACACTTTGAATGGGTAAAAGCACACAAAATGCCTGCCAGACCTTATGATAAAAACCATGATTTTGGAGTTCCTGAATGGCAAGATAATCAGCTTTACGTAATGTATCGAGTTTTTCACGTGTCACATCCCCTATCACCCGAATAGCAAGTCCTGGCCCCGGAAAAGGATGCCTGTAAAGGATTTTTTCATGAAGTCCGAGTTGATGTCCTACTTCACGGACTTCATCCTTAAAAAGCTCTCTAAGTGGTTCAATGAGGTGAAATTTCATGACATCTGGTAATCCACCCACATTATGATGACTTTTTATGGTTGCAGAAGGACCTTTAAATGAGACAGATTCAATGACATCAGGATAAAGAGTCCCCTGAGCCAGAAAATCAAAGTGACCTAATTTTCTTGCCTCTTCTTCAAAAACTTTTATAAAAAGATTCCCAATAATTTTTCTTTTTTTTTCAGGATCATACACATTTTTTAATGCCTTTAAAAAGCGCTCTTCTGCATCGACATACACAAGATTTATCTTAAAATGGTTTCGAAAAGTCTGCTGAACATCATTTGCTTCGTGGAGCCTGAGTAATCCATTATTTACAAAAACACAGGTTAGCTGGTCTCCAATGGCTTTATGTAAAAGAAGAGCTACAACAGCACTATCTACTCCCCCCGATAAGCCGCAAAGGACACGCTTCCCTCCCACTTTCTGTCGAATCGTTTCTACCTGAGATTCAATGAAATTCAAGGGTGTCCAAAGAGGTTGGACATGGCAAATTTTCGAGATAAAATTTTTGAGAATTTCTTTTCCATGATCAGTGTGTGCCACTTCAGGATGAAATTGAATAGCATATATTTTTTTTTCTTTGTTTCGAATTGCAGCGATAGGAGCATTTTCTGTTTTGGCAAGGACATCAAATCCTTCGGGGAGAGTTTCAATGCGATCACTATGACTCATCCAAACGGTTAAACGGTTCTCCTGTAAAGGTATGTCACTAAATAGATCTTCGTTATTTAAAATTGTCAACTCTGCCCGCCCATATTCCCTTTTTGCTGCTTTGTCTACTTTGCCTTTAAAATGATGGACAATAAGCTGTAATCCATAACAAATTCCAAGAATCGGGATACCAAGGTCAAAAAGATTGAGATCAGGTTTTGGAGCGTTTTTATCATAAACGCTAAAAGGACTCCCTGAAAGGATAATGCCCTTAGGGTTGAACTGTTTAATCGCCTCAATGGACATATTATAGGGATGAATTTCGCAATACACGTGGGATTCCCTGATTCGTCGGGCAATTAATTGAGTTACTTGAGAACCAAAATCAAGAATTAATATTTTCTCGTTTTCATAAGGAGTTTTCACAAAACTTCCCTTTTTAAAAATTTTATCGGTATGGTTTTTATATCATGAATTCCGGAAAATAATATTTGCGCGATGGGGGCCTGTTGAAATCATATTAATTGGAATATTCAGTTCCTTTTCAATAAAGTGAATATAGGTTTTGCATGCCTCGGGGATTAACTTCCAATCGGTGATCCCTTCTATGGGTTCGTGCCATCCCTTGAATTCTTTATAGACAGGCACATTATTATTGTAATTTACAGCAACTTTAAGGGTATCAAATCCTGAGAGACAGCTAATTTTCGTCAAAGCCAGAGCATTAAAGCCATTTATTCGAATTGCTTTTTTTAAAAGAGGGATATCAAGCCAACCACACCGTCGAGGTCTGCCTGTTGTTGACCCAAATTCCCGCCCTTTATCGCGGAGTTTCTCCCCATTTTTATCCAAAAGCTCTGTCGGAAAGGGGCCTTCTCCTACACGGGTAGTATAAGATTTAACAACCCCAATCCGTCGGTCAAAATTTACAAAAACGCCTGATCCTGTATATGCACCTCCAATCGTTGTATTTGAGGATGTTACATAGGGATAGGTTCCATGATCAATATCTAACATGGTTCCTTGTGCACCTTCAAATAACACCTCTTTTCCAGAATTTACTGCTTCCTCAAGAATAGGAGCACTTTCTGCTATGTAAGGTAGGAGTTCTTTTGCAGCATCAAAGCATCGACAAAGCTCTTCGTCCATCTCAGAAGGATAATTCTGTCCATACAAACTTATGACACGTTTTTTCGCTTCGTTAACGTGGCTATCTACCATCCTTTTATAGGAATCATTGGCAATCATATCAAATCGAATACCTGTTCGACGCACTTTATCTTCATAGGCAGGACCAATTCCTCGTTGAGTTGTTCCAAGATGTGCGTTTTGAAGTTTATCCAACCATTTGTGGATAGGTGTTACAAGATGAGCATTGTCTGCAATCTTGAAATGAGCCGAATCGACTGTAATTCCTTTTTCTTGAAGGATTTTTATTTCTTCCTTAAGCAAAAGGGGATCAACAACGCAGCCACCACCAATGATATTGACAGCGTTTCCAGAAATTATTCCACTGGGGATTGCATGGAGAATATATGTCTCATGATCATGAATTACTGTGTGTCCAGCATTGGCACCGCCCTGATAGCGGATTACAACATCTGCTTTTTCGGCTAAGATATCAACAATTTTCCCTTTTCCTTCATCGCCCCATTGGGCACCAATAACAATGGTTACACTCATCTTTAGTATTTCTCAGATTTATATTCTGCTAATTCTTCAGGCATATAGATATCATGAACTTTCCCTTCTCGGATTGATAAGGCTGAGACAACTTCCAATTCAGCTTTTTGATGAAATTCAGGGATATTCTTAACACCACATGAAGACATAGAAGCTTTTATTTTAGCGAGGGTTTCAGGTAAATTGTCTCTAAGTTTTCCAGCATACTGAACAAATCCTTCAACGCCTTCTGCAAATTTCATTTGATAATAGCGGGAAGATTTCCATTCACGGGCACGGGCAGAGCCTTCACCCCAATAAGGTTTCATAATTCGGCTACCAATTTGAATTTTTTCCGTAGGGGATTCTTCCATTCGGGCAAAGTAACGTCCCATCATTACGTAATCAGCACCTAAAGCTATAGCAATGGTAATATCCTTAGAATCGACAATGCCACCGTCGGCAACAACAGGAATGTATCGACCTGTCTCTTTGTAATATCTGTCTCTTTCGGCCACAACCTCAATAATAGCAGTGGCAAGGCCACGTCCTGTTCCTTTTTGTTCCTGCGTAATACAAATAGAGCCGCCACCCATACCCACTTTAACAGCTCTTGCCCCACAATCTACAAGAAAACGGAATCCTTCTTTGGTAATAATATTTCCTCCAATGACGGGTAAGCTTGGATAGTTTTTAGAAATCCATGCTAAGGTATTTTTTTGATAAAAGGAAAAACCATCAGAAGAATCAACAGCTACAATATCCACGCCTGCCTCAACAAGAGCTGGAACCCGCTCTTCATAATCGTAGGTGTTTATTGCAGCGCCGGTTAAAAGTCTTTTTTGTTCATCCAGAAGTTCTTGAGGATAGTTCATGTGGTTACGGATATCTTTTCGAAAGACCAAAAATTTTAATTGATTTTCTTCATTGACAATGGGTAAAACACTTTGATGGCTTTCACGAAGGATAGCATTCGCTTCCTTTATATCCAAAATATTTACACCAACAACCAGATCTTTCCGGGGAATCATTCTTTCAGAAACTTTTAAGGAGGCGTGGTGTGTTCCACTGTAATCATTTTTTGTTAAAATTCCTAAAAGTCGATGATTTACATCAACAACGGGAAAAGTATTAAACCCCTTCGATTTACTTATTTCAAAAACTTCTCCAATGAGCATATCAGGATTGACATAGAAAGGGTCGACAAATCCTGCTTTATAGCTTTTAATATCGCGAATCATAGCCGCTTCATTTTCAACAGTTTGTGAACAAAAAATAAAAGCAAGACCGCCAAGTCGGGCTAATTCAATTCCCATTTCAACACCTGAAACACTTTGCATGGCGGCTGAAACAATGGGAATATTAAGTTTCATCTTCCATTCCCCTTCTGGTGACCATGCTAAGCATGTCTCTAAAGAAATATTATCAATAGATGTCTCATGGGTTGTATATCCCGGCAATAAGCGATATTCCATCAGAGTCCGGGATGGTTCTTTTATGATTTTTTTTGCCATGTTTCTCCCTACAACGTTTATCGAAATATTTTTATAGCTAACCTGTCCACTTGATATCGACAATATTGCCAAAAATTTTGGTTAAAAAGAGCATTTTTGAAGATAAAATTTTGCACAGAAAGGGATATCGATAGGGAAATAATATGTTGCTGGATATAAACTTTTTCATTAGCCTAAATTAAGGAAAAAGAACATTGAAATAAATATAAAGGTTGTTCATCCTGACATGAATGAGTTTTATAAAATCATTGCGATAAAAAGAATGAATTGGCTTTTTGGATAGCACGATTCATTTATTAAGCAGCGAATAAAAGACCCAAATTTACTTTTCAGTAAAAATAGTTTTGATATAAAATTGTCTTATGCAGTACTTAGTATATTAACTGAATAAAAAGATAACGAGCAGAGGTATAACATAGAATAAGATAATTAAATAGATGATAGAAATATATCGGTTTTTATAAACAACTTCTGAGATTTTTTTTGCTCCCCAGATTGGAATCTTCCGCATAAATGGAATAGAGAGAAATAAAACAGCACCTATTACATTAAAGAGAAAATGGGCAAAGGCAACAATAAGCGCTTCTGTTTTACCGGTAACAAGGGAGGCAAGAAGAGCCGTAATTGTCGTGCCAATGTTTGCACCAACGGTATAAGGGAAAACCTGATAAAGAGTAAGAATTCCTGAACCAGCTATAGGGACAATCAAGGAGGTGGTAATTGAACTACTTTGGACAAGAACTGTGAGAACTAAGCCAAAGAGAAAGGCTGTAAATGTAGATTTAAATATTACTTTATCGAAAAAATTTTCTGCTTTATTAAGAAAAACACTTTTCAAAACTTTAACAATAAACCGAAGTGCAACAAAGAGAAAAACCAATGCGATAATAACAATAACAATGGGATTCTTATTCAATAATTCCTCAAACCAGGAGGCAACAGGTGCTACAATTACTTTTAACGGACTTTTAAAGGACACACCCGATGAACCAACGAACAAACTGGCTAAATTTTTAGACAAAAATCCTAAGACATTAAATGAAATTTGAAAGGGAAAAAGAATTAAAACAGTCAGAATATTAAAATAATCGTGAATAACAGCCGCTGAAAAAGCTTTTTGAAACTCATTTCGTCTCGTTACAGAACCCAAGGAAACAATAGTATTTGTTACTGAAGTGCCAATATTTGATCCCATAACAATGGGAATCGCACCAGAAATAGTGAGGGTCCCCGCTGCTACCATTCCCACAACAATAGAGGTAACCGTTGATGAACTTTGAACCAGGCTTGTGACAAGAATTCCGATAAAAAGACCGACAATAGGTGATGCTGTTGTTTCCATTAATGCTTCAGCAAAATCTTTGCCGAATAACTTAAATCCATCACCAATTAACTCAATACTAAGAAGAAAAAGATATAACAGGCCAAGAATCTGGAGTGTTTTAATTATGGCTTGGGTATTTTTATTCATAGACTTTCTGGTTTTTTCATGAGCAATCAGTTTTCAGGAAAAGAATATCTCTCTTTTAAATTAATCAACTGTGAATTGTTAGTTAAGATATTGTTAAGATTTTACAAGAGCAATGAGATTCTTATGTTTTTTATTAAATGATAATCAAAAAGATAATCTTTCTTGAAATATTTATAACTTATTGATAATCAACATGATATGAGATATTAAAAGATGTCTCTCTCCTAATAATATAGAGACATATTTTTTAGTAATAATAAAAAATGGGCATTTATAAAATATTTTTTTGACTTCTGAATGAAATGAGATAAATTGCAAGTCCAATTAAAAATTAAAGAGCGTAATGATAATTACTATAACAAAAAATTTATCTTAAATTCACAATCACTTAATAGTCTTTTTGTAATGTTGATAAAGAGAGATAAGCCTTGAAAGAAATTGAACCCCCACCCTTTTCCATTTTTTTACTGATAAGTTTTTTATTTGTATTTTTTTGTACCGATTCCGTTTTCGGGCAAAGAAAAAATGGAACACTAGATCTTTCGTTGAAAAAAAGTGCTATAGACGTTGCTGACTATGTCCATTATACTACTGTTGGACAACTTGGTTTAACAGTTACAAATTTTGGCATTCTTGGTGAAGGATACAACAATCCTCATCAACCAAGTTGTATGTATAAGCAATATCCTGATAATATTAAAGAGCAAATAGAACACATGAGTTATGGAGGATTGTGGATTGGGGGGATTGTAAATGGCGAAAAACGTGTTTCTACGGCAATTGTCGATGGAGTTTTCGATTATGGTTCGGAAGGATTTGAATTTACAGATACGGGAGACTCAATCCGTGAACGATCTTCCATTACAACAAGTCCCTATTATTCCCCTAAAGCAGTTAGCCATCAAGATTTTATTACTGAATTTCATGATATGGGTCTTGTTCCAGAACATACTCCTTTAAATGTAACGGTTCACCTTCAAACACATGCGTGGAATTATAAATTTGCTGAAGCCTTTGTCATTCTTGATTATTTCATTGTCAATCAAGGAACTAATGATATTAAAGATATTTACATTGGGTTATGGGCTGATGCTTCGGTAGGAAATATGAATTATACAAGTATTTATGAACCAGGGGGTGGGTGGTCTTGGTATGATAATCAAAATGGGTTTGACAGGTCGTTGTTTGATCCCATGCCTGATGACGATGTTCCAGGATTTCCACGAAATAACGCTTATCAATTTGATGTGGATGGAGACAATGGGTATGCTGAAAGTTATGTTGGTTTTTCGTGTCTGGGTTCAGAAACGGTACCTCGGCAATATTGGGATACTCAATATAATCAGTGGCCTTGGAATTCAGCGACAAACATGACATATCCTGACTATTTTATGCCTCTTACGGATGAACAGCGATATGATAAAATGAAAACATCAGTTCCAACAGGTACAGGAGATCTCTATACAGAAGATGGATACCCAAATACACCGGGAAGCTGGATGATTCTAATCTCTGCAGGTCCCTTTGGTACAACGCCTGATAATGAAGACAGCACGTCATGGGCTTTTCATCCTGGTGATACGCTAAATGTTGTTTATGCCATAGGGTGTGGTCGATGGGCGAATGCCGATCTCAATGATACACCTGAACGCCGTGAACTTCTAAGAGCTAATCTTGATTGGGCGCAAAAAGCGTATAATGGTGAAGATAGCAACGGAAACGGTGTGCTTGATGAAGGAGAAGATCAAAACGGGAATGGAAAATTAGATCGCTATATTCTCCCCGCACCTTCCCCCTCTCCCAAACTTCACGTAGAAGTAGAAGCCGGAAAAGCTGTTCTTTATTGGGATAACTTACCTGAAGAATTTGAAGATCCCGTAAGTCGAAAAAAAGATTTTGAAGGATATAGAGTCTATGCTCGTAGAAAAACAAGTAATGTTGACAACGAATGGACACTTTTAGCACAGATTGACAAAAAGAACGATATTGGATTTAATACAGGTCTTGATGTTCTTCGCATAAAAGATGAATTCGGCATGCCTTTCTATGAAATATTCAACGCTGATACTTTTTACTACAAATTTGAAAACACGGGTATTTTAAATGGATGGCCTGATAAAAATGTATATTCTGTAACATCTTTTGATACTGGAGATCCTGCAACAGGACTTGAATCTCTTGAATCGAGTCAACTTGAAAATCAAACAGCTGTAATAGCAGGCAAAACACCAGCAAATACTAATGAAGAATGGAAAACAGGCGTTTATCCCAATCCTTATAATGCCCACGCAAAATGGGATGGCTTTGGTGTCCGCGAAAGAATGATCTGGTTCTATGGGTTACCCTCTCAATCTGTTATTCGTATTTATACTTTGGCAGGTGAATTAATTAAAACGATCCATCATGATGCATCCACTTATAACGGCTCTGATAGTGCTACTTTAAAACATTTATCCGAAAGAAATACAGTCTTTAGCGGTGGAGAACATGCATGGGATTTAATTACAGATTATGATCAGGCAATAGCTACTGGCCTTTATCTCTATTCCATTGAAGATCGTGAGAGTGGGAAAATACAAACAGGACGCTTCCTGGTTATAAAATAGGTCTTTAAAAGAAGAAAGGAAGATATGAGATGAAAAAAATTATATCGATCGTACTGACGCTTTTTGTTGCTGTGTCTGCTTTTGCACAGATAACAGCAATTCGAGACGTTCAATACACAACCAATGCAAGTGGTGATTCCCCTTTGAATGGACAAACTGTAACAATATCGGGTATAGTAACAGCAGAACCTTATGCATACAATAACAAGTATTTTTTTATCCAGGATAAAAATGAACCCTGGAGTGGCATTTGTGTTTATGCTGGTGCCCCCGACGATCTTTTAATATCAGAAGGTGATAGTATAACGATAACTGGTACCGTTGAAGAAAAATATGGCCTTACACGGCTTTCCAATCCTACCTCTATCGTGATTGAAAAAGAGGGTGTTTTTGGTATTGACCCCCTTGTTGTTACAGCCAATATGATTAATACAGGGTCACCAACTGCCGAATCGTATGAAGGTGTTCTTGTTAGAATTAAAAATGTCACTATTGCAAATCCTAATGTAGGTTATGGAGAATGGTCCGTCTCGGATGAAACTGGAACAGTGATAATTGATAATGGGGATTATTATTTTTGGCCTGAAGAATATGTAAATGTCCTTTCAATAACAGGACCGCTTTTCTACGATTTCAATAATTTTAAAATCGCACCTCGCCTTGCGTATGATATTGTAGAAGGGAAAAAAATTGGCGAAAATAAAATTTATACCCGAATCCAGAGAATTCAACAAGTTCGTTATTCAGATCTGGTAAAAACAGGTTTTGATGGTGTATCTGACTACTCCTATCTTGTCCGTGAAGAAGGTGATGATACGCTCTTGACAGTGAGAGGCGTTGTAACAATGCCAACAGGTATAAGTTATGCTGGAGCGGGTGTAAAATTTATCTTATCGGAAAAAAAAGGTGGCCCCTGGAGTGCTATCCTTTCTTATAACCAAGATTCAACGATCTATCCCGTTCTTTTTCAAGGGGATGAGATTGAAATGACAGGCTATGTCGGCGAATATACCACAGCCCCGTCCAATATGACGGAATTTTGGCTTGTTGGAGATATTAATATTCTAAACTTTGAACAACCACTCCCTGATACCCCTCTTGTTAAAACAGGTGATCTTCGGTGGCCTACCACCGCCGAACAATGGGGCAATGTTTTTGTGCGAGCTGAAAATGCCGTTGTTACTAAAAATGTCCTTCAATATGAGGAGATGGAAATTGATGATGGATCGGGTGGTGTACTGGTTGATGATGACTCAGACAGTTTGCGTGCTTTTATCCCGCCACCCATAGGAACAACAATTGTAAGCATTGTGGGATGGATTTATCATCATTATGGCTTTTATCAAGACTCATCAACATATAAAATTGAGCCTTTATATGAACGTGATATTATTGCTGGTGAAGGGCCACCTCTGTTGACAAGTCATTCCAGAAATCCTATGATTCCTCAATCTACTGAAAGTGCAACTGTTTCTTTTCAAGCTGTTACTCCTCGAGATATTGCCGAAGCTAAAATATTTTATCGTTTGAATAACACAGGCACCTACTCCGAACTTGTAATGACGGAGGGGGAAAATAAGTTTTTCAGCGTAGAAATTCCTCCTCAAGTAGAAAATACTTTCGTTGATTATTACTTCTATGTAAAAGATGAATTTGATGGTGTAAGTTATTATCCTTCAGAATATAAGACTGAAAATTTTTCTTATGTTGTTTTGAATACAAATCCTCAAATTCGGGATATTCAATATACCCATTGGGCTAACGGAATGTCTCCACTTCGTGACGCAACGGTTACGGTCACTGGATATATTACCGCGGGTATTGACTTTGTGATAAATTTTACCGATAGTGATGTTACTGCTCTTCCCATGGCCGATGAATCAGGGACTTGGAATAGCATTTACATCCTCGGGACCCCTGATCAATTATCAAATCTTTCGTATGGACAAAAAGTGACTGTCACTGGAAAAGTAGATGAAAATTATGATAATTACTGGCGGTGGTCTGGCAATACCTATCTTGTTGTCGATTCCCTTCATGCAGGTGAAATATCACAACCTCCTGCTGCTTCTAGAGTTTCAATTGCAACAATTGCAGCCAATCATGAAGCTTATGAAGGGGTTGAAGTTAATCTTACTGGTATGCTGATCGTCGAATCTATCAACCAGTACGACATAACCATTAAAGATGTAGAAAGTGGTGCTACACTCCTCCTGGATGATGACTGCGTTGCTTCCAATGTTTTTAATGTTGTTAGCTATAACTATGCCACCATACAGGAAGATACGTTACGTCCTGGTAATGAGTTGTTAATCGTTAACGGTGTGTATATGTATAGTTATAACACATACAAGATTGAAGTCCGAGATGCAACAGATCTCGGAGGTATTTCTGCCATAGAACCTATTATTCCTACAACGTACGCTCTTCATCAAAACTATCCGAATCCTTTTAATCCCTCAACAACTATCTCTTTTGATCTTCCCGACTACAACTTGGTTAAAATCAATGTCTATAATGTAAAAGGGCAACTCGTTCAGACCTTGGTAAATAACACAATGTATGTCCCTGGCCATCATACGATTAGGTGGTATCCGTCTAATCTCAGTAGTGGGATTTATTTGTATCAGATTCAAGCCGGAGATTTTAAAGCCACAAAAAAAATGACATATCTCAAATAAAAGATAAATAAGAGGGGAGCAATGCCTCCCCTCTATCATGAGGCTTTTCATGAAATCCAAAATACTATTGATTACAGTTTTTTTCAGTTTCCTATTCTTTTGGACATGTGATAATCCTTTTATTGAAGATTTACCAGAGCCAAACCCTTTCAATATGCCACCAGAAACCCATATTGCTTTTATCTATGAACCCGATACCCTTTTAGTTGAAGGTGATTACTGGATTAATAATGAGGATACCATCTATCTTGGAAAAGATGAAATCATAAAGTTAGGGCTTGATACAACCATTAGTGTAAAAGAAGTTTTTTGGTGGGGTGACGATCCCGATGGAGAAATTATTGGATATTATTATCAGTGGAGTTTCATGTCAGAACCTCTCTTTACCACCCAGGAATCTGATACGTTCTTTTTGCCCTTAAGAGCAAAGTTTGATATTTATAGTCTTAAAGTATGGGCTATGGATAATGATAGCCTCGTTGATCCCTCGCCCGCAATCATCAGTTTCCCTGTCTTTAATTCACCTCCTCACTTGGAATGGAAATATAATTCTCTTCCGACCGTCGCTTCATCTCCCGATGTTGTCCATCAATCCTTTACACACCATTCTTTTTTCTGGGATGTTACTGATATGGATGGCAATGAAACGGTGACAGACATTTTTTGGGCATTAGATGATACAAGTTCATGGAATCGTCTCGATGGAAATCAGCGTTCAATTTTCCTGAAAGACCTCTCCCCCGGCCCTCATAGAATTTTTATTCAGGCGCAAGATATTGCGGGTGCAAAATCCAATATTTTATCGTTTCCTGATCCTGAAGATAAAAATCATCCCAATGGATGGAATGTCAAACAACCCATTGGAGATTATTTGATAGTTAATGATTATGCCAGCGATCAACTCAATTACGATCATCAAAATTTTTATAGAAACATTTTTAATAACATAGTTGGTGAGGATAATTACTCTATTTGGGAAATTGGTTCAGGTGATAATAATCCACACAATGCTGTCCCTTACAGTACGCAAGATATAGAATATAATCTGAGTTATTTTAAAAATGTCTTTTGGTTTACCTTCCGGGGTGAAAATTCCATTAATCAATCAGCATTAGCTCTTACGCACTTTGTGGCAGACGGGGGCATTCTTTTTATGAATAATGCTATGAAAGGTGGGACACTAGCAGATACAACCTGGAGCTTTACGAGCATTGATACGATGTATTTTTTTAGCAAAACAGGACGAATTTTAACAGGAACCGAAATTGAAGCCTTTTGGGAGGACCCATTCCTTGATTCAACCTTGGCATTATCCTTAGGTATGACACTTGCAGATAGATTGTGGGCCATTGAACCAGGTCCTGGAGCAAAAATCCGATACCGTTTTAAAGATGCAGGACCAAATGGTACTGCCTATACGGGCGCACCCGGTGTAATGACAGAAACACCTATCAATGAGGGTGTTTGTTTTTATATGACCATTCCTTTGTACTATTGCAATGGGAATGGAAATGTTGATATACTATTCAAGCATATTTTCAAGTTGGAATAATGAAAACATTACACAAATCTCTCCTAGCAGTTTTATGCCTTGTTGGAACACTTTCAGCAGCAACAATTCGTGGAACTGTTACGGATAAAAAAACAGGGGAACCACTTCCTGGTGCTAATATTATTTTGAAAGGAACTTATTACGGGGCAGCAACAGATTTGGATGGTAATTATGTGATACCTGATATATCCCCAGGGAGTTATGATCTTGAAATTTCTATGATTGGCTATACAAAGCAGTTACATGGTGGTATTGAACTAAAAAAAGATGAAATTCGTGTTCTCAATATTATTCTTGAACCTACGGTTCTTGCCCTTGGTCAGGAAATTACAGTTATCGGAGAGCGCCCTATCATTGATGCTGATAATACATCCTCTTCTGTTGGTTTTAGAGCTTCAGACCTCGAAAATAAGATTGTAGAAAGTGTTGGTGATATTATTTCCCAACAAGCTGGCGTTTCAAAGGGGGGCGATAATGAAATCCATATCCGGGGTGGTCGCGTTGATGAGGGACAGTTTATTGTTGATGGCCTTTCTATCAAAGATCCACTGACAGGCGCAACCAATAGCCTCTATGTAAATCCTAATGCTATTAAAGAGTTGGAATTTATCACAGGTGGATTTAATGCTGAATACGGACAAGCAATGTCTGGTATTATTGATGTAAAATTAAAAGAAGGCTCCGATACTTACGAAGGATCTGCTCGGTATAAAACTGATAATATCTTACCCAATAATTTTAATACTGATAATATAGAATTTACGCTCGGTGGCCCCCTCTTTTCTAATCATATAAATCTTTTACCTGGAAGTATTTCTTTTTTCATAAGTGGCTATCTTAACATGACAGACACTTATTTGCCTGGAGCTGAAAAATTATACCCTTATCGGGAATGGACAAAAGTTTTTTCAAAGCGACATTCAAATAATTTTAGTAGCATGGTAAAATTAAATTGGAAAATTACACAAAAGAAAAAATTTGCGATTTCCTATAATCACAGTGCTAATATCTACCAGGAATACAATTATGCTTATAAAGAAATTTTGGATAATTACCCAACAACAACGAGAGAATCTCAAGTAATTAATGCCATGTGGACTCACACACTAAATTCTACACTCTTTTATAATGTAAATCTTGGATATTTCTATACAGGGAAACACGAAGCCGTTCAAAATAAACATTGGACAGAGTATGAAGAAATGCTTGACCTTGATCCTACAACTTACACGCCCTTAGATACTTTTGGTCGAATACTTGTTAATAGTGGAGATGAATTTTGGGATCATGGTGATGCCCCAAACTGGTACGATTATTACAGTAAAAATATCTCTCTTGAAACAGATATTACCTGGCAACCTAATACACGTCATACCGTAAAAGGGGGATTCAATCATCGAAATACTTACATGCAAGTAATTGATATTTATAAACCCTGGGTTGGCAACAATGGCTTTGGAGAATCATACGATTTTTATGAAGTCCAACCTGCTGATGGTGCTGTATATATTCAAGATAAAATTACCTTTGAAGGAATGATTGCCAATATTGGCCTTCGGTATGACTATTGGATTATTGGTAAATATGTAGAAGATGTGGTCAATAATCCTGATATTTTTACAATGACACCCGAAGGGAAAAAGCTCTTTCTTCATGAAACATATTCCCTTCTCGGCCGCAGAGCCAAAGGCCATATTAGTCCACGTATCGGTATAAGTCATCCCGTTACTGATAGCGATGTTCTTTACTTTAATTATGGACATTTTAGTCAATTACCCACATATAATTATGTTTATGCAAATCTTACTAGTCGGTCAGATAATCCTTATTCACTGATAGGAAATCCGAATCTTAATCCTAAAACAACTGTTGCCTATGAAATCGGATTAAAACATAAATTTTCCAGTTCCACAGCAATCGAATTTAAAGCGTATTATAAAGATATGTTTGATTATGAAACAGCCCAGAGAATAACAAGTTTTAATCCACTTTTGGGCAACTATAGTATGCTTATTTATATTAATGCAGACTACGCTCGATCTCGGGGAATTGAAATCATTTTCCGCCAGCTATATGGTCAGTATTTTTCTGGAGATGCTTCTTTTTCCTATTCTATTAGTACAGGAAAATCTTCCAGACCTGATGATAATTTGCTGATTGAAGCAGGAATGCTTTCGCAAAAACCCCTTTCTGAAAATTATCTATCCTGGGATCAACCTTTCCGATTAACAGGGAATCTTCGGTTTCATGTCAACGAAGACACATCCCCTCGATTCTTTGGCATGCGCATACCCAATCACTGGAAACTAAACATTCATTTTGATGCTCAATCAGGCTCCCGATATACAAAGAGTGTCGCAACAGATACTTTGTTGATGGATGATGGCACATGGGTTTTTTTTGGTACAAGCATGTCGGATAATCCCTATGGTGCCATTGCTGATCCTTACATAACAATTGATGTAAAATTCACTAAGGATTTTTACTATAAATCTCTCCAATATGGATTCTTTATCGATGCTGAAAATGTCTTCAATCATAAAATTCCGCGTCGAATAAATCCCTTTACAGGAAAACCCTATGATCCGGGAGAAATTATCCCCTATACCTATTATAAAGGGCAAAATCCTAATTATGACCCAGCCAGGTATTATGCTCCTCGTCAGATTTCTGTTGGATTTCTTTTGAACTTTTAAGAGCGGAACCGTTGAATATGAAAAATTTATTAAAAATTCTGATTTCTTTTTTGATAGCTGTTTCATTAGAAGCGGATGGCATTTTTCCTCAGTTAGGTGGACAACGCGCAGGGACTTCCTCCTTCACTTTTTTAAAAATAAAACCCAATGCACGTGCTTATGGAATGGCTGAATCTTATATTGCCCTTAGCAGAGATGCTTCAATCATCCAATACAATCCAGCAGGACTCACACAGATTGATGCACCTTCAATAACTTTTAGCCATCTCGACTGGTATATCGATATTAGTTATGAATATTTAGCCTTTAGTTATCCTTTCCGATCGTGGGCAATTGGTTTTGAAACCGGAACCCTCCACATGCCAGCAATGGAAATTACCACAGAATATAAACCCTATGGGGCTGGAGAATATTTTAATTTTTCTGATTACTTTTTTGGACTCTCGTTTTCCCGAAAAATGACTGAACGCTTTAGTTTTGGTATCACAGGACGTATCGCTTTTGAAGAATATCTTTCTTTTAAAAGCAATACCCTTTTATTGGATTTGGGGACCTTTTATTATACCGGCTATAAAGACCTTAGAATTGCTGTGGCTTTTTTGAATTTTGGCTCTCCCTCAGCACCCGATGGAACATACGAATATGTCAACAAAGATGGAATTTTAGAGGAAAGAGAGTATGAAAAATTTGCGCCACCAACCACTTTTCACCTTGGCTCTGCCATAACCCTCTATGAAAACAATATCCTAAATTTTCTAATTTCAGCCCAATTAAATCATCCTGTTGATAATTCTGAATATTTTGCCTTCGGAGGTGAATTTACCTTTTTAAAAACTCTTTCTTTACGCGCTGGCTATAGTACAAATGACGATAAAAATCCCTTGTCATTGGGTGCTGGGTTTTCGGCTGAAATATGGGGACAGTCTCTTAGGATTGATTATGCTTACAGAGACAATAAATATCTGAATCCAACCCAACAAATTCAAATTTCTTATAATTTTTAGGATAACCCATGAAAAAAACCCTTCATATTTTCCTCTTTTTCTTCATAATAACCTTATTGGGTTGTATTGATACCATGGATTTACCCACAGCAGTTACAGATACTCCAAAAGGGATTAGTAGTGATAAAGATGCATACATTGAACTGACACCCCGTTGGTCTTTTGAAGAGTTAGGAGTTTCAGATATTCGTGACATGGTTGTTGCTAAAGATGGACGACTTTATCTAGCTGATCCTAAATCCAACAAAATATCCGTTATACGGACAAGCGGCAGCATTGAAGAAGGAGTTTATGACACATTACGCTCTCTGATTGTTCATAATCATCAAATTTCTCCCTTCTCGGTTACGGTTGATAGCCGCTTTATTGTATATTTTACTGATAAAAGTGATACCGTATACGCATGGTTTCAATATATGAATATGGTAGAAATTGAAGGAATTGTTACATCCTTTAACTACCTGGTGAATAACGAAATGGTTACAGCAAATCCTCTTGTGGGTGAATTTAATGAAGCTTATCGACGTATTCCCGGAAGCGAAATTCTCGACACAAATCCATCGCGTCTTGATTCCCTCTTAAAACCCTTGCCAATTTATATTTCACGTGCTAAAGAAAATTCAGTAGCAACAATTGATCCTGTAACGGGAGAAGCTTTAGGGAATAATCCTGTTTATGCCAAATTAGCAAAATCGTTTAATGCCATTGCTCCAGAAGGTTCTGATATGCGTACCATTGCCGTTATGGATTCTTTGAACAATCGATTGATAAAATTTAGACTCCTTCCAACTGTATTGGTAAAATTAAAAAATGGGCGGTTCATTTGGCATTACAAAGGAGTTTACGAAAATTTTATAGCCGAACAGGGAACGGGAGCTGGCACTGTCTCTAAACCTGTGAGCCTTTACAGCGATCCATCTGGAAATCTCCTCTATACACAACTGGGGGATTATTTTGGCATTCACAAACTTCAATATCGAAATGGAAATTATTCATCTGCTTTCTCTTTAGGACTTAATGATATCATGGATTTGGATCGTTTTGAAGCAGCAATGGATGTGGTTGTTGGAGATGATGCATCCATTTTTGTTCTCGATTCAGCACTCCATGCGGTCTTAAAATTTAGTGCTAATGGAGATTTTCAAAAATTTGTTGCTGTTCGTGAAGAATGGATTCAGATATCCGATACAACATGGATTGATGGGCAAGCAACTGTGAAAGATACTTTAATTCAAACAGCGTTTCATGATTTACTGGATTCACCACAATGCTTAGCATTCTATAACGATGTTCTTTATGTCGCTGATAGAGGCCATAAAAAAGTGCTTCGCTTTACACGAACAAAAGCTGCAATTGAAGATCCTAATCCTTATGATTAAGCATAGGATAAATCTGATACTATAGATTTAGAAGATTTAGATTTCGTGTTGTTCCACAAGGATGGCGGTAATGAGTCTCAGACACGATTCCTAATTGGGAAAAAGGCGTGCGACACGTGTTCGCCTTTTAATCTCCTGATTCAAGTGTTCCAACCCGTTGCTGGTCCTAATTCTTCTACGATGAGATTTAGGAAAATCATACACCGTCAGGGCTTCTTCGATCTATCCTGAAGCCAGTTACAAAATGCCGGAGCTTTGTCTGCATAGGTTTTACAGACTGTCTCTGTTTTTGTCTGAGCCTCTTCTTTGCTGTTCGTATTAAAAATAGCTTTTACCGCGTCTGTCACTTATTTTCTCATGCTTTTAGACGGAGAATAGGCCTAAGCATTTTGCTGAAAATGACATTGACATTGTTGCCACAGGATAATGAGAGTAAACCGCCAAGAGAGTTGATTTTAACCCTGAATAATCATAGTATTTTTAAAAGATTGACAATATTTATAATGTTTATAACAAGCTTTGCCTATGCAGAGCCTGATTTTCATTTACTCATGACCCTTCAGGGAGAATCCCCCGGTGATGCTTTCAGTACGGTTGTCGGATTGGGAGATTTCAATCAGGATGGATACGACGATTTTGCTGTAGGTGGTTACAAAGGAAATTATGTTAATATATACTACGGAAGCAGCAGCCCCGATACCTGTCATCGGGCACTTTAAAATGCACCAGTCGTGGGCACTTCAAAATGCACCACCTGGGAGATAAGTTTACACATTATCAGATTTCTTCTCCAAGTCTTTAATTTTTTCAGATTTTTCCGGATTATTCAAGTTTT
>JAQUPD010000004.1 GCA_028716785.1 Fidelibacterota bacterium
TTATGGATTAAGTTGGGATTTATTCCATAGCGACGGGCTATCTCACTAATGTCCCGAATGTTCGGGATGGTTCTCCATGTGCTCTCGTAAAATCTCGACCTTCTTGCTGACATTGTGTCGTTTACGATTCTGATTCATCTTGGCTCCTCTTTAATCTCTTATTTCAAACTTAACAATTTTCCATTTCCAAGTGAATCAAAACACAGGCGGCTATCTAATACGTTGGAGTCTGGTTTTTGCTGTGAGGACTTAAAAGAGGCTCTGGATAGAGATTAAAAAATGTTATTTCTATATAAAGGTATAGCCTTGTTTTCTTATTTTACACTCATCGAGATTAACGTTATGATACTATTGTTTCAAGCTCGTTGCCTCCTTTTATTTGTGGTTTACCTGAATTTGAAAAACCTTGAGCCTCTACAGAAAGAAAATTACACTACCAGAATAAAGCTCCCCACAACGTGTCTAAATTGTAAATGTGTAATAAAAATATTTTTTCTTTTAAAAAAGCCCACTTTTCAACGTTAAGTGAAAAAATCTTTGAAATTACAATCAATGTTTATATCATGTTGTGATTTGTTGAGTTCTTTTTAAAGTCGATGTATATTTAATTCTATTTTAAGAGCACCATGAAACTTGTACTTGCGACACATAATAAAGATAAGGTGTTTGAGTTACGGGTTCTTTTAAAAAATGAACCAGTTATTCTTTTAACATTTGACGATTTTCCAGGGATGCCAGAAGTTATAGAAGAAGGGAAAACATTGGAAGAAAACGCTTTAAAAAAGGCCACACAAATTTATCACTATACAGGATTACCTGTTCTTTCTGATGATACAGGTCTTGAAGTTATTGCCCTTGATGGAGCACCTGGAGTAATGTCATCGCGGTACGCAGGGGAGAGCGTAACGTATGCCCAAAACGTTGAAAAATTACTCCGTGAAATGTCAGATATTCCTGAGGAACAAAGAGGTGCATGTTTTCGTACAGTTATGGTATATTTTGATGGTAAGAAGAAACTTATCACAGAGGGGAAAGTTTGTGGTTACATATTAAAAGAGACAAGAGGGGATGGGGGCTTTGGTTATGATCCTGTTTTTTATTATCCACCCCTAAAAAAAACATTTGCTGAAATGACACGGGAGGAAAAAAATCATATTAGTCATAGAGGACAAGCTCTTTTTAAAATGATACAAGCCTTAAGAAATAATAATATTTTTATGGAGGTGTGATCAGACACGTTGATATTGGTTATATAGGGAAGACGCACAAGCCGGATATTGAATGATTGAGGTACGCAAACGTTTTTTTGGGGTCCTTTTTGGTCTGATCACAACATCTATCTTATGGGCCCAAGCATCATCACCTGATACAACAATTCATTTCACGTATACGTGGATGTCCCCCCATATTATGCCACTTATTTATTCAGAACCCAAAGGGTTTGATCGCATAAAACCACAGCCAGAGCTTCCTTTGCGATATGCTTATCCCATAACTCTTTCGGGATTACAAATTGTGCGTACTGTTGGATGGAATAAAAATATTTTAGTCCAATATGAAATAAAAAATGATGTTATTATTCGTCAACCTGTTGTGACAACATTTGATCGTTATTTTGAAGAAATGAAAAAAGTTAAGATACAAGACCTGTGGTATAAACATGTCTCTTCAAAATTTGATATTCGAGAAGAAATTCCTCAGGAAACAAGTTTAGAAATTATTGGTGCAGATATTGCGGGTCAACGTGTTTCTTTACGGGTAAGTGGAAATATTAGCATTTCAGGGAAACTTTCTCAACGTGATCAGTCTAATCAGATAACCAGTTATCAGCAGACAAAGACTACAAGTTTTATTATGGATCAGGAGCAAAATTTCACAATTGAAGGAAGGGTTGGTGATCGTGTAAGTATTAAAGTTGATCAGGATAGTCAGCGAGATTTTAATTTTGAAAATACTCTTCGCATTAATTATACAGGCCAAGAGGATGAAATTATTCAGCAGATTGATGCAGGAAACATTTCGTTATCGTTACCGGGAACAAATTTTGTAAAGGGGCAAGCGAATGCGTCTGGATTGTATGGGATTAAAGCATTGTTAAAATTCGGTCCTTTGGATGTGACGACAATTGCCTCTGTGGAAGAAGGACAGAACAAGAAAGTAAAATGGGGAGGTGGAAGTGAGAGCGAACCTGTGATTATTCAGGATTATGAATATGTACGGCGTAAATATTACTTTGTGAGTGATGTCTATCGTAAAAATATGTATCCCCTTGATGATCAAGCACGCTTTATCATTCGCAGACGAATCACCAATTTTGAACTTTATAAGCAAGTACAGCCTCAAGAAGAAGGCGCTTTTATAGCCACTGCGTGGGTAAATCCACAAGATACAACAATGTATTCTGAGTGGGCAGAGCGCAATTTTTATTTCAAACGTCTTGAAGAAGGGGGTGATTATATCCTGGATGAAAATTTAGGCTATTTTAAGATGCTTACCTCTGTAAATGTTGGTGATGTTTTAGCCATTGCTTATCGGGATACGACGCTTATTCCAGGCGATCCATATCCCGCTATTGTTGAAGGAGATTTAGTAATAGCTGGAGAATATCCAAAAAATTTAAAACTTATTAAGCCTGTCAATCCACGGCCTCAGCATCCCACATGGGATTTAGAGTTTAAAAATGTGTATTACTTAGGGACACGGAAGATTGAAGAAGAGGGATTTGATTTAAAAATATATTATGACGGAGGAAATGCGTCCCAAGAAAGGTACGCTGATGGTACACCTTATATTCGCATGTTTGGTCTTGACCGCCAGGATGGGAATGGTGTTTTTGGCCAATATGATGACAAAGTGGATTTAAATGCCAACTTTTTAAATCTCACCGAAGGAGAATTATTGATCCCTTATATTCGCCCCTTTACATCGGAAAAAGCAGCATGCCCCAGTGATCCAGATTGTTTCGATGGGAAATATAATCCAAATCTACCAGCAGATTTTTCATCATCTGCCCTGTATGATACAACAACAAATAATAATGCCCACGCGATAGAACACAAATTTTACATTGAAGTTACTTATAGCAATAGAAGTGAAGTTATTGAACTAAAAGATTTTATGATTATTGAAGGCAGTGAAGAAATTACAGCAAATCAAGTGAAACTTGTCCGAGGGATTGATTATGAAATTGATTACTTCACGGGAAAAATTGTCCTTAAAAGTGATATAGCACGTAATCCCAATGCAGAACTTGATATTTCCTACAATTCTCGACAGGTTTTTCAATTGGATAAAAAAGTTATTGCGGGAACGCGTGCTGAATATCGCTTTGGTGAAAAAAGAGAGAATTTCATAGGTGGGACCTTTATGTACTTTAATAAATCGTCCATTGATGAACAAGTTCGGGTTGGCGAGGAGCCCTATCGGAATTTTATTTGGGATATTAACGTTGAATATAGAAAAAATTTAGACTGGTTGACTCGCAGTATCAACAAATTGCCTTTAATTAATACAAGTGGTGAAAGTTATGTTCATTTGTCTGGTGAAATTGCTCAAATTATTCCCAATCCCAATACTATTTCCAATTCTGCGACAGGGGATAAACATGGTGTTGCCAATATTGATGATTTTGAAGGATCAAAACGTGTTACGTCACTTGGCGTTGAGCGTCGAGGGTGGTATATGGCAAGTCTACCTGTCAATGATTTTTTTTATATTCAATATCCCAACAACGGATTCCTTTTTTGGTACAATCCCTATAACGATATTCCTACAAACAGTATTTGGCCCAATCGGGAAGTAAGTGCCACCAAACAAAATGATGTAACTCGAGTTCTTACTATGGTTCTTGATCCCTATATTGAAAATGTAACAGGTGATTCTCTCTTGACCTCTCAAACTTCCTGGGTTCCTGAAAATTCATGGGGAGGAATCATGAAAGCTCTTTATTCAGGAGCATTTGATCAATCTCAAAGTAAATACATAGAAATTTGGGTAAAGGGAACAAAGGGCGTTTTACGAATAGATTTGGGAAAAATTTCAGAAGATTTAAAAATTACACCCAATCCCACAACGAGCCGCCCTTATCAAAATGGAAAATTGGATACAGAAGATAAGCCAGAAGCAGGATTTGTTGTGGGGAATGGTATTATCGATGAAGGAGAAAATATTGGATTAAATGGCCTTACGGACGAGGAAGAAGCGATGATTGGTTGGGATCCAATGATTGATAACTACCGTTTTGAACCAGGGAAGGAAGAATATCGATATATTAATGGCACGGAAAGAAACGAGGATGAATCAGGTCACATTCCAGATACGGAGGATATCAATAACAATGGTCGATTGGATGTTACCAATGACTATTTTACGTATGAACTAAATTTGGAAGATCAGGGCTCTCCTTATTTTGTCACCGAAACCCATTTTACAAATATACCGGGATCGCCCAAAACCGGATGGCGTCTTTATCGAATTCCTCTCAGTGATCCAACAGAGGTAGTTAATAATCCAATGCTGACAGAAATTGAATTTGTCCGGCTTGTTTATGCTGGTGTAAGTTCTCAGGATACGTTACAAATAGCATCTATAGGCCTTGTGGGAAATGAATGGCAAGAGAAAGGTATTGCTGCCATTATGGATTCCACAACCTTTAAAAAAGATGATGATATTTTTTCAATTGCGGTTGTAAATACTGATGATAATACAGAATATTATTCTCCTGAAGGTGTTGCAGGGAAACTAGATCGTATTTACAATATTCGTTCGAAAGAACAAGCCCTTACCCTTAAACATCAAAATCTTCCGCCTAATCACATGACAGCCGCTCGAAAGCAATTGTATCAAAGTGAAAATTATATTCTTTACAATCGAATAAAAATGTTTGTTCATGGTGATGATAGCAAACCGGCCAATGAAAAACAGGTTGATTTTTATCTCCGAATGGGTCGAACAACATCAGAAGCAGATTTTTATGAAATTATTACTCCTGTTTATGCTGGTTGGGATGAAAGAAATACCATTGATGTTGATTTTCAAACCCTCACGCAATTAAAATTATTAACACCAGCTACTATCCCCGATTCGCTGACATATAGAATTTCTGCGGATGGCCAAATTAAAGAATTTTATGAATTGGATGAAAATGGTACTCCAACGGGACGTATTTACCGTGTGTCGGGTGATCCTTCTTTAGCCCGTATCGATCAGTTCACAATTGGGGTGATAAACAACTCTTCTAATTATTATACAGGAGATATTTGGATCAATGAGCTTCGCGTGAGTGAACCAAAACGTGAGAAGGGCTTAGCGATGCGAGGGAGTGCAACGCTAAATGTTGGAAGTGTTTCTACCCTTCGTATTAATTCTTCCTTTCAGGAAGCAGAATTTCATGAAGTGGATCAAAAAAATCCCTTTGAAAAAGGAACTCAAAACCTATCAGATACCCGGCGATTCGATATGTCCTATACCTTAAATACACATGAATTTTTGCCCAAAAAATGGAATGTCAGAATTCCTGTTACGCTCTCTTTTTCTGAATCTGAAGATATCCCCAAATATTCCCCTGGAAGTGATATTATCCTTACGGATGTTCCCGATAGTTTGCTTGCTCAATCGGTGCGCAAAACGCTTCAAACGTCCTTTAATAAAAATTCTACCTCCGATTTTTTTCTAACTCGATGGACACTTGATCGCACATCTCTTGGTTTGACAATCACGGATAATTTTAAAAAAGATCGCTTAACGGAGGAAAACAGTGCACAAACGTATCTGGGGAATATCTCATATGATGCACAATTTCCAAAAGGCAAAGGTGTTCCTTATCTTTCCTGGGTACCTCTTATGGGGGATCGTTTTAAAGATAATCGCTTTTATTGGAAGCCTTCTTTATTAAAGTATTCTATTACATCAACGGAAAATATTTCCAAAAACAAGCCCTGGTCTGGTGAAGTTGTTCCTAATCATACCTGGACAATGAAACGGCAATTCAATTTAAATTATAATCCGACAGACAAAATTGCCTTAAAATATTCTCGAACTGCTGATGCAAATTATTGTGACTATCTTGCAAATAAAATGGATGCGCTAAAAGAGCTATCCTTAGGGAAAGTGACAAATATCACGGAAGGGTTAAATGCAACCTTTTCGCCAGAATTTACTTCGTGGTTAAAGCCAA
Organism: Fidelibacterota bacterium; assembly: GCA_028716785.1. GTDB lineage: Bacteria > Fidelibacterota > Fidelibacteria > Fidelibacterales > Fidelibacteraceae > Fidelibacter. The sequence goes on from JAQUPD010000004.1 coordinate 6,176, forward strand.
GTTTTACCTACGCGTCATCATATTCTCAAAATCAGCCACTTTACCTTGGGTATGCCAATGTGGCGAATACTCGGACGATTAGTGGGAGTTTAAATTTAAATCTCCGAACGATTTTTTCGCAAAACAAGAAATCGGCCTCAACAAGTCCATCCCCACCCCGTCAATCCCAAGAGACAAGGCGTCCACCTGAAAAATCAACGAATGATAAAAAGGATCAAAAACAAGAAGAAGAGAAGACGAAGGATTTTTCACCTAAAACGCTTTTTAATGGATTTATCAACAATCTATCTCCCATTACAATTCGTGCCTCCGAAACCAGAAAAATAAATCATAATGGAGTTGTTTTAGGAGATAGTACAGCTTTTAAGATGTCAAACTGGACATATCGCTACGGATTTTCAGAAACGCCTGGAGATTCTATTGCAAAAGATAAAGTGGGAGAAAACTTTAGGGGGTTAAATATTAACCGAACATTTAATGTCCAAAGTGGTTATCAATTAACAAAGCGTATTTCTACTACCTTAGATTTTGGCTTATCCTCGACATTGAATGAAGCAGGTGTAAATTTAACTGAGACTTTTACGCGAAGTTATTTACCCATGGGGGATGACGGACGTTCAGGGATTCCTCTGCCGGGATGGTCTGTGCGATGGACGGGCTTGAATACGATAAAATTTCTTAGCAAATATACAACGAATGTTACCCTTGAACATAATTATTCAGGGAAAGAGATGATACAATATCAGAATCATGAAGAAAAAAGTTCGTCCTATTCCCATGAATATCAACCTCTTATTGGCTTAACAGTTGCTATGAAAAATGGAATTCGTTCCACGGCTCGCTGGTCGAGAAGTCTCGATGTCCGAAATACCCAGGCAGATACAAAAAGAACATTTACAGATAATGCTTCCCTAACGGTGAATTATTCCCATAAGGGAGGACTTTCAATTCCATTGCCTTTTATGGATAAGGTGAATCTTGAAAATACGATGGATATATCCACGACATTTACATACAGTAACCAAACAACACATCAACGGCGTGGTGATATTGAAAAATTTGCCCTCATGGATAGGCGCCAAAGCTGGGTCATTCAACCCGAGTTTAGCTATCAGTTCTCGAGGAATATTAATGGTTCCGCGTGGTTTATGTACAGTGAAACAACAAGCAAAATGCCAACCCGTATTTCCAGAGATTTTGGTATTAAAGTAAACATAAGGATTCGAGGATGAAAAGAGGGGTAAAAGGCCTTTTGCTTCTATTTCTGGTGGTCTCTAACATATCAGCTGAGAGTCCCACCTTTGATGGGGAAAAAGCCTTTACCTATCTCCTTGATCAAACGAACATGGGGCCGCGAAATCCAGGGAGTAAGGGGCACCAAACATGTATTGAATGGCTTATTAACATAGGGGATAATTGGGCAGATTCTGTTGTGGTTCAACCATTTACAGGGTTTAATCCCTTTGGGGGGAAGGGAATTGAACTGATAAATATCATCTATCGCTTTAACCCTAACTATCCCCAAAGAATTTTTTTGTCGGCTCATTTTGATACACGACCCATTGCTGATTATGATTCAAAAGATCGGTTTTCTCCAATTCTTGGTGCCAATGATGGCGCAAGTGGCGTTGCCGTTCTCCTCCATCTGTCTGAACTTTTTTCCAACAATCCGCCACCTGTTGGTGTTGATATTATTTTTTGGGATGGGGAAGATCTTGGCCGCCAAAATAATTTGGAAGAATTTTGCCAGGGAAGCCGCTTTTATAGCCAAAATCCGATCAAGCCAGTTCCTGAAAAAGGAATTGTCATAGATATGATTGGCGATGCAGATCTTCAGATTTATTATGAATTATATTCCCTGCAATTTGCACCTCACATGCTCCAGGAAATTTGGACTTTAGCGAAAAATTTGGGATATGCAGATGTCTTTATTCCAAAGCCTGGGCAAATGGTTTATGATGACCATGTTCCCCTTTCCCTTCATGGCATCCCAACGATTGACATCATTGATTTCCAATACCCAAATGCTTCTCGCAATTATTGGCATACCCATGAAGATACACCGGATAAATGTTCTCCGGAAAGTCTTAAAATTGTTGGAGATGTTCTTCTAACATGGATTTTTATGCAGGAATAACGTGGATAAAAAGGTGAGAAAAAAAGGATTTGCTAAAGTCATACTGCCCCCTAATCCATCACTATATGAAATATTGGATCAACACTTTTTAGAAACGGGACGAATTCAGGCAGTAGAAATTAATCCCTTAGCCATTCTTATATGGGATGACTGGGAAACAAGTGATGAATTGATAGATCAGTTAAAGGAATTTTTCCCGAATATTCCTATTGAGCGGGTGTTTGTTCCCGATCAAGATTGGAATCAAACATGGATTGAAGGATTTCAACCTCAAAAAATTGGGAATATTTGGATTACACCTCCCTGGCATAGAGACAAAATCCCTATGGGAGAACAAGTTGTTACCATTAATCCAGGATCTGCTTTTGGGACAGGGACACATGAATCGACTCGCTTGAGCTTACTTTTTCTTCAAATATATCTTGATTCCGGGGACCATGTTTTAGATTTGGGGTGTGGCTCTGGCATTTTGGCAATTGCCGCTTTTCTGCTGGGTGCATCATCTGTGTATGCTTGCGATAATGATCCACAAATAGAAATAAATATTCGCGAAAATCTCGAACTCAATGGAAATCCACCAATTCAATGGGAAGTTCGAGATGTTTTTTCCCTCCCCTCTTATGCGTGTGATTGGGCCATGATTAATATTCAAAAACCGGTTATCTTTCCTCTTCTTGAAAAATTTGCCTCCTTACCCGTTGAAAAAAGACCTAAAAACCTTATATTATCTGGCTTGCTCATTGACGATGAAAAAGTATTAGAAGCGTATTTAACTAACGCGGGATATGAGCGGATTCAAACACAAATAGATGGCGAGTGGCTTGCCATGTGTGCAACACAGAAGACATAATGATACAAGTGAATAAAATAAAGCATATTATTCCCTTCCTTTTTCTCTTGCTTACATATTGTGGACCAGAAGCCCCCATATCGCCTGAAGAAACAATATCAGAAAAAGTCATAATTTTAAAAGATCCATCTATCAACTATCACACAACATTAAAGCAGCTTCATCTGCAGGTCCGTGTTGATGGCAGTGCTTCATTGCGCGAAATTGCTGTTTTTTCTCATGTGTTTCGTCCAGATTTAGATTCCATTTGGCTTTCAACCCAGCTTTTTGATCATGGAGAGATGGGAGATCAAATTGCAGGGGATGAATATTATGGGATAACATTAGCGTCTCCTTTGCCAGATACCCTTATGGGAAATCTTGTTGCATACTTTTGGGCAAAAGATAATGCGGATATTTTCTCTGATACGCTAAGTGCTTTTTATTCTTTAACAGCCAATAAACCGCCGAGAATTTTGAATGTTTGGGCACCTGATTCTATCTCCCTTCCTGATTATGGTCAAACAGATACCCTTATTGTTGAAGTGGAAGTAGAAGACCCTGATGGCTTGCAGGATATTGTTGCTGTTTTTTTTGAAGTACGAAGCATTGATGATACAACCCAATGGAATTCAAGTTCCTCCTATATCCTCAATGATGCCGGCATTGGTGCCGACAAAATGTCAGGTGATGGGATTTTTTCCACATTTCTCGTTATCTCTTGGGAGAACCGACTTGCTGATAATATTTTTCGATATTTTGCAGTAGATCATTCTGACAACTATAGTCCTTATTTTCTGGATACTATAACTGTCTATAAAGATTATATCCCTGAAATATTAAATTTTATTATCGCTTCCTCTTCCCAAATAACTCGTCCAACGCCTGGTTCAGAAAGTGATAGTTTGTTTTTTTACATCCAGGTTTATGACGGAAATGGCATTGATGATATACAGGTTGTAACTCTTCGTCGACGAAATCCTAATGGGACCTATTTTGAGCAAAGACATCCTCCAGCTTATGATGATGGACTTCATCAAGATTTTTCAGCAAAGGATGGCTGGTATACGATAGCCTCTGGCTTTTCACCAGAAGATGCTTTGGGGACATATTTTTACCGGTCCCTTGTTGTGGATAAGTTAGGTAATCGGGTGCTAAGTGCTGATTCACTTCAAGTTACCTTGGTGAGCGAATGAAACGATATAGGAAAAGTCTTCAAATTGCCGTCTTATTATGTTTGTGGATAACGTTTTCCCCAGCAGCCTCTCTTCTTGTGGCAGACCACTTTTCTTTGAACGATTCTATAGTCTATGAAGGTCTGGGATCTAATGGTGTTAGTCGTATTTTGTTTTTAGATGATACAACATATTTTTTTGCCACAGGATATGGATTATCCGTGACGATGGATGGAGGAGAAACGTTTTACAGTTATTATAACAATCCACAGGCTGTCCGTTATGGAGGAGTTACTTCCATGATATCTATAGGGCAACACCTTTGGGTGGCAACAGCTTTCGATAGTCTTGGTATTGAAGAAAGCGCAGCCACGGGAAATGGTATAAGTTATAGCCCTGATGGTGGCTTTCATTGGATTCAATATCCCCAGATGGTTGATCACCCAGATTCAAATTTTGTTCTTTTATATGGGGATACTCTGAAAGCACTTCCAACAACGGTCCCCATTGATAATCTTACGTATGATATGGCTGTTCATGTAAATAGTAAGGGAGATACACTTTTATGGGCAACCAGTTTTGCAGGTGGAACGCGAGTGAGCCGGGATTTTGGGAAAACCTGGAAACGGGTAGTTTTGCCGCCAGATAACATGGATATTCTCGATGAATCGAGTCCTCGAAATTTTCACTTAAGTCCTGTTAGCCGCCCCGATTTGGGTCTGGTAGGTAATTACAATCACAGAGCATTTTCCGTTGTTGCTCGTAACGATACTGTGGCTGTTGGAACAGCGGGTGGTGTAAACATTTCAACAGATTCAGGTAAAACATGGCGGAAATATACCGCTCATAATTCTGGTCTGAGCGGCAATTTTATTGTTGCACTACATCTTGCAAAGGATGGAACGCTCTATGCAGCTGTATTACCCGCAGTTGGCGCAGGTGAATTTCAAAGCCTTTGCTTTACTGTGAAAGGTTCTTTTAACGCTCTTTATTGGCAAAACACGTTAAAAGATAAGCGTTTATATCACGTTTCAACCTTTAAAAATACCGTGTATGCTTCCACATCTACAGGATTATGGGTTTCAACAGATCGTTGGAACTGGGTCCAAATGCACTATCCCAAAAATTATATAACCGGGGAACAACTCTATTCCGATGAGATCTATGATGCTGCCGTGGATCCGATGGAACGGTTGTGGGTAGGGACGGGCGATGGTTTGGCAGTCACAGAGGATAACGGCCTTAACTGGCGTATTATCAGAAGAGTAGCGTCAATTGCACAACCTGAAGATTTTAAAATTTCGGCCTATCCTAATCCCTTTTCTCCCGGAAGAATGAATGTTTTTGAGGGAGAAGGACATATACGGTTTCATGTGAATATCCCAGAGGAGGGGACTCTTTCGTTGGATGTTTTTGATTTTGGCATGAATCGGGTTAAAACCGTTTGTTCCAATGTCCTTGTTTACGAAGGAGAACACGATTTTCCGTGGAATGGGAAAAATGGGTTAAATGATGTGGTTGCAAATGGCACGTATTTTATCCGCGCTGTTTTTAAAGGTCGTGGGATTGAGAAAACAGCTTGGTCAAAAGTTATAATTTTGGAGTAAAGATGGCAAAAAATCCTCTGGGTTGGCGAAATATTATTCTCTTTGTTTGCGTGCCAGGGTTACTTTTTTGCGCTGAAAAACGGGAATCAGGAGGATATGCCAGCAGCTACCTGCGCATGCCCTTAAGCGCCAGATCTGCAGGTTTGGGAAATGCTGTGGGTGCCTTAGCAGATGCTTCGGAATTTTTTACAGAAAACCCCGCGATCCTTGGAAATCTAAAAGAACGTTCTGTAGGCTCCTCTGTTCAATTTTTGTCCCTCGACAGATCTCTTCATATGGTTGATATTACGCTACCTATGCCCCCGACGGCAGGGTTGGCACTTGCATGGGTTCATGCCGGGGTGGCCAATATTGAAGAACGGAATTTTGCCAATGAATTGACGGGAACATTACAAACATCTCAAGATGCTTTTTATCTGGGATTTGCCAATCAGATTATAAAAAATCTCACAATAGGAATAAATGCTAAAATATTTCTCGATCAGATCTCGGAAATAACAGCGACGGGTTTTGGGTTAGATCTTGGTGCCTTTTATTCGCCAGTAGACCTTTTTTCCCTGGGATTTACAATAAAAGATGTGAATAGTAAAATTAATTGGGATACAAAAGAAATTTATGAATTTGGAACACAGCGTTCTGATGAATTCCCAACATTGTACCAGGTATCTGGCGCTTTTTCCTATGAGGATTTGCTCCTTGTTACTGCAACGTATCGGGGCAGCTTTGATATTTTTCCCACCTTTCATGCTGGCATGGAAGTGCGCTTAAGCGATAATTTTGCCTTTCGGGGGGGAATTGATGATAAAATGCCTGTGGTAGGTTTTAGTACTAACTATCCTGTGTGGGGAAAGATTTTAACCCGCATGGATTACGCATTTCTTTATGGTCGTTATAATGAAGGAATAAGTCATGCATTTTCGTGGATTTTTATCTTTTAATCAGTGGAAACGATGTGCTTTACTCTCTTTCCTGATCCTTGGCAAGATACTCTATGCCAGTTCTGGACTTACTGTTTTATCGCTCCCTGAAGATCCCGTCAATGGATGGTTTATGTCAAGCCCATCAGATATTTCAGGAGCGGCATCTTTCCCCGTTTTTCTTCCTGAAAAAATGGTCTCCTTGAAGGGTATGCACGGATTTTGGATGTTTGATACTCCTTATACCCGAATTACAGCTGGAAACCAAAAATTTTTTGGCGGAGCATCCTTTTTGAAAACTGAAGGGATTGATATTAGAACAGATGTTGCATCGGACGACCCGATTGGTGAAACGGCATATTATAATGGAACGTTTTTTGTAGGAAAAGAATGGAAAATTTCACCTGATGTAAGGGTTGGTACAACAGTGCATTTCGTTTTTGAGCGTCTTTATTACGCCTCAGCAATGGGTGGGGCGTTGAATGTGGCCGGCGCCTGGCGTATGAATCCTTATAATAATTTTTTTGTCGGAGTCCGCAATCTGGGAAAAATGCAAAACCTTTATAAAATAGCAACTCCACTTCCCCTTGATATTTATAGCGGTTTTTCTGCAGAAATAAAAGGGTTTCATGCCGGCTTAGCTATCCATGCCGATGAATCGGCAGAAATTTATGGAACGGGATTCATGAAATACCAGAAAGATGGTCTTTTTTCCCTTGCCCTTTCATATTCTGGTCTTAATAATAGCTGGCATCTTGGCGGAGATCTTCACTATAAACAGGTTACGGTTGGTATGGGACAGTTTTTTATGCAAGATCATATTGCCTATCCTTTGATGATAAGTATTGGATATTCCAAACGTTAGAATTGTTTCTCACAATTTGAGACTATAATCCTAAGGTGTAAATATGTAAATTTGTTGTATGATGAAACAATGTTTCTACAAAATTCTTTTTGTTTTGCCTTTTCTTTCCTTTGGATTCTTGTCGTGTGACGATCTTTTAGGGCTTCGTGAACCAGAACCCCCAGATCGTCCTTCAGAATCCCACTGGACGCCACCTACCATGCCAATTCTTGTTGTCGAAAATTTAAAACAATCTTTTGTCCATCGAGAATTTGAAACGTATATGAAATGCTTAAGCGATAGCAATAGTTATGATCTACCAGCTTTCCGATTTAAACCCTCTGCCGTTTCTTCAATAAAATATCCTGGAAAATTTGATACCTGGGACAGAACAGATGAGCAAATTTGGTTTCAATCCCTTCTGGCTGCTTGTCCTTCCGATTCTCTTTTAAGGGTGACCATTACAGAAGATGAACCTTTTGTGGAAACATTGGATACCGTGGAATATCAATTTTCATATACCGTTGATGTTCACCACACCCGCCAAGGACTACCAAAAAGGTATGAGGGGAAAGGGATTTTTAAAATGATCCGAGATGCACGAAATTATTGGTATATCTATTTTTGGGAGGATATTAGCACAGGAGCACCGGACTGGACAGATTTAAAAGCAATATTTTGATAGAAAAATGAAAAAACCGTTAAAAAAAACACAGGTTTTAATTTTTCTAGTTTTCTTATTATCGTCCTGCCATAATATTTTTGCCCCGGAAACTGGAGATATTGGAAAAACAGGCTTATTGTATCAACCGGTGATGGATCGTCCAAATGTGGTTTTGGAAAATTTTCGATATGCCTATATTTATCGCGATAGTCTGATTTATTCAACGCTAATAGACAGCAATTTTGTGTTTGTTTACTATGAACCGGATGACGAAGGGGGTGGAGGTCATTATGAATCCTGGCCGCGAGATGTTGAACTTAGAACAACTGGTGGACTTTTTCGGGCATTTCGTCCCATTGATTTGATATGGAATTCCACTCTGGACAGTTCTTTTAGTTATATGAGAGAAGACACCCTGCTTAAGACAGAAAAAACATGGTTTGACAGTGCAAATTATGCAGAGATTGTAAAATCCTTCCAGCTTAATTTAGGGGAGAATCTTGTTATTATTGGCTCGGCTATCTTCAATTTTGTGCGGAATCCCTGGGATAAGCAGTGGCGGATTGTGAAATGGCGCGATGAATCGAGTTTTTAAGCACCTAAAAAAAGATTTTTGGTATCGGGATCATAGAGTAGAACGAGGCATTCTGATAGCTCTTGGAATCCTTATTATTATAGCTCTTCTTGCTCTTTTTTTGAAACCGACATCACGGGAACTACCGGTAGATGAGGATTTTATGAATCTCACCTTTCACTTCTTTCAGGATTCAGTGCAGGACATGACACTAATAAAGGCGGATACTACAGTCAGTGATTCGGCGTGGTTGCTTTTCTATGAATATCCTGAGGGAAAAAGCATTGTTGAAGATTTAGTTTATTTTGGTCTCTTTTGTGGTGAACATGTTAAACGGTGTTCTGTACAAAGTGACTCCATGAACAAGCAGGTTACCCTGACTGTTCTGGATGGAAAAGGAAATATAGAAGGTCGCATTCTCCTCCACCAGCGTGAAGAAAAAATAAAGGGAAAGATTCTCCTCATTATTGATGATTTTGGCTATATCTATGGAGAAACAGAGAAAGAATTTCTCGCACTTAATACGCCCCTCACCTTTTCTATTATTCCTGGACATCCCTATACAAAAAAAATAGCTCATCTTGCATTACAAAAGGGACATTCAGTTATAATCCACATGCCAATGGAACCCATCCATTATCGGGGAGATGAAGAAGAGTATATCCTTATGGATGGCATGGATCTCAACGAAATTGATTATCGAATATCAAAAGCTATCGCAGCTCTTCCCATGGCAAAAGGGATGAATAACCACATGGGATCTCGAGTAACACAATCCCTAGAAATGATGCACAAAATAGCTCATGTTTTGGAAAAGAATAATCTTTTTTTCGTAGATTCTTATACGACAAATAAGACAGTGATCAAGAAAGTCTTACAAGCTTATGATATTCCTGTGTATGAGCGAGATATTTTTATTGATCATGAGTATAACGAGGCGAGCATTCGTCGTCAGGTGGATAAAATGGCAAAAATTGCCGAAAAAAAGGGACTTGTTGTAGCTATTGGTCATAATCGGCCTATGACAGCAAAAATTCTTTCAGAAAAAATTCCCATCTTGGAAAAAGAGGGATTTAAATTTATTACACCGGGAGATGTATGAGCACAATAACCGTGTTACAAGACGCCAGTGCAGAAGTGTTGAGGGGAGGAAGAGTAAAAAGCATTCATCATGCAGAGATTAGTGTTATCAATGAAGAGGATGTAAAAATATTTCATAATCCCTATACGTCAATGCACACATATTTACGATTTAGTGCCAAACCTTTTCAGGCAACCGTGATTTTTGATACACAAACCGATAGCGTTAGGCGATTGTACTGCGCCTGTTTTTTATGTTTCTATACAGGGAATAGCCCGTATGTATCGGCATTTTGCCATGGGAAGTGATAGCAGCCTGCAAAGAATCTGGCATATTATGATATCGTATCCCTATTTGGTTGCCGGAAAAGGTCGTTTTGATACAGCACTTATGGAAGTAACCCACGGGGAAATCGTGGTAAGGTTGGTGCTGAAGGTGTTCGAGGATGTGCTGTAAGACTTCCAGATGGCCATCGTTATGGTATAACTACGATGGGAATCGCCGGGCTCTTGCTCCCCTCCTACTTGAAACCCTTCTCCACGTAAAAGCACTAACACAAGATGAATTGAAAAGCTCGAGCCATTTTACCATCCGTTTCTTACAAATTATGCAGGCCAGCGGATAGGAGAAATTTGGCCGATAATTGCTGGTTAAAGGGATATTATGATGTTTTTCATCTTTTTCTACCCTTTTCAAAAGAAAAAGTGTATCTTCTAAACCCCAAAAATCATGAGGTTAAACAATGAAAATTTTTCAAAAAAGCCTTGTCTTCATTCTTTTATTTACCGCCCTTGCGTATGGTCAACTTTTTATTAATGAAATTGATTATGACCAGCCTGGTACAGATTCAGAAGAATTTCTTGAAATTGCAGGGCCAGCTGGGACATACACAAATGTGCGGATAGAGCTGATTAATGGAAGTACTACACCAGCATCAATGTATAAATCTGTGGATATTTCCTCTTTAGCACTAACCAATGAAAAAGACGGATATGGTTTTTTTGTCATTGGTGCTGCATCTGTTGCAAATGTTGATCTTACCCCTTCTTCATGGTCAATTCAAAATGGCTCACCGGATGGTATTGTTTTAAAAATAAACGGATTGATTGTTGATGCTGTTTCCTATGAAGGTCCTATGATTGACGAAAACGGAAATCCCATGCAAATGGCAACTCCTGAAGGGGTTGATGCGATTGATGATGAATCAGGGAATACGGTTTCCATTCAACGGCTTGGGTTAAAGGGAAGTCCCTTTCATGTTGCTTTACCAACACCAGGAGAAGCTAATGTAGACCAAATTTTTGAAGAGTTAAACTATGCTCCAGTTGCAAAAGCTGGTAAAGATATAGTTGTTGGCGTGAATACTGAGGTAACCTTGGATGGCAGCGAATCCTATGATTCTGATGGAAATATTACGAGCTATATGTGGACTCAGCTCTCAGGCACATCCGTAATGTTAAATAATCCCAATGCTGCCATTACCACCTTTACAGCACCTGCTATTGATAGTGAGCTTAAATTTCGCCTAGAAGTTACTGATAATGATGGGCTTACAGGGGATGATACCGTTGCCGTTTCTGTCGTTGAGGTCGGTGAATCTTTTATCATTATCAGTGAATATGTGGAAGGCTCATCAAACAATAAATATCTGGAAATTGCTAATGTTGGTCATGAAGCAATTGATTTAAACGATGCAGGGTATATGCTTGGCCAGGCAGTAAATGGCAGTGGAAACTTTTTTGATCTCACTTTAACGGATTGGGGACATCTAAAGAACCTTGGACCTGGCGAAATTATTGTTCTTGCTGCAGATGGTCATACCATTTTTGCGAACCCAGACACGGTGTTGTTGTATCCTTCTGTTCTTCACTTTAATGGGAATGATGCGGTGGCTCTTTTGAAAAAAGGGATTGTTGTTGATGTTGTTGGAGATCCCAATAGTTCAACGGATATTATAAAAGATATGACCCTTAGGAGAAAGAGTTCGGTTACAAAGGGTAACCCAGTTTTTACCCTTAATGAATGGACGCAATTGCCGACAGATGATATTAGTGGACTGGGAGTCCATGGCGGTGTTGATGCACCCTCTTTTGAAAATGCAGCCCATTCCCCCGCCTTTGTAACGTCACTTAATGCTATTGAAATCTCTATTGACATTATCCCAGCAGAAAATGCGCCAGCTATTGTGGCTATGGATATTGAGTATGGCACAGGGGGGAATTTTTTAAATACTGTTGGAAGAGACAACACGTGGAATGATCACGACAATACCTGGATGGGTGAAATTCCAGCACAGGCTGGCAATCAACGCATTAATTATCGCTTTGTTGCCTATGATGCGAATGAAAACGAATATCGTTCAGGCGTGTATTATGTGCTTATTGCATCAACCACTCCAACACCCATTGCAGAGATCCATGAAAATATTGACGCATGGGATGGCCAAATAAAAACCATTCAAGGTGTGATGACCATTGGTGCTAATGTTATTCAAACGGATCGAACCAATGCCTATATTCAAGATGTATCTGGAAAGGGACTTAATTTATATAATCCCACCTTATATTCAGACCTTGAGCGAGGCGTTGAAGTAACGGTAGTTGGAGAAGTTGATCTCTACTATACAACGATTGAGCTGAAAAACTTCAGTTATAAAATTACAGGAACAGGGAAACCCCTTCCTGAACCTATTTCACTTACCGTTTCCGAAGCTAATTCTGATGCCTGGGAAGGAACACTCATCAAAGTAACAGGCACGATTACGGCTATTAATCCTTACAGCAGTAATACAGCAGTCGTTATAAGTGATGGAACCAGTTCTCTTGAAGTTGTTTTCTGGAATTCGACAGGCATTGATATTGCTGAACTTAATGTAGGTCAAGAAGCAACATTTATAGGGGTTGGTGGCCAATATTCTTCAAAATATCAGTTGATTGTGGGATATCAGGAAGATTTTGGTGTCGTAAATCGTGTACAAGATGATCACGCGGTTTTTCCTAAGACGTTTGAACTGCTTCAACCGTATCCTAATCCTTTTAATGCTGTAACAACTATTCAGTGGACGCTTCCTGAAAATGCTGATATTACTGTAGAAATTGTAAACCTTATAGGACAGGTCGTTGAAACGCTCTATCAGGGAAATTTGAGTGCTGGAACCTATTCATACACATGGAATGCTGATCACTTTGCGTCCGGAATTTATGTTGTGAGAATGCAAGCAGCAACCCATGTTTTACACCAAAAAATTGTGTTACTTAAATAAATGATTGGACGAACTATGATGAACCATCGTCATGTAGGGGTTGGAATGTTTTTAGTGTTGGCAATGGTCCCGGCGTTTCTTATGGGAGCACTGGATCATCTTTTTATATCTGAACTGGTTTTGTTTCCCAATAAGGGTGAATATGTTGCCATCACGAATCCTACCGATGAAACCATTCACTTGGGTAATTATTATTTAACCGACGCTACGGATCCTGAGAATGGTAAATATTACTATCATTTGCCATCTGGGTCGAATTATTGGTCTGAGTCTACATCGGATTTTATTGCGCGTTTTCCGGATACAACGCTAAGTCCTGGCGATGTGCTTATCGTTAGTCTAGCCCGAAGATTGGATTATGAGTCAGAGTATGGGAAGTTACCTGATCTTACCCTTAAAGAAGATCTTTTATCTGTATCTTCAGAAGTTTCCACGATTCCTACTCGGCTATATGGTTTTATGGATGATGTCTCTGAAACCCTCATCCTTTTTTACTGGGATGGCACATCATCGGTAGTAAAAGATGTGGATTATCTACTTTATGGGGATGTTTCTCTTGCTGTTGATAAAACGGATGTTCCTGGTTATGCTTCTGATACACCCATCTCACAACAATCATTTGCCCCGGTCCATGGAGAGGATCAAAAATTGATTCACAGCGATGAAGGCAGTGAACCAATATCTGGCGGAAATGGAATTACTGGGCACGACGAAACCGGTGAACCCTTGAATGTTACCTGGCAGGTCGTTAATAAAACGGAGTCAAAACCTAAAATTACGTCGGTTCAACTTTCTCCGACTTCTCCAACAACAGAGGATCCTCTTACATTTGAAGTTTTAGTTACTGATGTCTCGGGGGCTCTAACTGTTTATCTGGTAACCCAGTTTCAGGATATTAAGCAAGAACATTCTATGAATGAGCAAAGTCCTGGTAGTTTTTCCGTAGAACTGCCCCCTTTTGAAAGTGCTGGTCAATTGATCTATTATGCCAAAGCCGAAAATGCCTGGGGTTTAAAAGATTCTTCAATCGTTCAGAGTGTGACCATAACAGAACCGCCTGAAGTGCTTACAATTCGAGATGTCCGGGATAATTTTGATGCTTATACGGATGACATAGTTACCCTTCGGGGCGTTATGACAATTGGATCAGGGAAACTTCGAACAGACAGGCTTTCTGCTTACTTTCAGGATAATTCGGGTCGAGGATTAAATGTTTACAGCCCCTCTATGATTGATTTACCTCGGGGAACAGATGTTGAAATTACAGGAACTCTTGAAGAATATAATGGGGTAAAAGAAATTATTGTTTCATCCCATACAATTGTCGGTACAGCTCCTCTTCCTGAACCATTAAACATAACGATTGAAACATTAAGACGTGACCCTATGGAATATGAGGGGACCTTTATGGAATTATCTGGAAGAATTTCTAGCCGAAGTGATAATATTGGTGGAGGGTCTAACATTGATATTGATGATGGAACGGGTTCGGTCACAATACGCATTTGGAATACCACCAATATTCTTGTCAATGAAGAGGGTAATGTTATCAATGATGATTTGGATAGCCTGCTTCAAGTAGGAAATATGATTACTGTACGGGCGGTAGGTGGTATATATAGTGACAATGCTCAGTTATTAGCTGCGTATGAAGAGGATTTTATGCCCTGGGTTGAAGGCGATGAATGGGAGGAAGGGGTGACTCTTCATGTGGCGCCCTATCCTTTTGTTCCTCAGGCTGGCGAAGTGCTTCAATATAGTTTCGGTTTCCCTTCAGGGGTTCGACTTGTCTTGAGAGTATATGATATGTCCGGCCGTTATGTAACAACCTTGTTCGATGAATATAAAGGACTGAGTCGTCTAATTACGCGAACATGGGATGGTCGAGATGCTTCTGGAAGACTCCTCACACCTGGACAGTATATTATGCATTTAGAAGGGACAGACAGGGAAACGGGAGAAGTTACCTATGATCTTGCCCCTTTTGTTATAGCCGTAAGATTTTGAGAGACAATTATGAAAAAAAGAACATATCTCACCACGTTTTTAATGATTCTCCTGATGGCAGGTTTCTTAAAAGGACAGGTTTTTACAGATTACTGGTATGGCTCCGTTTCGGATGCTGGAATTGGAGGATCAGGAACAGCGGTTTCTTCTGATATTTGGAGTTCACATGTCAATCCCGCCGGCCTTGCGGATTGGGATCGACTGGGGTTTGCGGTAGATTATTCTCAACCCTTTTCTCAATCCTTCACAAAAAATACTCGAGCTGTTCTTGCAACCGCCCTTCCTAAGTCCCTTGGTTCTATTTCTCTTCATGGCTTTACAGGTCAACTGAGTTATTCTGGAAAAGATTTATCCTCTGAAACCCAAGTAGGTCTTTCCCATGCTTTCTACCTTCAAAAAGATTTGAGGTCCAGCTTAGCCTTTGGGTATACCATAAATTACCTTCAGCTTGATTATGGATCAACGTCTGCAGGACGTACAGGCGATGGCTCCGATGGCGTTTCCCTGGGATCGGGTTCTACCTGGGGGGTAGACATTGGGATGAAAGCAAGTCTTCGCTCGCGTGCTTGGGCAGGGTTTTTTCTGAAAAATATCAATGATCCCTCCCTTGGATCGTCAGGAACATCTCAGACAATTCCATCAAAACTTGAAATAGGCCTTGGATATCAACCCTACTATGGATTTACAACAACTGCTTCTATTGAAAAAATTCTTGGACGTGACGAATTTCAGGTCCATGCGGGCTTGGAATACTACGTGCTTGAATGGCTGGTCTTACGGACTGGCATTTCTCATGAACCCAGCCAATTGGCTGTAGGTGCAGGTATTCTTACAAAATGGGGGAATGTGGATTATGCCCTGGTTACTCACCCCGTTCTTCCTCTTACGCACATGTTTTCCCTAAGATTTCAGATGAAACAACATGATCGGTAAAAACATGAAATATGTTGGTAAAATATGGCGTTTAAGCGCTGCTATTTTTCTCTTTTTTACCCTCCTTTTTGGTGGTGAAAAGCCCGACCTAAATACGATCGATGAGAAGGCTCTTTATGATCTTGGCTTATCGGATAAAGCGGTAAAAGCGATTCTTGATTATCGCCTTTATCACGGCAGCTTTGATCATATTTATGAGCTTTCTACCCTTGAAGGAATAAGTCATGAAGAATTTGTTCTTCTTAAAGAAACGGTTGCTGTTTATCCCGTCCGTCTAACCAAGGAAGAACAACGCATTGAAGATAATTACTATCAGCTTGAACAAATGGCTTTTTCAGAAGGATCATCAGAAGGTTTAATTGAAGAGTGGATTCGACTTCTCAGCTCGCCACAAAATGTTAATCGGATGACGTACTATGATTTAGTCAATTTGCCCGGGGTGTCACCTGTTGATGCTGTTGCTGTGGAGAAATATCTTGCTTCGGATCAAACCATTAACTCAGCTCAAGATTTGAGAAACATCGAAGGCCTTTCTTATTATGGATACAGCAATATTGGAGATTATGTTCGCTATACGGATGATGAAGATGAAAAATGGCATGGTTATTATAACGCAACAGTAAAAAATTCTCAACAAACAATTGTCCCCGATGAAGATGCTGAATCGCTTCAAATGTTTCAATTAAAAACAGCACCGCTTGATATCTACTACAAATTTTTATTCCACAAAGGGAATCAGTGGCACATTGGTATTTCATATAATCGGCCACTTGGCCAGGATGATGAGTACTATGAATTCGGATCGTTGGGGAGAATTCCTCGCGTAAAAGTGAATATTACCTATGAACAACCAACCAACAGCCATGATTTTCGAGTTAACAAAATGATTGTTGGAAATTATGTGGCCGCTTTTGGTCAAGGGGTAATTATGGAATCTGTTGATTATTTTACACCTCGAAAAAGTGGTTATGGCTGGCGAAAACGTCTCTATGGAATCTCTGGTGATGTTTCAAAAAATACGTATGTTCCTCTTCGGGGAGCAACAGCAGAATTTCAGTGGAAATCCTTCTATGTGACTCCTTTTGTAAGCTATGAATCTCGCGATGCAGTTCTCAATTCTGATGGGAGTTTTTCTATGCTTATTCGGATGGAACCTCGCTATGAGTATGGATTATATGATCAACTCACGGATCCTCTTACCCGAAACGTCAATGAATTTCTTTATGGGTCTAATGTGAAATGGCGTGTAAATACAAGTACTCATATAGGGCTTACTGCTTATGAAAGTCTTTATAATCGGGAAAAAGATTTTCAAATTCAATCGGTTGTAGCATCTGAAAATCTCGGGTATTATTTAAACCAAATAGGGAACTCTGCTGATCCTGAAATTGCAGTAATTTATAAAAACAGTGGTACCTCAGGTCTCTGGAAAGATGCAAGATCCTTTCGAAGAGTTTTGGGAGGCGATTTCTCAACGGTATATAAAAATATTGTTTTTCAAGGAGAGCTTGGTATTTTAGATGGGGATGGGACGGGATTTGATTTAAAAAATGATCCTATTGCCTGGCTTGTAAATATGTACTGGCAGTTTGATAATTTTAATATCCTTTTACTTTATCGAGATTATGATCTTTCCTTTGATAATCCCTATCAACGCTCTTTTTCAAATTACCAACGCTATAAAAGTACTATTTTTGAAGATGTTTTTTACTTGAAAGATCCTTCTTTGGGATTTTTATATACCGGTGCTTCACAACCACAGGCGGAGCGTGGATTTTATTATAACCTTCGATATCAATTTCATCGGCAATTTATAACAACTATTGAACATGATATTTGGACGCGTGTTGCCGATGCGGCAAAATATAATCGCCTTGTTTTCAATCTGGAATATCGGCCTGTTTTTAATTATCGGTTTCGCTTCCGCCAGAAATGGCAAAGCCGAAGTGCTCAAAATATATATTCACCAACGGGGTACGAATCGACAGAAACGCGAATTGAAGCTGTTATGAGAATGTCCCGCTATAACGAATTGCGCCTGTTATATGCTAATGGTTATACCGCATTTAATCCACGTCCCCGTTTAACGGCAAACACAGAAGGTGGAGAATCGATGGTTGGCAATGCTGGAAGTCCTAGCCAAGCTATTGCAGTACAAGTAACGCATAATTTTAATGAACGCTTTAAAATTATGGGACAAATGATGGTGTATGAAGGATTTATCTGGAATTTTGAAGATACTGATTTTCGAGTGTATAATACCGATTCAGAATCCTTTCACGGGTGGGTTGCTCTTTTTTCCAGACTTAGTTCAAATTTATCTGTTCGATTCAAATATTCCTTCGATCGTCATGCAGTTATGACAAACTATGTTGGCGGGATTGTCCCTACGCTTTCTGGAGACTATCAAATAACAGAAATTAACGCACGTCAGACATTTAATGATTTTAGAATCCAATTAGATTATCGCTTTTAATGACCTTGATGAACGAATGGAGCTGTAAATGAAAAGAAAAGATATAAAGATGATGAAGAGTATGAAACTTCTGGTAAGTCTTCTGCTGATAGGATCTTTTGCACAGGCGCAGACATTTTTTTCCAATGTTCTTTTAGAAAGTATTTCTTACTCAAACGCCCGAGCACATGCTTTAGGTGGGGTTGCCATGGCAGAGTGGGGACATCCTTCAGCAGTTACCTCTAATCCGGCTTTAGGTGGAGGAATGACAGGATTTACGTTTGGACTTACAAGTAAAGGCATCCACCTTCGAGAACGACGATCCTTTCCCGTTCAAGATACATTTGGCGATTTTTTAACGGATAATGATTATGTCCACAATCGATATTGGATTCTGGATGGTGGTTTTGTGGCAGGATATGGTCAAAAATCTTGGTCTGTGATGGTTGGCTATAATCCTGTTAACAATTTGAATTATACATATAAAGAAGAAATTCGGACTGCCACGTATGACTATAACCGTGATCCTTTAGTTGGTTATCATAACGTTTCGTTCTCAGGAATGGTTAATGGTCTGAGTGTTGGGGGTGCTTGGAATCCTCAACAAGCAAAATGGCTGAACCTTGGAGTGAGTGCAACAAAACTTATGGGGAAAAACATAGAGCGAGGCTTTGGTGTAACAGTTTTAGATCGCCCCGATGATCGCCTGGCTTCGGATACTACAACGTTTTCTCTCATAGAATCTGATTTTCAGGGAGGTGTGGATATTCGACTAGGAACAGTTATTTCTCTCTCCGATCGTCACGCCTTTCATTTAGCCTATACGTTTTCTGGCGACGAAGAATTTGAATATCCTGGCGTTATTGCCCTTATGGATACCACCCTTATGATGCCAGCATATCATGTGGATCACTCTGTCCACAAACAGACCGTTAAAAGGCCTAATACCCTTTCTATGGGCTATCGATATATTCCTGAAAATATTTTAAAAACAGAGATTTTTGTACAAACAGATTTAACCTTTTGGAATGATTTACGTTTTGAATATCAGGGAGAAGATACAACAACGTTCAATCCTGATTGGGATAACACATGGGCTTTTAAGACTGGTGTGGAACATGTCTTTTCATCCGGGATTCCTATAAGACTCGGTTGGTCTTACACGAAAAGTCCTATACGAAATGAACTTCATCAAAGTAAAATCCATTTTGGAACAGGTTATCACATAGAACGATTGATCCTCGATTTAAATGTTTCTTGGTATGAGTCGATTTATCATTATAACGATCTTTTCCCCATAGAAGGAGAAGTACGCGTTTCTCGCGATAAAGTCCGTGAAGCCGGGGTTCAGGTTATGGCTACTATGACGTATTCCTTGTAAATCAAGGAGAGATGGATGAAAAAGTTATTTACTGCATTATTTGGTTTTATCATTATTCAGGGAGGGTTTTTAAACGCTCAGCGCTATCCGGCAGAGACCTACGAAAAAATAACCATTATTTTTACAAATGATATTCATGGCGGAATTGATCGCACAGAAGCCCGTTTTATGAATCCAGAATTCCCACCCCTGATAGGAGGCGGCGCAGCCGTTGTTCACTACTTAAAAGAAGTTCGAAAAGAAGCCGAAAAAGAAAATACAAGTGTCCTTTTTTTGGATGCTGGGGATTTTTTTTCCGGACGACCCATTGGAACGCGGACAAAAGGTGAAGCGGTTATTGATTTCATGAATATGGCAGGATATACGGCTCTCACAGTGGGAAATCATGATTTTGATTTGGGGCTCGATGTATTGAAAGCACGTGCAGCACAGGCAAACTTTCCCTTCCTGGCTGCTAATATTATCGAAGATTCTACAGGAAATATTCCAGACTATCTTGAACCTTATATTATGGTAGATGTTCATGGAATTAAGATTGCTATTTTAGGACTTGCAACCTCGATTACTCCTGATCTTAGTTTTCCTGAACATGTGGCAGGACTTACCTTTTTACCTGAAATTGAAACAGCTCAAAAATGGATCCCTCGTTTAAAAGAAATGGGTGCAAATCTTATTATTGTTGAAACCCATTCCTGGACACCCTATGATCGCGATGAAGCCTATGAACAGCTGTTGAAAGACATGAAAAATCAAGTTATTAAACCGAATAAAAAAGGTCCAAATAGCCTGGAAATAGCAGCTATGGTACCTGGTATTGATATCATGTTTTCAGGACATGTTCACCGAGGATTTTATGAACCTTATGTGGATCCTGTTAATCATACCCTCATTTTTCAAAATTATGCCAATGGAACAAATGTGGGACATGTTAATATTTATGTCCATAAAGAGACAAAAGAATTGGTTGCTTATGATTTTGCTGTCGATAACAATGCTTTAATTACCATTCTGGAAGACGAATTTTGGTTAGATGCCAAAGCAGATTCAATGATTTCTGCAGCAAAAGCAAAAGCAGAAGAAGGATTTCACGACGTTCTTGCTGTGTTACCACGGCCACTTCGGCGAAGTTCTGAAGGACAATCAATTTTGGGGAATATGGTATGCGATGCCATGACAACAATTACTGGCGCTGATGTGGCATTTACAAATTTTGGGGGAATTCGTGCCGATTTAAATGCTGGTCCTCTTACACCAGCTGATCTTTTCAATGTGCTTCCTTTTGGAAATCTTATTACCATTTTTCAGGTGCCGGGCTCTTTTATCAAAGACTTAATTGAAGATCATGTAAGCGGCGATTCCCGCGGTATGCTGGTGAGCGGAATTACTGTTACCGTCGATCGAAAAAAACCCAATGGCGAACGTGTAACTATTCATTCAATCCAAGGGGAACCCTTTGATCCTAATAAAATTTATAAACTTGCTGTTTCTGATTACCTGGCTGCGGGGAATTCTGGCTATGGCCGTTTGACCAAAATACCGGAAGCCAACCGTATTAATACTGGGATAATGATTCGACAAGCTTTGCAAGATTATATTATAGACTATGATGGCATTAATAAAACGTCTATAGATAATCGTTGGCAAGAGATAAAATAATTGTTTTCAACTCACCGTTTTGATATGCCACTCTTAAGATGGTTAATAAATGCCATCCCTTCTTCTATTCCTTAAAAAGAAACGTAATATCATTACAAATACTCTAAGTTATTGTATGAAATATCTTACCCCTAACACCTTAGTTGTTTTTGCCCTAAAATCAGAGATAATGCCTTTTTTTAAAGAAATTAAAATTCAAAATGAATGGCGTTTGGCTGACATTCCTCTCTTATACCAGGCAGATATAAAAGGGATTCCCCTTTTTTTGCTAAAAACAGGGGTCGGTTCATCGAATGTAGAAAAAGCTTTTACTTTGTTACCTACGTTTCTTGATATCTCTAAAATAATAAATATAGGTACCTGCGGGACTCTCACACAACAAGTTACTCTTTATGACACTGTGTTTCCTGAAAAATTTATATCTATGAAGGATTCTAAAGCATTTTTTCTTCAGCAATGTCCAAAAGATGCTGCATGTGGATTAACATGTTTAACTCTTGATAAATTTCTAAAGGCTGGAGATTTTTCATCAGAACTGTTTCAAAAAAGATATTCTGCAGATCTTCTTGATATGGAGGCATGGGACGTTGTAAAATGGGCGAAAAAAAAGTCTCTTGATGTGTTAGTAATAAAATGTGTGAGTGATTTGGTTGGAGTAAATTTCCACAAGACGGTGAAAAAAAATATCCCTCTCTGTGCTCATCATTTAGCACAAGTTCTTCTTTCTTAAGGATTGCCATGAAGATTACTGTTATTATTCCTGTTTATAACCGTGAACAATATATCAAGCGATCGATTGACAGTGTGTTACAACAAACAAGACCAGCAGATGAAGTAATTGTTGTTGATGATGGATCAACCGATGCTACGCCTTCTCTTTTAAAAAATTACGGGGATAAAATTTTGGTTGTTCATCAGAAAAATAGGGGCGTTTCAGCAGCCAGAAACCTAGGGATATCAAGGGCTTCGGGGGACTGGATTGCCCTGTTAGATAGTGATGATGAATGGCTTCCTGATAAATTGATGATACAAGAGCAGTGGCTGAGAGAAAACCCAACTTTTCGAATTTGCCAAACCGAAGAGATATGGATTCGTCATGGAAAACGGGTAAATCCTATGAAAAAACATCAAAAATATCATGGTGATATTTTTATCCATAGTTTAAAATTGTGCCTGGTTAGCCCGTCAGCTGTTCTATTTGAAAAATCCCTGATTGAAGAAATGGGTGGTTTTGATGAATCTTTACCCGTCTGCGAAGATTATGATTTATGGCTTCGTATCTCCCTTCATTATCCCATAGGCCTTATTCAAAAAGCAGGTATCTTGAAATATGGAGGACATGAAGACCAGCTATCCCGTACATACTGGGGCTTGGATCGATTTAGAGTTCAAGCCCTTGAGAAACTTTTAACTCAAAACATCGAGATTCCTGAAAAAATTGAAAAAGAAATTTTAAAAGAACTGATTCGTAAACTCACTATTCTTTCTAAAGGAACGTTAAAACGAAACAAAGATGAAACCCTTTGGCAAGAAAAACTCATGGAATACAATAAAAGGCTTCAAAACATTTCAAAAAATCAAAAGGAAAGGTAACATTATGAAACATGGATGGTTTGTTTGTGTTATCCTCATTGCATCGTCCCTTTTTGGTGCATCTGCTCAACAATTTGCAGAACTTGGTGATTTTCCCTTAATTAATGGTGATGTCATTGAAGCCTGCCAAATTGGATACCGAATTATAGGACCCTTCCCTTGTTCTGAAGATGAACTTGTTGTCTTTCCCACATGGTTTGGCGGAACATCAGAGCATGTAGAAGGATTAATTCGGACATATAATTATATTGATACGACAACTTTTACAATTATTATACTAGATTCTTTTGGGAATGGTGTTTCATCGTCACCCTCCAACAGCCCAACGCAAAAAAATGAGCTATTTCCTGAATTTACCATTTTAGATATGGTTCGGGCACATTACAAGGTACTAACGGAGACATTGCGTGTCAATCATATTTATGCTGTAGTTGGAGGTTCTATGGGAGGCATGCAAGCCTTTCAGTGGATGGTAACTTATCCCGCGTTTATGGAAAAAATAGTTGCTTATGTTGGGACACCTCGTATGACATCAAGAGATTTACTCCATAAAGAATTTCAACTAAGACTTATACAAACAGCGCGTATGTATCACGTGCCTGAAGAGCGATTGATGATGCTTTTGGATATGTCACAAGATTTGGTGGCTCGAACACCAGAGTATTTAGTAACAGAAGTCCCTACTGAAGATTTTGAGGAGTATTTGAAAAAATTTCAGCAGTTTCCTGGTAGACTTTTTAACAGTTATAACTGGGAGAGTCAGGTAAAGGCAATGATGACCCATAATATAGGTAATGAATTTGACAATGGTTATGAAGAGGCTATTCGGGAAGCCATCGCAGATCTTTTAGTGATTGTTAATCTTCAAGATAACCTCGTTATGCCCCAACCTGCCCTTGAGCTGGCTGAGCAGCTAAAGGCTGAAACTGTTATTTTGAACAATAAATATGGACATCTAGGAATAATACCTGAAATTGATACGGTACTTCCTGCCATTCATACATTTTTAGAAAGGTAAGTCTATGCTGGACAAAATCATTACAGCAGATATCATAAATCAATGTCGAAAAAACATAAATGAGGATCCTTTTAGTAACGTTATCCGAAACAGTATTATTGAAAATGGCATTGATAAAACTGTTTTAAATCATTCCTCCAGAGTTAAAAATGTTTTTACTTTTTCCCATGAAATTCCTACTGGTAAAATAACTAATCAGGAAAAAAGTGGACGATGCTGGATTTTTGCAGCCTTAAATACGTTTCGTTATTATATTGCTCAAAAAATTAACGTAAAGGATTTTGAACTTTCGCAAAATTATCTTCTTTTCTGGGATAAATTTGAAAAGTCCAATTACTTTTTGGAAACCATTATTGAGACCTGCCATGAACCCATAGACAGCCGAATAATTATGTGGCTTTTAAAAAATCCGATACAGGATGGTGGACAATGGGATATGCTTTCAGCCCTTGTGGATAAGTATGGATTAGTCCCCAAATATGTAATGCCTGAAACATTTAACAGCAGAAATACAATGAGAATGAATCATTTGTTAACATTAAAACTTAGAGCGTCAGCATTTTATTTGCGACAGATGGCGGATGTGCAAAAGGCCTCTGAAGAAGTCTTACGGTCAGAAAAAAGGCATATTCTTGAAGAAATTTATTCTATGCTTGTCTCGTTTTTAGGAATTCCTCCAAATCATTTTGATTTTGAATACCGGGATGATGATAACAATTATCATGAAGATCGTGGTCTTACTCCTCTCATGTTTTATAATTATTATCTTGAAAACAAGCCCTCGGAGTATCTCAGTATTATCAATGCGCCGACGGCTGATAAACCTTTTATGAAAACATATACTGTGCAATACCTTGGAAATGTTTTTGGTGGTCGTCCCGTAACCTATTTGAATGTGGACATTGAGACACTAAAAAAGTTAGTTCTTGTTCAGCTTAAAGAGGGTGAACCGGTATGGTTCGGTTGTGATGTGGGGCAGTTTTCTGATCGGGAAAGTGGGATCATGGATACAGAACTCTTCCGCTATGAAGATGCCCTGGGGATTTCTTTTGATCTTGATAAAGCAGGCCGATTGGATTATGGAGAAAGCATGCTCACCCATGCCATGGTTTTTACGGGTGTCCATTGTGTTGATGATAAGCCTGTCCGCTGGAAAGTTGAAAACAGTTGGAGCGAAAAATCAGGAGAGAAAGGATTCTTTGTTATGACAAATAGGTGGTTTAAGGAGTATAATTATCAGGTTGTTATTCATAAAAAGTATTTAAGTCCTGAGCTTTTGGAAGCAGCAAAGCAAACGCCCATTGTTCTTAAACCGTGGGATCCAATGGGATCTTTGGCGATTGGTTGTACTTATTAGGTTGGAAGGTATGATATACTTCAGGTGCAATATAATGGCTTCCGTAAATAAGAAGGATGCCTTGAGAAGGGGTTGTTTCCAGAGCTTTATTAAGGGCTTCATCAAGTGAGGATGTAACTTCGGTTTTGGACCGTGAAGCAGACAATGCTTCCAAGGCCTCTTTTGTTACACTCCGGTGAGAATTCACGGGTGATAGAAAACAATGGGCTGCAAAAGGAAGGAGGATATCCACAATGTTATGGATATCTTTATCACCTAACATTCCAATAACAAGAGTTAATGGCTTATGGGGAAAGAGAGTAAGAACCAACTCTTTTAACCGTTCCACTCCTGAAGGATTGTGGGCAACATCATAGAAAACGAAAGGGTTTTCTCTTAAGAGTTCAAAACGGCCTCTCCATTCAACGGATGTAAGTCCTTCTATAACAGCTGATTTAGGCAAATTCCCCTGTGTAAAAAGGTCACATGCTTTTATGGCAAGAGCAAAATTTTCGAGTTGATGAATCCCCATCAGTGGCGTTTTAATCCAGGAATTATAACGCTTCATTTTCAGGAACATACCCTCTGGTTTTAAGCGAAAATCAGAAAAGTAATCAAAGGGATTTATTTTATAAAAAGGGGCATGTTTGTTATTGGCATGGTATTGAAGGACCTCCAAGACAGTAGGATCTTGTGAACATGTTACGAGGGGTGTGTTTTGTTTAATAATGCCTGCTTTTTCACCTGCAATAGCACGTAGGGTTTCGCCCAAAATATTAGTATGGTCATGGGCTATAGAGGTGATCACAGTAACCTGTGGCTTTAAAACATTTGTCGCGTCAAGTCGTCCCCCAAGACCCGTCTCAATAATTGCAGCATTCACATGATAATCTCGAAAAAGTGAAAAGGCAAGTCCTGTTGTGATTTCAAAAAAGGAAATTTCATGCTCCTCAAGCCAGGGCTGCCAGATCGAAAGTTTAGATTCAATACTTTCTTCTGGTACGGGAGAGCCATTAATACAGATGCGTTCATTAAAATGAACAAGATGAGG
Organism: Fidelibacterota bacterium; assembly: GCA_028716785.1. Lineage (GTDB taxonomy): Bacteria > Fidelibacterota > Fidelibacteria > Fidelibacterales > Fidelibacteraceae > Fidelibacter. The sequence continues at coordinate 32,696 of JAQUPD010000004.1, forward strand.
TGATGTAAATCGTCCTGTGATGTAACCGGCATGACGCAGAATAGCTTCACAGACCGCTACAACAGATCCCTTTCCGTTGGTTCCTGCTACATGAATTGACTGAAAGGCATTTTCGGGATGATCTAATCGTGCCATCAGTTCATGAGTTCTTTCAAGCCCCAGTTTCATCTGTCCGCCTAAGCGGGCATAAAGATCACTTAAATATTCCTTCATGGATTTTGTTGAGAATACTGGGAAAGGGTTTCAATAGATATTTTTTGAATGTTTTTCAGCTCATATCCTAAAAACCGACTGCTTATGGCGGTAAATTTTCGCGGAAAGTCTGTCACATAAAAAAGATCTGTTCCAGGAATAGTTTGTGGGTTGAGCAAATTCAAGGCTTCTAAAGCGTGCCTTACAGCTTGTGCTACTACCTGGGATGAATCAACAATCGTTACGTTAAGGGGAAGGATTGTTTGTAATACAGGTTTTAAAATCGGATAATGAGTGCATCCCAAAATGAGAGTATCGATGGCTAATGAGATTAAGGGATTTAGATATTCTTCGGCTATCATTTTCGTGACGAGATGATGTTCCCATCCTTCTTCCACAAGGGGAACGAAGAGAGGACATGGAACAGAATAGACCTGAAGGCTAGGATCATATTCGTGGATTTTTTTGGGATAAGCCTCACTTTCGATCGTTGCACGGGTTCCTATAACTCCAACACGTTTTCTTTGCGTTAAGCGGAGTGCTTCTAAAACACCAGGTTCTATCACGTTAATAACGGGAAGATGTGTTAGAGTCATTACGACATCTAAGGCAAGGCTAGAAGCCGTATTACAGGCAATCACTAGCGCTTTTACGGGTTGATTTAAAAGAAATCGAGTTATTTGTGAGGTAAAATCACGTATTGTTGCGGTACTTTTTGAACCATAGGGAACCCGGGCTGTATCCCCAAGATAGATAATATTTTCCGAAGGTAACAGAGTCCGTATTTGTCGATAAACTGTTAATCCACCTAAACCACTATCAAAAATTCCAATGGGCAAATAGGTAAAATCAGTTGATGGGGATATCTTTTTCATATTTGTCTTTGAATTCTTTTATCGCTAAAAAAAGAGACTCGGCAATCTGTTGGCGGTAAGAGGCTCTGTTCAATTTTTCTAAATCTGATTTATTGGATATAAAACCTACTTCTGTAAGAATGTTTGGCATTGATGCGCCCAAGAGGACATAAAATCCTGCTTGTTTAACACCGCGAGATGTCGTTTTAAGTTTTTTTGTATAATTTTTTTCAACTAAAGCCGCCAACTCTTCACTTTCTTTCATAAAAGTACTTTGAGCCATGGATGCAAGAATATATTGTTCGTTAGTTATTTGTTCATAAATTTTCTGGTTTTCCTCGAGTCGGATCACCTGATTTTCACGTTCAGCGATTTTTATAGCCTCTTCTGTAAGCCGAGGAGCGAGAATGAATGTTTCGCTTCCATTAATCCGTCGATTTTCATGACTGTTACAATGAACACTAATAAAAATTTTTCCATTGGCATTATTGGCTATTTGAGTCCGCTGATGTAAAGGGATAAAGACATCTGTTTTACGTGTATATACGACATTCATCCCTAAATCGCGTTCTAATAGACGCCCAAGTCGAAGCACAATATCTAATGTTATATCTTTTTCTTTTACTCCATTTGCCCCCCGGGCACCGGGATCTCTTCCTCCATGACCAGCATCCAAAACAATGGTATTGATAAGCCATTTTTCTGATTCTTTTGAGATTTTTTCATCAGCAGAAAGGGTCGTTGGTTTTCGTAAATTTATAACGATGTCTCGTGTATCCGGATCAATGTAAAAATCGTAATCTGAGATGAGGTTTCGTAATTGAAAAGATAATTGAAACGTTTCTCCCATTTGAATGGGAATAATATGTCGTAGGATACCCGAAGAATAAGATTTGCTTAATTGCAATGTGTCACCAGTCGCACCATAAATGGTACAGTAAAGCCACCCATTCCGTCCTTCCCAAATGTTAATGTCTTCTTCTTTAAATAAACGGGATGTTTCAATGCGCAGAGTAGATCCATTTTTATAGTTTTGCAGCTTAATGTCCTGGATGCTATAAGCACCAGGGTCCAAAATGAGCAAGTTCGATTGTGAATTAAAATAAAGATTGGGAAACACTTCAGTATGAAGAAAGCGTATCCATTCGCTAAGTGGCATGACAAGATCATTCTTGTAACGCTCTACCGGACCTGGCAAATGATACATATAAACATCAATAGGAATAAAAGCACTTCCTCCACGAATGGTTATCATATATGATTCCAATTTTCCCGTGATGACCCCGTGAGATGTGTCATAAAAGGGATCTTCACCAATTTCCATCATAAAATCTGAGACAGAAATCCAAGGATACCCATAGATTTCATAAACGGGGATGTTAACTCCCGGATCCATGGTTGTTTGTTTTACAGTTAGGAAGGGGGAGCCATATAAAAAGACAGGAATGAAAAAAAAGAGAGAAAAGCTATATCGCCAGAACAGTTTCATAGTTTTGTAATTTAGCGGTTCGCAGAATTCAAAGCAATTTGCAATTGAAGGATACTTCGCTTCTCATCTGGGCTAACTGAAAATCCTCCACCAATGCTCCAAGTATTTTTTGAGTAAAGAACCGTTATATCAAGGGCAGTTAAATGCTTGTTCCGTGCTTTTTGAATCACCACCTGTTGTCCACAGTAAAGACGCGTATACCAAAGATCTGTAGTCCCTCCTATCACGTGGCTTAGCTGGAGTTTAACGTGGAAAGGCTTTTGTTGGAACGTTAAAAGAATAAACCCTGTTGAAGAAGGTATCTTACCATTTGTTGCAACTAACCAAGCACTTTGAATATCCCAAAAGGATGTAAGAGGGAGTAAAAAAGATTGTTTAATTGTTATTATGCGATTATTTGTGTTCGTAAAGAGATAGGGGGACTGTGATTCCTCCTTAAGAGTCTGTTCAGTAGTCAATTGGACCAGAGATTCACTCACCATATTTCCTATCTTAAAAAAAAGAAGAGCTTCTATTTTTTGATGGTAACTATCCTTTTGCGTTTGTTGAAGAAAAGACGCCTGAACCGTGCTTTTTAAAGGGCCTTTTACTTTAAAACCCCAACCAAGACCACGGCATCCTGCAATATCTCCACCAAACCATGGATTTTTTCCTAAAGCAGGGGAAAAGTCATCAGCTGTTATGTACGAGAGAAAAATAATACCTCCTCCAGAATACAGAATGGTTAAGTCATTACTTAAATGGCCGTAGTGTCTCTTGTTGATATGATAGGAAGCATTTGTTTTTAGAAGAAAGTGGGATCCCTGAATCTGAATGAGTACTTCTTCCCACTGGTCGGGGGAATGATAAAACTGAAATTTTCTTTTTGGAAAAGAGAGCCCCAAAGACCCTCCCATACCATAATCACTTGAAAAAAAGGAAAGAGAATATTTATCATAAGAAAGGGATCCAAAGCCTGAAAAAGAAGAAGAGGTGTATGGCCCTTTTCGATGGCTTACAGGTTGCTTAAAACGAAGATTTCCTGGATAAAGAGTCGTTCGGGATGTTGCTTTACCTACAATCCAACCTTGGGCATGAGAGACCAAAACTGTCCCAATACTTAAGGAAAAATTATCGCTATGAAAATGAAGTGAGGACCCGTATTCTTCTTTTTCCCTCCCTGCTTTTCCATAAGTATTCAAGGTTAAAAATGGCCAAGGAGAAATATTCAAACGGTGAGAATAAGGATAATCACTTTCAGTGCGTAATTGAAAGCGGATGTTTCCTGATGCAACGGAATCAAGAATGGATTGTAAAAATTCCGGGTCTTCGGTAAATAAAAGGGATGATTGAGCATTTATGGTATTTAAAAATCCCAAGAAACAGAAGATCCCGAGCATAAACCGAGATAAGGATGCCATCGGACTATCCATTGAAATTTCCAGGAATGATACATGAGAGAAAAAGACATGTGTGTTGCATGACTCAGACTAAACCAAGCTGCATGCCAAACGGTATATCGACCCCCTTTAATAGAAGTCCCTATTGCCCAATCAGGATTAAATCCTTGTCTGCAATAAACACCTGTTAAAACGTGAACAGTTGGAATCATCTGATATGAAAAGGTCCCAAACCATGCCGGTGTATTTAAGGCAGGACTTCCTTTAGGTTGAGAGAGAAATGGATGTTTATCAAAACCAATAGAAGTTTTTACACGCCTTGTAGGATACATTTTCAAACGCCAAGAGAATGAAAATTCATGAACAGCGGTAAAATCTGATGGAGCAACACGCGTCCAATCAAAAGAGAAATCACCAGAAATAAGCGTAGTAAATGTTCGGTAAAAACGAAAATCAAATACTTGTGTCGACATTAAATCGTGAAATTGAAATGAACAGTCAAGCCCAAAAGATGCTTTTTCTTTTTGAAGGAATCCCTGGAAACCACCTTCTTTAATAAAAGAATTACTATATCCTCGGAAAGAAAAAATAAGAGAAGAGTCGCTATACAGGGAATCTGAAAAAATATCTTCTTCAAGCCAAGCTAGCCCGTAATTTCCCACAGCGTGAGAAAAAAATTCAACGCCTTTTACCTCCATGGGAAAAATAATTAGGCTTAGAATCAAAAATAAATTTTTCATAAGAAAAAATACAAAATCTTAAAACATATAGCAACATAATATTATATTAATTATATTAGTAAGACATTATAATTGAAATAGGTTTTATACAAAAAAATAGGGGAAATGAATTTTAAGGCATACGTTATTCCTCTCAAATTTTAAAAAGCATTTCATTGTATTCATGGGTTGTTATGCATTATTATCTTAACATATTTCCCGGATTCAACGATTACGTGCAAAACTTGACACCTCATAAAGTCGGGAGGCGGAGAAGGGAGAACGGAGAGGAAGGACGGAGGGATGAGGCTTGCCACGGATGTGTATAGAGACCTCAGGTGTAGAGATTTTGGATTTCGTGATCAAATTCAACGTTCCTCATTCTTATTTGAGGTGCGCTTATGACGTGAATTCACGTTTCTAAACAAAGAGGATCATTCCTTTGTAAAATTCTTTTGAATATTAAATCTTATTTAACATATTTCACAAGATTGGATATAATGGAAAAATGAGGAAAAAATGATTCATGAGTGAGAAGAGAAAGAAACAAAAAAAGAGAATTCTTAGGCCAGAAGTTATTGTATGGTTTATTCGACTTACGCTAATTATCTCTATTTTATTGAATTGCGTCGTTGTTTTTCTTCATATTTTTCAAGACAGACATATTGAGAGAAGAGAAGTTCTTGAAGCGTCATCGGATCAATTTGAACTCATTTCCCTGGCAGTTTTAGCATTAATTCTTACTTTTTTACCCAATTATATTGAGCGACGTCAAAACGTCCATTTTCCTCAAGTATTGGAACTGACAATTATATTATTTATGTATTCGAGTATATATCTCAGTGCTCGGTACGAATTATATTATCGTTTTTTTTGGTGGGATGATTTACTCCATACCTTGTCGGGTGTTATTACAGGTTTTATTGGTTTTTTGTTTGTATATAGACTTAATCACAAATATACCATGAATATAAATCCCCTTTTTATTGCCCTATTTGCTTTTACTTTTTCTGTTACATTTGCTGTTTTTTGGGAGATTTTTGAATTTATAATGGATGTTAATTTTGGAACAAACATGCAAAGATGGAATTTGCCAGAAAGTACTATTTTAATGGGGAAACATTATCAAGGGAGTGGCCTTCGCGACACCATGTCAGATTTAATCTTAGCATCTATTGGTGCCTTGGGAACATCGGTTGTGTGCTACTTTTTATATAAAAATGAAAAGCGCAAAGCGTTAAAGATAATGAGAGAAACTTTTCCAGAAAAAGCACCTAACCCTGACAAATCTTCTTGATAAAATGTTAATTTTTTGTCATCGACTTTTTTAAGGGATACAAATTTTAAATTCTCTGTTCTTATCAAGAAAAAATGTCAAACGTTTCTTTTAATTGATGCACAAAAAAGAAATTAAGATAAGTCCAAGCCCCGGTTAATGTTAGTAAATGCTTCCTCAGGAAGGGAATTACCATTATCTTTATAGTGAAGGATGTAGGTATGATTTTTTTATCGACCTAAAATGAATATCTATTTTTTCTCCTTTGCTGTAGGGAAAGACATATTTATAAGAATTTGTAAAAAGTTCATTTGATCTTATACCAAATTTAAACATAATTTGAAAATCAATAATTTCATCATCAATGTCTTTTTGAATATGAAGGATTGTGTCATGGGTATATGAGCTCACAATATGATTAATAAAGCATTCCACAGCTTTCACCCATATGATCAAATATTTTTGAAGTTCAAAGTTCTTATATGACTTTTGAGTCGTTCATGTTATATGGGATTTTAACACCTGTTTCAGGATATTTTACTAAAAATTTGATCTAATATTTCTTGATTTAACAGTTTTTTTATAGGAATGCCATTTTTCAGATAATTTTTTCCAAAAAGCTGTCTTGCAGATTGATTGCTGATTGTAAGTTGTTGGTTGTAAAAAGATTTTCATGGTTTAAAATAATTATACCATCTTGAATTGACTCAAAAACAGCTGTTGGGGTCGTAGGTAAAATATCAAAAAGTTTATAAATTTTTTTAAAAAATTGTACAGCTCTGATATATCATTAGTCTGTTTAAGCAATAATATGAAGCGATAAATTTTAAAATTTTCAAAAGTATTGATGATAATAAAAATAGCAAAGACTCATGGAACAAGGTCATTTATAATTTTTATGATTATAAAATATGTTATTATTGACGTTTTTAATAATTATTGATATTTAATGGGTTTCAAAAAACCAATCAGTCGCCACACAATTAGAAGAATAAGCTGATATACTATGATAGCACCAAGCGCAATCCAGTAACCTGTAAGGGAATTGTTAAAGAAAACTATTGGCAGATTCAAAATAATTAGAAGAGGCAAGCCTAGAAAAAGGGCAATGCCACCGCCGTACGCAAGATCTTCTGCAGCGGGTGTTTCAAATTCAGGATCTGTAATGCGTATTAAAACGAGTCCCGAATTGATCGTCCCTGTCATCTCGCCAAAAATTCCAATAAATCGTTCAAAATGAAAATTATCAAAGGCACGACGGGATGTCCATCGAATAACAAAATATGTCACTATTCCCCCGAGGCAAGACATGATGGTAATGGTTATCCAATATTGTCTAATGACTTTAAGGCTAATAGCAGCCACAGAACCAGCAACAAGAAAATCTACACAGACCCCTGACACACGATTCATAAGGCCTTTATCAATAACATAACTTTTTTTTGTCAAATCCAAGATTCTTCTCACCCCAACAGAAATGAGGAGTGCAATAATGAAATGGAACGACCATAATGTGTCAGAAAAATCCCCTAAGCCGACTTTTTCTAATACATATGTTATGCCATAAATCAAAAGATATGTGAGAAGATAGATAGAGCCTATAAGTCCTATTTGAAAGGCCATAGGCTCAATGGCTTCGGGGGAAAGGGTAAGAAAGCCGGCAATATCCGGGGGGTTTTCCTTAACAATTCCTGTTCGAATATCTTGATTTAAACTTTCTTTCCCTTTAATAAGGGCTGTTTCCCCTCGACGGATTCCACGATTTACCAAAAGTATTCCAACAACATAGGCAATGAGGAAACCAATCGCTGCAAAAGTAAGACCAATCAATCCGCCATTGACTAATCCTGCTTTTTCCCAACTGTGTCCCATAGTATAAGCAATACCAGGCCCCATGCCAAACCCAAGGGGGAGTAAAAAGCCTATTCCCGCAAAAAAATTCGGATTAAAAAAATAAATCACAACAAAGCCTACAAGAAGTCCAACAATAGCTTGATTAATATAACAACTTAACTCAATAAAAGCTTTACTCACTGGCCCTTTCCCAAAGGATGTTTTAGATTGCCGCAATCCCAAAACAATAAAAGTTATTGCTAGCAAATGATAGACATACATGCCAAGACGGTCACTATTTAAAGGAATAATTTTCAAGACCTGACTCCCAAGAATAAGGCCAATAAATCCGCCAATGATATTATTGGGAATCAAAAAGTGCTGAAAAAACGGAATATAGCGACGAAGAATTGTCCCTGCGACGAGAAAAACACTTAAAAACGTGAAATCGAGTACAACGTCTTTTAAATTGAGTGTCAAATCCCACGGTGTCATGATACCCTCCCATGTTTGCACGATAATGATTCTTAATTTAAGAGAGATCAATTAAAGAAAGAATGAGAGATTAATTGACCTCTTAAAAAATTGTGGATATTTTGCAAGACATTGAAGTGACATTATGCGTTTTGAAGGTGTTTTTCACTAAAAGAAGATTGACATTCATCTTCTAAAAAGTGCTGAAAAAGGTGGATATAGGTGGCAATATGCCGGTCATTCATGAGGGCATGAAGAATGTGAAGAGGCATGGGCATTTTTTGCTTTTACCCATTCTAAAAATCGTGTCATATCAACCGGGATTGTAACAACGTAAAATGGATTATCATATTGATTGAGAACAAAGGGTGCTTATGGCGATGGCATCTTTTAATGTATACCTTTCATGATAAGAAATTCCCTGAACTTTAGGAATTTTTGTCCTTACTTCCAGGATCGGTAGAGAGTAGATCTGAGAAAATATTAATCTCTAAGGAAGTGTCAGTGTCAAAACTCATGACATTGATATATTTATGAATTCTTTTACTGTTTTTGGTATAGCACCTTATTGAGGAGGAGACAAAGAGGAGAAAAATGGTGAAAAGTAAGCAGGAGGATTCAGATAAAAAAATATTCGTATTGTCTTTCTAGGAGGAAAAGAAAGTTCCTGTACTATGTGGGTGAGATCATTATGCATATATTGATTAGAAAGTATTGTTTTATTCGTGACGGGGGCGTGCCTCATTGACACGCAGAATGCGGCCAGAGAGTTCTTTCCCATTAAGGGTTTCTCTGGCTTTTTGTACTTCTGTATCATTGCTCATTTCAACAAAACCAAATCTCTTTGATCGACCGGATACACAATCAGTAATGATATGGACCTATACCACACTACCATACCTCTCTAACATTTTTTAAGGTCTTCTTTTGATGTTTCCCAGGGCAGGTTCCAACATAGATATTCATACAAATCCTCTGCTTGCCTGTCATGTTCAAAAAACAGATACTCATGCCATAAAAGCCAACCTGAGAATCAGAGTCCCCTGGACGATTGTCAACAAATACCAAGCTGCTTCAGATGATAATAAATCCTTGAAACGTTGAAAAATAATAACATTTAACTAAAACCCATGCTTTTTTAGAATATATCTTTTATCCTTTAAAAAATGAAAAAATTATATCGTTATTTAAAATAATTAGGAAGGATAAGTAAATAAAACCCATTTAGGGCGAAAAAAGAAAACCCTCTCTGATGAAGAGAGGGTTAAATTTGATCAGCTTTTATAGCTTAAGATCAGTAGCGTTTACGTTGAGAATTGTTTTCACTAGCAGGGCGAGCTTCATTGACCCGCAGGGCACGTCCATCAATTTCTTTACCATTAAGCGCTTTAATGGCTGCTTGAGCCATCGTATTATCACTCATTTCAACAAATCCGAAGCCCTTTGACCTTCCGGAATTCCGATCTGTAATAATACGAACAGCATCAACGGACCCATATTCTGAAAAGAGTTTTTTCAGACTTTCTTCCGTTGTTGCCCATGGCAGGTTTCCAACATAGATATTCATACTTTTCCTTATTATCTGTTGTGTTTATTCCTTCAGCCTCACTAGCCACAACAGCCAACTCTTGAGAACTGCGTCTTGCAGACGATGATAATGTCTCCTGGCTTTAGAGCCAATTCATTCCTCGATTTATCATCATATTATGATGATAAATCTTAGAAAACGTGCAAATGTACAACAATTTTTTGAGTTTACAAGTAATTTTTATAAACACTTCATTTATCAAAAATGATGAAATGGGAATCCTCTTTTATTCTCTTAAAAGGTTATTTAATTTACTTTCACGAAAAAAATTATGTATATAGCAAAAAGCGTGATGGAAACGAGTGGTTCATAAAATAAAGATAATGAATAAATCATGATTTATCGAAAATGAGTAAAGGAGATATTTATGGAAAATTTTATACAAGTTATTAACAGTATTAATTGGGTTGTATGGGGTAAGGAAGCAATAAAAATTATTCTAATTCTTGTTGTTTCATGGATTATGGTAAAAATAATCAAACGCTCGCTGAAAAGTCTTGAAAAACGCATGGTACAACGGCGTGTTTTAGAAGGAGAAATTGCTACAGATTCTAGTCGTAGAGTCAAAACTCTTATGAATTTGATTCGTCAAGGGGTGATTGGAATCATTTGGACAGTAGTTCTTCTTATTGTTTTGAAGCAAATAGGGATTGAAATTGGACCTATACTGGCAGGTGCTGGAATTGTTGGTTTAGCAGTTGGTTTTGGTGCTCAAAGTCTTGTGAAGGATGTCCTTTCGGGATTTTTTATTATCCTTGAAGATCAAATTCGTGTTGGTGATGTGGCCATTATCAATGGAACAAGCGGTACAGTTGAAAAAATGAATTTTCGCATTACCGTGTTAAGAGATTTACAAGGGATTGTCCATGTTTTCCCTAATGGAAGCATTAATTCTCTTAGCAACATGACCCATCAATGGTCTGCCTATGTATTTAATGTTGGTGTTGCCTATAAAGAAAACACCGATAAAGTTGTTCGCGTGATTCAGGATGTTTTAGATGCATTAAAAAACGATAAAGTCTATGGGAAAAATATCCTGGAAACAGAGATTTTTGGTGTTGATGGACTTAATGATTCTTCTGTCATGATAAAAGGACGATTAAAAACAATTCCACTTCAGCAATGGTCAGTTGGAAGAGAATTTCTTCGGCGGATTAAGCTTGAATTTGATGCTCGTGGTATTGAAATTCCCTTTCCTCATCGTACACTTTATTATGGTGATAACAGCAAACCCTTTGAGTTGCAAATTCTGGAAAAATTTTCACAAAAAGCAAAAGGTGTTGATGAAGAGTGATTAAACATTTGTTCTTTAACAACCTTGTTTTATTTCAAGCTTTTTGCAGCAAAATCTGATAGAGAGTTTTTGTTTTTTCTCTCAGGGATTCCAGGGATCCGTCATTGAAGATAATATAGTCTGCATGACGGATTTTTTCTTCATCCGGCATTTGCAATGATATTCTGTTTTTTATTTGGTGTTGGCTTAGCGTTCCTCTTTTTAAAGCGCGCTCCATACGAAGTGAAAGCGACGCAGTTACGACAATAACAGCATCAAATTCATTTTGAAAGCCCGCTTCGAAAAGCATGCTTGCTTCAACTAGCAAAATTTTTGTTTTTTCCTTTAAATTTTTTTCTTTTAACCTATAAATATAGTGGCGTACCGCAGGATGAACAATTTCATTAAGTTTTTTTTGATTGCTTGGGGAATTAAAGGCACGTTCTGCCAGGAGCTCTTTTCTAAGTTCTCCATTTAGGGTATAAATATCCTTGCCAAAAGTACGTTGAATTTTTTGTTTTATAGCATCATCCTGAAGAAGAATCTCTTTAGCAATCGCATCGGCGTCGTAGGTAACACTTCCCCATTCTTTAAAAAAGGAAGCAACCGTTGACTTCCCTGAGCCAAGACTTCCTGTAAGTCCAAGAAAAATCATGAAATACTCATATGTTTTCTAATACTTCTTGAATACGCTTTGTGACTGTTTCAATATCTCCTAGCCCCGAGACACGATGGAGAATCCCCATTTTTTCATAGTAGTCAATCAAAGGATAGGTGTTTTTTCGATAGACGTCAAGGCGCTTTATAATTGTCTCTGGCTTGTCATCCTCGCGTTGGTAGAGATTCTTGCTACCACAGATGGGACAGGTAGCAATTTCAGCGGATTTTTTATCGAGGGGGAATGTTGCATTGCATGTTCTGCATGTCCATCGGTTTGTTAGTCGATACAATAGCTCATCTTCAGGGACATCTATAAAAATTACCGCATCCAGGGGTGCATTATTTTTTAACAGCATGGCATCCAGCGCCTCAGCTTGATGCAGGGTTCTTGGAAAACCATCCAAAATATACCCTGTTCCTTCTTTTTCAAAGGAAGTAATTTTTTTTTCAAGGATATCAATCATAATATCATCTGGAACAAGTATTCCTTGATTCATGAATGTTTCAGCCTTTTTTCCCAAAGGTGTTGCTTTTTTAATCTCATTTCTTAAGAGATCACCCGTTGAAAGCTTTATAAGTGAATAAATGTCTTTTAAAATGTCTGCTTGTGTCCCCTTTCCAGATCCTGGTGCTCCTAAAAAAACAAGTCGCATCGCTTATCTCCTTCCTTTTTCATATTTTATAATTTTATCATTTAATTAAAGGGATTGCAAGATAAGACAGCACGAGTGTCTTAGAGTTTAGAAATCATGTTAAAAGGAACATTTTTTGCTAAAATTAAAAACGGCAAAGAGTTCTTTGCCGTTTTAGTGTCGATATGTACCAACAAATAAACTATTCTGTTTTGGTTTCCTCGGCTTCTTTTTTCCCAAAAACAAGCATTAAAGAAAGGATCAAAATAACAAGACCAACGATAATAAAATTAGTAGGAGTAATGAGTGATTTAATTAAACCACTAATAAAAACCCAAATTCCTAAAACACCATTCACGGTAGCTTGCCATTTTTTAGAAACCATAAAACCAAAAATAGCCACCAAAATTCCGACAATTATCATGTTCCAACTTGTTTGGAGTGAGGGTACAAATCCACTAATTGCAAGCCATAACCCAAGGATCAAATTAATCCAACCTTGCCACATTCAACACCTCCTTTATTTATTGTGTGATAAAGTCTTTCATAAACCATAACATAAACATACAATTGAAATACTACCCTTACGCTCAATGCATGTGTATTTATATGAGTATTCATGGTTATAGACCTTATAGATAAGATAGTGCCTGTATTTTATATTTTCAAGAAATTTTTATATCTTTTTACATGTATTTAATGTTTTTTCATTTTCCATTATTTGTTCATTGTTTCTAAGGCTTTTAATGTTGCTTCATAATTTGGTTCATCTGTTATTTCGGGAACCAATTGGGTATAAACGACATCACCGTTTGTGTCAATAATAACAATTGATCGGGCAAATAATCCTGCCATTGGCCCATCGACAATTCGAACACCATAGCGAACGCCAAAATCATTGTTTCGCAATTCACTAAGAGAAATTACATGAGTGATGCCTTCTGTTGTACAAAACCGCTTGTGGGCAAATGGGAGATCTCGTGAGATGCAAAGGACACGTGTGTTATTCATTTTACTAGCCATTTCATTAAAACGCCTCACCGAAGTTGCACATACATCCGTGTCAAGACTTGGGAAAATATTCATTAAGAGAATTTTTCCCTTATAATTTTTGAGAGAGACATCGGTCAAATCCACTTGGGTAAGTAAAAAATCGGGGGCTTTTTCGTGAATAGCAGGAAGATCACCCAGCGTGTGGATTGGATTTCCCTCTAAGTTAATTTGTGCCATCATCCTCTCCTTTATTTTTCTTTGGTATTTAGAGGAAATCTTTACAAGAAAGTTTCATCGAAAAAGCAGGAAAACGTAAACACATATGAAGATCTAAAAGTACCTTAGAAAAACTAGCATTACAATCTATTGGATAAAAGAGATGAAAAATATTTTATGATGACTGATTTTTAAAGAGCTTTTTTCGCAAGTTTTTTGTTAGAACTAAAAAAGTCTGAGAAAAAAGGAAATCCTGGAGCATATACAAGGTGTTTGATGTGTTCCATTTGTTGCATTGCCTTATTATAACCTTCCTGGATGATTTCTTCCCCCTTATCAAAATCGAAGAATTTAAGATATCCAAGATCAGGCATTATAAGAATATCAGGAGGATATAGAGATAAATTAAGCCGAGCAATTTGCCGCTCAATAATATCGATAGAAGTGTGATAAACTTCACGAAAACCGGGAATACCATCTTTTTCTTTTTTTTCATTGTTGTTACTACTTTTTAACAATGATTGGAAAAAAGATTCAAGGGGAGTAAATCTATCGAAAAATTTTTTGTAAATAGCTGTATTTAACGTATTATCGCGGACTTCCTCAGCTTTCGTTTTCTTCATATTTTTCTTTTTTGTCCCAACCAGACACCGATTTAAATCAACTGCAATAACAATGTCTGCCCCCATTTCTCTTACCACATTAACAGGTACGGGATTCAAAATACCGCCGTCCACGCAGATGATATTGTTGATTTTTACAGGACGTATAATACCAGGGACAGCAATGCTGGCATGAATTGCTTCTCGGAGGGGCCCTTTAGAAAAAATGATTTCTTCGCCAGTTTTTAAATTTGCTGCTACAACACAAAGTGGCGTTTTCAATTCTTCAAAAATTTTAACTCCCATAACCTCTTCTGCAAGATCCATCACTTTTTTGCCCTCTAAAAGACCTGAAAAACTTACAGAAGGATCTAAAAAAGAAATCACTTTTTTCCAATCCATGTCTAAAACAATTTTTAGAAAATTTTCAAAGTGTCCCGAAGCAAAAATTGCACCGACATAAGCTCCAATACTTGTTCCTGCCACATAATCAATAGGGATATTATTTTCTTGGAGGGCTTTGATAATTCCAAGATGAGACCATCCTCGGGAAGCACCACTTCCTAGGGCTAATCCCACTTTTTTCCGTCGTTTCATTCGGCGATATCCTTCAAAAATTTTTCGAAAAAGAGCATGGCACTTTGAATATAAAAATTACTGTTTGATTTTTTGCTAAAACCATGCCCTTCATCTTTTGCCAAAAGATACCATGTTTCAACATTATTTGCCTTAACGACTTTTAAAATTTGTTCTGCTTCACTCGCAGGAACCCGAGGGTCATTAAGGCCTTGCACAATAAAGAGGGGAGAAGAAATTTTATGAGCATTATTTACAGGTGCGATGGATTCTAGAAAAGCACGCATTTCAGGATCTCGTTCATCGCCGTATTCTGCTCGACGTAAATCTTGGCGATAAGGCTGAGTATTCTCCAAAAAAGTCACAAAATTGCTAATTCCAACCTCATCCACACCCGCTCGTATGCGATCGCTATAATGGGTTAGACTGGCTAAAACCATGTATCCTCCATAAGAACCTCCCCACACAGCAACGCGATTTTCGTCGAGTTCAGGCTGTTGAGCAATCCAATCCAGAAGAGCGCCAATATCGTATACAGAGTGTTCTCGTTTATACCCATTATCTAAGAGCAAATATGATTTTCCATAACCTGATGAGCCTCGGACATTTGGGGCAAGGATAGAAATCCCCATTTCATTGAGAATATACTGAAAGGTTGAGGAAAAAGAGGGTCTGAATTGACTTTCAGGACCTCCATGGATATTGATAATTACAGGCATTTTTTCTTCGGTTGATTTAGCTTTATAGTAAAAAGCGGGAATTTGCCGGGGTGTTCCATCTGGAAGAGAATCAAACGTTGGATAGTGAATAAGGGTTGGCGCAACAAATGTTTCTGTATTTAATCCACCTACTTCACTATATGTCCATCTTGAAAGCGTTTCATTTGTAAGACGTATCGAATAAACATCTGTAGGATGTGTAGGTGTATTTAAACTGAAAGCAAGCTCAGTCCCATTTTTATTAAATCGGAGTCCGCTAATAATGCCATCGGGTAAGGGAGGAATATTTAAGTAGCTTCCTGTTTGGAGGTTTTGAACGGATAAGCGACTTAAACCATCTTCATTGGTTACCCAGGCCAAGAGCATTCCATCAGGACTAAGTGTAAAACTGCTTACATCCCAGGAAGTTTTTATTGG
This sequence comes from Fidelibacterota bacterium, assembly GCA_028716785.1. Taxonomy (GTDB): domain Bacteria; phylum Fidelibacterota; class Fidelibacteria; order Fidelibacterales; family Fidelibacteraceae; genus Fidelibacter. The sequence goes on from JAQUPD010000004.1 coordinate 48,588, forward strand.
AAGCGTTTCTACGCGACCTGACGCCACATCATAGGTTCGTAAAGTTTGAAATTCTAAATCCTCATCTGAAAGAAAGAAAATTTTATCGCCTCTTGGGAACCATTTGGCATCTCCATAGGCAATTTTTTTAGGAGAGGGATTCATAGGAATCAATTCGCCGCTAGCTACATCAAGAATATGAAGATACGATTCATTGATAGAAATATAATTTAGGAGGATTAATTTTGCATTGGAAGGCGACCAGCTTAGGGGTTCCCAATACCCTTCCAATTGAGATACCATTTTTGCTTTGGGAAGGTCCGTTGCTTCAGCAATATAAATGTCATAGTCTTTCCCATTTCGTTGTGTCCCAGAATAAGCAAGAAGGGAACCATCGTGTGACCACAGAGGAGTTCCGTGTCGGGATTTCCCATTCGTAAGCATGGTAAGGGTTCCATCCTCTAAATTCATTGAAAAAAGTTGATATGCCTCGTTACCGCCCACATCTTTCATAAAGACAATAAGGGGATTCTTTGCGTTGGGACATACTGCTGCTTCTGACACAGGTTCATTAAAAAAAGTCAACTGATATCGTGCGCCCCCTGGAAAATTTACACGGTGAAGCTGAGATGTCTCACCGAAACGGGTAGAGATAAGAATACCGTCGTTAGGTAACCAATCTTGGAGTGATGCTGAGCGGACATTTTGGTATTGACTCAGCCGTTCTTTGAGGGATTCAGGGATTGGAGGAATATTTTCCATCACTAAGTTACCGGATTCAATGCGCTTATTCTCCTCAACATTCCCACATGCTCCTAACAAAACGATAAGACTTAGAAGTGCTATTAATCGGACCTGTTTCATGGCAAAACCCTCATTTTTTACTCTTTTTTCAATATCCAAAATAAAGAAGAATAAGGAAAAGAGAAAGGAAAAGAGAAGGCGATATTGTCCATTTATGCAGAGTAAAAATTAGATTTATCATCATCTTTATAACACGACTTGAAACATCATCACTACCGAATGGTGGGAGCTACAAGATTCGAACTTGTGACCCCCTGCTTGTAAGGCAGGTGCTCTAGACCAGCTGAGCTAAGCTCCCTTTCAAAAAAGCGTGAAATATTACAATAGGGGGACATTTAATGCAAGTGAAAAGTAGAGGACTTACGGTGTGTCCAAGAGAACCTATTACGGGGTGAAGAAATGTTGAATGCTGTGTTCAAAATCCTCTTAAACGGGTGATCTCAATACCATACGATGGGCAATAATTTTAGTTTAATCGTCTCCTAAATCCACTGTTGAAAAGTACCATCAAAGGCATTTATATTTTCTTTTTTATTCATTATCATTTAAATGATATGTGTGTCTTTGGAATTCACTCAAATGCATTATTTTTGTAAGTTCATCTATGGATTATCCCCTTTATCCAATGTCTGCAGATAATAATGCTTTTTTGGAAATTGCTCCTGGCGTGTGGGTGATGGATGATCATAAATGGGCTTTTTATGTGTGGTGTCTAAAACGTGAACAGTTACCTAAAGTACTCTTTCACATGGATTATCACTGGGATAACGCGGATAATTTTACAGACGCAGACTCCGTGTTGTATGATTATATAGAATATCCTGAAAAATTGAAAAAAATCCTTTCAAAAGATCACCTTATTCGCAAGGATTCCTTTATTGCACCCGCTATTCGGACAGACTTTTTTCGGGAAGTCCACTTTTATTGTTATCAACGGAACACCCCACAAGGACTCGATCCTCTTATTTTACAGAAAAAAAAGGTCCGACAATATCTTCATAAAACGCTTGACGACGTTCTTGAAAAAATTATTCCAAACGAAACAGCCTTTGATCTTGATCTTGATTTTTTTAACTGGTCTCCCCTTTTTGGTAAAGGAAATTTATGGTCTGATGAAAAAATTTTACAGGTATTATTCCACTTGAAAGATATTATTAAAAAGTCACCTTTAATAACTCTTGCTTTATCTTATTTTTATTCGGGGGACGTAGAAGATACACATCATTTGGCAGAGATTATTCTTCCTTTGATTCTTTCTTGGAGGAGGTAATTAATCCCTATGCTTTTTAAAAGACGTCGCCAGCGTATGTAAATTTTCGCCACTGATCCGCAAAGTAACCCAATCATCCATGGTATTTGCTCCCAAAGCGCGATAAAAATCTAATGATTGAGTGTTCCATTTTAAACAGGACCATTCAAATCGGCCACAATGACGTTCAAGGGTAAGATGTGCCAAATAGGCCATCATAACTTTTCCAATGCCTCGCCCTCGATAGGCAGGGTAGACAAAAATATCCTCAAGATAAAGTCCTGGTTTTGAAACAAAGGTGGAGTAATTATGAAAAAAGAGGGCAAATCCCACAGCCCTTCCATCCAGTTCTGCAAAGATTACCTCTGCAAAGGCTCTTTTGCCAAAAAGCGTTTCTTTTATACTCTCTTCCGTTGCTTCTACATCAAGGCTCATTTTTTCGTACTCTGCTAATGCTTTAATAAATGCTAAAATCTGTTCCACATCATTTTCAGAGGCAAAACGAAGAGATACCCCAGGTATTTTTGTCTGTATCATCTTTCCCTCATTTTTCATGCAATCTAAGCTATATCAAAGATTTACGCAAGAATGTCCCTTACTTTTTTCAATGTGGATAACTTGTGATATTAGTTAAGAAAATAAAATAATATTATATTTTAACTCGTTGTTAATCAACATAATATAACCTCGTCAATTTTATTGGAGAAGCCACATTTATCCACATAGGATGTGTATAAGTTCGTCATACTTTGGCTATCTCTCTGCTAGCAAAGAAGATATAGACATTAACAATAGATTAAATCATAGTATAATTTAAATACTATCATTTTATATATTTCTTTTTTAAATTGTCCTCATATCTTTTTTTCATAGGTGTAAAAGTGTAAATTCCTGTAACAAAAAAGGAAATATCCATGATCTTAGCCTGGGTTCATGATTTAAAGCCCTATCTTTTTAAGATTGGAAATTTTGAGGTTCGCTATTATGGTCTTATGTATGTTATAGGGTTTATTTTCTTTTATCTTTGGATGAAACGTGTAATTCGCCGAGGGGAGTTAAAAATGACTGAAAAGCAGCTTGATTCTCTTTTTACCGGTGGAATTTTAAGCGTTTTGATTGGGGGAAGGTTGGGATATGTGCTTTTTTATAATCTTTCTTGGTATATAAAACATCCCCTGGAAATTTTTATGACATGGCATGGGGGGATGTCTTTTCATGGCGGTGCTATTGCCGTTATCCTTTTTGTTATTTGGTTTTCACGGAAACAGGGGATTGATTTTTGGGAATTAATTGGGGAATGCGCTACGATTGTGCCACTTGGACTTTTTTTGGGTCGGCTTGGGAATTTTATCAATGGAGAATTGTGGGGACGCCCAACGAATGTCCCCTGGGCAGTAATTTTTCCTGCTGCTGGCAATGTACCACGCCATCCCTCCCAGCTCTATGAAGCCTTGATGGAAGGATTATTCCTCTTTCTTTTTCTCCTATGGCTCCGGAAAAAGGGGGCATCAGGGTATGTGAAATTTGCCGCTGGACTTATTTTTTATGGCGTGGGACGCTTTATCGTTGAATTTTTTCGCGAACCCGATGAACAATTGGGATTTATATTTTTTAACTGGCTTACCATGGGACAACTACTCTGTCTGGTGATGATTGTGGGCGGAATTACGGTCCTGCTTGTAAAGAAAAACCCTCAGACGATAAACAACGTTTCAATAGAATCCCCGCCAAAGAAGCGTCACTCAATAAAAAAATAGAGAGAGCGTTTCCATTTATTTATCATAAAAGGAGATATGAAAAGTAAAAACAATTCGTTTTGATAACATTTAACCAATTTTCTTACGAGGAAAGAGCATTCTATGTTACATCGAGAATATATCCGACTCAAGAGTCAACATAATAAGCATCTTTCGTATTGTGTCGCTACTTTAATGCTTTTGTGTATGGTTATTGGGAGTTTTAATACATGTTCACGGGCACAGACTCCCATTCCTAAAGAAGCCATTTACGATAAAGCTGATTTTGGGACACGGATTCCTTACCAAAAGGCTCATTCTGATCTTACGGCCCAATTTAATAGATATATGAAGGGAGATAGTGTATACCTTGTAATAAATGATACAAGTGTCACAGCCTATAAGACGGATAATCAAAGGTTTCTAAAAAAAGTAATAGCGCCAGCTTTAGAGCCTTATTTGGATGAGCTCTCTGGGTTATCGCCTTCAGAAATAATTAATGAGCTGGCACTTTTTACCTTTAATATGTATCAAGCTTATTTTGGAAACTCTTTTTATCGGTGGGGTGGTGATCTTTTTGATCTGGATGATCCTCAATTTCGTGGAAATACAAGTCATAAACGCTATGGCCTTGATTGCTCAGGTTTTGTAATGGCACCTTTTGATTTAGCGGTCTATTTTGACCTGCTTGAAGATTCTGCGGCAATTTTTTCTTCTCAAGGATTTAGATATTTTTGTGAAAAAACAGGTTTTCAAGACAGTGGAGGGTTTGGAGGATCCCCCAATAATTTTCGAATAGACACGCGAGAAATGATTTTCCTGGGAGATGAGGTTTTTCACATTGAAAAAGGGGAATCCCTCTCGCTTGAAAATCTTAAAAAACTACAACCAGGAGATGTTGTTTGTCGAAAAGGTCATGCCGGGATGATTGTTTTTATTAAAGAGCATCCTTATTACATTGAATCAGGGGGACGAATTGTTCCTTCAGCTGGAGGATATCCCGTAAAGGCAGAGGTTGCCCTCCCACTTTTTGCAAAAAACAGGCCTGTCAGTATCAGGCGGGGCCTTTTGCAATAAGAAACCAAGAAATGAATATTTCGTGATGAAATACATCTCATGTTAGAACTTTTTGAGAGCAAGATATGCTTTTATAAAATGGATCAACAATTTTTCACCATATAGTCATGATAATTAGCATGTGAAGAAGATGTTTATAAATCATTATTTTTTGATGCTTTAGTAAAATTGACAACGTTTTGACATACAAATGTCTGAACTTTGTTGGGTATGACACGAAATTTGGGATAGCCTTGGAGGGGCCATCGTGACACCGAAGGATTAGAGAAAGTATTGGAAGCTCAAGAAAACAGATGGTAGAAATGATAAGCACACCAAGAAAGGGAAAGACTCAAAGGTTTTCCCTATTCAATTTCTCAATCAATAATGTCCTATCTATTCGACAGACTTACGTTAAAACGTACATTAGAATACTTCTTAGAGCTGAATAACATTCTATTTTTCCTTATCATAATATGTATGACCTCCACTACCTGAACATTATCCTACCTGAACATTTTAGAAAATTTCTGATGTTTAGTACTATCAATCTACTTGCTATAACTAAAATCAATCAAATTATTCATTATTAATAAAAAGATTCTTCATATAAATTGTAGACTGAACGGTTACACATTTTGTGCTTTACTGGATAGAAAATGAGCTTTTTATCTTTTCTACTCGATGGCATTTGATATGATATTCGATAAGTCGCATTATTCACATTTAATAACTATTCCTTTTTGAATCCTTGTTTTCATTTTAAGCCAAAAGAGAAGAATTGGGTGCGTTTTATAGAAAGAGATAGAGTGCTTAATTATTCTCATCTTTCTATTAAAATCTTCTTTAATGTCGGCCTATAATATATGAAATTAATTACCTATTCAGCCCCCCGGGGATAAAATAACCCCTTCTTCGTCAAAAAGCAAGATTATATTGATAATCATATATTGAATAGATATTTATTTAAATCGGCTTAAAAGGAAATACAAGCAGGTTTATGAAAAGATGACGGAGGACAGAGAATAGAGATGTGAAATCATTTATCAATGTTCCTCATTCTGGTTTGAATCAGAGTGTACGCCTTTGCAGATATCTCCTGGTTTTATCGATAAACCATCTGCATCTGTTTTCCTCAACACTTTTAATTCTTTGACACACTATCATGGAGTTCTGAGTTCAGCCCATGATCCTCTCGCGATGGATAAGATCTGATATAGCCTTTATGACATTTTCTGTCATATCCTTCGGAAATATTTAGGGGGATGGACACAGCTGAATGGTGAATTGGATCACGAAATCCAACATCCCTACCTTCTGAACGTCTCTATACACATCCGTGGCAACCCTCATCCCACTTTCCAAGCATCACTGTCTTCAAAACTCCCTCCCTCCACCATTTCCCAACTTTTTGAAGTGCCACGTGTTGCGCTTAATTGTTGAATCCGGGAAATATCTACTAAAAATTTCATTCTTTCAAGATCCGTTCATTCTTTTGTCCGTGCTATAAAACGTGTATATTATTTTAAAAGATTGATCAGGAGACAGAATGAAAGTTCCAAGACCGGGAAAATATGTCATCAATGAGGGAGATGAAGATAAACAGTTTGATTTTACAAAGTATCGTCGTAGACACAAATCTCCTCGAACGTTGTGGGGATCTCTTATAATGCTGATTATTCTTATTGTTGTTTATTTTTTTCTTCAAAGTTTAATCAAGTGAGGCATATATGAAACTCGTAGAATGTGTCCCTAATTTTAGTGAAGGTCGAAACAAAAAGATTATTGATGAAATTGTCCGAGAAATTGAATCGGTCCAAGGTGTAAAAGTACTTGATGTAGATCCTGGTGTAGATACTAACCGCACTGTTGTCACTTTTGTTGGGGAACCGGAGGCTGTTTTAGAAGGAGCCTTTTGTGGTATTAAAGCTGCTTCAGAAAGGATTGACATGCGGTTGCATAAAGGTGTTCATCCTCGCTTAGGCGCAACAGATGTATGTCCTTTTGTTCCTCTTGCAAATGTTTCTGTCGAAGAGTGTATTAACTTAGCTAAACGATTAGGGAAGCGGGTCGCAAATGACCTTAGCATTCCCATCTACCTTTACGAAAAAGCAGCAACACGACCTGAAAGACGCAATTTGGAAGAAATTCGTGCTGGAGAATATGAGGGTCTTCCTAAAAAACTAAACAATCCAAATTGGAAGCCTGATTTTGGCGATCCTCTGTTTAATGCACGTTCAGGGGCAACCATTATAGGCGTGAGAGAATTATTGATTGCATATAATGTGAATCTTAATACCAAAGACCCAAAGTTGGCTCATGATATTGCATTAGATATTCGCGAAAAGGGACGAGCTAAACGAGATGAAAATGGAGAGATTGTCATTGATTCAGAAGGGAAAAAAGTTCGCATCCCGGGACGGCTTAAAGCCTGCAAAGCGGTGGGGTGGTACATGGAAGCTTTTCAATGTGCCCAGGTTTCAATGAATTTGACGGATTATCATGTTACACCCGTTTATGAAGCATTTGAGGCCGTGGTAGAAGAAGCAGCTAAGCGAGGATTACGCGTAACAGGCTCAGAATTGGTGGGATTAATCCCCCTCGAAGCAATGCTGCAAGTGGGGGATTACTATTTAAAACGACAAGGGAAAGCCACTGATTATCCTGAAAAAGAACGAATTCGCATAGCTGTCCAAAGTTTGGGACTTTCAGAACTCTCTCCTTTTCATCCCGAAAAAAAAATCATTGAATATTGTATAAAAGATAAGAATTCAAATCCCTAAATTAGTATGACTCTCCATGATTTTGTTGATATTTTGTCGATGGATACACCTGCCCCAGGAGAAGGAAGTGTCTCTGCTCTGGCAGTTGCCTTGGCTGCTGGACTCGCTTCCATGGTAGCTCATTTAACGGTAGGGAAGAAAGGATATGAAAATGTTCAAGAACGTGCTCTTTCTCTTCCTATAGAAGCTCAGATGCTAAAGGATAGCTTATTCTTACTGTCGATGAGGATACAACAGCTTTTCATGCGGTTATGAATGCGTATCATCTTCCTCAAAAAAATGATAAGCAAAAAAAGCACCAGGACCAAATGATCGAATTGGCTATAAAAAATGCTTGTAAGATACCCTTACATGTGATAGAATTGTCTTATCAAGCGCTAACTCTCTGTCGCGAAATGGAGAAGAAGGGAAATCAAAATTCACGATCGGATGCTTCTGTTGGCGCGCGCATGGCTCAGGCAGCAATAAAAGGCGCTGCTGATAATGCTAAAATTAATCTGAAAAGTACTACTGATATAACCTTTATAGAAAAAATGACCAAACGAGTTGATACGCTTCTTGAAAAAATTGAAAAGGAACAGGAACATTAATTGATTGTCATAAGTTTTATGAATACGATCTTTGTAAATAAGTTACCTATTTTATATACTCTTGAAGGATAAGCATTTTGGGTGTCATCTATCGCATAAAAAATATATGGAATTAATGCAGAACAATTCCCATTTTATAATAAGTTTGTTCAATGACTAAAAAGAGGAAAGATTCAATGGCAACGACAAGCATACTTTTTCATTTTAACACATCGTTTGGGCAATCTGAAGGACAGAGAAAGGCAATGGTTGATGCGATGGTTCATTTGCGAAACAAAGATGTTGAACTGATTGGTATCACCAATGATTCCGAAACGCTGAAAAAGCTGGTAAATACTGCCAGATCCTTAAAAACAGTTCCTGCTGGTAGCCCAGAAACCTTAGCTTCTATGCTTAATAAAGCACTTAAGGTAGCTACGGGCGAGTTTATTCTTCTCCTGGATAATGTTTCAACCCCTGTTCTTTTGCGAAAAGCTTCTGTTGATACTTTTTTGATGGCTGCGGAACGCCATCCTGAAGCAGGATTGTTTTATTCAAGTTACGAATTGGAAGATCATGGTTGTGTTGAAGAAAAACACCTTTTAGATCATCACATTGGGAGAGTTCGGGATAATATGGATTTTGGCAAAGCCTTTTTTATTCGCAAAAAAACCCTTGAGTCTATTGGAGGCTTTGATGAATCTGTAAAGTATAATGTTCTATATGATATGCGGTTAAAGCTTTCAGAAAGACAATGTGTCATTCGGATTGCAAATCGCTACAATGGTTCTCTTTATCGCGTACAAGCCGCTGAGAAAAAAGCCAATGTTTTTGATTATTTGCTTTCTGGAAAAGAGATTCAACTTGAAGCAGAGAAGGTTGTTACAGAGCATCTGAAACGGATAGATGCTTATCTTCCTCCCGGTATATTTCGCGACCATAAGCCTGCACCCAAGAAAGATCCGGCGTTAATTGCATCTGTTATTATTCCTGTAGGATACCGTCCGGAATTTATTGGGACAGCCATAGAAAGCGTTCAGGAGCAAACCATTAAAGATATTGAGTGCATTGTTATGGTGAATGGAGGCGATGAGGATCCTACAGCAGAGGTCGTTAGAAAATATATGAAAGGCGGTGAAAAATATGATGCTACGAAACCTGAAATCCGTCTGGTGGTTCTTGATATCAATAATATTGGTCTCTGCTTGAATATTGGCGCAAAATTGTCACGGGCAAAATATTATGTTCAATTGGATTCTGATGATCGGTTGAAACCAGATGCTGTTGAAAAGGTTTTGGACGTGTTTCATAGCGATCCTGAAATTGGGATGGTGATTGGTTCCTATGAAGTATGGGAAAAGAAAGAGTCCGGGGAACTTGTCCGAATGAAAGAAATCCCCGTGGTAACGCATAATGAATGGACGGAAGAAAACGGCCGAAATAATCTTTTACGAATCAATGGGGCAGGAGCACCTCGGTGCATTCCGATTCATGTCATTAAAGAAATGGGATATTTTAGCATCAATGATGATACCCATTCAAGAAATTATGGCGAAGATTACGAGATGGTAAATAAAATTGCCGAGTACTATCGGATTGGACGTGTGTGGGAACCTATTTATGAGGTGGTACGGCATAGCGGTGGGACAGATCATGCGATTGATCAACATACGATTGATAGAAATGATAATGCAAAAGATGATATGCGGCGAGAAACTATTTTAAGGCGACAACTCTTTAATAGAGAGAGAAAAAAGGCATAAGGTTATACTTTCCCTTGAGAAAGCTTGTAAAAGGAGGATGGTAAAATCCTCCTGTCTTTTTAACATAAAAAAAAGGAGCTATCATGAGACAAGATTTGCTGATTATTGGAATTGATGGAGGAGCAACAAAAGTCAGCGCATGGACCGTTGATCAACAAGAAGATGGAACCTTTGAGTTGGGGAATCAAAATGTTCAGAAACAATATAGCGAGTATAAATATTACGATCCAAACTTTAAGCCAGTAGATTTAAACATCCAACTTAAAGAGATGGAAACGGGGATTCATTTAACGCCGGCTGAAAATCGGCAAGGACTTGCCTATATGTATGCAGCTGCAGATGTGATTATTGAACTGGCAAAAACAAATCCCGGGAAGGACGTGCTTATAGGAATTGGAATGCCTGGACTTAAAACAAAAGATAAACGCGGAATCAGTGTGTTGGCGAATGGCCCTCGACTTCCTGAATATGCGTCAATCATAGAAAATCGAATTATGCTTCACGATGTAGAATTGGCATCACCAATTCACCATATAGGATCTGATGCAGATTATTGTGGAATTGGGGAAGAATATTCTTCTCAAGGTTCCTTTCGTGGTGTTGAAAATAGTTATTATCTTGGTGGGGGAACAGGTGTGGCGGATGCTTTGAAACTCCGTGGAAAACTTGTTCCTTTTGATGCCATTAAACTCTGGATGGCGAAAACCTGGGAAATGAAAGTAAAAAACGGAAAGTCCTTAGAACGATACTGTTCTGCTTCAGGAATACAAGATATTTACAGTGAATACTCAGGTATATCTATCCCAGATTTAAATACATTAAAAATTTATGCCCCTCAAATTATGGAAAAAGCACTTCAAGGAGAAGAGGCGGCAATAAAAACCATGAAAGATGTCAGCTTCTATTTGGCAGAACTCCTCTTTGAAAGAATATCTACCCTTTATGCTGGTTATCAGGGGAAATTTGACTTTGTTAATCCAGAGAGAGCGCCTTTAATTCCGCATCATCCTTATCAAGGGACACTCCTTGATCGACTTGTAATAGGTCAGCGATTAGGTGATTATTTGGAAGAATCCCGCGGGAAAAATCAAATGTGGGAACCGATGCTTCAGCATTTGAGTGAATTAGTATCTGAAAATGAAATGATGGCAAAAGAATTTAAATCATACTATCTTAAAGAAGACACCTTTAATGATAAGCGCATTGTTCTTTCCAAACTCCGCGAAGCACCTGCTATGGGAGCTGCAGTTGATGCTTGGCTTTGTTGGAAAGGTGAAAATTAAAAAATAGGAAGGTGAATAATGCTAGAACCTAATGTTATACCGCGCTTTGAGCCTCGGCTGCGCGTGGGGATTGTTTTACCCCAGGATGACCAGCAAGAGATACAGATAGAATTTCCGAACGACAGTAGTTACATTATGAAAGTCGATGACGCAATGGTTAATACGCAACCAGGAGCTCAGATTGTCATTCGGATAGCAGAAAAAGGAATTTCCATTGATAATTCTCCTTTTACCAATGCTGAAAAGATTGTTTTTAAACATATTCGTGGAGATCATGGAATAGCTATCCATCCTGTAATTAGCGGTCGAAATTTTCACTGGAAAAAATATATTATGGTTCATCTTCCTGCTAAGGTAGAAGTCACGCGCTATCAGGACACTTTGCTTGTTGTCAATGAACTGGATCTTGAAACATATTTGGCCTGTGTAGCAACATCTGAGATGGGTTCTGCATGTCCTTTGGCGCTTATTGAAGCACAAACAATTGTTGCCCGCAGCTGGATGCTTGCAAATGTGGAACAAAAACATCTTTCGTTAGACATTGATGTCTGCAACGATGATTGTTGCCAACGATATCAAGGACTTAACAATATCACAGATTATTCTCTTGAAGGAGCCAAAAAAACCCGAGGGAAAGTTCTTCTTTATAACGGAAAAATAGCAGATGCGCGCTATTCAAAAGCCTGCGGTGGTATCACAGAACGCTATGAAAATATTTGGTTTGGCGATCCTTTACCCTATATGCAAAATTTGAAAGATATGCCTAATCCTGAAAATCCTCCAGATCTTACAATAGAAGAAAATGCTCGTAAATGGATTCTGGATAATCCTAAGGCTTTTTGCAGTGAAGCGTATGTTCCTGCCAAAGATCTAAAAAATTATTTAGGAAGCGTGGACGAAGAAGGAAAATATTTCCGATGGACCATTATGATGACAAACAAAGAACTCACTGAAAATATCAATGAGAAACTGGGACTTCAATTAAAAGCTGTTAAGGATATTTATCCTATAAAACGTGGGGGATCAGGCCGGATGATCCTCATGGGAATAAATGTTATTGATGAACATGGAAACGAGAAAATATTTAAAATTAAATCGGACTACGAAGCACGTCGTATTCTCCATAAAAAATTTCTCTACAGTTCTGCGATTATCATTGACAAAAAAAACACCCTGAATGATATTCCTCAAGAATTTATTTTTCACGGAGCAGGATGGGGGCACGGTGCTGGCATGTGCCAAATTGGAGCCCTGGGAATGGCTTTAGCAGGATATTCAACAGAAGAAATATTAACACATTATTATCCTGGGACAGAACTTGTTTCTATCTATAAATAAATAGCACGTTGTAAATACTTAGAACAGACCCACATGATGTTTGACAGCACAGGAGGACATCAGTGGGTCTGTTTACTTTTTAGATGAATTTGAAAATAGGCACCCAAAACATACTGATTCATAATAATATCTCTATTTCCATATATAGTATGCATAATATTATCTTGCTTATTTTTATGGATTGTTGTATCATTTTGTGTGATGATGAAAATTAACGTATGTATTTTGAATGTAATTATAGCCACTGTAGGATTTTGTCAAACGGTATGGATCAATGAATTAATGATTAATCCGTTGTATTCTGAGAATAGTGCAGAATTTGTAGAAATATTAAATAAGGGAGATCAGTCAGTTAATCTCAAAAATTGGTGTTTTGGGGATAAGGGAGATATGGATTTTTTTGTCTTCTTAGGGGATTCCATCTTGCACGCAGGTCAATATGGTCTTATTCTTGATCTTGATTATTCAGGAGAATATGATTTTCTAATTCCCGATTCGACTTTGATAATGATCATAGAAGACAGTCGATTTGGGGGATATGGTCTGAGTAACACTGTGGAAAAGTTTTACTTTCTTCAAAATTCAGAAGGGATTATTGCTGATTCTTGTCTATCGATTATAACCTTAAAAGAAGGCTTTTCTATGGAGCGAGATGAACAGGGGGGATGGCGTGGCAGCAACGTAGAAGGCGGAACGCCTGGATTTGTTAACAGTATCTGTCGGCCATCTTTTCCCCTGCTCTCTGTTTTGCTTAAGGATTATTTTTTGGGTGAGCCTGCGGATGTTTTTCTCTCATTAATCATTAAAAATCTTGGAAATGAAGTGTCTGGGGAGTGGGAAATATCTTTTATAGATTCAATAACTCAACAATTTTTATGGTCTACAGGACCACAAGAAGAACTTGCAGGAAATGATTCTCTACCTGTAAAATGTGCCTGGCATTCACCCCTTTATGGTTTTCAAAGGATTAAATGGGTTTGTCAGTATGGAGATAGAGATACTTCAGGAAAATTTACAATTTATATTCCTTTGCCGGTGGATTCACTTTTTATTACAGAATTCTGTCCACTACCCGGTAATGAGATCTCCTGTGAGTATATTGAAATCTATAATGCTTCACATCGGCCAATCAATTTATATGGTACAACAATAAAGGATAAAACAGGAACGGCACAGCTTGCCAATTTCGATTATATCATTCCTGAACTCGGGCTGAGGGTGGCTGCGGAGAGTCCTGAAATCCGGCAGGACTTGCAGTCACCCCCTTTTTTAGTATGGATACCTCCGGCTTGGCGGTCATTAAATAATACTGGCGATCAAATTGTTTGGAAAGATTCTAGGGGTATTAAACTTGACAGCTTAGAATATACTTCTCAATGGAATGTCGCCATGGGCTTAGGCTTAGAAAGGCGTTCTATTTATCGTCCTGCCCATGATAAAAATAACTGGGTACAGGGGTTTTCTCCTGGATTGGATAATCTTGAAACGCATGCAGATACTTCATGGGATGCAAGACTAACGGTAAAAAGGAAAGTCTTTGATGAAATAACCTTTCAAATAACCTTAGAAAATACAGGACGTTTTCCAGTCATTCCTCCTGATATTTCTCTTGTTGCAAGAAGTCCTGATGGAGTAAACCAGACGATCGATCATTTAACGTTTTCAAAGGTTTGCGATCCAGGTCAAATGCTTAAAGATTCTATAACCGTTTATTCTAAATTCTCGGGGACGTTTTTATGGATGCTTTCAGGAAAATTTTTAATGAGTGATACACTTTCTGTTTATACACCTTATCCACAATCTCCTGTTGTGTTTAGTGAAGTAATGAATTGTCCATCTTCTGATGAACCCGCTGAATGGATTGAGTTATTCTCTCATGTGTGTCCAATAATTCTTGATGATTGGAGTATGTATATTGATGAAAAAGAGATTTCCTTAAAAGGGAGTATAACAACTCCCTACATCGTTATATCTCATAAGAAATGGGATAATTTTTTTATGGATATTGCTGTAGATATATTTCCAAGTCTTTTAAACAAAGGGTTTATTCTTCGTCTTTTTGACCCCGATTCAACGCTCATGGACTCTGTTGATTTAACGAATCATCCTGAGTTTCTTACGGGTGTGAGTCTTGAAAATCCCAGTGTTATAGAACCTTTTATGTCTGGAAGTTCATGGCACCGCAGTCGCGCGCAGCAGGGACACACGGCTGGCAAAGTCAATAGTATTGCTATTGATCAAAACGAGGGAGATTCATTTATAACTGTAAATCCTCGGGTATTAAAAAAGAATGCTATTCAACCTATGGCTATTACACTCCAAGGCGAAAAGGGATTTTCTTATGCAGAAATTCACATTTTTACGTTAACAGGTAATCCTGTAAGAACTTATGAAAAAAATGCTTTTTCAGCACCCCTTCTTCAGGTTTTTTGGGATGGTACCTTAACAAATGGTATGGATGTTCCTCTAGGGCTTTATATAATTGTTGCGAAGGCGCGTTATGTAGATGGGAGCAAACAAGAAGGGTTTAAATCTGTTTTAGTGAATTGTTATTGATTATGATATCATAGACAAAACAGTTTGAACAAGTTTACCAATACCTACTTCTGCTTCAGAAATAGATTTTGCCAACATATAGGCAGGGGTTGTTACAATTTTATTTTTCTTGTCTATAACAACCTCGGTTGCTGGACATAAAGTATGTTTACCGCCCATCATGGTTACGGCTTTTGCCATTTCTGGGTCATTCCCGAGGGTAACAAGGGGTACACGACCAATATTTACAGCTGCTTTCACTGCCAAAAGTGGGGCAAGACACATAAATCCCAGGACTTTTTCTTGTCTGAAGGCGTCAGCAATTAAATCTTCAACAGCGGGTAAAAGGGTACATTGAGGGCCTTTTTCAGAAAAAGTGCTCAAATTTTTTGCAATTCCGGCGCCACCGGGAAAAATAATAGCATCCAAATGTGCCATATTTGCTTCAGTGATATCCTGAATAGCTCCTCGAGCAATTCGTGCTGATTCTTCTAGGATATTTCGTTCTTCCCCTTTAACAACCTTATGGCGAAAATGGTCGATGACGTGCTTTTGTGGTACAGATGGCGCATAAATTTTTACAGAAGCTCCCATTTGGTCTAATGCTAACAAGGTTAATACCGATTCATGAATTTCTGAGCCATCAAAAACGCCACAACCTGATAAGATTACTCCAATTTTTGCCATATTTCACCTCCTGCTCAAAACTCACATTTTATTACATTCCATGGTAATATAACTATCATATCTTTATCATTCCAGAGTAGTTCTTGTTCAATTTTTTTCCCTGCTTCTTGAGCGATAGGATATTTTTCCAATGTTTTTAATAATCGTCTATCAGTGATTGTCATACTTTTCATTGCATATCCTGGACTGGGATAAGGATTTAAGGAAACAAGATCAGGATTTACTTTAGCCTGCTTTGCCGCATAGAGTACCGCATCTTGTAATGTCCCCAAGGTATCCACCAAGCCAAGCGCTAAAGCGTCTTTTCCTGTCCAAATGCGTCCTTGCCCAATGCTGTCAACTTCAGAATAGGTCATGTCACGTCCTGCTGAAACATGATTAACAAATCGGTCATATCCATTTTTTAATGACTTATACTGCCATGAACGTTCCTCATCTGTCATGGCAAAAAAGGGATTACCATAGATACTGTTGGGATATGTTTTAAGGGAATCGGGGTGAATAAAAAGTTTTTCCCGGAGAAATTTTTCGAAGGTAAGGGCGCCACCGTAAATTCCAATTGACCCTGTAAGGGTAATATCTTCAGCAAAAATTTTGTCTGCTGGGACAGAGATATAATATCCTCCTGAGGCTGCAACATTTCCCATGGAAATAATTAAGGGTTTTGCTTTCTTTTTATCGGTAGGATTTACAATTTTTGAGAGTTCTCGATGAATTTTATCACTCGCTAAAATACTGCCACCAGGTGAATCGACACGCAAAACAATTGCTTTGACTCTAGAATCTTTTCGTGCTTCTTTTAGACGTTTGGCAATAGTTTGATCTCCCATTATCAATTCACCTGAGAGGGGAGAATATTGGCTTTTACCTTCCATGATGGTACCCGTTGCATAAATTACAGCGACAGGTGAAAAAGAGTCATCAGGCTCCCAGGCATAAGGCCATCCTCGTTTGGGACTATACGTCCATAAACTAAGATATTCAATTTCCTTAACGCCTTCGTAATCGGCAATGATTTCTTTTACTTCATCAGGATAAGCAAGTTTATGAATAATGCCCATATCAAGAGTTTCCTGGATTAAATAAGGTCCATGATAAATGATGGAATCTACAGTCTCCCAGGATATATGACTCTCTTGAGATATTCCCGTAATCATGATATCCATAAGACAATTTAGGTAATCCATTAAGGCTTCTCTGCCAGGTTGAGACATTTCAGTCATTAAAAGGGGTTCAGGACCAGATTTGTATTGGCCAATGCGCTGCATTTCAACGTCAATCTTTAGGGAATCAAACAATTCTCTCATATAAAGATTGCTTGAGGATATGCCACGGATAGTATATTCACCAAAAGGATAAGCCATACGTTTATAAGCAGGGGCTGATAAATACCATGTCATAAGATTTCCATTTGTGCTATAAACATAAATTCTTTTTCCCGCCTTTTGCAAATCAGATAAAATATGCTGGAATTCAACAAGTTCTGATAAACCTATGGTAAAGGATTGGATTTCTAAATATAAACTTTCAATTGTTTTGTCTTCCTTAAACGATAATAAGGCAGCAAAGAGGTCATGAATATCAGTTGTGTTTCCCATCCCAGGTATAATTTCACGGGCATAATTTCCCGATAAACGAAGATATACGACAGGTTTAGCATGCGTTGCATGATGTAAATTCCTTGTATAATATCCTGCTGAGAGTGTTGTTCGATCTTTATCGTTCCACGTGACGATGGATTGATGAGCAAAAGTTATTCCCAAGGAAATTTGTGCTGTTTCTAACTTGTCGTCATAGCCAAAGCCTACATAAATACCATCTCGGATTTCCATATCAGCTGTGTACACAGCATGGTGCTCACGCGGTTTAAAATTTTCATCCAATCGAGATTGATAGTTATAACCAAAGGTTATTCGATCGTTAAAGGGACGAAGGGCTACTCCAACTGATAGGTGATCAGGTTGTGTGATATTATGAAAAACGGCACCCAGTGAAAAAAAGCGTAAAGGACGAACAAGGAATCCTGCAGAAAATTTGTTGTCAAAGGATGAATAGTCAGCGCCCATCCATAGATTTCGCAAAAGTGGAAATCCTGTTCCATATTCCCAGGAAAAAGAACTGTCATAAGCCATGTGAAAAAATTGCTTGTCAAATGAAAAATTTGCACCACCGATAAAGTCATTATCATTGTATTGCTGTACGTACAGATTTAAGAATGTCCCCTTAGAAATACCTATAGTGGCGGGATTAAAGTTATTGTTTTGCAAAAAGGATTCTCCGAGAGCGGGATTATTTAATCGAGGGAACTGAGCCCATAAAAAAAATGGGGTTAGAACAACAATTATAATAAATAGTAAAAAGCGTTTCATAAGAACTCCCCTTTTTTTGATTTATTTAAAAGAAAATCTAAAAACAAATGATGGTATAAAAAAGATATTTATTTGTAGAGTGTTTTTTAAGGAATCCATTGGAAAGAAAAGGATGGTTGTTTATTTTTATCATCAGATTAAAAGAGTTATGACGCACTTAAAAGGAGGCCTCATGAAAGGGATTTTATCGATTGTAAAAGTGTTTTTATTATTTATGCTGGTCACAGGCTGTGCTGTTTTTCGTTATCAGGTTCCTGAAGATGTGTTACGAGAGTCACCGGTTCCTCCTCTAACAGAAACACGTCGAAGTGAAATTTTAGATATGTATGCGGTTTTAGACTGGAAAAATCCGCCAAACCAGGACGTCTTTATCAGAGCCGTCCATGGTTATGATTATATTCCTAAAAAGAAAGAGATATTAACTCTCATAGACTTTTCGCAACCTTCCACAGAAAAGCGGGCATACGTTATTGATATGGAGAAGCAGGAAATTTTGTTTAATACATGGGTTTCTCACGGGGTAAATTCCGGTGAAAACATAGCAGAACATTTTTCAAATGCAGAAGGGAGTCGCAAGAGTTCTCTTGGCTTTTATTTAACGGGTAAATCTTATTGCGGGGAAAATGGGTTATCGCTTCGGTTGGATGGTTTAGAAAAGGGGTTTAATGATAGCGCTCGCGTGCGTTATATTGTAATTCATGGTGCTGATTATGTAAGTCAGGAGTTTATAGAACAAGAAGGACGTCTGGGAAGAAGCTGGGGATGTCCAGCCTTTCCTCTTTCTGTCACAAAACCTATTATCCGAAAAATAAAACGAGGAAGTGTTGTGTTTATCTATGGGAATGATACCACTTATTTAAGAAATTCACGTTATTCTTATCAACAATAATGGCGAACCTTATACACGATGCTCCACATGATTTCTCTTATAAAAAGTCTAAAAACTTAAAAAGTTCTGGAAAATCTAAAATAAGATATCCAAGGAGCTTTACTTGTGCTCATATCTTTTGCAATATCAAAGCGGATACCAAAGTCCTGAGTACTTCCTGTTTCAATGCCAAATCCTAGTGTGCTCACCCAATCGTTTTGTTTAAAATCTGTCAATTGTTTTTTAAGAGATGCTCCAGGAATAATGGCATCGGTCAAGCCAACATCAATAAAGCCAAAAAACCAGATATCCCAATTCCCAACGCCTAATTCATGATTCATAAGAAACATTCGCTGTCCTTGCATTGATTTATAAGGAATACCACGAAGTGTCCCCATACCACCCAATGTGTATTCGTACTGTAGGGGATGTGAAAGAATATAATCCTGATCATCACGAAGTGTAGCAACAGCAACTCGATTCCGATATTGTATCGCATGTCCGATTGTCCCAATATATTGACTCGAGAGGTATATTTTATCAAAATCCCAGGATCCACCTAATGAGGGTAAATACGTTTCATAAAGGGCATCTATTTGGAAAGCGCCAGGAAGAGACATGCCATCGTTTCCAAGAGCAAGGGTTGTAGAGAAACGGTACCCAGTCATTCTTCCAGAATCAACGCGTTTTATAGAAGGATTGATTGAGAGTGTATTGTGATGTTTTATGGCAAGGGGATATTCATTTTGATAGACATATTCTCCTTTCACTTGAAAGCAATTAAAGAATCTAAAAAGTCCACCCAACCGATATCCCTCAGCCATAAAGCGCGTGTTATAATCTTGTTTCAACAAAAAATAGGCAAAACCGTTTTCTGTTTCAGGGAGATGATACATATCAGCAATGTGTGTTTCATGATACGCCATCCCATAGAGATAGAGAGGATTATTTTCAAAAAATTTTATCCTGAGTTGAGCGGCTCCTTCTACTTTTTTACTACTAAACCCATATCCCAGTTTATAATAGAAGGAGGTTCTTTCCAAATTTCCCATATTTTGCAACTCATCGCCTATTTGAATGAAAAATCCTTGCTGTGTATTGATGGTAAGCAAAGAATTATAGGAAGCTAAAGGATCAGCCATGGAAAAAATAGAGAAAAACGATTTTTTAGGTTTCGCGGTTCTATTTCTCCCTGATAACATTGCATCTTTTGGATTCCATACGAAATCGCGAACAGAGGTTCCTGTTAAATTTGAGACAATGATTTCACCGTTTCCCCTGTAGCCTGATGGACAAAATATTTCACCTCCCAAACTTTTAACTGTTCCTTCAATCACTGCCAGGCTATCGATATTAATATTTCCAGAGTAAACGGTAAGATATCCTTGGACCACCCCCAGGATTTTTGCATTTCCCATATATACTTTTACGTGGGTTAAAGGGGGGAGTGTATCTCCTGCTGACAATTCATAATCACCATATATCTGTTCAACAACCATGTTGTCTTCATTCATGACTGTCCCAGCGGATATCATTGAAAAAAAGACAAAGAACAGAGAAATTAAACGTTTTATTTTCATGTTTCTCTCCAAGAAAGGTTATTGATTCCGTTTAGAAAGTAAAATATTTCCATTTTCTACATAGATGTCAATGGGATAGGTTCCTTTTCCAGATGTTCCAGACATTGTTTTGCGAGATGGATTTGAAGAGATTGTTACCAAGGGAAAATCAGATACAATTTTATTTTCATAGCCTCGTGTTGTTAGGTTGAAGGTGGCATCGGGATTCTGGTATAATTCGAGGGTAACATCGCCATTTCGCGAGGATGCTAAAATACTATGATTTTCAAGCGCTGAGGAGAAATATTTAGAAATAAAAATTGAGCCATGTTGGGTTTTTACATCAATAGCGCCAAAAATACGATTAATTTTAATATCTCCGCTCAGTGTTTCAAGAGTTGCACTTCCGTTTATATTCGTGGCACTAATATCGCCGCCATAAGTTTTTCCTATTGTAAAACCTGAAATATCCCGAAGATTTATATCTCCACCTTTTGTTTCCACGTATATTTCTGATTCACACGCTTCTACCTCAATATCTCCTCCCATGGTGGTTAACCGTGTTTTCAGTCCTTTCATCTCGGACAATTCAATATCTCCCCCCATCGTAACAACATCCAAATTTCCATTTATTTCACGCATCTCGATATCACCCCCCCCTGTTTCAACAGAAATATCGCCAGTCAAAATACGCAGGTCTATATCGCCTCCTGCAGAATTAATTTCAATTTTCCCTTCAAGATGGTATGCATATGTATCTCCACCGTAAGTTTTAGAAAAAACACGACCAAGAATGTCTTCAATATGCACATCTCCGCCGGCAGATACTAATTCAACAGCTCCTTGAATGTCTGATATATGAATATCGCCACCAAGGGTGCTAACGGCAATGCTTGTCATAAAGGGGACATCAACAATATATTCCACCCGGATTCCGTATTTATCCCAATTAAAATTTTTCCTGTTTTCGCGATTTACGACATATCCATTTTTGTCTTCTTCAAGAGCGTAGTGATAGTCATCCCATAAATTGTTAGCCTCTTTTTGAGAATCTGCTCTTATTTGTATCTTTTCGATATATCGGATAGTTTCACTCTCCTGTCCACGAATTAAAACATCGCCATTTAAGTGATTCATCGTTAATTGGGAGGGGAGATCATCAACTTGGACTTTTTCGCTCCAAGTAAAAATATATGAACCCCCTTCATGAAGAACTGTTGGATTTTGAGCCAGGAGCCAAGATGTTGCCAAGAACGTGAGTAAGATTTTATAAAATTTATACATTGTATTATTTCTCTAGTGTTTCTCCCAAATCGTAGTAATAGCGTTTTACAAGGTCTTGAATTGTTTCATTTGGTTCATATTCGGAGGCATTTAGGAGGGCTGTTCGCGTTTCAGGGTTATTATATTGCAGAAAAATTTGAATTGCTTCAATTCGAAGGGCAGGACTTGGATCATTTGAAATTACCTTTAAATAGGTATTTTGTAATTCTTCAGTAAGAGGATATTGGGCTAAGGCTCGTAAAGCCTTCAGGCGGACACCTTGATTTTCATCATTTAAAACAGATGAAATAAGGGCTTTTTGTACCACATCACTTGTTGTAACTCCTTCTATAAGTTTAACGGAACGAAGTCGTGTCCCTGGATTCTGTTCGCGAATGAGAGCATACGCTAAAATTTTCTGAATATTTGCATCTCCAATATTTCCAGTAACGATTACATTTTCTTTTTTTGAAGCGCTGATAACTAATTCACCTGCTATTGGATTAACTTGTTCAATCCGAATGTCTGTTAAGATGTCATTTCTTAGCATCTCATCAAAGGACGTTTGAGTAAGGGGAATAGATCCTGAACGCTTTTCAGCGGAGGGACCGAGAAAATTTCCAAGGACAAATCCAAGAAGAAGTATAGCTACTCCCACAGTAACATATCGAAAGGGATGGGCGTGAAAAGATGTCTGCTTGTACTGGATGGATTCTTTAAAGACTTCACGATAAATGGAATCCATAATATTCTTATGCAGGGCAGGAATGGAGTTTTCATTGAGTGGAATCTCGGGTAAAGAAGTGATGGCTTGTGAAAGCATTCGATTGTTTTCATAAAATTCGGCACATTTAACACATTTCCTCAAGTGTTCGTCTATTCCTTCTTTTATTTTTAAAGGGATTTCTTTATCATCATAATTGAGAAGAATATCCCTACACTGTTTGCAGTTCATGTCAAATCCTTTAAATGTTTATTTTTATAAGGGTTTAAAGCATTGCGTAATTTCTCCTGTGCACGGAACAAATATTTTTTTACGGTTCCTTCTCCAATCCCTAAAATAAGGGCAATTTCTTTGATTTTTAAATGTTGAGAATATCGCATGACTAAAACAATTTTTTGTTTCTCTGGGAGCTTTCTTACAATTTGTTCCAAGATTTCCTGAAAATTCTTTGATTCGGTAAAATCTTCACTGTTATCTTCCGAAATATCAAGATACCGATTTTCATCATCATTATTCGTCAAAAATTCTTCATGTTTACATTGGCGTGTATGATTAAATGCTGTATTCAATGTTATCCGATAAAGCCAGGAATAAAAGCTTGCTTCAAAGCGAAATGATGGAATGTTTTTATAGACGGACAAAAAAACATCTTGTGTTATATCTTCAGCATCTTGTTGGTTGCGACAAATTTGTAATGCTGTATACAAAACTTTTTTTTCATAGGTGCGAACAATTTGCTCAAAAGCTGCCATGTTTCCTTCTTGTGCCCTCCGGATAATCTCTCTTTCGTCCATTTTTTTCTCGTACTTTTATTGACAGCTTGTAAATAAAAACGTTGTCATAACCCATGAATATTAAAAGAATATGAGATTATATTTGTTCTTTTCCAATAATTTCTGTTACCCCTTTCTGAAATATTCCTGTCAGCGCTATCATGACAGATTGTCATATTTGAAGAACTTATGGCAATATAATTGTCATATTGGCAGATGGTAACGATTGGCACAAAGTATGCGTTAATATAAAGTAAAGATTAGAAGAGAAAATAAAAACAAAACTAAAAGAGGAGGTAAATATGACACTTACAAAACGATTCCCAATGTTAAGAGAGCGTCATGATTTGGTTGATGATTTCTTTGAAAGCTTTCTCAATAGCTTTAGTACAATGTCGAACTTGAATTGGACTCCAAGCGTAGATTTGGAAGAAACAAAAAATGACTATATTATCCATGCCGAAATACCGGGAGTAGAGAAGAAAGATATTGAAATTTCTGTAGAAAATGATGTTCTAACCATATCGGGAGAGAAAAAAGAACGGGTACAATCGAAAGAATCCAATTATCTGGTGTCAGAGATTATGACGGGGAAATTTTCACGGAGTTTTAGACTTCCATCTCAAATCAATGCTGACAAAATTGAAGCTAAATGGGATAATGGTGTTTTGACGGTGAAAATTCCCAAAAGTGAAACGGCAAAATCTCGGAAAATACAAATCAGTTAAGAGAAGCTACCCGGTGGTTAAAAAGATAAAGGGCGTTAAAAACGCCCTTTTATTTTTGGGGTAGATTTTCTGCTACACACGATGTTTCCAGCATTAATTCTAAGTAATGTTTTAATTCATCATAATAACTCTGGGTTTCATGATACTGTGGTTGATGGGATAAATCGTTTATTTGCCTTTCAAGATTGTTTAAAGGACAGCTAACGGCATAATATTCAGGATTCCATATTAAATGTTCAACGTGCAGATGCTTGTTAATAATGTTAGCTGTATCTCTTAAAAAGACTTTAAGATACAAAGACAACGAGATATCGGGATTCATAAAAAACAATACATGGACATGATCCTGTTGCACGGCAGTATAAATATGTTGATGCCCATGCGTTTCTAAATGATTTTTTATAACACTCTCAAACATTTCTGTATTTCTTTTCATACCTTTTCCACTCAAAATGGGAAGAATAAGATGTAGAAGTATTTGTGTATTACCTGGTGTCATGGTGAAATATAGTTAAGTATGTTAAAGATTGCAAGATT
Source organism: Fidelibacterota bacterium (assembly GCA_028716785.1). Classification (GTDB taxonomy): domain Bacteria; phylum Fidelibacterota; class Fidelibacteria; order Fidelibacterales; family Fidelibacteraceae; genus Fidelibacter. The sequence continues at coordinate 73,191 of JAQUPD010000004.1, forward strand.
ATAGTATTATTAATATATTATAAAGTAAAAAGACGGAACGAGTCCGTCTTTTTGGGGAGGTTATGGATAAATTATAGATTATTACATTTTTACGTAAGACCAGGTGTTGGATCGAAGGGTTTCTTCATCGAAAATGAAACGGAGCATATAATCAACATCATCATTATTCATTATCCAGACAGCAATGATCTTATCCTTTTCATGGAAAAGTGTATCTGGTTCTCCAAAATCTTCCACAAATCCAGAATAATCTTGTGTTTGAATTACTGTATTGATATATGCTGAAATTTTTTCTTCTTTCCAGGATGGATTGAAAACATAAGGATTGTAAAAAGAACATCCTATAAGAACGATTCCTGCTAAAAAAAATGGTAATTTTTTCATGATTTATCCCTTTTTAGTTATTTTTTCGAAGAGATAGACACATTTGTGTTTAAAAAGTTGTCTTAATGGTAAAAAGTCGACGCAAAAAGATATGCTCAAGGTTTGTGAATAAGTTTTTCAAATTATATTTAAGGGGGATAAGCAAGAAAAATGAAGGATATAGAGAACATTTTGGGAATTTTTAAAAGAGGTAGGTGTTTCATCATTGATATTTGGACTTAAATTAGAGAATAAATTTCAAAGAAGAGCATATAGAAAGGAACTGGATAAAAAAAGTGGAGATAAATAATTCGAATCTTGACATTTTATGTGAAAATAAAGAAATTTCCTGATGTGAAAAAAAGCGCTCATCAAAAACAACGGAGTAAAAACGATTAAGAGAAACTTTATTTCAGAGGGTAAACATAGTATTAAAAATAAAAAGCACCTTTTTACAGGTGCTTTTTTTTTAGATCAACAAATCAGTCCGGAGGATTTTAATGGATGATACGTTAGAAAAGCTTATTAAGCTTCAGTCAGTTGATTATCAATTAAAAAGCATACAAGAGAAGATGGGGAATTTGCCGGATAGGGTTCTTTCTTTAGAGATGCGCATTAAAGAGGAGGAAGTAAGAAAAGTTCAAAATGTAGAACGGATAAAGCAGAATGAGGATATAGTCACCAAAAGTCAGGGAAAGATTAGTGAGTATCGGGCGAAGTTGGAAAAATATGAGGAACAGCTATATCTCGTCACAACAAACCGGCAATATGATGCTTTAACAGCAGAAATTGATTATGCTAAAAAGCAGATTGAGGAGGCAGAGGCAGAGATTAAAAAAAGTCGTGATGAGAGTAAGGAGTTAGAAAAAAGTAAAAATCGAGCGGATACAATGGTTGAATCCTTTAAAAAGGAGTTAGAAGCGGCGAAAAGCGATTTAGAAAAAACGATACAAGAGACGCGTGAAGAAAAAAATCTTTTAGAGAAAGAGCGATTAGAAATCACAAAACAGATTCCTCGGAATATTTTAACGGTTTATGAGCGTGTAAAAAAGGCAAGGCATGGTATTGCTGTTGTTCCTATTGTTCGTGATGCTTGTGGTGGGTGCAACAATAAAGTGATACCGCAAAAACGTGTGGATATTTACAAAAGGAATAAAATCGTGACTTGTGATATATGTGGGCGCTTCATATATTCAGATGGAGATAATTTGACAGTTGATAAATAAAAGGCAAATAGATCTGGAGTTGATAACACGGTCGCGTTTCGGCGTGAGATGCCGGGATGAGGAAAGTCCGAACTCCGCAGGGCAGGCCGCCTCATAACATGAGGAATCAGTGATGATTGGAAAGTGCCACAGAAAACAAACAATCTGCCTAAGTCGATAGGTAGATTCAGGTGAAAAGGCGAGGTAAAAGCTCACCGGGTTAGCTGAGAAGCAAACCGCACGGTAAACCCCGGTCGGAGCAATGCAAAATTGAGAGATCGCTTCGGCGGTGAATCTGGCCCGGATTCAATTCTCAAGGTAGCAGCATGATTCAGGAAGCGATTCCTGAACAAGATAAATGACCGCCTCTTCTCGTCCACAGACGGGGAGATGAACAGAATTCGGCTTATTATCAACTCTGGATCTTCTTTACAAAATGCAATGGATTTTCAAAACGTACGATCCTGATCAGTTATTGATCTTTTGCCGTTCTTATGGATTGGAACCTTTATATGGGAAAATTTTATTAACGCGAGGTATTGTACAGCAAAAACAGCTGGAAGAATATTTTAATCCCAAAACAGAATATTTATATAATCCCTTCCTGATGAAAGACATGCAGAAGGCGATTATTCGTCTTCATAAAGCACTTGAAACAGGGGAAAAGATTCTTGTTTATGGGGATTATGATGTTGATGGTATTACAGCGGCATCCATTATCTATTTATTTTTTAAAAATTTGGATGCGAAAATTACTTATTATATTCCTGATAGAGAGAAAGAGGGGTATGGTTTATCACGAGAGGGAATTGATTGGGCTGCTACTCAGGGGATCTCGTTAATTATTACCTGTGATTGTGGAATTAATGCCATTGATAAAGTACAGTACGCGAGTGATAAAGGCATAGAAATAATTATTACTGATCATCATGAACCCTCTTTAGAGCTTCCACCTGCATTAGCAATAGTTAATCCTAAACAGGAGGATGATATATATCCAGAGAAAAATCTGTGTGGTGCCGGGGTGGCTTTTAAATTAATTCAGGGTTACTGTCAATATCATAATCTGGATGAAGAAATCGCCTATGAGTATCTTGATTTTGTGGCTTTAGGAACAGCAGCTGATATGGTAAACATAACGGGTGAAAATCGTGTTTTAATGAGCGAAGGGCTTCGAAAAATTAATACAGGAAAAAATCGGGTTGGCCTTAAAGCACTGATGAATGTGAGCCGTATTTTCCCAGAAGAGATGGATGTATCGAAAATTGTTTTTGGCATTGCTCCTCGACTCAATGCTGTTGGCCGATTAGGCGAAGCGTCAAGAGCTATTAAATTGCTCATAACAGAAGATCCTCAGGAAGCAAAAATGTATTCTGAAATACTTGATAATGAAAATACACTTCGACGTGTCATTGAAAAAGATGTATTGGAAGAAGCTATTCAGGATATTGAAAAACGTTATGCAAATAGGCTCCCCAACATTCTTATCCTTCATAACCCAGGCTGGCATCCCGGCGTTATTGGGATTGTTGCTTCAAAAATAAAAGAGATTTATCATCGGCCTGTTATTATGATTGCCTTTCAGGATGATGTGGGAAAGGGGAGTGGACGAAGCATCAATGGATTTGATTTATACGATGCCCTTCATGCTCATGAAAAATGGCTAAAAACTTATGGTGGCCATTTTATGGCTGCAGGCTTGACAATAGAACGTAAAAATTTGGATAAATTTATCAAGGATCTTCATAAATTTGCTGATGATACAATTTCGAAAGACCTCCTTGAGCCACGAATTTATATTGATACTGAGATAGAAATAGAACAAATTAATATGGCGCTTTTAACGTTTTTGGATCGGTTGCGTCCCTTTGGACCTGGAAATATGAGTCCGAAATTCTGTCTTCGAAATGTTTACCCTGAAAGAGCTCGTCTTATTGGTGATAATCATTTAAAATTTAGAGGAAACAAACATCATAATTCCCTGGATTGCATTGGATGGAATTTAGGAGATGATTTATCCTTTGTAAGCGATACAACAAAGGCAGTAGATCTTGTTTTTGTTCCTTCAATCAATGAGTGGAATGGAACACGTTCAATTCAACTGGTTGTAAAAGCAATTAAACCTCATGAGGAATAAGGAGTAATACATTGGGTGTTAAAATAATTGGATATGGATTTTATGTACCTAACAATGTTATCACAAACCACGATATGGAAAAATGGATGGATACTTCAGAAGAATGGATTGTTGAACGGACGGGAATTAAAGAAAGACATTTTGTAACTGTAGGTGAAGAAGGAACATCGGATCTGGCGGTAAAAGCTGCTAAAAAAGCCCTTGAAAAAGCAAATATATCTGCCAGTGACTTAGATATGATTATTGCTGCAACGTTGTCTCCTGATTATGAAATTCCAGGAATTGGTGTTCTTATACAAAGTAAACTGGAAGGATGTTCTCTTATCCCAGCCTATGATATTCGTCAGCAATGTAGTGGCTTTGTATATGGACTTGAACTTGCAGCAACCTTTATTAAATCGGGGAAATATAAAAATGTCTTGTTGGTTGGTGCTGAAATCCAAAGTGTTGGACTGAATATTTCCACAAATGGTCGGGATCTTGCTGTTCTTTTTGGAGATGGAGCGGGTGCCTTTGTCTTGACGAATTCACAAGATGATTCCGATATCATTGATTCTGTTCTTCATAGTGAAGGACAATACTATAAAGCTCTTTGGAAGGAATATCCGAGTATTTATGTAAGAGATAGAATCCGCCAGGAAGATATTGTATTTGGTCGGCATTATCCAGCCATGAATGGGCGTTTTGTTTTTAAACATGCATCTACTCGCATGCCAGAAGTTGTGATGGAACTTTTGAATAAAACGGGTATTGATCTTGAAGATATTGCTCAAATAATTCCTCATCAGGCAAATTTGCGAATTACAAATATGATTGCCAATCGCTTAGGTCTGTCTTCCGATAAAATTTTTTCTAATATTGAAAAATATGGAAATACCACAGCAGCCTCTATTCCCATTGCTTTTTGTGAAGCTTTAGAGGAAAAAAGGTTTAAAAGGGGTGATTATATTATTACAGTTTCTTTTGGTTCGGGTTTTACTTGGGGAGCAAATCTCATTAAATTTTAATAATGACGTTTTTGGAGAATGTTAATGATAATAAGGAAGCGAAGAAAACGAACAATTAAGTGGGATTTTATTCTGAGAATTTGCATGATATGCGGGGTTGTCATTTTGGCAACCTTTTTAATTCCCCGAGAGCGCTCCAAGATTTATCGTTATCAGATTGGAGAAATTACACGGTCAACAATCATTGCTCCCTATGATTTCGATATCCTAAAGCCAGAAGAAGTTATTGAACAAGAAAAAAAGGAAACCCTTAAACAAGTTCCTTTTGTCTTTAACTATAATGAAGAGGCAGAAATCAATGTGACCCAGGATGTTGAACAATTTTTTCAAATGACTATTGCCTTGAAACAACGCTACCTTTCTTTAAAAAAATCCCGCGAAGAACGAAATTTGTACCGTTATAATGTTGAACGCTACCAGGAACTGAACAAACAAGTCCGAGCTGATAGCACCGCTTTTTATCAATTAATTATCCAATTTAAAAAAGATTATAATATCGATATGGATTCTGACCTGTATAGAAATTTGTATGATCCTGAAAAAGGGTTTCTTCCAGATTTAGAAGACTTAAAAAATCAATTTCTTCGATATACATCACAATATATGAATAAGGGAATTGTTGATATTCCTCTAAATGAAATTATATCAAACCAAATCGCAATATCAAAAGTTGGTGAAGAAATATATCGCAATAGGGATGACATATATGATCGTGATAAAGCTATTAGTGCATTGTCTCAAAATATAAAATTAGGGAATTATGAGTTAAATTATGAAAAGAAACAGATGCTTTTTCAGCTTTCCCGATTGTTTATCCGTCCAAATTTAGTTTATGATAAAGAACGCACCCAGATACGACAAGAGGATGCAATCAGCAGAATACCTATTGTTCAGGGCAAAGTTCTTAAAAATGAAAAGATTGTTGATGCAAATACTCGCGTAACACCTGAAATATATCAAAAACTCTATTCACTAAATGTTGCAGAATCCAAAAGAAATCAAAGTGCTTTTGGCTTGCGATATCTTATGTCTTTTATAGGGGATCTCATTATCATGGCTCTCCTCTATATGATTTTTGTTTTATATATTTTTAATTTTTGCAAAGAGATTTATACAAACAAAAAAAATATTTTTCTTATTATTATAAACCAAATTCTTGTTATTGGTTTCGGATATTTGTTATCCACTTTAAACTATGCGTTATTCATAGCGGTTCCTGTTACACTCCTTACAATAATAGTTGCCATTTTTTATGATGAAAAAACAGCCATATTTTCAACGATTCCCATTGTTCTTATGCTTTCATATATCTTCGGGAATCCCTTCTATTTTACAGTTGTTCACATACTCCCAGTTCTTGTTGCTTCTATTTCTGTAAAAAGAATGAGAAGCAGAGAACAAATTTTTCAACCATTAATTTGGATTTTTCTTTCTTACCTTTTGGGACTTATTGCTATTGAGTTGGTGAGCTTTGATTCCTTTGCAGAATTATCAAAAGGGATTCTTTTTGCTTTTATTAATACCATAGGTTCTGTTTTAGCAGCTTATGGGTTGGTAAATATTTTTGAACGGTTGTTGAATATCACAACGGACATGACGCTTTTGGAATTAACAGATTTAAACAAACCGTTGCTTAAAGAACTCGCCATGAAAGCCCCAGGGACCTTCAATCATTCTGTAATGGTAGGGACGATTGTGGATACAACGGCTGAAGCAATAGGAGCAAATAATCTTTTAGCAAGAGTTGGTGCTTATTATCATGATATCGGAAAAATTCCCAAAGCAAGCTATTTTGCAGAAAACCAAAGGGATGAAAACCGATTGGAAAAACTTAAACCCCATATGGCAGCAAAAGTTGTTATTAATCATGTTCGCACAGGTATTGAATTGGCAGAACGCTATAAGCTTCCAAAGATTGTTATTGATTTTATACCCATGCATCATGGGACATCAACGGTTAAATATTTTTATGACAAGGCCTTGAAAAGCTCAGAAGATCCTTCTGAGGTAAAAGAGAGCGATTTTAAATATCCAGGGCCAAAGCCAAACACAAAAGAAACAGCCTTAGTGATGATTGCTGAAGCATGTGAAGCAGCAATTAAAGCTTTGAATAAACCGACAGAAGAGGATATAAAGAATCGGGTGGATTATATTATCAAAACTCGCATGGAAGAAGATCAGCTTTCAGAGTGTCCTCTTACCTTTCATGACATCACAGTTATTCGGGATTCATTGATCCGACAGTTTGTTAGTATGTATCATCACAGGCCCGAATATCCTGGCCAACAAAAAGGGGAAGCCACATAGTCTATTAATATGTCCGCCTCACAGTATCACAAAAAAGAAAACATTCGTATTTATAATGAATCGAAACTAAGGTTACCCTTAAACCATAATGAAATTCATCATCTTATCCATGCACTTTTAAAAAAATATCAGTTTTTATCAGCTGAAATAAATATTGTTTTTATGTCCGATGAGTCTCTTCGTGACATGAAAAAAACCTATTGTGGGGAGGATGTTTTTACGGATATTATCAGTTTTACCTTTGAATGTCAGGAGGATTATTTAGAGGGAGAGCTTTATATTTCTCTTCCTCGTGTTCGGGAGAATGCTGCGTTGTTTGATGTAAGTATTCGACAAGAATGTGTGAGAATTCTTATTCACGGTTTTTTACATCTTATTGGCTATGACGATGAAACCACTGAAGAAAAAAATCAGATGTTGGCATTGGAAAATCAGTATCTGAAGGAATATGGTTATGCCTGATGATTTTCTTTTGCGGATTATTTTGTTTGTTCTTTTGTTGTTTTTATCCGGACTTTTTTCAAGCAGCGAAACAGCTGTTTTTTCCATGAAGCGTTCTAAATTAGAAGAAAAAATTCGAAATCAAAACCCGGCAGCGCTTCGACTTTTAGCCCTTTTGAATCTTCCCAGAAAACTTCTTATTGCTATTCTTACAGGAAATACATTTGTCAATATTGCTATTTCTGTGATTTCTGCTTCCTTTGCGAGAGATTTTGCCGCGTTTTATCACTTTTCCCCTATCCTAACTGTGTTGATTCAAGTCTTTGTGGTTACACTTGTTATTTTAATTGTGGGTGAAATACTCCCCAAAATTATTGCAATACGAAATTCGCTGAGCCATAGCTTGCGAATGTCATCTTTTTTGACTGTTTTTTATACTTTTTTTAAACCGCTTACAGAAATATTTTATTGGATAACCGAGTTTTTTGCACGTCTTTTCCATGTTAAGAGTGAAAAATTAATTGGTGATTCTGATGAACTTCTAGCCTTGGTAAATTTGAGTGGTGAAATGGGAGCAATCCGGGAAAAAGAACGGGATATGATTCAATCGCTTCTCAAGCTTTCTGATACTCGTATCCGCGAAATCATGGTTCCTCGTCCCGATATTCATGCTTTTGAGATTAATCAATCGATATCTGATATTATCAAAGAATTTCGTGAATTAAAATTTTCCAGATTCCCTGTCTATGAAGAAGATCTGGATCATGTTATTGGATTCATTTTTTTGAAGGATATCCTCCCCTATTTGGATAAAAAAACACATTTATCACAAATTAAAGGACTCATAAGACCCCCACTTTTTGTCCATGAAAATAAAAGTGTTGCTAAAATGCTTAGAGAGTTTCAAATGAGAAGGACGAAAATTGCCATTGTAGTAGATGAATTTGGAGGAACGAGTGGTTTGATAACGCTTGAGGATGTGGTTGAAGAAATTGTGGGAGAAATTCAAGATGAAATGGATGAAGAAAATCATGTTATGATTCGTAAGATCAGCGATAACACATATATCGTAAATGCAGCTATCAATTTGGATGAGCTAGAAGAAGAATTGGGCATTGTGTTTCCAGAAGAACGAGATTATGACACATTAGGTGGTTTTGTCATGGATAAATTGGGGCGTGTTCCCAAAAAACAAGATCAATGTGTTGTTGACAATGTAAAATATACAGTGGTGCTTATGCAACGACGGCGGATTAAAGAAATTCGAGTTGAATTTATTAATAGGGGAAAAAAGGATTCACATGGAAGCATTTAGTGAACTGGTTGCTATAATAAAAAAATTACGATCCCCAGAAGGATGCCTCTGGGATCGCGAACAGACAGCCGAGAGCTTAATTCCCTTTATGATTGAAGAAGTTTATGAAGTGATAGATGCTCTTGATCATAAAAATGATCATGAATTAGTGAATGAGCTTGGTGATGTTATGCTTCATGTTGTTTTTCAGGCAGTGATCGCAGAAGAAGACAATCGATTTACGATTCAGGATGTTTTAAATAATATCACTCAAAAAATGATAAGTCGTCATCCTCACGTTTTTTCCAATCGTGTTTTTGATACAGATGATGATATTCATCGTTATTGGGAAAGAAAGAAACAATCAGAAGGGCGCAAACGACTTTTGGATGGTATTCCTGATGAACTTCCTTCTTTGCACAAAGCTTATCGTGTCCAGTCAAAAGTAGCTATGGTTGGTTTTGATTGGGATAATATCCAAGATGTTTGGCAGAAGATTCGGGAAGAAATTCAGGAATTGGAAGATGCTTCCCACACTCAGAATCATCAGGAATTGGAGATGGAATTTGGCGATTTGCTTTTTTCCTTGGTCAATGTGGGACGATTTCTCAAAATCAATGCCGATGAAGCACTGAGAAAATCAACGGATAAATTTATTCAACGATTTCACGAAGTTGAAAGGATTGCTCAGGAAAAAGGGAAAGATTTGCAGAATATGTCTCTTGATGACCTTGAAACCCTTTGGCAAAAAGCAAAAAAAGGGTCAAAGAATCAAGAAAAGTATGGCAATAATACACAGGATAAATAATACATAGTAATAAACATAAAAGGGCGATGGTAATATCGCCCTTTTATGTTATAGGAAGATGTTGTTGGTTATAATTTTGAAGCGACTTCTCGAGCCACTTCCAGCGTTGTATTGTTGCCCCCCATGTCGTACGTTTTTACTTTACCTTCTTTAATAACTGTTGCAATGGCATTTTCAAGTCGCTCTGCCATGTCTTTTTCACCAAGCCAATCAAGCATCAATTTAGTTGTTAGCAACATTGCCATGGGATTAACTTTATATTGACCTTGATATTTAGGAGCACTTCCATGGGTAGGTTCAAAAACGGCATAGTTATCACCAATATTTCCACTCGAAGCAAATCCAAGTCCACCCACAAGCTGCGCTGAAAGATCACTAAGAATATCACCAAACATATTTTCAGCCACAAGTATTTCATAATTCTCAGGATTTTTTAAAAGCCACATACATTGGGCATCAATATTTGTTTCCCACAGTTCAATGTCAGGATAATTTTTTGCCACTTCCCGAGCTGTTCGAATCATTAATCCACCTGTTTCTCGTAAAACATTAGGTTTATCTACGACAGTCACAGTTTTTTTGCCAAATTTCCTGGCATATTCAAAGCCTTGTGTGACAATGTTTCTACAGGCTTGACGCGTCATGATGCGGGTAGATATAGCGATATTCTCCAGCCCAGCGTCTTTAAATTTTTTCATTTTAGGATGGTGTTTATCTAAGACGTCAAACACTTCTTGGGGAACTGGGTAGAATTCTACGCCCCCATACATTCCTTCAGTATTTTCACGAAAAATGGTAATATCAATTCCATCTCGGTAATTTAAGGGATTTCCCGGATAAGCTTTACAGGGGCGGATATTGGTATGAAGATTAAAAGTTTGACGGAGGCGTACAATAGGACTAAAATAGACATAGCCTTTTCCTCGGAGAGAAGGATCCAGTTCGGCATCAGCCTCTTCTTTTGGTTTTGAAGTAATTGCCCCAAAAAGGGCACAATCTGTAGTTTTTAACATATCAAGGGTACGTTGCGGAAGTGGATCACCCTCTTTTTTCCAAAACTCCCATCCAATATCACCATGGATATACTCTGCATCCACATTTAACGTATCTAACACAATACGTGCAGCATCCATAACATCATTCCCAACACCATCACCTGGAAGCCAGCCTATGCGGTACTTAGCCATAATTTCTCCTCGGTTTTATTATTTATCCCTAACAAGTTCAAAATCGATGAAGTCTGCATGATGGAAAATAATGGATTCCGGAGAACGCTTTTCACCGGTTCCTTCTTTTGAATGGGTTGCAATAATATGCATAACCTCTTCAGGCACATCATGTTTAAAAGCAAGTCCCACACCACTAAAAGGATGGCGAAGATATTTTCCATAATCTGATTTAATAACGTTGCCATCGACAATTTCATATTCCAAAAGTTTTCCTACATCAGCTAAGAGGGCACCGGCAATTAAGATGTCCCGATTTACTGGGGTGCCACGCTCCTCATGGATATCCCGTAGGACTTTTTCAGTTGCGATGCAGAGTTGACATACAGCACGGACATGCTCAATAAAGGGAATTGTAACGCCCTCAGCCAAGAGGGTAAAGGGGATTTTCATCAATAAATCAGCTGTCCAGCCCCGGAAAGATGCAGCTTCCTGCCAAATACTTTCAACCTTTTTTCGTAACAACTCATCGTGAATTTCCTGAATTTCAGGGAGTAAAGAGTTTACATTAAGCATTTGAGTGATTCCTCCTGACTTTTTTTACAACATCTATTACGGTACCATCTACCCATTTGATGGCAGCAACCACTTGATCGTCGAATATTACTGGTTCAGGTACGCCACAGAGGGCTTCTGCTTCTGCCTTCAGTTCTTCAATACTTTTTAAAGGAAGCCCACTATTTTTTACGCGGTCAATCAAATCTGTTCGCAAAGGATTAATGGCAATACCTCGTTCTGTTATAATAACATCAATCAGTTCTCCTGGTCCACAGAGCGTTGTGACTTCATCGCGAATAATGGGAATGCGATTTCTAAAGAGAGGGACAGGAAGAATAGTGCATTTTGCGTAAAGACAATTTTGCCAGCCGCCGATACCATGAAGTAACAAACCATCAGAATGGGTTACTACGTTACCATTAAAATTCACATCTACCTCAGTGGCTCCAAGAATCATGATATCCGTCATGGTTGTGTAGGTGCCCTTGCCATGAAAATCATAGCAGTGAAAGATAGAGATATCAACGTGGTTTGGATTTTTTCTCATAGAATCAATAGCGGCTAAATCAAAAGTTTGGGCATCCAGTAAATATTCCAACACACCATCCTCAAGCATTTTTACAGAATATTCTGTCGATCCTCCAACAGCAAAACGTGCTTTAATACCTTTTTCTTTCAACATTTTGTGAAAATACATGCCAATGGCAAGGGATGTACCTCCCGAGCCAGCTTGAAAGGAGAAACCATCCTGAATTAAGCCAGCTGCTTCGCAAAACTTGGCAGTATATTCTGCAATTAAAAGCCTATCAGGGCTTCGGGTAATTTTTGTGGTTCCTGAAACAATTTGCTCAGGGATACCAATTTTATCCATAACAACGACATAATCAACATAATTGCCAATAATTTGCATTGGCACACAGGGGAAGGGAACAAGATTATCTGTTACTACAATGACTTTATCACCATACAACATATCAGCATAAGAATATCCAAGTCCGCCACAGGCTGAAGGCCCATATAATCCATTGGCATTTCCAAAGGGATCGGAAGTTGGAGCAGCAATTACCGCAATATCAATTTTTACTTCTCCATCTTGAATAGCCTGGTATCGTCCCCCATGGGAACGAAGGACACCCACACCCCTCATTTTTCCTTCGGAACAAAATTTTCCAAGAGGACCATTCATACTTCCCTCAATATGATTGATGGTGCCATTTTCTAAATACTCAATAATGGGTTCATGGCAGGGGAAGGATGCCGAGGGGAACCACACTAAATCTTTAACACCTAATTCTGAGGCAGCCTTAAAAATTTGATTTGCTACCAGATCTCCATTTCTCAAATGATGATGTGTTGAAATGACTATACCATCCCGAATACCTGAACGCACAAGGGCTTCTTTTAATGATTTCACCTGTTTGTTGCCGTCGGGAGGATAATCAAGGGATGATCGGATAGGTGGCCCATACCGATTACCAGAGGGTTTGTATTTCCCAATTCCTTTAAATGGAACAATTACTTCACCATTTATTTCTGTAGGGATCCATCGCCCAACAGCATTTTTTATCCATTCTGTTTTATTTGCCATAATTCTCTCTCCAGTTTTTGGGTACGCGATTCAAGGTTTCTGCTAGTTGAACAGTTTTAATAGCTCGTTTTACCACAGGAGGATCGATCATTTTTGAATTAAGACTTACAACACCTAATCCCTTTTGTTGTGCTTCTTCATAGGCAATCACAATGGATTGTGCTTTTTCAATTTCCAAAGTCGTTGGTGCAAAGGCTTCATGGATAACAGGTATTTGTCTTGGATGGATGCAGCCCATTCCATCAAATCCCATCTTTTTAGATGCAAGGGCTGTTTTCATCAGGGCATCCGTATCAGAAACATCGGAGAAAACTGAATCAATAGCTTGGATACCGGTAGCACGGGCAGCCAAAACAAGCATAGATCTGGCAACAAATGTCTCAAGGCCTTCATCGCTTCGCGGGGTTCCAAGATCTGCTGTTAAATCTTCAAGTCCTACTGCTAAAGCAACAACATTTTCACTGGCTATAGCAATTTCTTGAGCGGCCAAAATGCCTTTGGCAGATTCTAAAATAGGCATGAGATAAACGGGATGAGCAAATCCCGATTCGGAAGCAATCTCCATAATTTTTAAATCTACATTGATTACATCTTCCCTGCTTTCGCACTTTGGGATAAGCACACAATTTATTTTTTCAGGGATTAAACATTCAAGGTCTTTGATTCCCAGTGGGAAAGGATTTATTCGAATCATTCGTTCAGCCTGTTTAAAATCGAGCTCATGCAGTGCATTTCGTACAAGAATTCTTGCTTCATCTTTTCGGGATGAGGCAACAGAATCTTCCAGATCCAAAATAATGCTATCTGCCTGATATAGGCCAGCATTAATCATTAATTTTGGGTTGTTTCCGGGTAAATAAAGTCGCGAACGCCGAAAACGATCTTTCGGGGTAGGTTGGTAATATTCTGAATGCTCAGACACACAATAGGCTTTGCTATCTGGGAAAGCTTGCCGAATGACAGCTTCAAGACGAGCGCGTAAGGTAAAGGGCAAAGCCCCTTGATCGTCGATGGAAAGATGAACATCTGTGATACCATAATACTCAACCATGTCGTAACAGAGTTGGTAAATCATTTTTCCATAAAGTGCCTGGACTTTACTTCGGATATCCAGTGTTAATCCACCGGATTCTTTTAATGTTAAGGTAACAAGACAATCCCCTTGAGATGAGGGGTCTGCGTTTCCTGCTGAATACATATCACTCAATGGTTTGCTCCAGTTAATCAATGGCTTGTAAGCCGGATTAATGTCCAAAAAATTTTCAAATCTCGCTAAGTTAGTATGAGAATATATCTAAAAACCTTGAGAGTTTCAATTAAATCAGGATAAAAGGCTAATCCTCAAGAAGTATTTTATTCGGGAAATAAAATTCAGCTCGAATAACAGGGATAAGGCATATTGGATGAGAATCAATGAGAAAGTCATTGTTTAAATTAATTGTGATAGGAAGCAATAACTGTGCTCCAACATAAGGGGTAAAATAAAAATTTGTCCTTGTTGTCTTAATAAAATAAGCCTTGCCTAAAAGGAGTTCTAACCGACGATTATAAGACGTATTCAGACTCCAATTTGCAGAAAATTTTAAAAGGATATTGGGAAACCGAATAAGAGGAAGTTTTTCAGCATTCACACCCTTTCGGTAAAAATTAAATTTAATAATTTGATCATTTAAGTCCTCACCGATAAAAAGAAGAGATAATCGTTGGGTGTAAACATCTTGGGCTAAATCAGAAAAATAATCGATATTTTTATTTTCAACTCCCACTTCAAAACTTGCATAAGGAACAAAAGCATGACCAACACTCAGGAGGTGACTAAAAGAAATAGAAGCACCTCTTATATGGTAAGGTTTGTTTTTTTGTTTATTAACTGTGCCATAAAAGAGTTGTATTTGATAAGGACGTTTAGAATTTGCATAGATATCCCATAAATTTAAGGTGTTGATAACACAGAGATCATAAACATCAGGAGTTATCTTATAAGCAGCGGGTCCTACCAGTGTTTTAGGATATCCCCGTGCCTCAACTTGTAATAAGTCACTATGTTGTGGCGTTGTTTGATATCCCACTCCAATGTGTGAAATATTATAATAAAAATAGAATTGATGATCTCTAATTGTAAGTTCAGACCGCGTAATTTCTTCTGCTGTTAAAGCATTAATTAAAAGGAAAAAGAGTAACGTCCTGTTAAGGTATCGCATAGAGCACTCTTTTCAGTTTGATACTCACTGTAACATTCTATGACCTGAATTTCCATTTGCCTATCAAGTGTATTAATATGAGTGAGTGATTTCATGCCATAACGGATGACTCGTCCTTCCTTATCAACCGTGTTGTAGATTTCGAGGGTCATTTTTGTGATTCCTTGTGGAAGAGGAAATGGTTCAAGTGTCATTTTAATAATTCCATACGTCTTTGGATCTATCCAGGCTTTCCCTTGTAGGAAATTATGATTTCTATAGCGGGGTTGGGGGATAAATTCAATCTGACGCATTTCGTGCCCATTAAGATCCACCAATCCAAGATCTTTAATTTGATAATATTGATGAAAATTTTCATCATAAAAAGAGGGCAGAGGTTGATGTGTAAATAAAGTATCGGCATCCGGAAGTGAATCCACGGGATGCCTATTAATCCATAAAGACTGATAGATACGAACCAAAGGTTGATCACTCTTGTGGTACTCTCGACCCAAAAGATTAATTGTGGTTGTTATCGTATCCTCCCGAATAATTTGTTCTTGCTGGACAGAAAAACTATGACACCCCAAAGAAGCAAGATCATTCTGACGCTTGATACGGACATTATTTAAAAAGTTTTCCAGCTCATAGATTCGCTGAGCATAAAGGCTTTGGGAATTATAGAGTAGAATCAAGAGTAAACTTATTGAAGCAAAAAATCGATGTTTCATGATTTGTTAACGCGTTATCTCGTAAAACGAGTGTTATAGAAATTTAGCAGGAATCACCAGCCGTCCACAAGTAAGAGAATCTTATTTATTCTCATGAGAAAAGTATTCTCCAACTTTGGGAAAAACAAAGAGATTAACCAAATTGACGCTAAAATGGATCCCCCAAGGAATTACAAGGCTGCGGCGGGTAACGGTGAAATAGCAGAGGACAAGACTTGTAATAAAAATCCACACTGTAGCGCTCATTTGCTGGATATTGGTATGGAAAAAAGCAAAAATAGCAGAAAGCAACAGAGCAGCCCATAACCAGTGATTCCATAAGTTAATAAGTGCCATAAATAAATATCCCCGGAACAAAATCTCTTCCATGATAGAAGCACTTAAATTAATGGCAAAGGCCCATCGACGTTGAAGAGACGTTTTGGGGATTAGTTCATCCTGGTGAGAAAGGCGTTCTTTTGGTAATTCTCCTTTGATACGACTAATAAGCCACTCCATCAAAAGAAAGAAAAGGGATAAGAAGGCTCCAATGAACAAACCAATCACATAATCCGGCAAAAAACGTCTTAATGTTATGATGTCCCCAACGCGAGATAGCCAATTGGATAGACTTGTATATTTAAGGGGATTTATGGAATAAAAAAGATAGATAAAAAAAGGAATTGCAGCTGTTATAATCCATAGCAAAATTTGCTGATAGAATCCAATACGACTCCACACAAGAGAAGCTTTAATTTTAACCTCGTTGGGATCTTTTTCCATATTCTTTCTTATCGCATCAGATTACAGATGTTTTTTAATTTCTTCCTCCCAAAAAGCCCGAGGACGATATCCAGTTACTTTATTGACAATTCGTCCTTTTTTGTCAATGATAAATGTTGTTGGAATGCTCTGAAAATTATCATATTTCTGGACCACGTCGGGAGTAAACATAACAACAGGATATTGAATCCCTATTGTTTCTATGTATTGTTCTATGGTTTCCCACCCTGTTTGATCAACGGAAACGCCCACGATAACTAAGCCATCCTCTTTATATTGATTGTAAAGTTCTATAAAATCTGGGATTTCACGTTGACAAGGAGGACACCAAGTTGCCCAAAAATTTAATATTACCATTTTTCCCTTTTGGTCAGAAAGGGTAAATGTCTCACCGTATCCATTACTCAAGGTAAAGTCCGGGGCTTTCTTTAAATTTGCATTGCTTTTATCACAGCCAGTTAACACGAAAGCCACTATCATGAGCGGGAGTAAGAAATGACGTAATTTCATGTACTGTCTCCTTTTCTCTTTTAACACATTTTAATTTGAGGTAAGAGACGTTAAAAGAAGAAAGTTACAAATTTTCGGTTCTTATCTTGTTCACTAAAAATTCGAGTCCTTTCAAGTAACTTTGTTCTTTTTCACCAGAAAAAGTAGCAATACATACATCATGGATCAGTGAAACACGTCGAAATGGTTCACGGGCATTAATATCTGAAAGATGAACTTCAACAACAGGTATTTTTATCAATTCTATGGCATCCCGAATGGCAATACTGGTATGGGTATAAGCACCAGCATTGAGCAAAATACCATCTACATACTTTCTCTGTCGTTGGATGAGTGTTACAAGATTACCTTCATGGTTTGTTTGGTAAAATTTAATATCCACATTGAGTTCTTGCGCTTTTTGACGGATAAGTTTATTCAGTTTATCAAGGGTTAATCGCCCATAATAAACAGGATCGCGATGACCCAACATATTAAGATTAGGGCCATTTAACACAAGAATTTTGATCTTTTTTTCAGTATTCTTTTGCAAAATGAAGTTCTTTTAACCAATCAAAGGTATTATAAATCATCTTTTTGGGGACATCATTGCGGATAACAGCATCGCCGATTTTTTGCAGGAGCACAAATTGAATTTTCCCATCCCGAATTTTCTTATCATGGGTGATAGCTTCATACATGTTGTCGTTGCTATATTTTTTCAAGGATCCCGGAATGGGGATTTTTTGGAGATATTGTATGTATTGTTTTGCTGTTTCGGCAGGTAAAAGACCCATTTCAGCACTAATGTTTAATGCTCCACACATACCAATAATAACGGCTTCTCCATGTGTATACGTTCCATATCCCGCTGCTTGCTCAATGGCATGGCCAATGGTATGACCAAAATTTAATACCATCCGTAAATTGGATTCATATTCATCGGCAGAGACAATAAAGGACTTAATTTCAATAGCCCGAATAATCGCTGCATTTACATGGTCAAGATTTTTCAAAGAGAGGATATCCAAAGAATTTTCCAGAAGGAATTGGGTAAAAATACGATCACGAATGAACCCATATTTAATCACTTCGCCAAATCCTGAAACACGTTGACGGAAATCCAAGGTTTTAAGAACGGTGGGATCTACAATAACAATTTTGGGTTGATAGATAGCGCCGATCAGATTTTTTCCACGAGGATGATTAATCCCAACTTTTCCACCGATCGAAGAATCAACTTGAGCTAAAAGGGTTGTGGGAATTTGTACCAGAGTTAATCCACGATAAAGGGTTGCTGCTAAAAATCCTGCAGTATCGCCAACAACACCCCCTCCAAGTGCAATGACGGTCGATCCCCGATCTATTTTTAAATCGAGCATTTTATCATACAAATACTGCACAGTTTCGAGGTTTTTATTGGCTTCACCACTGGGCATTAGGATATAATTCACATTAAATCCTTCACGAACAAGGGATAATTCGACAACATCTTTATAGAGCGCAGAGACATTTTTACTTGAAATAAGGGCAACACAAGGATTGATCTGCATTTGTTTTAAAATACTTCCTACAAATGGCAGGATGCCATTTTTTACATAGATTGGGTAACTGCGTTCATGTAAATCGACTCGTATTTTATGCATTTTTTTCGTCTATCTTTTTGAGAATTTCTTGTACAATTTCTTTCACTGACTTATTGTCGGTTTGAATATAATAATTTGCTTGTTTATAAACAAAAGTGCGTTTTGCTATGAGTTCCTGGATATGAGAGAGATTCAGAGGCTGCGGTAAAAGGGGTCTATTGTTACTGTGTTTTATTCGCTGGTAAATTGTTTCGGGTTTTGCTATAAGCCAAATTACTATCCCTTTTTGCTTCATCCAAACCAAGTTTTCGGCATCGAGAGGAAATCCTCCCCCTGTAGCAATCACCTGATTAGAAGCTATAAAAAAGGGATCTTTTTTTATGTCTCGTTCCATGTTGCGAAAGACTTCTTCGCCATTGGTTTGAAAAATTTCAGAAATTGTTCTCTTGGTTTTTTTCTCCAAATACACATCCAAATCAATAAAGTCATAATTCAAGGCACTGGCAAGGGCTTTTCCAACAACAGTTTTTCCGGTTCCCATCATTCCAACAAGAAAGAGTGTCATAGGGAGACTTTCCAGTGCTTTAAGGTTTCTCCCCAACTATCGCCTCCATATTTTAAAAGAAAGGCATCTAACAAGGGAATAGCTGTCACATTTTCAGCGACGACAGATGCTGCTGGTACTGCACAGCTATCGGTTCGTTCTTTGTGGGCAACGGTTTCTTTCCCGGTTTGTAAATCCACGCTGGATAAGGGTTTTGTTAAGGTAGGTATGGGTTTCATAACTGCAGAAAAAAGAAGGTCGCAGCCGTTGCTCATGCCGCCTTCAATGCCGCCACAGTTGTTGGAAGTACGGGAGATTTTTCCTTCTTTGATGGTAAAAGGATCATGGACCCGACTCCCCGGAAGATTTGCAACGTCAAATCCAAGTCCAAACGCAATGCCTCGGATAGCAGGAATTCCCAAAATGTGAGAAGAAATCATAGATGTTAATCTTTCATTCCACTGGGTATGGCTTCCCAATCCAATGGGTAAATGCTGAACAGCCACTTTGAAAATTCCTCCCAGCGAATCGCCCTCTTTTTGTGCTTTTGAAATGGCATCTATCATGCGTTGAGAGGTGAATAAATCTGGACAGCGAACGGGAGATGTATCAGCCTGTTGCCATGATGATACAGGAGGAATATCATTTTCAGAAATGGATACAGTACCTATCTGGGTAACGATGGATGAAAAAGAGATACCAATATCCTCAAAAAATTGTCGACACACCGACCCCACAATGATCCGCGCAGCGGTTTCCCGTGCACTTGCTCGTTCTAAAATATTTCGCAGGTCATCCGTTTGATATTTTATCATGCCTGCATAATCAGCATGTCCTGGTCGAGGGATAGATATTTTTTTAGAGGTCTTAGCGTGAAGGGGGTCCATTATTTCTTTCCAATTTTCAAAATCCCGATTTCGAATGATAAAGGCAAGGGGACTCCCAAGAGTAATGCTATTTCTCAAACCAGAAAGAACCTCCACTTGGTCTGTTTCAATCTTCATCCTGTCGCCGCGTCCAAAACCAGATTGACGGCGTTTTAATTGATGGTTAATATCATCTACTTTTACATGGAATCCTGCAGGAAGTCCATGGATAATTACACTCAGGGCAGGTCCATGACTTTCACCTGCGGTGATAAACTGTAAACGTTTCATCATCGTTCTTCCAATTTTTCTATTAATTTGTTATGAATTTTCATGCGATTTATTCCCTTGCCAAAGTTTGCATCTTTACGCCAAATTCTTTGACTGTCAATAGCCTGTTCAATAAGAAGTCCAAGACCATCGTGTGTTTCAATACCATACGTTTGAAAATAGCGTTGAAAATAAGTTGGAAGGGGAGCATAATTTAAATCAAGAAAGGAATCGCTCTTTGTGGGATTTATTTTAAAAGCATGGGGGATTTCTGGATAAGTCACTGAACCAACAGGTGTGGCATTGATCCAAAGGGTTGGTGACACAAGAGAGTCTTTTTGGGGATGATACCTTGAAACGTTAAACTGTTGACAAAATTCCTGAATTTTTTCAAGGGATCTTCCAGTCACAGCAATTTTTTGAACCCCCAAAGCTTTAAGGGCGTAGACCACAGCTGGGGCAACGCCACCATAACCAAAAAGAACAAATTGTTGGTAGGATGCGAGAGGAAAATTGGTGAGAACGCGAATCAATCCAGATAAATCGGTATTCGAGGCTTGAATTTCCTCCTTGGTAAAACAGAGTGTATTGGCGGAGCCACATTTTTTTACCTCATCGCTAAGAGACGTTACATACGGGAAGACACTTTTTTTATAAGGTGTTGTGACATTTACACCTGTGTAACCTTCTGTTTGAAGTTTTTTGAGTGTTGTGTAAAGTTCTTGAGGAGGAATATCAAAGCGCGAATACTCAACGGGTGAAAGATTGGCTTCCTTACAAATTAGCTCATGAAGCACAGGACTAATGGTATAGGCAATATGATGTCCAAGAATTCCGAGTTTCATGGGTCAATATCGAATTTTTTCAAGAGTCTCGAAGAAATCCGGGTAACTGATATCCACAACTGAATAATCTTCGATGTATACTGGTTCAGAAGCAATCAATCCTGCAATTACCATGGTCATAGCAATTCGATGGTCCATAAAAGCATTGACTTTGCCGCCTTTGAGAGGTGTAGGTCCATGAATTGTCATGCCATCTTGGTGTTCTTCAATTGAGGCGCCTAGTGTTTTAAGACACGTTACTGTTGTTGCAATACGATCGCTTTCTTTAACGCGAAGTTCTTGGGCGCCACGAATGTGGGTTGTCCCGTGGGCTTGAGTGGCAACGAGGGCTAAAATTGGAATCTCATCAATGAGCCCTGGAATTGTATTTGAAGAAATTGAAAAGCCTTGGAGTGAGGAGCTTTTTACCAGAAGATCCCCAAAGGGTTCATAATTATTTTGTTCATTGGACACGTTAATAGTAGCCCCTGCCTTATTTAAAAGCTGAAGATATGCAATGCGTGTTGGGTTTAAGCTCACATTTTGTAAAACAAGATGACTGTCTGGTAAAAGTAAAGCGGCTGCAACCCAAAAAGCTGCAGAAGAAGGATCGGCAGGCACACTGTATTCAAAACCCGGGATTGGCCGTTTAAGTGTATGAACAGTCCATGTGTTTTTTTTCTTAAAAATGGGGATTCCCACCATTTTCATCATACGTTCTGTATGATCCCGACACGGAACAGGTTCTGTTACATGCGTTTTCCCATCAGCTAAAAGTCCAGCAAAAAGAATAGCCGACTTAACCTGCGCACTTGCAACGGGTAAGGTATAGTGAATTCCTTTAAGTTTTGAAGGATAAATAGTTAAAGGGAGATGGTTATCGGTACTTTTAATGATCGCATTCATTTGAGTAAGAGGTTCAATGATTCGTTCCATCGGTCGACGCGAAAGAGATTCATCGCCATATAAAATGGAAGAGAACGTTTGACCTGCTAGTAGACCTGAAAGAAGACGAATCGTTGTTCCAGAATTTCCGCAGTTAAACATTGTTTTATCTTCAGCATGCCAGTCAAAAAGGCCAGGACTATTAACATTAACCGTATAGCGACCAAGCTGAAAATGAACACCAACTTTTTGAAGACAAGCAATGGTAGATAGCACATCCACGCCTGTATTTAAGGATCGGATTTTAGATTTTCCTTTGGCGATGGCTGCAAAAATAAGTGAGCGGTGACTTATTGACTTATCACCTGGGAGAGAAATTTTTCCCCTTACGTACTTTGCAGGATTTATTGTGCACATGCTTTCAGTCATCGATAATAACAGTAATAAAATCTGTGATGTTGTAATCCAGGTCCTGAATATTGGACTGAATTAATTTCAAATTATATAATTTTGCGCACGTTTCAGGAGCAATCACAAAAGCATTTTTGGGAATTTCGCCTCGTGCCAACATGGCTGCAGCAGCAGCCGTATCGCATTCTTCAATTTGGGGGATATTTGGATAGTGAGTATTTAAAAAACTTTTGCACTGCCGTAGAGCCTGAGAATGGGAATGAATTGCAGCCGGTTCTCCTTCAAAATCCAGATGCGCCAAAAGGCATTGTTTTACCAAAAAAGGAAAATGTCCCGAAATTTTACATTGAGTTCTTGCTAGATGGGTCAATGTTTCTTGTACCACTCCCCCAACAGCATTTTGAATGGGCATTAACCCAATATCGATTTTTCCAAGTTCCAAATAGTCCAAAACATTTTCTGCAGTCGTAAGGCAAAGGACTTCTCCATTGGCAATTTGTTTCTCTTTTATAAATTGAAGAGCAGCCTCATGGGAAAAACTTCCTTCATCACCCATGGCACCAATACGAATTTTGTCTTTCTGTCCATTAAAGGATTCTTTACGAATCAGGGAAGCCACGGAATGGGTTGCTTTCATAAATGCTCTAAACATTTCGGAAGAATGATCATTATACATAAGCATATCGTGAAAAAGCTGATGAGTATCATTACTGCAAAATTCTTCAACAGCACGAAGCATGCCATAACCCTTTGTAGGTGTTTTTGTTTCGGGAAGATTTAACGTTAATAAAATGTTTCCAATAAAATGCGTTAATCCCTGCGATTCTGCAATACTTTTATCATGTTCATCCGGTGTTAGTATTCGGGTAAAAAAATGCCATTCCTGAAAAATATCCCGCCATTTTTTAGCTAGATTTGGATATTGTTCTGACGGGGTTAGAATAATAAGATTCACTCGGTTTATTGCATAACTATCGGGACCGAAAAGGGGGTGAATACCAAGGTGAGGAATATAGGGAATATATTCATCCATCCAACGCACGGGATAGACCTTAACGGATGCTGTATCAATAACGGTAGCCGACGGATTAATTTTGTCTCGGTTTTCTTTGAGAAAGAATTCAATGGAAGAGATGGGAATGCAAAGAAAAATAACATCTTTTTCAAGCACCTCTTTAAGAGTGGCTTTTTTTATGTTTTTTCCGGGAGTAAAAGGTTGGATATCATAGGCAAAAACGGGATGATAACGGGAAAGAATAGATGCCATGAGCCGGCCAAAACGTCCATAGCCAATGACTGAAAATTCGCGATCATTCATTGTTTTATCACTCCACGACCAATGACTTGACTTATAATATGAAGCTCTTTCATCAGTTGATTGAATTGTTTGGGGTATAGGGATTGTGGGCCATCCGAAAGAGCATTATTGGGATCATCATGGACTTCTACCATAATCCCGTCTGCTCCGGCAGCAACAGCTGCTCTTGCCATAGAAATTACCAAATCGCGATTTCCCATGGCGTGACTGGGATCAACAATAATTGGAAGGTGAGAAAGTTTTTTAATCACAGGTACTGAGGAAAGATCCAACGTAAAGCGTGTAGAGGTTTCATACGTCCTGATGCCTCGTTCACACAAGATCACACGTTGATTCCCGCCCGTCACAATGTACTCTGCCGCATTCAGCCATTCTTCAATGGTTGCAGACATACCTCGTTTGAGAATAATGGGTTTATCAATTGTTCCTAAGGCTTTCAGCAGACTATAATTTTGCATATTTCGAGCACCCACTTGAAGAGCATCCACATAGTTGTAAAAAAGGTCAATATCTCCAATAGTCATGATTTCTGATACGCTGGGAATTCCTGCTGAAAAGGCCGCATCCCGCAAATATTTTAATCCAGTTTCACCTAAACCTTGAAAAGTGTAAGGGGATGATCGAGGCTTAAAAGCTCCTCCTCGTAAGACATGGGCACCATAGCGTTTCACTTCCATCGCAAGTTTATGAATCATTTTTTCATTTTCAACCGAACATGGTCCAGCAATGATGGCAATGTCTTTTCCCCCAAAGGGCACATTTCCAATAGAAACAATCGTATCTGTCGGATTAAAGGTTCTGGAACATTGCTTATAACTTTCTGAAATTCGAATAACTTTATTAACACCCTCAAATCCTTTGATTTTTTCAATATCCACACAAGAGATATCACCAATAACACCTAAAATTGTCTGTTCCTCACCCTGAGATGTATGGATTTTCAAATTGAGCTTATGCAAATAGTCGGATATACGCTCAATATGTTCTTCTTTTACATGTGGATTTAGCACAATTATCACGATGAAAGCTTCCTTTTCTTGTTGACTTCTTCAACACCTTGATAGCCTGCTTTTCTGCCAAGTGCAATAATCTGTGAAAATAAAGCTTTTAAATCATCAGGATCAATAAATTGAGAATGGATTTTTTCTAGCGATTGATAAATTTCTTCTTCACGTTCCGGAACCTGAATCGGGATGCCAGCCTTCCCCTTTTCTTTGCCTATTTCGTAGGCAAGTTCCATCCGTTTGAGTAAAAGATCGATCAACGATTTATCAAGGGTATCAATACACGCTCTAAGGGATTTGATTTTTTTATTGTTCATTGTTTGGAAACTACTCTCCTATCACTTTTATTAAAATTCGCTTTGGTCGTCGACCATCAAATTCTCCATAAAAGATTTGTTCCCAAGGACCAAAATCCAAACGTCCGTTTGTGATGGCAACAACAACCTCCCGACCCATTATTTGTCGCTTATGATGAGCATCACCATTATTTTCGCCAGTTCTATTATGCGCATATCGCGTTGTTCCTGGTTCATAAGGGGCTAATGCTTCTAACCATCGTTTATAATCTTCATGAAGCCCAGGCTCATCATCATTAATAAAAACAGATGCCGTAATATGCATAGCATTCACAAGACATAATCCTTCCTGAATTGTGGAATTTCGCACTACCTCTTCAACCTGCGAGGTAATATTTACAAAGTCCATACGGACTGGGATGTTGAATGTGAGGTATTTTGTAACTGATTTCATAGCACCTCCTTTATTCTTTAAAAGTAAAAGAAAAGAGGGGAAATAAAAAGCAACATTCTTAAGAATACAAAGTAAAACTCTTGAAAAGTGAAAGGAACATGAAGTATATTAAATAAGAAATGATAGCGCTAACCTTAAATCATTCATAACAAGTATTAATTAGTAAGAACATAAAAAAGGAGGAAAGATATGAATCCTGCAAAGCTAATTCAATCTTTGCAAGCGCTAAAAATGGAGGGAAACCCTGTAACAACTGTTTACCTGGATATCTCATCATCACAAAAATTAAGAAATGCCGACATAGTTGTAAATAATATGTTTAAACAAAAAAAGGATAAAACATTTTACAAAAATCTTTCAGAAGAAGAAAAAGTTTCCGTTGAAAAAGACATTGAAAACATTAATAAATATTTAAACAATTTGCTTCCTGAAGGACTTTTTTCGGTGATGATTGTCTCTTCGAGTCAAGCTGACGTATGGAAAGTAATTCATCTTGGTTTTCTTGTTGAAAATATGATGGTTATCCAATATCAGCCGTATATAAGACCACTTCTTCAAGGAATCAGTTATGAACGAAATTATGCCATTATCCTGGTGGACCAGGGAAAAGCAAAAATTTTGGCGAATCGACTGGGTAAAAAGGAAGAATTATGGAGTGTAGTAAATCTTCTTCCTGAGGATGCCAATGATCGTGGTTTTGGAGGAATGGAAGAAAGAAAAAATGAACGTCGCCGTGAAGAAGCGGTGGCAAGGCACTATAAAAATATTGTTGCTCAGGTTGAGGGATTTGAAAAAGACTATCATTTTGATTGGATTATTCTTGGCGGCCTTAGGGAATGTATAGCAGACTTTAAAAATTACTTAAAACCTGAGCTGAAGAAAAAAATTAGCGCTGAAATCCCCATTGATCCCAATCTTCCGATGGATAAGGTTTTTCTCCTCGTGGATAAAGAAATTCCCCAGTGTCGAGCTTCCTATGAAAAAGAACTTTTGGACAAATTTGCCGATGAATATTATAAAAATTTTAAAGGGGTCGTAGGACTTCAGGAAACAGAAGAATCTCTAAAACAAGGGCAAATAGATATGCTCTTGATTCACGATAAGTTCCATACGAAGGGACGTATCTGCAAACAATGTCAATATACTACAATCCATGGAGAAAAAATGTGTCCAAACTGCGGAAACCCAATGATTCTGACAGTAGATCTTACCGATGAACTAATCTATTTAGCCTTGGATACCGGCGCAAAAATTGAATTTATTTCTTCTGAGATGGGTGATTTTGCCCCTTTGTGTGGTTTTTTGCGCTATTCAAAATGATAAACGACAAGCAGGGACGTTAAAAGATCCCCGCTTATATACCCGTCTGAGTATTGAGCAAAGAGAGATTCCTTATTAGAAAATTAATGTTTTATCTTTGAAAGAGTGTCTAAAAGAAAAAGTATGCGTTATGCCAATAACAATGTGATACTTGTGGATGGAAGAGGATAAAAATAGATTTTACCAAATATCACTTTTGCTTTAGCAATCACGCAAAAAGCAGCAAAAAAGATAAGACACTTTTCTCAAAGAGTCTTATCTTACAACCATGCAAAAGAGATGGACGCATAAAAAATAAAGTACATAAAACAGTAACACATCAATAAGAAAAATGGTAAGATTAACTTCAAGAGTATATAAAGGAGGCAACATGATTAAAAAAAGAGTAAAACCATCATTTATGCTCTTTTTTCTTTTAATTTCGACTCTTTTTTTCTTTTCGTGCAGTGGAACAAAGCCAAGTATTTTTGTTGAAAAAATGCAGCGGACAGAAGATGATCTGCGCAGAAAAGAGCAAGAACTTCAGGAAAAAACACAAGAAAATCTTGAACTAAAAAATCAAGCACTTATCATTGAAAGTGAAATCAACGACTTAAAAACAACAATTCAGGAATTAGAAAATGGTCAAGATTCATTACATGCTGAACTTGAAGCCATGCAAAAAACGGTAGAAGAGTTAGAAGTAAAAATTGCTGAGTTATCTGAGAAGAATGATATTTTTCAAAACCAAATAAAAACATCGCAAGATTCACTGGCAAAGATTTTGGAGATGGCTGCCATTGAAGAAACACAGAAAAATCTTATGAAAATAATGGCTGAAAATCAGCCACCTCAAACGCAGCATGTTTCTGATA
This sequence comes from Fidelibacterota bacterium, assembly GCA_028716785.1. Taxonomy (GTDB): domain Bacteria; phylum Fidelibacterota; class Fidelibacteria; order Fidelibacterales; family Fidelibacteraceae; genus Fidelibacter. The sequence goes on from JAQUPD010000004.1 coordinate 100,859, forward strand.
GAAAATATGTTGAACAGCAAGCTGATCAAAACTTGAATGAAATTGGAACAACGCTTTCCCGCGAGGAATATCTCCAGCGTTACCAGGAAGGACTGGATCTTCTTCTTACAGAGAAAAAGCCTTATCAAGCCATCGAGAAATTCAACGACTTGCTAAACATTTCTACTAACAATGCGTATGCTGATAACTGTCAATATTGGATCGGCGAAGCTTATTATTCTGTGGGGAATTATCACCAGGCAATTGAAGCCTTTAAAAAAGTGGAAACCCTTCCTGATGGCAATAAAGCCGACCATGCGTACTATAAAATTGGACTTTCTTATTTAAAACTTGGTCAAAAAGAAAAGAGTCTAGAGGTCTTTCAATCCTTTCTCGAAAAATATCCACGAAGTGAATTGGTAGAAAATGTTCAGGAGATGATTCGTTCCAACCAATTTTAAGGAGACACTTAAAAGGATATGGGGTAAAGCACATCGTGTAACAAAACCTGAAACACGAGAAATACTTCTGTCGCTAAAGCGAATGGAGGAAGAATACCGCCAAAAGCTAGAACCCCTTTTCCTTGATAAATTTCTTCAAAAAAGTGATGAACCGGTCATTGATTTACATCTTCATGATAAGAGGGAAATACAAGAAACATTAGAAAACTTTATGCCAGAGGATGTTCTTGTGATGGCAGCTAATTTTGAAAATGATGCACGGAACCTCTATTTAATCCTTGCAAACAAAGCATCAATCGGATCTTCAACAAGAGATCTCTTTTTAAAACTTGCGGAAAAAGAAGCCCAGCATAAATATATCATCGAATCTCAGTTAAACACTGGAATATGATTCTCCATGAAAACCCTTCGCGTTACCTTTAAACTTATTGTTTTATTTTTTCTTTTCATTATATGTATTGTTTTTTTGGGGATTTTTAAGGGAATTATCTGTCTTTTTAGTCCGATAAAAGCAGATAAAATGATTTTTTATGCTATAAAACCATTTACAGCCTTTCTCCGAAAAATTTGTGGAATTCATCTTCAAGTTGAAGGGAAAGAAAACATTCCCCCAAAAAATGGTTTTTTAATTGTTTCAAACCATTATTCTTATGTAGAGAGTGTGTGTATTTTATCAATTATTCCTGCCGTGCCCGTTTCAAAAGCAGAGGTTCGCACATGGCCACTTATTGGATGGGTTACTAGACTTATAGGGACCATTTTTGTTGAGCGCGAGAAAGGTGGCTTATCCGGAACTTATATCGAGGAATTAATCAAAACATTAAAAAAAGGGATCAATATTGTTTTTTATCCAGAAGGAACCACAACCGATGGCACATACCTCAGACCTTTTAAGTCTGCCCTGTTTGTCCCTGCAAACCGTCTAAAAGTTCCTGTTTTGCCTGTAGTGAGCAAAGTAACAGCAATCAATGGTGCGCCCTTTTCTCTGGAACAGCGAGATTGGGTTGCATGGTATGACAATGCACCCCTTGTTCCCCATGTTCTTCGCATTCTCTCTTTACGTCGCATTGATATCCGATATAAAATTGGCAAACCAATTATTCCAAATTATGATGATTCATCGTTGGAAGAGCGGCGACGTTTTTCTGAAATTGTGCAACATCAAATGGATGCCTTTCTTCGAGAAATCGATCCAAATTATCAAGGTATCCGACATGAGTAAGGGTCGATTTAGGTATTAAAAATCATTACATTTCAATATCAACAATTATCAGGTATCCGTATGAATCTTGTTCTTATGCGTCATGGTATTGCGGAACTCCGGAGCCGGCATCACGAAAGTGATACAGATCGCAATTTGACGGATGAAGGCCGCAAACAACTCTTAGCATTTTTCCCATATCTTTACCCGTTATTTCCAAAACCCAATGAAATTTTTGTTAGTCCTGCTGTTCGAACCTGGCAAACAGCCGCACTCCTCTGCGACAGTTTCAAAATTCCGGAATCCCAAATTTCAAAAAATGCTTTACTTCAAGATGGCTCTGTAGGAGAAATTGTTTCCTGGCTTAAAGCGCTAAAAGTGCTACAAAGTTTGTGGATTATCGGTCATCAACCAACGCTGGGGCAGCTTTTATGTAGTTTTATTGGGTTGGATGTTTTTAAAGGATTTCAAATGAAACAGGGAGATTGCGCTCTTATCACATTTTTTGAGACGTTTGACGTGAATAAAGGTCGATTGATTTGTTATGCATCCCCTCTTTTGAATGAAATAAGAAACATGACAATGAGGTAATATGATCTCAGTCTTAAAGGATTTTTTTTTAGAATCGCTCCATCATGCCTATCAATCGGCAAATACTATAAAAGAACATCTTGATGATGATCAAGTAAGCACTGTACTCACTGAATCCATTCGTGAATGCCTTGTTTCTGCTCATCTTTTAAGCATCGCCACAGGGAAGAAAGAATTCTTTGAAGAAACCTCTGTTTTCCAGCGCGTATTAAATATTTGTCAGGTGTATTGCCACTATCAAGATCGGGTAAATTATTTTGAAACATCCACCTATCAAAACAGGAGAGGTGCACTACGAGGGGCATTGTATATTGAAACCTTCTATCGTGAAGAATTTTTTGAACGGCAAAAAAAACTTTCATATCAGCTTGAACAAAGTTTTCATCCCCAACGCAAAAATCTCTTTTTTCAGAAAATTAACAGTCTCTCCAATACCATAAACAATCCTAATGAACTTATGAAAGCGTCTCTCGACTATCTTTTACCTCTTGTTCTTTTTAACATTTCGGATTTAGATAAGCTCTCAATGAAAGTTCCGGGTGAATTTCTTCAACAATTTCAGACGCTTCATGCTTATTTACGAGCTATGGGTTCCAACGATTCTTTTTGGGAAGAAGAGATAAACATTGTGGAAAATATTATTAACACTTTTCGCAGAATACTTTGTTTGGATGATATTTTTAGTACTATCAAAAAAAATCTTATGGAAGAACAGGAAAAAATTTCGCAAGCCCTTAAAGAAGCCATTTTTTCTCAATACAAAATGTTGGATCTATGGGAAGAAATCCTACAGATACTTATCATGCGAAATAATAAAGATCTCATAAAATTTCTCACCCAAATCATCAGGGATAGGAAAAAAGCAGTTGAAATGTTAATAGAGCAACAAAAAATGTGCCTTGAAAATCGGCTTTGGGATAATTATTATAAGAAATTAAAGGACTTATTTGTAACCTTAAATAATGTGGGATAGAAAGGGGTAGCCATGAAAAAGTGTATAAAAATAACGATTCTTGCTTTGTGTTTAGGGAGCATGTTAAGAGCACAATACGTTCCAGCACCAACACAGTTAATTAACACTCCTACTGTAGCAACGCTTGCTCGGGGCAGTTATATGACCGATTTGCGCTTTACTACTCATGGGGGAGTTCTTATTGGGGCTTTTGTCGGACTTACTGATCGTTTTTTAATGGGGATTTCTTATGGAGGGTCACATATTATTGGCAATCAAGCCATTAGTTGGAATCCCCAGCCTGGCGTACAGGTGAAATATCGGGTAATTGATGAGGGACTAAAAATTCCAGGTGTGTCCATTGGCTTTTCGTCCCAAGGATATGGAAGTTATATCGATGAACATTATGAAATTCCTTCTCCCGGCTTTTATGCGGTGGCGAGTAAAAACTGGCAATTTCTTGGAAACACGAGCCTTCATGGAGGTATCAATTACAGCCTTGAACAAGCAGAAGAATCGCATATTCCCTCTTTTTTTCTGGGCGCTGCCATGGAACTCAATCCTCAATTTTCTCTGATGGTCGAGTACGATGCTGCCTTGAATTATGAGAAATTTTCCGACCTTGAAAAATTTAAAATTTCATCAGGCTATGGTTTTTTAAATGCAGGTGCACGTATTGGTCTTACAGATAATCTCTACCTTGAAATTGAGTTTAATAATCTTATATGGGGCGATAATGTTGAATCTTTCAACCGTGAAATAAAACTTATATACTTTGATCTCTTCTAAGATGGATTTACGTCTCCAATCATCCTATGCCTTGCGTTCTAAATCAAAGGATGAACTCCTTGATATTATCCGTCAACTCCAGGAACAAGTAAAGGTATTTATCTCTGTAGGGACATCCCTCAGTACGGAAAAAGATCAAGACACCCTTCTTGAAAAGATAGTTACTTATGCGAAAAAAATAACCCAGGCAGATGCCGCTACCCTGTATATGATGGCAGATGATGAAAAAAAACTCTGCTTTAGCATTGTACACACCGATTCAATGAATATTCGCATGGGGGGAACATCAGGGAATCCGATTAATTGGGATCCCATAACACTCTATACGGAAGAGGGAATGCCTTATCTTGAAATGGTTGCTGCGTATGTTGCTCTAAAAAAGGAAAAGCTTAGTTTTGAAGATGTATATCATGTAAAAGAGTTTAACTTTGCGGGAACACGTCTTTTTGATCAAAAAACAGGATATCGAACCCAATCAATGTTAGCTGTGCCCATGTTAAATCATCTCAATGAAGTGATTGGGGTGCTTCAGCTGATTAATGCGAAGAATAGAGAAGGAGAAACTGTTCCCTTTACAACAGAGTCTCAAATTTTAACAGAAGCCCTTGCCAGCCAGGCAGCCGTGGCCATTACTGAAAATCGCCTTATTCATGATCTGGAAGCCTTGCTAAACGCTATTATTCAAGTTATTGCATCTGCCATTGATGAAAAATCAAAATATACAAGAGGACATATTGAACGGGTAGCTGAATTAGCACAATACCTTGCTCAACAACTGTCTGAAAGTAATGAAGGCTTTTATAAAGATGTTTCCTTTAGTGACGAACAGATTAATGAAATACGTTTTGCAGGATGGCTTCACGATATTGGCAAAATAACGACACCTGAGTATATCGTTGATAAGTCGACAAAGCTGGAGACTATTTATGATAGACTTCACTGTGTATATCTTCGGTTTGAATTGTTGAAAAAAGACCTTGAACTTGAAATGTGGAGAAAATTAGCAGGAAATCTAGATTCCAATTCTGAAAATGCAAAACGAAACATGCTGTTGAAAGACCTTCAAGCAGCGATTCAGGAGATCCAGGAAGATTTTTCTTTTATACAACACATGAATGAGGGAACAGAATTTTTACGAGAAGAATACAAGGAACGTATTCATCACATTGCCCAAAAAACGGTTATGATTAATGAGAAAAAACATCCACTGCTTTCAGAGGATGAGGTTTTAAATTTAACCATTCCTCGGGGAACGCTGACAGATCATGAACGGCAACTTATTAATTATCATGTTGTTGTAACCGATAAAATGCTTTCAAGCCTTCCCTTTCCGAAAAAATTAAAAAATGTTCCTTCTTATGCGGCAAAACATCATGAACACCTGGATGGCTCGGGCTATCCTAAAGGGCTCCGTGCAGAAAATTTGGAATTACCCGCTCGTATCATGGCAATGGCAGATATTTTTGAAGCCCTTACGGCTCCTGATCGCCCCTATAAAAAGGGGAAAACCCTTTCTGAAGCTATGAAAATTATGGAAATAATGGTACGTGAAAATCATATCGATCCCAATCTTTTTGCTTTTTTTAAAGAATCCAAGGGTTATCTATGGTATGCCAAAAAATTTATGAATCCTGAACAAATCGATATGGAATAACCATTAACATGGACAAACAA